>NZ_JBVHRG010000006.1:158473-290834 GCF_055567015.1 Sphaerisporangium cinnabarinum
CATGATGACGTCCTCCGTGAGACGGGCGAGTGGATGATCCCCCAGCCCATCCGTGGGCCGGTCACCGAGCACTCTCGGCACCCGGGGGCACGTCGTGGTCAGTGATCTGCGTCACATCGTGTCGGCTCAGCCGAGGAGCTGCAGCACCGACGACGGCGCCTGGTTCGCCTGCGCGAGCATCGCCGTCCCGGCCTGCGCGAGCACGTTCAGGCGCGCGCCGTCGCGCACCTCCTGGGCGAGGTCCGCGTCCCGGATCCGCGACTCCGCGGCGCGCAGGTTCTCGCCCGTGCTGCCCGCGAGGCGCGCCGCGTGGTCGAGCCGGTTGATCGTGGCGCCCATGCGCGAGCGCTCCTCCGAGACGCGCGAGATCGCGCGGTCGATCGCCTCGACGGCCGCGCGCGAGGTGAGGTGCGCCAGGTCCGGGTAGCCCGCGCCGGTCAGGCTCACGCGCAGGTCGCCGTCGCCCGCGACGAGCGCCGACGACACCGCCCACGTCACGCGCGGGAGCTGGACGGAGATCGTCGAGGCGGCGTCGCCGCCGGCCCCGACCTGGAACGTCACCGTCGGCTCGCTCGCGAGGAGGAGCTGGTCGCCGTACGCGGACTCGTTGTGGGTCCGGCTCACCTCGCGCGCGAGCGCCCCCAGCTCCTCCTCGAGCGCGGCGCGCGCGTCCGGCCCGTTGGTGTCGTTCGCCGCCTGGAGCGCGAGCTCCCGCATGCGCTGAAGCATGCTCTGGATGCCGCCGAGCGCGCCGTCCGCCGTCTCCAGCATCGCGACCGCGTCTGCTGCGTTGCGCTGCGCGACGGCGCTGCCGTTCGCCTGGGCGCGCAGCCCCTCGGCCGTCGTCAGCCCCGCCGAGTCGTCGGCGGCACCGGTGATCCGCAGCCCGGACGCGAGGCGCTCCGCCGACGCGCCCTGCTCGCGCTGCGTCGCCGCGAGCCGGCGGTACGTCGTCGTCGCCGCCATGTTCGTCACGATCGAGAGACCCATGCGTGCGCTCCTGTCCCGCGCGGCCCGGGCGGGCCGGCTCGTCCGGTTCCGGCCCGTCCCCACGACCGGCCTCCTCCTGGGGACTGTCGGACGCCGCGGCCCGACGGTGGCCGACCGGCGGACCGCGGTCGACGTGGTCGCGCGCCCCGTCGTCAGGACGCCGCGGGCACCGACCACGCGGACCGCTGGGTGGCTCCGCCCGCGACGCGCTCGCCGAGCTCGGCGAGGTAGTCGCGGCGGCGCGCCGTGAGCGGCACGGCCGGGCCCTTGGCCTCCCGGGCCGAGTAGTGGGCCTCCAGACCCTCGCGGAGCAGGCGGACCGCCTCGATGCGCGCGTGCGAGACCGTCGAGTGGCTGATCCCCAGCTCGACGGCGAGCTCGCCGACGCTGCGTCCCACGAAGTAGACCTGCTCGACGACGTGCCGCAGCTGGTCCGGCAGCGCCGCCACCGCCTCGCGCACCACGTGCCGCTCCTCGACGGACAGGACCTGCTCCTCGGGGGTCGGCGCCTCGAGCACCACGTGGTCGTAGGTCGAGTCCTCCATCGCCACGATGGACCGCCCCGCGTCGTCCCGGGCCGCGCGCACCTCGACGACCGCGACGCCCATCGCCTCGGCGACCTGCGCGTCGGTCGGCTCGCGGCCGAGGGACGCCGTGAGCGACGCCGTGACCGACGTCAGCTCCTTGATGCGCCGGCGCGCCGAGCGCGGGGCCCAGTCCTGCGAGCGCAGCTCGTCGGCGAGCGCCCCGATGATGCGACGCCGTGCGTACGCGCCGAACGGCACGCCGCGGGCCGGGTCGAAGCTCGTGGCCGCCGTGGTGAGCGCGACGGCGCCGACCGACGCGAGGTCCTCGCGCGAGAGGTGGTCGGCCCGCGCGCACAGGTCGGAGACGAGGAAGCCGACGAGGGCAAGGTTGTCGACGACGAGAGCGTTGCGCTCGGAGAGGTTCACGCCGAAGCACCTTTCTGCTGGGGCGGGCCCGGTACGGCACCGGGAGACGCGGGTGAGGCGCGCGGCGGCGACCGCGTCCTGACCTCTCCCATGCAGCGGGCCCGGGGATCAGTCGCCACATGCGCACCGCGCGTGCCGACAGTGCGTCTCGAGCGGGCCCGTGCCCGCCGCCCCGACCGACCACCGCGCACGTAAGGGAGAGCCACGTTGGGCCCTCAGGAGCTGTCGACCCTGCTGTGGCGAGAGCGCGAGCTGCTCGAGATGCTGCTGTTCAAGCTCGAGGAGGAGCAGCTCCTCCTCACCGCCGGCCGCACCCGCTGGCTCGCCCACGCGAACCGCGAGGTCGAGACCGTCATGGAGAAGGTGCGCGAGGCGACCCTCGTGCGCACCGTCGCGTCCGAGACGGTGGCGGCGGAGTGGGGCCTGGCGCCCGACGCCACGCTGCGGGAGATCGCCGCGGCCGCCCCCACCGCGGGGCCCTGGCGCGAGATCTTCGAGGGCCACCTCACGGGCCTCACGGAGCTGACGGTGCGGATCAAGACCGTCCGCGACACGAACACCCAGTTCGTCAACCACGCGTCGCGCTCCACGCAGGAGACGCTCGCGACGCTCGGCGGCGAGCCCCGCACCTACGACGCGACCGGCGCCACCACGGACCGGTCCGACGTCGCCCGCCTGTTCGACACGATGCTGTAAGGAGCCCCTCCCATGAGCTCGTTCTCCATCCTCAACACGGCCTTCCGAGGCCTGAGCGCCGCCCAGGCGGGCATCGACGTCACCGGTCAGAACGTGGCCAACGTCAACACGCCGGGCTACACGCGCCAGCGCGTGCAGCAGTCGGCGACGGCCCCGCTCACCGAGATGGGCCTGGGGCGGCTCTCGCAGTCCGCGCGGTCCGGCCAGGGCGTGACGATCGACGGCGTCGCCCGCCTCGGGAACCTGTTCCTGGAGTCGCGCGTGCGCCAGACGGCGTCCGCCGACGGGTACGCGGGCGTGCGCGCCGCCGCGTTCACGGCCGTCGAGGACATCCATGGCGAGCCCTCGGACACCGGGCTGTCCGCCGCGCTGCAGTCGTTCTGGGGCGCCTGGCAGGACGCCGCGAACTCGCCGGGCAAGGACGCCCAGGCCTGGGTCGTGGTCGAGGAGGCCGGCGCCGTCGTCGACCGGATCGTCGACGGCCGGGCCCGCGTGGAGACCGCGTGGGGCCAGGCCCGGACGAGCGCCGGCTCGCTCGTGGCCGAGATCAACACGGTCGCGGACAAGATCGCCGCGCTCAACACGCGCATCCTCGACGCCTCCGGCCAGAACGGCTCCGCCAACGAGCTCGTCGACCAGCGCAACCAGCTCGCCGCCGACCTGGCGCGCCTCGCGGGCGCCCAGACGAGCACGAACCCCGACGGCACCGTCAACGTGCTCCTGGGCGGGAACCTCCTCGTCGACGGCAACCACGTGAACGAGGTCCGGCTCGTCGGGGCCTCGACGCTCGACGGGGCGGCTGCCGACGCGGTGCGGCTCGAGTGGTCGCACCGTCCGGGTGCGGCCGTCGGGCTCGAGGGCGGCGAGCTCGCGGGGCACCTGTCGGCACTCGCGCCGGTGTCCTCCGGCGGGGTGTACGCCCAGGCCGCGGCGGGCTACGACGCGCTCGCGTCGGCGCTCGTCACGCAGGTCAACGCGCTGCACACGACGGGCCTGACGCCGTCGGGCACCCCGGGCGGAGCGTTCTTCGCGATCGAGCCGGGCAGGTCCGCGGGCGCCGGCCTGCGGGTCGCGGTGACCGCGCCCGGCCAGGTCGCGACCGCCGCCGTCGGCGCGGGCAGCCTCGACGGGTCGGTCGCCGACCGCATCGCCGCGCTCGGAAGCGCCGCCGGCGGGCCCGACGCGGTGTGGTCGACGCACGTCACGCAGCTCGCCGTGAAGTCGAGCTCGGCCGGCTACGACGCGAAGCTCGCCACCACGGCGTCCACGGCGGCGTTCAGCGACCTGCTCTCGCACTCCGCGGTCTCCCTCGACGAGGAGACCGTGAACCTCATGCAGTACCAGCACGCCTACCAGGGCGCGGCCCGCGTGCTCACCGCCGTCGACGAGATGCTCGACCAGCTCATCAACCGCACCGGCCGCGTCGGGCTGTAGCCCGCGACCAGGTCCGCAAGGGGAGAACCGTGCGCATCACCAACCAGATGCAGGCCTCGTACGTCACGAGGAGCCTGCAGTCCAACCTCGCGAGGATCGCCGAGCTCCAGGAGCAGGGCACCTCGGGGCGCAAGATCACGCGTGCCTCGAGCGACCCGTCGTCCGCGGCGGACGCCCTCGCGATCCGCGGCCGGCTCGCAGCCGAGCAGCAGTACGACCGGAACATCGCGAACGGCGAGGGCTGGCTCGCGACGCTCGACTCGACGCTCGGCACCGTGACCGACATCGTCCAGCGCGTGCGCGACCTCGTCCTCCAGGGCGCGTCGGACACGACGTCGGCGGAGGGCCGGGAGGCCGTCGCCGCCGAGCTCGTGGAGCTGCGCGACGAGCTGCTGCGCCAGTCGAACTCCACGTACCTCGGGCGCACCGTCTTCGCCGGGACCTCGGACGAGGGCGTCGCCTTCCGCGACGACTACTCGTTCACGGGCGGCGGCGGCGCACCCGTCGAGCGTCGCATCGGCGTCGACTCGACGGTCCGCGTCGACGTGGACGGCGCGGCCGTCTTCGGCACGGGGTCCGGCTCCGTGTTCGCGCTGCTGGACTCCGTGGCGGCCGACCTGCGGGCCGGCAACGGGAGCGGGGGGCACCTCGCCGCCGTCGACGCTCGGCTCGACGCGGTGCTCACCCAGCACACGACGGTCGGTGCCCGGCAGAACCAGCTCGAGCGCGCCGCCGACACCAACCTCGGCAACCGCACCTCGCTCGAGACGCGCCGCGGCGCCATCGAGGACGCCGACCTCGCCGAGCTCGCGATCGACCTGCAGCTCAAGCAGGTCGCCTACCAGGCGACCCTGAGCATCGGCGCCACCCTCCTGCAGCCCTCACTCCTGGACTACCTCCGCTGATGACCACGCTCACCTTCGTCACCCCGCCCCCCGGCCTCGCGGCCCGACGCTTCGAGCTCCTCACCGAGCAGGGCGACGGCGTCTACACGCTGTCCGCGCTCGACACCCCCGGCGTCGAGATGCTCGTCCTCGACCCCGGCCGCTGGGTGCCCGGGTACTCCCCCGCGATCCCGTCGTCCGACCTCGCGCGCATCGGCGCCGAGGAGACCGACCCGCTCGTCCTCGTCGTCGCGAGCGTGCGCGCGGGCCGCGTGCACGCGAACCTCCTGGCGCCCGTGCTCGTGCACCCCGAGACGGGCGCCGCGGTCCAGTCCGTCCTCGAGGGGCAGGGGCTCGACCTGCGGCGGACCCTCGTCACGGCCTGACCTCGCGGACGGCCCGTCCCCACCCGACCACAGCCACCCCGGCGCCGCTCACGGCACCGGGGTGGCTGTCCGTCGTCGTGCCGTGCCGTGCCGGGGCGCGAACCGGGGGACGACGAGAGGCCGGGCCCGGGGCGTGCGCCCCTGGCCCGGCCTCCGTGCGGGTCGGTCCCGGTCGTCGTCAGGCGAGGACGACCGTCAGCGCCCCGCCGCCGTAGCCGGCGATCTCGATCTCCGCGTCGAGGCGGCGACCGGTGCTGCGCAGGAACGTCACGGGTGCGCCCGGGAGCGGCCCGCGCGTCGAGTCGAACACCTCGGCGAGCTTGAGGTGCGGCGCGCCCTCGGCGTTGAAGAGGGCGGCCGTGACGTTGAGGACCTCGGACAGGTTCTCGAGCAGGACGTCGCTCAGCGCGCCGTCGGCCGCCGCGTCCTGGGCGGGGCCGGGCGGCACGAGGCCGATCGAGGCGCCGAGGTGGGCGCCGAGCGGGACGTCGACGGCGACGACCGCCTCGACCTGGGCCCGGTGGCTGACGTAGGTCGCGGCGATGACACCCGGCCTCGTCTCGGGCGTCAGGAGCGCGCTCGCGCGCACGGCCGTGCAGCCGCGGCCGACCAGCCCCGCGTACAGGTCGCGGATCTCCTTGAGCTCGGGCAGGGGGGTCGTGGTCACAGGGGGCTCCTCCGGGGGACGGACGTCGGGGTCAACGGACGTGCGGGCGCAGGACGTCCTCGAACGTGTCCGCGTCGAACGGCTTGGCGATGAGGAACAGGGCGCCCTCGGCGTCCGCGAGCTCGCGCATCTGCGGCGAGCCCTCCGACGTGACGAACCCGAGCGGCACGCTCGACCCCGCGGTGCGCAGCGCGCGCAGGAGGTCGATCCCGTTCATCTCCGGCATGTTCCAGTCGGACAGCACGAGGTCCGGCTGCTCCGCCAGGGTGAGGGCGAGCGCCTCGGCGCCGTCCCCGGCCTGCAGGATCTCCCAGTCCTTGAACCCCGCCTGGCGCAGGGTCCGGACGACGATCTGCCGCATCACGCGGCTGTCGTCCGCGACGACGACTCTCACAGCTGTTCTCCGTCCTTCGAGGTCCACAACGAGATGACGAGGGGTTCGCCGCGCCACAGCAGCGCCTGCGCGTGGTCGGCCGCTCGCACGACCGCCGGGCCCGTGGTGTCGACCACGGGCAGGGTGAGCGACGAGCCACCGTCGAGCATGCCCTTGAGGTTCCCGCCGACGACGTTGGCGACCTCGCCGAGCGCGTCACGCACGTCGTCGAGGCTCACGGTCTCGCCGTCGTCCAGCTGGAGGAGCGCGCGCGCGATCCGGTCCGCGGTCGGGCGGGCGGTCACGACGAGCGTGCGCCACGACGTCGGGCCGACGATGTCGACCCACGCGTGCACGGGGTCGGCGATCGGCGCCGCGAGGGCGTCGACGGGCTCGAGCAGGCCCGGCTCGCCGTCGACCATGGCGGCGAAGAGGTCCTGGGCGATGGGCAGGACGCTCTGGGTGAGCGTGTCCCGGGTGTCGATCATGCGAGCTCCTTGGTCGGCAGGAGCCCGAGCATGTCGAGCTTGCCCATGAGTGCGTCCGGCGTGAACGGCTTGATGAGGTACTCGTGGGCACCGGCGGCGAGCGCGCGCACGATGCGCGACTGCTCGGACTCCGTGGTGATCATCATGAGCGTGAGGTCGCGCCACTCGCGGCGCGCGCGGACGGCCTGCACGAACTGCAGCCCGTCCATGACCGGCATGTTCCAGTCGACGCACGCGAGCTCGAAGCGCTCGCCCGCCTCGAGCAGGTCGAGCGCCTGGCGTCCGTCACCCGCCTCGGCGGTCTCGAAGCCGAGATCCCTCAGCGTCGTGGCGACGATGCGGCGCATCACGCGGGCGTCGTCGATGATCAGCGCTCTCATGCGCTGCCTCCTCGGAGTCGGTAGATGGAGCCCTGCGTGACGTCGACCCGTTCCCACGCGGGATCGACGCCGACGGTGGTCTCGGCGGCACCCAGCAGGAGGAAGCCGCCCGGCCGCACCCGGCTGCGGAGCCGGGCGAGGATCGACTGCTTGGTCGGCAGGTCGAAGTAGATGAGCACGTTGCGCAGGAAGACGATGTCGAACATCCGGGGCCCGGGCGGTGCCGTGAGCAGGTTGTGCTGCTGGAACGTGAGGTTCTCCCGCAGCGCCGGGTCGACCTCCCACTCGGCGCCCACGCGCCGGAAGTTGCGCACGAGCATGGGCGCGGGCAGGCCGCGGTTGATCTCGAGCTGGCTGTACCGGCCCGTGCGGGCCCGCTCGACGACCTGCGCGTTGATGTCCGTCGCGAGGATCCGGTAGCTCCGCACCCGCTCCTCGCGCAGGACCATCGCGATGCTGTACGGCTCCTGGCCGGTCGAGCACGCCGCGGACCAGATGCTGAGGTCCGCGCCCGCGAGCTCCGGCAGGATCGCTCGGCGCAGCGCGGTGAACGGCGAGGTGTCGCGGAACCAGGACGTCTCGTTGGTCGTCATCGCCTCGACGACGCGCACGGTCTCCGCCGGGGAGCCGCCCCGCAGGTAGCGGCGGACGTAGCTGTCGACGGCGTCGGGACCCTGGAGCCCCTTCTCGCGCGCGAGCGGCCCGAGCCGCGCCTCGACGAGGTACTCCTTGCCCGGCGCGAGCTGGATCGCGCTGTGCTTGCGGACCAGGTCGCTCACGTACGCGAACGACTGGGTGGAGACGGTCATGCGTGCGCTCCTTCGGCCGCGCCGACGACGGCGCGCGCGACCTGGTCGAGGGGAAGGACCGCGTGGGCGTGCCCCGCGGTCGTGACGGCTCCCGGCATGCCCCAGACGACCGAGCTCTCCTCGTCCTGGGCCAGCACGTGGCCGCCGGCGCGGGCGATCTCGCCCGCACCCTCGCGGCCGTCGGACCCCATCCCCGTGAGGACGACGGCGAGCAGGTCGCCGCCCAGCGTGCGGACCGCGGAGCGGAACAGGACGTCGACGGCGGGCCGCGTGAAGTTCACCGGGGGCCCGTCCGTGACGAGGGTCGTCAGGTCCGCGCCCTGGCGGGCGAGCTCGAGGTGCCGGCCGCCGGGCGCCAGGTACGCGTGACCGGGCCGGAGCACCTCGCCCCCGGCGGCCTCGACCACCGTCGTGGGGCCTGCGCGGTCCAGGCGCTCGGCCAGCTGGCGGGTGAAGACCGGCGGCATGTGCTGGACCACGAGCATCGGGACCGGCAGCGGCGTGGTCAACGACGACAGCACCGTCCGCAGCGCCTCCGGCCCTCCGGTGGAGGAGCCGACGACGACCGCGCGCACGGGTCGTGCCGGGACGGGGCGGCGGACCGAGGCCCCCGTCCGGGCGCTCCTCGTCGCCGGGACGCCGGGAGCGCGCGGGACGAGCGCCTTGATCTTGGGCGTGAGCTCCTGGCCGACGCGCTCGAGCGCCGTCTGGACCGAGCCGGTGCCGCTCGGCTTGGTGACGTAGTCCGTGGCACCGGCCGTCAGGGCGTCGAGGGTCGCGGACGCCCCGCGCTCCGTGAGCGTCGAGAACATGACGACGGGCATGCGCCGGCCGGCCGCGCGGAGCGCCCGCACCGTCTCGATGCCGTCCATGACGGGCATCTCGATGTCGAGCGTGACGACGTCGGGGTCGAGCTGCTCGACCTTCGCGAGGGCGAGGCGGCCGTCGGCCGCCGTGCCGACCACGGTGATGTCAGGGTCTCGGTCGAGCGTCTGCGCGACGAGGCGGCGGATCACGACGGAGTCGTCGACGACGAGCACGCGGATCACCGTCGGCCTCCTCGGGCGCGGCACGCGCCGGCCGCGCGGGGTGGGGGCGTCATGGTCGGCGCTCTCAGAGCCGGAACCGGGAGACCTGGGCGTCGAGCAGCTCCGAGACGTGGGCGAGCTCACCGACGGCGACGTTGAGCTGCTCCATCGACCGGGCGCTCTCCTGCGCGCCGGCGGCGATGCCGGTGATGTTGCCCGCGATCTCGCTCGACCCCGTCGCCGCCTCCTGCACCCCCCGCGACATCTCGTTCGTCGTCGCGGTCTGCTCCTCCACCGCCGACGCGATCGTCAGCTGGTAGTCGTTGATCCGCCCGATGATGTCCGCGATCTCCCCGATCGCCTCCACCGCACCCACCGTGTCCCCCTGGATCGCCTCCACCCGACGCGCGATGTCCTCCGTCGCCTTCGCCGTCTCCTGCGCCAGCTCCTTCACCTCGCTGGCCACCACCGCGAACCCCTTGCCCGCCTCACCCGCACGAGCCGCCTCGATCGTCGCGTTCAACGCCAACAAGTTCGTCTGCTCCGCGATCGACGTGATCACCTTGATCACGTCACCGATCTCCTGCGACGACGTCCCCAGCTTCTGCACCGTCTCGTTCGTCGCCGCAGCCCGCTCCGTGGCCTTGTTCGCCACCTTCGCCGCCTCGTTCGAGTTCTGCGCGATCTCCCGGATCGAGGCCCCCATCTCCTCCGCACCCGCAGCCACCGTCTGCACGTTCTGCGACACCTGCTCCGCCGCCGACGCCACCACACCCGACTGCGCCGCCGTCTCGTCCGACGACGCCGAGAACTGCGCACCCGCCGCAGACAGCTGCTCCGTCGCCGCAGCCACCGCCTCCGACGTCCCCGCCACCTCCGCGATGATCCCCCGCAAGTTCTCCTGCGCACTCGTCAACGCCGCAGCCATCTGCCCCAGCTCGTCACGACCCACCACCTCGGCCCGCACCGTCAGGTCACCGTCGCCCAGCGCGGTCAGGCTCCTCGACACGGCCCGGATCCGCAGGGCGATCCCGCGCGCCACGACGTAGGACAGCGCGGTCGCCGCGAGGGCGCCGAGCACCGCGACGAGGATCGTGGCGAGCAGCGCCCGTGCCGCGAGCGTGTCCGTCTCCTCGGCGAGCTCCGCCGCCTGCTCGCCCTGGGACACCGTCTCGACCTGCATCGCGTCCAGGACGCCCGTCGTCAGGGGACGGACGGTGTCGTCGAAGTACGCGGCGAAGCCCGCGGTGTCACCCGCGTCGGCGAGCGGGAAGAGCCCGCCCTCGGCGGCCGCGTAGTACGCGTCCAGGGCCGCGACGAGCGCGTCGACGTCGGTCTGGCTCACCGCGTTGGGACGGTACGCCTCGATCTGGGCGTCCAGGTCGACCTTGCGCTCCACCAGCTCGTCGAGGAGGCTCGCCCGGGTCTCCGCGTCCGCGATCCCGTACTGGACCACGCGGGCGCGGTCGCCCTGGAAGGCGCGCTGGATCTCCGTGAGCTGCTGCAGCGGCGTGACGTTGCCGCGGTACATCTCGTCGGCGTCCGAGCGCAGCTCGCGCATCGAGACGAGCGCGACGGCCGTGATGACGCCGGTCACCACCACCATGACGAGGACCGACGTGAGGATCTTGACGAGGACGGGACTGTCCCTCCACGGGCGTCGGGGAAGGTCCTGCTGCTGGTTCGTGGGCATCGTGGTCGTCTCTCTGCGGAAGGCGTACGGGTGTCAGGGGGTCAGTAGGTGAACCGGGAGGCGCGGCTGCGGAGCTCGGCGGCCATGCGGGCGAGCTCGGCGATCGAGCCGTTCATCTGCTCGACGGCCTCCGCCGTCGACGACGCGCCGGCGGCGATGCCGGTGATGTTGCCCGCGATCTCGCTCGACCCCGTCGCCGCCTCCTGCACCCCCCGCGACATCTCGTTCGTCGTCGCGGTCTGCTCCTCCACCGCCGACGCGATCGTCAGCTGGTAGTCGTTGATCCGCCCGATGATGTCCGCGATCTCCCCGATCGCCTCCACCGCACCCACCGTGTCCCCCTGGATCGCCTCCACCCGACGCGCGATGTCCTCCGTCGCCTTCGCCGTCTCCTGCGCCAGCTCCTTCACCTCGCTGGCCACCACCGCGAACCCCTTGCCCGCCTCACCCGCACGAGCCGCCTCGATCGTCGCGTTCAACGCCAACAAGTTCGTCTGCTCCGCGATCGACGTGATCACCTTGATCACGTCACCGATCTCCTGCGACGACGTCCCCAGCTTCTGCACCGTCTCGTTCGTCGCCGCAGCCCGCTCCGTGGCCTTGTTCGCCACCTTCGCCGCCTCGTTCGAGTTCTGCGCGATCTCCCGGATCGAGGCCCCCATCTCCTCCGCACCCGCAGCCACCGTCTGCACGTTCTGCGACACCTGCTCCGCCGCCGACGCCACCACACCCGACTGCGCCGCCGTCTCGTCCGACGACGCCGAGAACTGCGCACCCGCCGCAGACAGCTGCTCCGTCGCCGCAGCCACCGCCTCCGACGTCCCCGCCACCTCCGCGATGATCCCCCGCAAGTTCTCCTGCGCACTCGTCAACGCCGCAGCCATCTGCCCCAGCTCGTCACGACCCACCACCTCGGCCCGCACCGTCAGGTCACCGGAGGCGAGCGCGCCGAGCGCGTGCTGGACCGTGCCCGCGGACCGACGGATGCGGTTGGCGACCCGCACGCCCACGACGACCGCGAGGAGGAGCCCGACGACCGCGACGACGATCATGAGGAGGAAGGCGCGCGCGGCCTTCGCCGCCGCGTCGTCCGCGACCGTGTCGAGGTAGGCGTAGACCGCGTCACCGGACGCCGACAGCGAGGCGCGGTACGTCGCGATGATCTCGTCGTTGGCCGCCTGGATCTCGGGCGTCACGGCCTTCGCCTCGACCGCCGGCATGAGCGTCGCGTCGCGGAAGGCGAGCCACTCGGCCCAGCTCGCCTTGAACGCGGTCCAGTTCGGCTCCTCCACCCCGTCGGCGGCGAGCACCGCGTCGATCAGGCCGATCTGCTCCTCGACGCGGGCGTCCGTCGCCGCCATCTGCTCCACGGTCTGCTCGCGAGCCTCGCCCTCGACGATGTCGTACTGGTAGGTGAGCCGCCACGCCTCCTGCGTGTCGTGGTCCACCTCCGCGTTGCTGCGCAGGAGCGAGCTCGCCACGCTCGCGACCGACGCCGTGTCGTCGGACGTCGACCGCAGGCTCTGCAGCGCGAAGGCCACGACGAGGACGAGCACGACGGCGAGCACGCCGAGCGCGGTGAGGATCTTCGTGCGGACGGAGAAGTCGGCGAAGCGACGCCGGCGCGTGGGCCGGGGGGTCTCGAGCGTGGACATCGGTGGCTCCTGGGGGGACGAGGGTCGAGAAGAGGGAAGGGCGAGCCCGGCGGGCTCAGGACGCCGCGGCGTCGACGTCGAGGGCGAGCAGCAGCCGGTCGGGGAGCTTGTACGCGCCGCGGATCACGGCACGCAGCTCCTCGGGGAGCGTCTGGGGCGGCGTCTCGAACTGGTCGGCGTCGACCTCGAGCACGTCGCCGATCGTGTCGACGAGCAGGCTCACGGTCTCGTCGCCGACGAAGACGACGACCATCATCTGGTCCGCGTCGTGGGCCGCCATGCCGAGGCGACGCCGCAGGTCGACGGAGAGCACGACCTGCCCGCGGAGGTTGACGAGGCCCCCGACGTCGTCGGGCGCGAGCGGCACGCGCGTCCGGGCCCGGCCCGGCAGGACCTCCTGGACCCGGTCGACGGGGATCCCGCACAGCCGGTCGGCCAGCGTGAACGTCACGAGCTGCTGCGTGGTCATCGGGCACCTGCCAGCGACAGGTCGGTCCCGGCCGTCGCGTCGTCGAAGGGGTCGAGGTCGTCGTAGAAGCCGGGGTCCGCCGCCTGGACGGCGCTGCGGACGTCGAGCAGCTCCGTCACGCGGTCCTTGAGCACGGTCGACCCCGTGAGCCCGTGGCCGTCGATGTCGCTGCGCCGGCGCGCGTCGTCCTCGACGATGTCGAAGATCTCCGTGACCGCCATCGCGATGCTGCGCCCCGCGCGGGTGTACACGACGATGTCGAGCTCGTCCGCGGGCGGGCCGCCGGCGGCGCCCAGGAGCTGGTCGAGCCGCACGAGCGGCAGCAGCGCGCCGCGGTACTGGAGCACCTCGCGCGAGCCGACCTGCTCGATCGTGTCGGAGCGGATGCGTTCGAGCCGCGTCACCGCGGAGAGCGGGATCGCCACGCGGCGGTCCCCCGCCCCGACGACGAGCATCTGCTCGACGGTCGCGGCGCTCTCCGTCGTGTCCTGCGCGTACGCGCGGGCCAGGTCCGCGGCGTCGGACGTGAGCACCTTGCGGGCGATCGCCTGGAGGTCGAGGATGAGCGCCACCCCGCCGTCGCCGAGCACCGTCGCCCCGGAGTACATGCCGATCTGCTTGAGCCGGTTCGCGAGCGCCTTGACGACGATCTCCTCCATGTTGAGGACGCGGTCGACGATCACGCCGAAGCGCTGGTCGTCCGCCTCGACGACCGCGATGACGCGCCCCTCGGACTCCGGGTCGAGCCCGAGCACCTCGGAGAGCGACAGGAGCGGCAGCAGCGTGCCCCGCAGCCGGAAGACGGGCGCGGTGCCGACGTGCTCGATCTCGCCGTGCTGGTCGCCGAGGGCGACGAGCTCGAGGAGGCTGACCTGCGGGATCGCGTAGACCGCGCCGCAGCACATCACCGTGAGCGCGGGCATGATCGCGAGCGTCAGCGGGATCCGCATGCGCCACGTCGTGCCGGTCCCGACCGTCGACTCGACGTCGACCGAGCCGCCGATGGCCTCGATGTTCGTGCGCACGACGTCCATCCCGACGCCGCGCCCGGACACGTTGGTGACCTTCGCGGCCGTCGAGAAGCCGGGCAGGAACAGCAGGTCGAGCAGCTCTGACGGGGCCATCGCGGCGACGTCGCCCGCGGTCCGCAGCCCCTTGGCCACGGCGGTGCGCCCGACCTTCTCGGGGTCGATACCTGCGCCGTCGTCCGTGATCTCGACGACGACCTGGCCGTTCGAGTGGTAGGCGCGCAGCGTCACGAGCCCCTGGGGCCGCTTGCCGGCGCGGCGCCGGTCGTCGGGCGCCTCGATCCCGTGGTCGACGGCGTTGCGCACCAGGTGCGTCAGCGGGTCCTTGACCGCCTCGAGCAGGGAGCGGTCGAGCTCGGTGTCACCGCCCGTCATCTCGATCCGGACGTCGCGGCCCAGCGTCTTCGCGAGGTCGCGCACGACGCGCGGCATCTTGGACCACACGTGCTCGATCGGCTGCATGCGCGTCTTCATGACGCCCTCCTGCAGCTCGGACGCGATGAGGCTGAGGCGCTGCGCGGAGCGCTTGGTCTCCTGGTCCTCGCCCGCGCCGGCGATCCGGTCGATCTGGTTGCGCACCAGCACGAGCTCGCCGACCTGCCGCATGAGCGTGTCGAGGAGGTCGACGTCCACCCGGATCGAGCCGTCCGCGGCGTTGCGGGTGTGCGGCTCGGGCTCGGGTGCCGGCTCGGGCGCGGGCGCCGGTCCGACGGCGGTCGCGGCCGCCGGCTCGACAGCGGGCGGTGCCGCGACGGGCGCGGGGGCGACGTCGTGCGCGGCTGTGCCGTCCGGGTCGGGGACGGGCGTGTGCTCGGGGTCGGTCTCGGGGGCGACGTCGTGCGCGACGTCGGTCGAGGCATCGGTCGCGACGTCCGGCTCCGGCGCCGCCGTGCCGTCCTGGACGGCCACGATCCGCGCGACCATCGGGTCGACGTCGAGGTCGTCCCCGACGCCGGACTCGACCTTCGCGAGGATGGCCCGCAAGGTGTCGACGAGCGCGAGCAGCACGTCCGCCGTCGGCTGGTCCATCGCCCGCTCGCCGTCGCGCAGCTCCGACAGGAGCGACTCGCCCACGTGGGACACGCGCTCGAGGTTGCCGAACCCGAGGAAGCCGCTCGTGCCCTTGATCGTGTGCACCGTGCGGAAGATGCTGCTCAGCAGCGCGCGCGACGACGGGTCGCTCTCGAGCGCCACGAGGTCCTGGTCGAGCTGGTCGAGGTTCTCGTAGGACTCGACCAGGAACTCGTGGACGATCTCGTCCATCTCGTCCACGTCCGTACCTCCCCGCCATGTCTGGCGTGCGTCTGTCTCGTCGCCGGTCTCCGGCGTGCGGACCGGGTACCCCCGCGGGTGCCCGGGTGGCCGACCCGTTCGGCACGGGCGGTCATCGCGCACTGTCGGTACGCGGTGCCGCGTCGTGGGGCGCGGGTCGTCCTGGGTGGTGTCAGGCGGTCGCCTTCTGCGCGGCGCGGTTCACGAGCCCCGCGGCCTCCGGGCGCGTCATGCCCTGCAGGACGAGCTCCTCGACCAGCGAGGCGATGAGCTCGTGCACGTCGCGCGGGTTGAGCGGCGAGCCGGAGCGGCGCCGGGCGAGCTCCTTGTTCAGCGGGGCGCAGCGCTCCGCGATGGTCGTGCGCGGGCGTGCCGGGACGGCGGCCATGGGGTCTCCTCTCGGTGCCTCGCGGGCGAGGCGCGTCGGTGGTCGTGAGGTCCTATGCGACGAGCGACCGCTTCTGGCCACCCGTGCGCGCCGCGGCGACCAGGTCGGCGAGGGCGCGGCGCACGGCGAGCGGCGTCGCACCCAGCGGGGCGCCGGGAAGTGCCGCGGCCGACGTCAGGGCGTCGAGGTACCGCGCCGCGTCGCGCGTCGACTCGCCGGTCCCGCGGTCGGGGTCCCACGCGGAGCGCGCCTCGTGCTCGTGCTCGAGGAAGACGGCGGTGAGCTCGGTCACCCAGGCGGCGTCCGCACCGCAGCCCGCGACGGCCTGCTTGACGGCGACGCGGGTGCGGGAGACGGCGGGCCGGCCGGGCCGCGCGCGGTCGGCGAGCGCGTCGCGGACGAGGAGGTGCGCGATCCGCGCGCCGTACTCGTGGTCGGCGACGGTCTGCAGCCGGTCGCGGTCGAACGCCGCCCAGAGCCGGCCGAGCAGGACCGCACGGCGCTCGTCGGTCGGGGCGAGGAGCCCGACGACGGAGCGCAGGGCGAGGTCCTCGTCCTCCTCGACCCACCCGAGCATCCGGGCGCGCGCGTCCGGGTCGAGCGGGCGGTCGAGCTCGGGCAGGTCGAACGCCTCCCGGATCGCGCCCGCGTCGATCTGGGTGCGGAGCACGCCACGCTGTCGTGCGGCCGCGCTCACGTGCGTCTCGTAGAGCTGCTCGAGCTGCGCGGAGCGGCCCGCGTCGACGACGTCCGTCGCGGGGTCGGGGACGACCGGCAGCTCGTGCAGGAGGCCCGCGAGCCGACCCTCGTCGTCGACCGTGCCCTCCAGGAGGTCGGTCGACACGATCTGCCCCACCCGGCGCGCGCTGCGCACGGAGCGCAGGAGCGTGCGGTGCATGAGCGTGTAGTCGCCGAGCGCCTGGCGGATCGATCCGGCCGCGCTCGCGCCGTCGGCGAACACCTCGAGGTCGAAGAACTTGGTGCCGTTGCGCCCTGTCGAGTCCCCGGCCGCGCCGTCGGCGCTCGGGAGGTCGAGGAGCTTGCGGGTGTAGAAGTCGACGGCCGCCTCGACCATGTCGTCGTGCAGGAACCGCGCGACGTCGTGCCGGTGGCAGTACCGCAGCGTCTCGGACGGGATGATGCCGGTCCGGAAGACGGCCTCGAAGACCGCCATGCGGGCCTCGCGCTCGGGGAGCGTCCCGGAGCGCACGCGCAGCGCGAGGTCGGTGGTGAGGCGGTCGAGCTCGTCGCTCGCGCGGTCGTGGGTACGGGGGGCGGGGACGTCGGTGGCGACGGTCGAGGTGTGCATGGCGAGGGTGTGTGCGGCGCCCGCGCGAAAATCGGCCGCTCGCAGCCCCGCGGCAACGTGATGTCCGTCACACTCGCCCGCGCGTGGTTCGAGGTGGTGCGCGCAGGTTGGCGTGCGCCCCCGTCGCATAGGCGTGGAGACCACCACGACGAGAGGACCCCTGTGGAGCACAGACGCCGGACGTTCGACGCCGGACCGGGAGCGGGCCTCCTGCTCCCCGCGTCCGCGATCGAGACGGTGGCCCGCCTGCACCGCTGGCAGGCGTTCGCCGGCCTGGCCGACGGCGAGCTGCTGCTCTCGCCCCTGTCCGCGTCACCGCTCCCCCTGCCGTGGACCGTGCCCGCGGGCCGGCGACGGTGGGCGACGGTGCGCCCCGAGGCGATGTGGCACCCGCTCCTGTGGCTGCCCGAGCGCCTGAGCACGCCGCGGGTCCTGCGCGACCCGGTGACGGGCGAGACGTGGGGCGAGACCTACGACGAGTGGGCGCTGCGCGTCGTGCTCGAGCTCACCGAGGCGGGCCCGGTGACCCTCGACGGGCAGGAGTGGGTCCTGCTGCACGACCCGGCGCACGATCGGTTCGTGCGCCCCGTCGGACCGGAGGACCACGACCTCGTCCCGCTCTTCGACGCACGGACCGGGACCTGGCTCGACGTGCTGTCGACCGTGGGGCTCGACGTCGACGACCCGGCAGACGTGGCGCGGGTCGAGGCGTGGCTCGCCGGCGGGGCCGACGCCGCGCTCGACGCGGTGGACCTCGACCGGCACCTGCGGGCCGACGGGCGCGACCCGGCGTGGTCGCTCGACCGGGTGCACCGGCCCCTCGCCGGGCCGGGCGAGTCCCGGACCTACGTCGAGGACCTGCGCGACGCGTCGTCAGCCCTCGTGGCCCGCGAGCTCGGCGAGCGCGCGGCCCGCCTGGGGCGCGGCCGGGCCCCCGCACGCGAGCTCGGCAGGCAGGTCGGCACGCTCGCGCGCATCGCGTCGACGCTGCTCTCCCCGCGCGAGCTCGTCGCCGAGGACCTCGGGCTGGCGCTGTCGCTCGTCACGGCGAGCGCCGAGCGGGCGACGACGAAGCGGGCCGCGCTCGACGCCGTCGCGGACCTGCGCATGGTGCTCGGCCCGGTCGCGCAGGCGGCGGCCGTCGGGCTCGACCGCGTCGCGCTGCGGTCGGAGATCGAGACGGCGCAGGTGCACCGGCAGGTCGCGGCGCTCTCGGGCCGGACGGTCGCCTGAGGCGCCTCGCCGAGCGCTCGCTCAGGCGTCGCGGGGGGCGTGCTTGGCGAGGAACGCGTAGACCTCCGTCGCGTCGACGCCGGGGAACGCGCCGCTCGGGAGCGCGGAGAGCACGTGCTGGTGCATGCGTGCGCTGGGCCACGACGCGTCCTCCCAGCGCGCGGCCGCGTCCGCGGCCGGGCGGCGGCAGCACGACTCGTCCGGGCACGACGACTGCCGCCGCACCGTCGTGTCCCGGCCGCGGAACCACTTCGCCGACGCGAACGGCACCCCGACGGCGATGGAGAACTGGCCGGACGTCGTCGTGCCGGTCTGCGTGGAGCACCAGAACGTGCCCGCGGGCGTGTCCGTGTACTGGTACGACTCCTGCGCGCGGTCGCGACGCGTGAACGCCTCGCGGGCGGCCCACTTGCGGCACACCATCTGGCCCTCGATCGAACCCGTGACGTCGGCGGGCAGGGGCAGGCCGTCGTTCTCGTAGCCGCGGAACAGGGCGCCGTCGTCGCCGACGCGCAGGAAGTGCAGCGGGATGCCGAGGTGCACGGTCGCGAGGTTCGTGAAGCGCTGCGCGGCGGCCTCGTGGGTCACGCCGAACGCGTCGCGCAGGTCCTCCACGGCGAGGTCCTTCTCACGCTTGCGCCGTTCCAGGAAGTCGACGGCCGCGGTCTGCGGGATGAGGCAGCACGCCGCGAAGTAGGTGATCTCGACGCGCTGGCGCAGGAACTCCGCGTACGAGCGCGGCCGCTCGTGCCCGAGCACGCGGTGCGCGATGGCTTGGAGCGCGAGCGAGCGCAGCCCGTGGCCGCCGGGGATCGACGCGGGCGGCAGGTAGATGCGCCCGTTCTCCAGGTCGGTGACGGTGCGCGTCGAGTGCGGCAGGTCGTCGACGTGCCAGATGGTGAAGCCCAGCTGCTCGGCCATGCGCGCGACGGTGCGGTGGGTGAGCGCGCCGACGGTGTACCCGGCCTTGCGCGTCATCTCCTCGGCGAGCGCCTCGATCTCCGGGTAGTAGTTGTCGCGCGCCTGGCGCTCGAGGCGGAGCTCGGTGTTGGCGCGGCGCGCCTCCTCGGGGGTCGCGACGGCCTCGGTCGCGCGGCGCTGGAGCTCGGCGTGCAGGCCCACGAGGTTCTCGAGCACCGGCAGGGGCAGCTTCTGGCTCGCCTTCACGGCGGGCAGCCCGAGACCCGCGAACAGCGGTCCGCGCTGGGCGCGGTCGAGCGCGATCTCCAGCGCGGCGCGGCGCGACGGCGGCTCGTCCGTGAGCAGGTCCGTGACCGGCACGCCCAGCGCCTGGGCGAGCTGCTGGAGGAGCGACAGCCGCGGCTCGCGACGCCCGTTCTCGATCATCGACAGCAGGCTCGGCGCGGTGCCCACGGCCTCGCCGAGCGCGTCGAGGGTGAGGCCGCGCGCCGTTCGGAAGTGCCGCACGCGCCGGCCGAGCGTGATGAGGTCCGCCTGGGCCGCGGGTTGAGCCTCGGGGCGGTCCCCGGGGCGGCTGGACGACGTCGCGCTGGCCATGGCTTGACATTACGTCAAGATCGACGAATCTTCATAGCGTTCTGAGGCGAAATCCACGCCGGTTCGGCGTGAGGCTGGGGGCACAGCACCGCCCACCCGCCGAGCGAGGAGAACCCATGACCACCGCCGCAGGCCCCCGCCAGACCCGCCGCACCCGCCAGGCCGCGCTGCTCGACGACGTCGAGACCGACCTCGCCGGGCTGTCGACGGACCGGTCGCCGGGGCAGCGAGGCGGCACGGCCGACCCTCGTCCGCGCGACGCGCGCGCCTGGGTGCGGGAGATCGCGACCCTCACCGAGCCGGACGCGATCGTCTGGTGCGACGGCTCCGCGGCGGAGAAGCAGCGCCTCACCGACCTCCTCGTGGACGCCGGGACGCTCCTGCCCCTCGACCCGGAGCTGCGCCCCGGGAGCTACCTCGCGCGCTCCGACCCGAGCGACGTCGCGCGTGTCGAGTCGCGCACGTTCATCTGCTCGCGCGAGGAGGTCGACGCCGGCCCGACCAACAACTGGCGCGAGCCGGACGCCATGCGCGCCGAGCTCCGCGGCGTGTTCGAGGGTTCGATGCGCGGCCGCACGATGTACGTCGTCCCGTTCTCGATGGGCCCGGTGGGCGGCCCCATCTCCCAGGTCGGCATCCAGGTCACCGACTCGCCGTACGTCGTCGTCAGCATGGGGATCATGACGCGCGTCGGGACGGCCGTCATGGACCTCATCGACGCCGGCGCCGCGTTCGTCCCGGCCGTGCACTCGGTGGGCGCGCCGCTCGTCGACGACACCGGGGCGGTCTCCGAGGACGTGCCGTGGCCGTGCAACGACACGAAGTACATCGTCCACTTCCCGGAGACGCGCGAGATCTGGTCGTACGGCTCCGGGTACGGCGGCAACGCCCTCCTCGGCAAGAAGTGCTTCGCGCTGCGCATCGCCTCCGCGATGGCGCGCGACGAGGGCTGGCTCGCCGAGCACATGCTGCTCATCCGCGCGACGTCGCCCGAGGGCCGGGCCTACCACCTCGCCGCGGCCTTCCCGTCCGCGTGCGGCAAGACCAACCTCGCGATGCTGCGACCGACGATCCCCGGCTGGACCGTCGAGACCATCGGCGACGACATCGCGTGGCTGCGCCCCGGCCCCGACGGCCGCCTGCGCGCGATCAACCCCGAGGCCGGCTTCTTCGGCGTCGCGCCCGGCACCGGCGTCGAGACCAACCCCGCCGCCGTCGAGACGTTCGCGCGGGACACGATCTTCACGAACGTCGCGCTCACCGACGACGGCGACGTCTGGTGGGAGGGCCTGACCCCTGAGCCGCCCGCGCACCTGATCGACTGGACCGGCCAGGACTGGACGCCCGACGCCGGCCGCCCCGCCGCGCACCCGAACTCGCGGTTCACCGTCTCCGCGGCGCAGTGCCCGACGATCGCCGACTCCTGGGAGGACCCCGACGGCGTCCCGATCGACGCGATCGTGTTCGGCGGGCGCCGCGCGACCAACGTCCCGCTTGTCGCGCAGGCGTACGGCTGGGAGCACGGCGTCTTCATGGGCGCCACCATCTCCTCCGAGCAGACCGCCGCCGCCGAGGGCACCGTCGGCGCGCTGCGCCGCGACCCGTTCGCGATGCTGCCCTTCTGCGGCTACAACATGGCCGACCACTGGGCGCACTGGCTCCGCGTCGGCGCCTCCCTCGACCCCGAGAAGCGCCCCAAGATCTTCCAGGTCAACTGGTTCCGCAAGGACGCCGACGGCCGGTTCCTCTGGCCCGGGTTCGGCGAGAACGCGCGCGTCGTCGCGTGGATCGCGGCACAGGTCGACCGGTCACGCGGCGTCCGCACCGACAGCGGCGCCGTGAAGAGCCCCGTCGGCCTGCTCCCCGCGGCCGGAGCGCTCGAGCTCGGGGGCCTCGACCTGGACGACGCCGACCTCGACGCCCTGTTCGACGTCTCGCCCGAGCAGTGGCTCGCCGAGGCCGAGCTGACCGCCGAGTTCTTCGACACCTTCGGCAACCGCGTGCCCGACGAGCTCTGGGCACAGCTCGCGCGGCTGCGGGACCGGCTGGGCGCGTGACCGCGTGCGTCGGGGCCGGGCGCGGCTAGTGTCGGTCGCATGGTCGAACGACGCCCCTGGCAGTCCGAGGCCGACCTGCTGGGCAGGGCGGACGACGCCCACCCGACGGCCTGGTTCGAGCAGCTCTGGGCATCCGCAGCGAGCGGCACCGTGACGACACCGTGGGAGCACGACGACCCGCACCCCGCGCTGGTGGAGCGGGTCGTCGTCCCGCCGGACGGGGAGCACCGCACGGCGGTCGTCGTCGGGTGCGGGCTGGGCGCCGACGCGGAGCACCTGTCCCGGCTCGGCTACGTCACGACCGCGTTCGACGTCGCGCCGTCCGCGGTCGCCGCCGCGCGCGACCGTCGCCCCGGGTCGGCGGTGACGTACGCCGTCGGCGACCTGCTCGACCTGCCCGCTGCGTGGCGCCGAGCCTTCGACCTGGTCGTCGAGGTCTACACGGTCCAGGCCGTGCACCGGGTCGTCCGCGCCGAGCTCACCGCCGGCGTACGCTCCCTCGTCGCGCCGGGCGGCACGCTCCTCGTGATCCAGGCCGTCGCCGACGAGCCCGACGACGACGGGCCGCCCTGGCCCCTCACCCGAGCCGAGATCGACGCGTTCGGCCAGGACGGGCTCGTCGCCGTCTCGGTCGAGCGGCTGGACCGGCCCGCGCCGGGCGGGCGCGGCCTGTGGCGCGCGGAGCTCCGCCGGGCGGATCAGTAGGCGGTGCCCATGAGCTCGCGGACCTCGGCCAGGGTGCGCTCGGCGATCGCGTTCGCGCGGGCGTTGCCCTCGCGCAGCACGTCGAGCGGGTCGGGCCCGTCGCCCGCGGTGAGAGCACGACGGCGGGCGCGCAGGGGGCGCAGGTGCTCGACGAGCGCCTCGGTCACCACCTGCTTGAGGCGGCCCGCCCCGGCGGCACCGACCTCGTCGGCGAGCGCCTCGGGCGTCGTCCCGGCGGCGAACGCGCCCAGCGTGAGGAGGTTCGCGAGCTCGGGCCGGCGCTCGGGCTCGTACGTGACGTGCCGCTCGGAGTCGGTGCGGTGGCGGCGGACGAAGCGCGCGGTGGCGTCCTCGTCGTCGCGCAGCTCGAGCGCGTTGCCCGCGGACTTGCTCATCTTGCGCCCGTCGGTGCCGAGCACGGTGGGCGCGGGGGCGAGCAGGACGTCGGGCTCGGGGAAGTAGGGCTGCGCGGCGGCGTAGCGCTGGTTGAAGCGTCGTGCGACGGTGCGCGTGAGCTCGACGTGCGGGAGCTGGTCCTGCCCGCCGGGCACGAGGTTGCCGTGGCAGAACAGGATGTCGGCGGCCTGGTGCACCGGGTAGGTGAACAGCAGGCCGCTCATGGGTCGGCCCTGCCGTGCGGCGGCCGCGACGGCCTCGGCCTTGACGGTCGGGTTCCGCTCGATCTCGGCGGTCGTGACGAGGCTGAGGAACGGCAGCAGGAGCTGGTTGAGCGCCGGGACCGCGGAGTGCGCGAAGACCGTCGTGCGGGCGGGGTCGATCCCGGCCGCGAGGTAGTCGAGGACGACCTCGCGCACGGTGGCGCGCAGGTCTCCCGCGTCGTCGCGGTCGGTGATGACCTGGTAGTCGGCGACGACGAGCACGACCTCGACGCCGTCGTCCTGCAGCCGGACGCGGTTCGCGAGGGTGCCGAGGTAGTGCCCGAGGTGCAGCGCGCCCGTCGGGCGGTCGCCGGTGAGGACGCGGAAGCCGGACGGGTCGGTCGCGAGCCGGGCCTCGATCTGCGCGGACCGCTCGCGGGCCGCCGCGACGGACGCGGTCGACGCCGACAGCCCGGACGGCGTCGCGGACGGGAGGGCCGACGGCGCGGGGTCGAGGGTCGTGGTCATGGTGCTCTCCTTCGGTGGGGAGCCACGCACCACGCCCGGTCGAGGACCGGACCGGCCCGGACATGACGACGTCCCGGCTGCGGCGCGCAGCTCGGGACGTGGGCAGGACTGGTCACGGCTGCGGAGGCAGCCACCACCAGCTCTGCGTGATCATGCGTCCACCCTACGCCCGCCGCGCGGGCCGACGGCCCTCGGCGAGAATGGTCGGATGCCTGAGATCTCCGTCGAGAACGTCACCGGTCCCGTCGCCTACCACGCGGAGGGCCCGGTGTGGTGGCCGGGCTGGGGCGGCCTGCGGTACGTGGACATGCTCGCGGGCGACCTCCTGACGCTGCGGCCCGACGGCGGCGTCGACCGCCTCCACGTGGGCGACCACGCGGCCGTGGTGCGGCCGCGGACCGGGGGCGGGTTCGTCGTCGGGCTCGCGCGGTCGGTCGCGGTGGCGGACGGCGACGGCGCCCCCGTCCGCACGCTCGCGTCGCTCGTCGACGACCCGACGGTCCGCCTCAACGAGGGGGCGGCGGCGCCCGACGGCGCGTTCTACGTGGGCGGCCAGGCCGAGGGCGAGCGGCCGAGCGCGCTGTACCGGGTGGAGTCGGACGGGTCGTCGCGCGTCGCGCTCGACGGCGTCGAGGTGTCGAACGGGCTCGGGTTCTCGCCCGACGGGTCGCGGGCCTACTACGTCGACTCGGCGACGCGGCGGATCGACGTGCTCGACGTCGTGCCCGCCGCGGAGGACTCGCGCGGTCTCGTGCGGCGTCGCGCGTTCGTGGAGATCGACCCCGACGACGGCATGCCGGACGGCCTCACGGTCGACGCCGAGGGTGGCGTCTGGGTGGCACTGTGGGGCGGCGGGGCCGTCCGGCGCTACTCCCCCGACGGCACGCTCGACGCCGTCGTCCCGCTCCCGGTGTCGCAGGTGAGCGCGTGCACGTTCGGCGGCGACGACCTCGACCGGCTGTTCGTCACGACCTCGCGCCAAGGGCTGGACGACCCCGACGCGGACGAGGCCGCGTCGGGGTCGCTGTTCGTGGCGGACCCGGGGGTCCAGGGGCTCCCGGCCCTGCCGTTCGCGGGCTGAGCGTCCCCGCGGTCGTCAGCGGACGGCGTCGCGCACGCGCTGCTCGGCGCGGCCCAGGCCGTCGATCTCGAGCGTGACGACGTCGCCCGCGCGCAGGTAGGGGAAGCGCCCGGAGAGGGCCACGCCCTGCGGGGTGCCGGTGTTGATGAGGTCGCCGGGCTCGAGGACCATGTACTGCGACAGGTGGTGCACGAGGGAGGCGACGTCGAAGATCATGTCGGCCGTCGTCGAGTCCTGGCGGGGCTCGCCGTTGACCCAGGACCGGAGCCCGAGGTTCTGGACGTCCACCTCGTCGGCGGGGACGAGCCACGGGCCGAGCGGGTTGAACGTCTCGCAGCTCTTGCCCTTCGACCACTGACCGCCGGAGACCTTCATCTGGTAGTCGCGCTCGGAGACGTCGTGGGACAGGACGTAGCCCGCGACGTGGTCGAGCGCCTCCTCCGGGGACGACAGGTAGCGCGCCCGGCGGCCGATCACGACGCCGAGCTCGACCTCCCAGTCGACCGTCGTCGCGCCGGGCGGCACGAGCACGTCGTCGTGCGGGCCGACGACCGTGTTCGAGTGCTTCCAGAAGACGATCGGGACGTCGGGCGGCGCCGAGCCGGACTCGGCTGCGTGCTCCGCGTAGTTCATCCCGATGCAGACGACGGCCGTCGGCCGGGCGACGGGCGCACCGACGCGCCGCTCGTCGGCGCCGTCGAGCACGGGCAGCGCGCCCGCGGCGAGCGCCGCGCGGACCCGGCCGACGCCGTCGGCCGCGAGGAACGCGCCGTCGATGTCGCGGGTGAGCGGGTCGAGGGAGTACACGACCCCGTCCTCGCGGACGGCGGGACGCTCCTGGCCGAGGGGGCCGAGTCGGACGAGCTGCACGGGTGGGTCTCCTAGGTCGGGGCGGGTGGCGCGGTTCCTCAGGCGAGGGCGCGCGCGTGGTCCGGGTTGACGATCGACGGCACGGGGCGGCCCGCGAGGAAGTCGACGGCGTTGCGCGCGGTGTGCACGGGGAGGTCCTGCATGGCCTCGGGCGAGAACCACGCGGCGTGCGGGGTGAGCAGCACGTTGTCGAGCGTGCGCAGGCGCGAGTCGGCGGGCAGCGGCTCGGTCGCGTAGACGTCGAGCGCGGCCGAGCCCACGTGGCCGGACGCGAGCGCGTCGGCGAGCGCGCCCTCGTCGACGAGCGGCCCGCGGCACGTGTTGACGACCCGCACGCCGGGCTTCGCGGCCGCGAGGGTGCGGGCGTCGAGCAGGTGGCGCGTCGACTCGGTGAGCGGCGCGTGCAGCGTGATGACGTCGGCGCGCGCGACGGCCTCGTCGATCCCCACGGCCTCGTGCCCGTCGGAGGCCACGGCCTGCGGGTCGACGAACGGGTCGTGCACGAGCACGCGGTAGCCGAGCGCGCGGGCGGAGCGCGCGACCTCGGAGCCGATCCGCCCGTACCCGATGACGGCGACGACGGTGCTGGACAGGCGCGCGGCGTGCTGCGCCGTCGGGGCCCACGTGCCGGCGCGCAGCGCGCGGTCGTAGGCGACGAGGCCGCGGTCGAGCGTGAGGATCATCGCGACCGTGTGGCTCGCGACCTCCTCGATGCAGTAGGTCGGGGTGTTGGCGACGGCGACGCCGCGCTCGGTGGCGGCCGCGACGTCGACCATGTCGTAGCCGATGCCCATGCGCGAGACCATGCGCACCCCGCCCGGGCCGGCGACGGCGTCGAGCACGCGGGCCGTGATCGGGGCCCACTGCACGACGAGCGCGGAGGGCGCGGACCCGCTCGCGGCGGCCTCGTCGACGGCGGCGATCACCTCGTCCTCGGTGCGCGCGGCGGCACGCACGGCCCGCAGCCCGGCGGCGGTCAGGGTGTCCTCGCACGCGGTCCCGGGCAGGTCGCAGTCGGTGATGACGACGGTGTCGGCTGTCATGCGAGGAATGCTATAGCAAATAGCACCCTCGACCAACCCTCGGGCCGGTCGGATGCTATAGCGTGGGCTCATGACCTTTGCCCCGGGCGGCGCCCGCCGCCGCCTCGCCCTCGTCACCGGCGCCAGCTCCGGCATCGGTGCCGCCACCGCCCTCCAGCTCGCGCGCGACGGGCACGACGTCTGGCTCACGTACACCGGCGGCGAGGCCGGCGCGCGCGCCACCGCCGCCCGGTGCGAGGAGGAGGGCGCCGCGACGCGCGTCTCGCGCCTCGACCTGCGCGACACCGCGTCCGTCGAGGCGCTCGTCGCCGAGGTCACCGACGCCTGGGGACGCCTCGACGTGCTCGTCAACAACGGCGGCGTGTGCCCCTACCGCGCGCTCGACGACATCGAGCTCGACGAGTGGGACCTCGTCATGGAGACCAACGCGCGCGGCACGTTCGTGCTGTCGCGCGCCGCGCTCCCGCTGCTGCGCGCAGACCGACCGTCGCCCGCCGGGGCCACGGTCACGCCCGACGAGCGGACCGCGCGCGACCGCGCGATCGTCAACCTCTCGTCCATCGCGGGCGAGCAGGGCGCACTGAAGACCGGCGTGCACTACGCCGCGAGCAAGGCCGCGATCCTCGCGATCACGCGCTCCTTCGCGCGCATCCTCGCGAGCGAGGGCATCCGCGTGAACGCCGTGACCCCCGGCCCCGTGACGAGCGCGATCACCGACCAGCTCGCACCCGACGCCCGCGCCGGGCTCACCGCGTCCATCCCCCTCGGGGACTTCGGCACGCCCGACGACGTCGCCTGGGTCGTCGCGTCCCTCGCCTCCCCGCGCGCCGGGTTCGTCACGGGCGCGACGTACGACGTCAACGGCGGCGTCCGGATCGACTGACCGCCGGTCCGACGCACCACTCGCCCACCCTGCCCGAGGAGGCACCCATGAGCACGTCCCCGTCCGCCGTCGTCACCGCCCAGGTCGACGCCTTCAACGTCCGTGACCTCGACGGCTTCTGCGCGACCTACGCGCCCGACGCCGTCGTGAGCGGCGTGACCCCCGAGCCGATCGTCGGCCGCGACGCCCTGCGCGCGTTCTACGCGAGCCGGTTCGAGGACACCGCGCTGCACTGCGTCATCGACGCGTCCGTGACCTTCGGCGACCGCTGGCTCGTCGCGCGCGAGCTCGTCACGACGTCGAACGGCACCGGCGAGACCATCGCGACGTTCGAGGTCCGCGACGGTCTCATCACCCGCGCGAGCATGGTCAAGGGCTGAGGCCCTCGGTCTACCGGTCACCCTCGCGGCGGCGTCCCACCGCGCCGGGGCGAGCGATCTTCTGCGCCTGCAGGGGCGGGCGCGCGGCCTCGATCCGGTGCCTCACGCCAGGCCGAGGTCAGCCTTGACCTGTTCCCAGGGCACCGCAGGCCCCCATGCCGCTCAGCTCGTCGCGAGCGGCCTTCGCGGCGCGGAGGTCTACCAGGTCGTCGGCCGCGTTCACCAGGCCGGCGAGGTCGTCCGCCTCACACGCTGCTGCGCGGCTCCCGATGTTCACCCGCCGAGATGAGCGCCTCGCTCTGTCGCCGGCCGCGACAGCGCACTAGGCTCCCCGCAACCTTTCGCAACGGCACGACCAGGGGGAACTCACTGTGGAGATCGGCGAACGACTGGCGTCATTGGCGACGAAGATCCAGCAGCAGAAGGCGACGATCGGCACCGAGGAAGCGACGAAGAACGCGTTCGTCATGCCGTTCATCTCGTTGGTCCTCGGGTACGACGTCTTCAACCCGAACGAGGTGATCCCCGAGTTCACGGCGGACGTCGGAACGAAGAAGGGCGAGAAGATCGACTACGCGATCGTCAAGGACGGCGAGCTCCAGATGCTCGTCGAGGCGAAGACGATCGGGTCCCCGCTGAGCCTGAACCACGCCTCCCAGCTGTTCCGCTACTTCGCGACGACCAACGCCCGGATCGCCATCCTCACGAACGGGCAGCACTTCCACTTCTTCACCGATCTCGACAAGCCCAACCGCATGGACGAGAAGCCCTTCCTCCAGCTCGACCTGCTCGACCTGGACGAGACGCTCATCCCTGAGGTGCAGAAGCTCACGAAGGACACATTCGATCTGGAGTCCGTCGTCAGCGCCGCGGAGGAGCTCAAGTACATCGGCGCTCTGAAGCGTGCGCTCGCCGCTCAGTTCCGCGAGCCGGACGACGAGTGGATCAAGGCGCTCACGAACCGGGTGTACGACGGCTCGTTCACGCAGAAGGTGAAGGAGCAGTTCAGGACTCTCGTCGCCAAGGCGATGAAGCAGTTCCTCGCCGACCAGGTCAACGACAGGCTGAAGGCGGCGCTCGGTGGCCAGGCGTACCCGGACGCGGGCAGCGTGCCGATGACCGGCACCGAGGCAGCACAGGAGAGTGTTGCCGAAGCGACGCGCCCCGACGACCGGGGTATCGAGACCACCCTCGACGAGATCGAGGGCTATCAGATCATCCGCGCGATCGCGTGCAGCGAGGTCTCACCGGCCCGGATCGTGCATCGTGACACCAAGAGCTACATGGGTGTCCTGCTGGACGACAACAACCGCAAGCCGATCGCGCGCCTGCACTTCAACACCGGGCAGAGGTATCTCGGGCTGTTCGACGAGAACAAGGTCGAGACGCGGCACCCGATCACGTCCCTCGACGAGATCTACGAGCACGCCGAGCACGTGCGCAAGACCGTCCACAACTACCTCTAGAGGGTGTGACGGACCGCCCCGCGTCGGTGATCCCCCCGGTCAGGCGAGGCCGTAGCGCGCGTCGAGGTCGGGGTCGTGGGGCGGGTTGCCGAACGACGCGGTCCAGGCGCCGTCGGCGGCGATCGACTGGCCGGACACGTAGCCGGCCTCGTCGGACAGCAGGAACGCGACGAGGGCGGCGATCTCCGCGGACTCGGCGATGCGCCCGAGCGGCGGGCCCTCGGCGAGCGCGCGCTCCTCGGCTGCCGGGTCGGCCGCACGGGCGATCTGCGCGTCGAGGTGCGGGGTGCGCACCCCGCCCGGCGCGACGGTGTTGGCGCGGACGCCGTACCGCCCGTACGTCACGGCGACGGAGCGCGCGAGCGCGTCGATGCCGCCCTTGGTCAGCTCGTAGGCGGCGTGGTCGGCGAACGCCGCGCGGCCGTGGATCGAGCCGATGTTGACGATCGATCCGCCGCTCACCTGGTCGGTGAACGCCTCGACGGCGGCGGCGCAGCCCCAGAGGTAGCCGAGGCCGTTGATCTCGACGACGTCGCGCGCGTCCTGCTCGACCTGCGCCGCCCGCTCCGGGTCGGCGAGCGCGTGCAGCGGCGTGCGGACGGTGATGCCCGCGTTGTTCACCCATCCGGCGAGCGGCGCGAGGTCGCGCGCGGCCCGCGCGGCCTCGCGGTGGGTCTCGCGGTCGCGCGAGTCCCCTAGCACGACGGCTGCGCACACCCCCTCCTCGACCGTCCCCGAGCCGGGGGTGCGCTCCAGCCCGACGACGGTCCACCCGTCAGCGGTGAGGCGCGCGGCCACGGCGCGGCCGATGCCCTTGCCGCTGCCGGTGACGACGGCGCTGCGGTGCTCGCTCGCGGGTCCAGCCGAGGGTCCGGTCACGGGGTCGCCTCCAGGTCGAAGCGGTCGGGGTCGAGCGTGAAGCCCAGGCCGGGCTCGTCGGACGGGGTCGCGTGGCCGCCGTCGAGAACGGGACCGCCGTGCACGAGCAGCGGCGCGGGGTCGTAGGGGTTGCCCGCGGGCGAGCGGTCGAACGTCTCGACGCCGATGCCCGCCGCTCCGCCCAGGTGCACGCTCACCTCGGGGTACACGTGGCTGGACACGACCTTCCCCCGCGCGGCCCACGCGCGCACGAGCGGGTCGGCGGGCGTGATGCCGCCGATCGCGACGACGTCGACGCGCGGCACGTCGAGCGCGCCCCGCGCGTCGAGCCGGGCGAAGACCTCGGGGTCCGTCACCTCGTCGCCCACGGAGAGCGGCAGCCCGGACGCGTCGCGGACGCGCGCCGCGCCGGCCGCGTCCTCGGGCAGCAGCGGGTCCTCGAGCCAGGCGAGCGCGGGCGCGCTCTCCCCCGCCGCGCCCGTGACGCCCCACGCGTCGAGGTCCGCGAGCGCCTCGTCGGCGTCGCGCCAGCCGAAGCCCACGTCGACGACGACGCCGCTGCGCCCCGCGACGGTCGGACGGCCGGTGACGTCGGGCAGCTCGGCGCGCAGGATCGCGAGCAGGTCGCGCATGAGGGCGCGGTCGGGCGAGCGCGAGATCTTCAGCAGCGGCCACCCGGCGCGCGCGTGCGCGAGCACCTCGTCCGCGACGTCGCGCGCGGTGCGGCCGGGCGTCGGGTACGCCGCGACGAGGATCGCGGGGCGTGGCACCGCGACGGCCACGGACGGGACGTCACGAGGGCTCCCGGCGACAGCACGTGACGGAGCGTCCCCGTCGCCGCCGACACCCGGCCCCGCGGACCCGGCGAGGTCCGCGCCGTCGTCGAGCAGGGACCACACCGGACGCCCGGCGAGCCGGCCCGCGAGGTCCCACAGCGCGACGTCGACCAGGCCGATCGCGCGCCGCACGAGGCCCACGCGGCCGACGATCGCGGACCCGCGCAGGGCCGCGTCCCCCGCGGCGCCGACGCTCTGGCGCGCGGCGACGCCGTCGGACGCCACGACCTCGCGGCCCACCACGTGCGGGGCGACGAGCCGGTCCACGAGCTCGGCCATGGGCGCCTCGCGCGTGAGCGCGTACGACTCCCCGGCGACGGCGCGGCCGTCGTCCGTCTCGGCGACGACGCGCACGCCGACGTACTCGCGGCGCTCGACCGTCATCGCGCCGAGGCGCAGCGGCTGCGGCAGCGGGACGACCGTCGTCGCAGTGCGGACGGCGACGACGCGCGCGGCGGGCACCGCGCTCACTCCGGCTTCTTGGCGAGCGGCACGCCGTAGTCGACGAGGAACCCGCCGTCGACGTAGACGGTCTGGCCGACCATGTACGCGGCCTGGTCGGACACGAGCCAGCTCACCGCGTTGCCGATCTCCTCCGGCTGGGCGAGCCGGCGGGCGGGGATGCGCGCGAGGATCGTCTCCTCCGAGAGCGTGCCCTGGGCGACGCCCTGGCGGAACACGCCCGTGTCGATGTACCCGGGCGCGACGGCGTTGACCCGCACGCCGCGCGCGGCCCACTCGGCGCCCGCGGTCGCGGTGAGCCCGACGACGGCGGCCTTGGTCGTGGAGTACGGGGCCCGACCGGCGGAGCCGCGGGCCGAGACGGACGAGATGTTGACGACGGCGCCCCGGCCGGCCGCGAGCATGTGGCGACCCGCCGCCTGGAGGCACGCGAAGACGCCGTGCAGGTTGACGTCCACGACGGCCGACCACTCGTCCCACGTGAGGTCCTCGAGCGCGCGGTGGCGCTGGATGCCCGCGTTGTTGACGAGCGCGTCGATCCCGCCGAACCCGTCCGCGAGGTCGTCGAACGCGGCGCGCACGGCGGCGTGGTCGGTGACGTCGAGCGGGGCCCACACGAGTCCGGGCGCGTCGGGGACGGCGCCGAGGTCGAGCGCGGGGAGGTCGTGCTGCACGACGTCCGCGCACACGACCCGGAACCCGTCGGTCGCGAGACGCTCGGCGACGGCACGGCCGATGCCGGCCGCTCCCCCGGTGACGACGGCGAGCGGGACGCGCGGGGCGTCGGGGGCGGGGGTGGTCACTGGTCCTCCTCGGGGACGGGACGGGTCGGGGGTGCGACGGGTCGTGGCGCGCCGACGCCGGGGGGCCAGGCGGCGGTGCCGGTGAGCACGTCGTCGACGACGGCGCACGCGTGCCGCTCCAGGCGTTCGAGCGAGCCCGGCGCGAGCGGCGACTGCCACGCCTGGTAGGCGCCGACGTCGTACGCCTCGCGCGTGGGCAGGTAGACGAAGCCGGGGCCGTTGGTGAGGTTCGCGACGACGACGGGCCGCGTCCCGGCGTGGGCACGCACCGTGCGCTGGAGGCGCGAGTACGCCTCGCCGGGGTGCGCGACGAGCAGCGCCTCGCCGACGCGCCACACCCACGTGGGGTGCTGGACGGTCGGGCCGGTGACGTAGCCGTCGCGCAGGTTCCGCGCGCGGCGCAGGCGCTCCTCGCGTGAGCGCGGGTCGATGCCGGCCCACTCGGCCTCGAGCTCGTCCCACGTCGGGAGGTCGCGCAGGTCGAGCGTGACGGGCTCCGTCACGGCGGCGAGCGTCCGGGCGTCGGGCCGTGCGGCGGTGCCGGTGCCGGTGCCGGTGCCAGGGAGCGCGGCCGACGGCGCGGGCTCCCAGACCGCGAGCGGCGCGCCGGACTCGACGACGTGGGTCAGCTCCAGCTCCGTGCCCGGCGGCGGGAGCTCCGCGAGCGCGGCGAGCACCGCGTGGCCGAGCGAGGTGCCGTGGCGGTCCGCGACGGCGGTGTCGCCCGTGTACTGCTCGCGCGGGGCGAGCTCGCCCGACGCCCCCTGGAGGAACGCGACGGGGGCGCCCGTCTCGCGCTCGACGAGGTCGCGCATCGCGCCCACGTAGTCGGGCGAGACGAGCCGGTTCTGCCACGCGAGCGTCGTCGGGTGGCACGCGTAGTTGACGATCGTCGCGAGGGTGACGTCCTCGCCCGCGGGCGCGGCGCCGTCGGGCCGGGGGTCCGCGGCGCGCGTGGGGCGCGCCGTGAGCCGCCCGACGACGACCGTGTCGTCCGCGGGGTCGGCACCGGGCGAGCGCGGGGTGCCGGCGTCGGGGTTGAAGCCGACGAGCGGCCGGGGCGGCGTGCTCGCCGCAGCGGCTCCCGCGGCCGTCCCCGCGTCCCCGGCCGCGCAGCCGTCGAGCAGCGCCTCGCGGTTCGACGCGAGGCCGCAGCGGCCGGTCGTCCACTCGAGGGTCGCGGGCCGGAGGGACGCGATCGCCTCCGCGGCGGCGTCGGCCGCTGCGCGCGCGAGGTCGTGCAGGTAGGCGACGCCGCGGTCCCCGCCCGCGAGGTCGGCGTCGCCCGAGCACAGGACCGGCCCGGCATGCGTGTGGGAGAGCGAGACGAGCAGGCGCTCGACGGGCAGCCCGGTCGCGTCGAGGACGGTCGCGCGCAGGGTCGCCTCGTCGTCGACCCGGCGCCACCACGTGCCGTCGATCGTCACGAGGACGAAGGGCTCGGAGGCCCCGGGGTCGGGGCGCTCCTCTGCGAGCGCGACGGCGGTCAGCGTCATCGCGCGGTGGGCGCCCTCGGAGACGTCCCAGTCCGCCGGGCCCCAGTTGCGCGCCCGGATACCCGGGGCGGGCGTGACGTCGCGGACTGCGATGCCGGCCAGGCCGACGAACGCGGGGACGGGGGCCCGCGTGTGCAGGGCGACCATCGCACCTCCTCTGGGCTCGGGAGTGCCGATGCTATAGCATGTTGTCTTGTCGAGACGCCCCCGGGACGGCACCGTGGCCGCTATCCTTCAGCGGCGCCCGACCCTCGACGATCCGAGCCCGCCGCCCCCACGACACCACGGAGAAACCATGGCGCTCAAGAGCGTGCCGGACCAGAACGTCGCCGACCGCGTCACGGTCGAGCTGCGCGAGGCGATCTTCAGCGGCGATCTCGCGCCGGGCGAGCGGCTCGTCGAGCGCAAGCTCGCCGAACGCCTCGGCACGAGCCACATCCCGGTGCGCGAGGCGCTCACGCGCCTGACCCAGGAAGGCCTCGTCGAGCGGCTCCCCCACCGTGGCGCGCGCGTCGCCGCGCTCACGAGCCGCGACCTGGAGGAGATCTCGAGCCTGCGCACCCTGCTGGAGCAGTTCGCCGTCGTGCGGGTCCAGGACGCCTGGGACCCGGCGAAGGAGGCGAAGCTGCGCAAGACGGTCCAGCAGATGGTCCAGGCGGCGGAGAAGGGCAGCAACGCCCGCGTGTTCGAGCTCGACCGGCGCTTCCACGAGCAGCTCTGGGAGATGGCCGACCACCGCATGCTCATGACGCTCAACGCCCAGCTCCGCAGCCGCATCACCGGGTTCCTGCGCGCCGCGAACGCCGCGCTCGAACCCGAGGCGCGCGTCGCGCACGCGCGCACCCACGACCTCATCGTCGACGCCATCGCGGGCGGCGACCCGGACACGGCCCAGCGCGTCATGGCCGAGCACATCGGCGAGGCCGCCGCGCGCCTCGCGAGCCACACGGACGACGAGGCCGAGCCCGCCGCCGCGAACGGCTGACCGCTCGCGCTCGCAGGAGAAGCCCGGATGGCGGCACCGCCGCCACCCGGGGCATCCGTGCGCGCCCAGCCCGGCCCGCACGGTCCGTCGCGTCGCACGCCGACGGTCGTCCCGCGACCCTACTTTTGCTATAGCATCCCGTCAACACCGGCCCGGACCCTGGGATCCTGATGCACCTGCGCACCGCCACGCCCGACGACGTCCCCTCGCTCTACGCGCTGTGGGGCCGCGCGTTCGACGCGCCGCTCATGGTGCCGGTCTACGAGACGGACGACGACCGGCTCGACCGCACGCACGTCGCCCTCGACCCGCTCGACGGCGGGGTGGTCGGCTCGGTGTACTGGACGCCGCGCGAGCTCGGCGGGCCGGACGGCGACACTCTGCGGGCCGGCGGCGTCGCCAACGTCGCGATCGCCCCCGAGGCGCGGGGCCGGGGACTCGTCCGCGCACTGCTCGCGCGGGCCGTCGAGCAGATGGAGCAGGACGGCACGGACGTCGCGCTCCTGTTCACCGGCACCCCCGGCGTCTACCGGTCGAGCGGCTTCGAGACGTTCGACGTGCCGCTCCTGCGCGGCGCACCGCGTCCGGTCGACGACGCGGCGACCCACGCGGTGAACGGTCTCGCTGCCGAGTCGTTCCACCTTCCCACCCCAGGCGACGCGCCGTCCGGGCCGGGGGCGCCGCCGTCGGGCTCGGCGGACGACGCACCCCTGACTGTCCGCACCGACCGCCTGCCCGGCGTCCCGTGGCCCGCGTGGTCGGTCGCGCTGGGGTGGGAGCAGCTCGCCGTGTTGCACGACGCGTTCGACACGGTGGCCGACGGACCACGCCCCCTCGCCACCCGGCGCACCGCCGAGCACTGGGAGCGCCGCATCCCGCTCTGGTACTCCGGCGCCGAGGTGTTCACCGCACGGGCCGCCGACGGGCAGGTCGTGGGCTCCCTCGCCCTCGAGCCCGCGCCGGACGTGCTGAAGGTCCGCGAGCTCGGCGTCGACCCGGCGTCGGACCGCGCGCGCGACGTCGTCGACGCCCTCGCGCGCACCACGCTCCACCGCGCGGACCTGCACGGCTCCGCCACCGTCGAGGTGCGCCTCCCCGCGCACGCCCTGACCGACCGCTTCGCCGCCGCCGTCCTCGCCGCGCCCGTCGTCTCGACCGACACGACCGGCATGCTCCGGCCGGTCCGCGCGACGGCCGACGTCGTCGCGCACCTCCGCGACGCCGCCGCGACCGGGGTGGCCTTCCACTGGCCCGGCGACTACCTCTGACCGACTGACCCACACCACGAGGTAGAGCCCCGGTCCGCCGAGGTAGAGCCGCAGTTCGCCGAGGTAGACCCCTGGCCTGCCGAAGTAGAGCCGTGGTTCGCCGAGGTAGAGCCACGGCGGGCCGCAGCAGAGAACCCGCGCTGATGCCCGACGGCGCGCGCTCGGGACGAGGGGGTTGGTCCAGGTCGTCGCTGTGCAGCGCACGCGACACTTCCGTGTCGCGACATGGCGCCGCCCCGTCGATCAGGCGGTCCGGGCGCGTCCAGGTCGCCTCACGCACCCGTTTCGCCTGCTCGACCCGCCGGGACGGCCTGGTCGACGAGGCACCGGGCCGCCACCGGGGAGCCCCAGGCCCGGCGGTCGCCGAGTGGCGGGCGGGCATGGAGGTGAAGAGGCGACCGAGCCGGGCCTCCCGGCCCACGACCGCCAGACCGACCGACGGCGCACCGACCCAAGCCCCCGCGCGCCCAGGTCACACCGCGGCTCTACCTCGCGTGGCCGGAGCTCTACCTCGGCGAACCAGGGCTCTACTTCGCGTGACCGGAGCTCTACCTCGCGCGGCAACGGCTCTACCTCGGCAGACCACGGCTCTACCTCGGCGTGGCTGGCGTGCCGCCGTGTCCCGGGGTTCGCTTGCTATGGCAATCTTCCACACCCGACAACCACTCTGACCTGCGCCTACGCATTGCCGGCTGCTCTTGACGATGCCATAGCATCCGGCTACTCTCCGAGAGTCCGGTTCACCGTCGCAACGACGCGCACGAACCCGCTGACCCCCTACCCAGCACCGGAACCGCACGACCCCGCAGCACCGCTCCCCCGGAACACCCCGCAGCCCCGGGCCGCCGGAGCCATCGCGTCGCTCGCCCGCACGGCGTCCTCCCGACGTCACGAAGGGTGCCCCCGTTGTCCACTCCCCGATCCCAGACCCGCCCCGCGTCCGGCCACCCCGACGCGACCGATCCCACGACCACCGAGGCGGCGGCGTCGCCCTCGCGGCGCCACCTGCTGCGCGTCGCCGGCATCGCCTCCCTCGCCGCAGGCGCCGTCGCGCTCGGCACCGGCAGCGCCCACGCGGCGCCCCTCCCCGGCGCACCGCTCGCGACCAAGAAGGACGACAAGCCCGACGACGAGGTCCTCGTCGCCGCCTCCGTCGCCCAGCTCACCGGCTGGAGGGGCAAGAAGCTCGACGACGGCGCCGTCGTCCAGCTCCTCGGCCACGCGACCCCGGGCGACGGCGCGGCCCGCCTCATGCGCTACGACGCGAGGTCCACCGCGACCCCGAACGGCGGCACCGTCCTCGCCCCCACCGACGCCGGTGCCACCGGCCGCTGGCACACCCTCCATACCGGCACCGCGGACTTCCGCTGGTTCGGACTCTTCGGCCCCGAGAACCCCGCCGACGACGCCCTCGACGCCCTCGTGAACGACCCCAGCATCACCCGCATCGAGGCCCACACGGACCTCAACTTCACCCGCCGCCACACCTACACGCGCTCGAACCTCGAGCTCGACTTCGGCGGGCACACGGTCACGACGGAGGGCATCGAGCGCAACGCCCACGACAACCCGTTCGGGGCGGTCCTGTTCTTCCAGGGCCGCGTGACCGACGAGACGCAGCAGCGCACCCTCGCCGCGACGCTCCCCGACCTCGCGGACGTCTTCGAGGTCGCGGACGCGGGCGCGTTCGCCGTCGGGCAGTGGTGGGCGCTGCGCTCGGACGAGCGCCCGGGCGGCGGTGGGGACGAGCGTGAGCTCCAGCGCCTCGTCCAGGTCACGCAGGTGCTCGACGCGTCGCACGTGCGCGTCGACTACAAGAACGGCTGGGAGCTGCCCGCCGGGCGGGTGCTCACCTGGACGCGCGTCGAGCCCGTCGAGCAGGTGCACGTGCGCGCGATGACGTTCCACGGGTCCGGGCCCTTCGACGGCCCGGCGAACGGCGAGCTGCCCGACGACCGCGAGATGACCGGCTCCCACCCCGTCGCGTTCGAGTACGCGGTGCGCTGCGACGTCTCGGACGTGCACGGCCACCGCACGTGGTGGCCGGTGATCATGCGGCGCTGGAACACCCACTTCGTCACGGAGCGGTGCTCGGTCGCCAACCCGCCGACGGTCTTCTACGGCGGCGCCGGCTACCTCACGCAGCAGATCTACTGCCTCTACGGGCGGGTCTCCGACTGCACGAGCCACAACGCGCGGCACCTCAACGACCTCACGGCGTCGGCGTACTGCCTCGTGGAGAACTGCCACGGCGACGGGGACGACCAGGGCGGCAACCCGTTCACGACCCACGGCCAGTACGAGCACGACCTCGTGTTCGTCGGCAACAGCGGGCTCATGGACATCGCCAACTCGGGCGGTCAGTGGGGCACGGCGGCCAAGCGCATCACGGTCAAGCACCACACGTGCTCGTGGTTCGTCGCGGGCACCAAGATCACGGACCTCACGCTCGAGGACGTGCACGTCGTCGCACGGTCGACGTTCGACCCGCAGGCGACGCTCACGATCAACGCCGACGGCGCACAGGTGCGCGGCTGCACGGCCGGCTTCTTCGCCGTCGGGCAGCGGTCGTCGCTGTCGCGGCGCCCGACGGTCGTCGAGGACTGCGCGTTCGCGCTGCCTGCGGGGTCGGTGCTGCACCAGACGCCGGTGACGAACCCCGTGCACTTCGTGCGCACCCGCATCACGGGCGTGGACGGCACGATCCTGCGCGGCGCCGGCCCCGTGACGTTCACCGACTGCGAGCTCGTCGGCGGCACGGACGACGCCCCGGCCTCGCCGGTCGACCTCGGCTCGGCGGACGTGACCGTCACGGGCGGGTCGTGGCAGGGCGTGGGCGTGCGGCTCAGCGGCGCGCGCGACCAGCGGCTCGTGCTCGACGGCGTCCGGGCCGCGGGCACGACGACGGCCGGGGCCCTCGTCTCGCGCGGCACCGGCGCGGGTGCCGTGGACGTCACGCTCCGCGGCGCCGACCTGCGGACTGCCGACGGCACCGCGCACGTCGCGCTGCGCCCCGGGGACCGCTACGCCGCGACCGGGTCGCGGTTCACGGGCGGTCGCCTCGACCTGCCCGACGGCGTGCGCGTCCTCCATGCGCGCAACGTCGAGACCGGCGTCGACCGCGCGGGCCTGCCGACCGCGGGCGACGGCGTGCTCGTCGACGCGAACCTCACCGTGTGACCCGCCCGGGTGACGCCCGGGCACCTGATCCCCCTCCCCACCGACACCCGCGCCGTCGCGCCGGGCCGACGAAAGGACACCCCATGACCCTCGAGACCACGACCGAGCCGACGACGGCCGCGCCGGGCGAGGCCGCCCAGGCGCCCTCGCGGCGCCACCTGCTGCGCGTCGCCGGCATCGCCTCCCTCGCCGCAGGCGCCGTCGCGCTCGGCACCGGCAGCGCCCACGCGGCGCCCCTCCCCGGCGCACCGCTCGCGACCAAGAAGGACGACAAGCCCGACGACGAGGTCCTCGTCGCCACCACCGTCGCCCAGCTCACCGGCTGGAAAGCCAAGAAGCTCGACGACGGCACCGTCGCCCAGGTCCTCGGCCACGCCACCCCCGGCGACGGCGCCGCGCGCCTCGTGCGCTACGACGCGAAGTCCACCGCCGCCGCCAACGGTGGCACCGTCCTCGCCCCGAAGGACGCGGGAGCCAAGGGGCGCTGGCACACGCTGCACACCGGCACTGGAGACTTCCGCTGGTTCGGCCTCTTCGGCCCCGACACCCCCGCCGACGACGCCCTCGACGCCCTCGTGAACGACCCCAGCATCACCCGCATCGAGGCCCACACGGACCTCAACTTCACGCGGCGCCACACGTTCACGCGCTCGAACCTCGAGCTCGACTTCGGCAACCACCTCATGACGACCGAGGGCATCGAGGACGCCGGGCAGGACGACCCGTTCGCGGCCGTGCTGTTCTTCCGCGGGAAGGTCACGGACGACGTCCGGAAAAACACCCTGACGGCGACGATGCCGGAGCTGCGCGACGACTACGAGGTCGCGGACTCGTCGCAGTTCGAGGTGGGCCAGTGGTACGCGGTCGAGGTCAACGCGCTCGCCGGCCGGTGGGAGCGCGAGCTCCAGCGCCTCGTCCAGATCACGCAGATCGTCGACGCCACCCACGTGCGCGTCAACTACAAGGCGGGCTGGTCGCTCGCGAAGGGCCGCACGCTCACGTGGACGCGCGTCGAGCCGGTCGAGCAGGTGCACGTGCGCAACCTCGCGTTCCGCGGCCGGCCCGACGGCGACCAGTACACCGGCTCGCACCCGATCGCCTACGAGTACGCGGTGCGCTGCGACGTGGAGAACGTGCACGGCGTCGCGACGTTCTGGCCGCTCGTCATGCGCCGCTGGAGCACGTTCTTCCGCACGGCGGGCTGCTCGCTGACCAACCCGGCGTCGGTCACGTGGGGCGGCGCGGGCTACCTGACGCAGCAGATCTACTGCAACTACGGGCACGTCGTCGACTGCCACACGACCAACGCGCGGCACCTCAACGACTGGACCGCGTCGTCGTACGGGCTCGTGGAGAACTGCCACGGCGACGGCGACGACCAGGGCCCGTTCGTCACGCACGGCCAGTACGAGCACGACCTCACGTACGTGGGGAACTCGGGGCTCATGACGTTCGCCAACTCGGGCGCGGCCTGGGGTGGCGCGGCCAAGCGCATCACGGTGACGCGGCACGTGTGCTCGTGGTTCGTCGCGCGCGTCAAGGTCACCGACCTCACGCTCGAGGACGTGCAGGTCATCCGCAAGGACGGCCTCGCGGGCTCGGGGATGCTGTGGGTCAACGCCGACGGCGTGCAGCTCCGCGGCTGCCAGGCCGACGACACCCTGATCATCTCCCAGGCCTCGGCGCTGTCGAAGCGGCCCAACGTCATCGAGGGGTCGCGCTTCGCGGTCCTGCCGGACACCGCGATCACCCAGGCGAACGTCACGAACCCGGTGCACCTCGTGCGCACGACCCTCAACGGGCTGAAGAACGCGTCGTTCGCCGGGAAGGGCGCCGTCGTCCTCGACGCGTGCACGCTCGAGGCGGCCGAGGGCGAGGGGACGGTGACGGTGAGCGGCGACCTCACGGTGCGCGGCGGCGTCGTGCGCAACGTCGCGGTCGTCGCGGCGGGTGCGGCCGAGCAGACCGTCCGGCTCGACGGCGGCGCCCGGCTCGAGGGCAAGCCCGCGGGCGGGAGCTTCCTGCGCCGGGCGAAGGCGGACAAGCCGGTCACCTGGGCGCTCGACGGCGTCCGCAGCGCCGCGCCGTCGGGCGACACTGGGCACGTGAACCTCGACGCCGGTATCAACAACTGGTCCGCCACGGGCTCGACCTTCGCGGGCGGGACCCTGGCGCTCGCACCGTCCGCCCTGGGTGGCGACTCGTACGTCCTGCACAGCGGCAACGTCGAGCAGGACGTCACCCGCACGGCGTTCCCCGACGACGGCGACCGCGTCGTCACGACGGGCAACCTCGTCGTCTGACGAGCCCCCTCGTGCCGCTCTCCGCACCGGGCGCGACCCGGCGCGGTGAGCACCGCACGAGGCGAGACGACGAAGGGGCCGGGGGTGGTGAGTGCGGGTCGTGGCGGGCCTGGCGGGAGCGCCGCGAGGAACGAGCCGCGCGGATGGTAGACCCGCACTCACCACCCCCGGCCCCGACCCACGTCGACCACCGCGCCGGTGCCGCAGCCGCGACGCGAAAGGTCACAACTCCGCATCGCGTCGTGCGCGAGTTAACACGAGCGCCGATCTGGCGTAACATCGGCATGGCAGGCTTGCTATAGCAAATAGCAAACGAGGCCTGCCAGGGGCGGGAGACCCCCGCCCCGCAGGACCATCGCAACGGAGCAAGGACCGCACACGTGACCCCCACCCCCCAGCCTGTCACCGTCGCCCTCGTCGGCGCCGGGAACCGCGGACAGACGTACGCGCGCTGGATCGCCGAGCACCCGGAACGCGCCCGTCTGGTCGCCGTCGCCGACCCTCGGGCGCACCAGCGCGGGCTCGTCGTCGACCAGGCCGTCGCGGCCCAGGTCGACGTCCCCGTCGGCCCGACCGCCGCGCTCGCCGTCGACCCGGGTGCCGCGCGGCCGCAGGTCGCGGAGTTCGCGACCTGGCGCGACCTCGTCGCCGCGGGCGACGCCGACCGGGCCGCAGGGGGCACGGGCCGGCTCGCGGACATGGTGATCGTCGCGACGCAGGACCGCGAGCACCGCGACCCCGTCGTCGCGCTCGCACCGCAGGGGTACGCGATCCTCGTCGAGAAGCCGCTCGCGCCGAGCCCGGAGGAGTGCCGGGACGTCGTGGACGCGGTCGAGGCGTCGGGCGTGCTCTTCGGCGTCTGCCACGTGATGCGCTACATGCCGTACACGGACCTCGTGAAGTCCGTCGTCGACTCGGGCGTCCTGGGCGAGATCGTCAACGTCCAGCACCTCGAGCCCGTCGGCTGGTGGCACGACGCCCACTCCTACGTGCGCGGCCCGTGGCGCTCGGAGAAGACGTCGAGCCCGATGCTCCTCGCGAAGTCGAGCCACGACCTCGACTGGATCCGCTACGTCACGGGCAAGCGGATCGCGACGGTCGCGAGCTTCGGCTCCCTGAAGCACTTCCGGCCCGAGGAGCGGCCCGCGGGCGCGGCGGACCGCTGCCTGGACTGCCCGCTCGAGCCGACGTGCCCGTACTCGGCCCCGCGCCTGTACCTGTCGACGCTGCGCGAGAAGGGCCCGATCTGGCCGGTCTCCGTCATCACGGACGCGACCGACGAGGCGGGCGTCGTCGAGGCCCTGCGCACCGGCGACTACGGCCGCTGCGTCTACGCCTCGGACAACGACGTCGTCGACCACCAGGTCGTCGCCATGGAGCTCGAGGGCGGCGGCGCGGCGACGTTCACCATGACCGCGTTCTCCGAGCAGGACCACCGCAAGACCCAGATCTTCGGCACCCACGGGTGCCTCGACGGCGACGGGGAGAAGGTCCGCGTGACCGACTTCCGCGACGGCAGCGTCACCGTGCACGACGGCGGCCACCACGGCGCCACGAACGCCGCCGACGACCACGGCGGCGGCGACTCGGGGGTGATGGACGCGTTCGTGCGCGCCGTCGCGACGGGGGACCCGAGCCACGTCCGGTCGGGCGCCGTCGAGTCCCTGCAGAGCCACCTCGCCGTGTTCGCGGCCGAGGAGTCGCGCCACCGGCGCACCGTCGTCGACGTCCCGGCGCGCTGACGCGCCGGGCCCGACGACCGCACCACCACAGCACCACACCGCCCAGCAGCACCCCCACCCCCACCCGCCCACCCGGGCGGGACCTCACCAAGGAGACACGTCGATGACCCTGCGCACGACGAAGCGCCTCTGGACCGCCGCGCTCGCGGTCGGCACGCTCGGCGCGCTGAGCGCCTGCGCCGGCGGTGCCGGCGCCGGCAGCTCCACCCCCACGCCCGAGGACGGCGCCGCGTCCGGCTCCGTCACCATGTGGACGTACCCCGTCATCGCCGACGAGGCCGCCCACAAGGCCTTCTGGGACGAGCAGGTCGCCGCGTTCCAGGAGGAGAACCCCGACGTCGACGTCAAGGTCGAGATCTACCCGTGGGCCGGCCGCGACGAGACGCTCGCGACCGCGATCGCGGGCGACAAGGGCCCCGACGTCGTCTACCTCATCCCGGACCAGATCCCGAAGTACGGCAAGTCCCTCGCCGCCGTGGACAACTACGTCACGGACCAGGTGGGCGACCTGCGCGAGAACGCGTCGAAGGCCGTCACGGTCGACGGCGCGATGCTCGGCTCGCCGCTGATCATGAACAGCAAGCCGCTCGTGTGCAACGCCGCGGCGTTCGAGGCCGTCGGCGAGGCGGGCAACTACCCCGAGACGTGGGACGACCTCATGGCGCTCGCGCCGACGTTCCAGGCCGCCGGCTACGACGTCACCAACTACTGGGGCTCGGTCGACGCGACGCTCAACGAGTCCTTCTACCCGCTGCTGTGGCAGGCGGGCGGGTCCGTGTTCTCCGAGGACGGCTCGTCGGTCGCGTTCGACTCCCCCGAGGGCGTCGAGGCGCTGCAGTTCGCGGTCGACCTCGCCGAGGGCGGGTACATCGAGAAGGACCTGCTGACGACCATCCCCGCGTTCGAGCAGACGAACACCGCCAAGGGCAAGATCGCGTGCACCTGGCAGCAGGGCCCGGCCGACGTCGCGGGCTTCTGGGGCGAGGAGAACGTCGTCGTGCTCCCGCCGCTCAAGGAGGCGGAGGCGGTCGCGTTCGGCACCGTCGGCTCGCTGTCCGTGCTCAAGACGGCGGACAGCCTCGACGCCGCGGGCAAGTGGGCCGCGTTCGCGACCTCGCCCGAGGTGAGCGCCGAGTACGCCCAGGCCGCCGGCTGGTTCTCGCCGTACGAGAGCGAGTCGGGCCTGTACGCCGACGACGCGGTGCTGTCCGCGCTCGAGGAGACGCTCCAGTACACGACCGCGGGCGAGGTCAACGAGAAGTCCCGTGAGGTCATGGGCGTGCTCGCCCCGGAGCTCCAGGCCGCGCTCATCGGCGAGAAGACGCCGGAGCAGGCCCTGAAGGACGCGGCCGCGGCGGCGAACCCGCTGCTCGGCTGACCGACGCCGCGGCGCGGGCAGCCGTCCCCCCTGCTGCCCGCGCCGCGGTACCTCGCGGTACGAGAGGAGAACCCATGACCGCGACCGCCCCCACCTCGGACGGGCTGACCGCCGACGGGGCCGACCGCCGCCCGGCGCCGAAGCCCCCGCGCGGCACGACCCGCCGCGTCCTGGAGCGCCGAGAGGCGAGGATCGGCCTGCTGTTCGCCCTCCCCGCGTTCCTGCTGTTCCTGCTGTTCCGCTTCGGCCCGGCGATCGCCGGCGTCGCGCTGAGCTTCTTCGACTACACCATCGGCGTCGGCGCCGAGTGGACGGGCGTCGAGAACTTCCGGCGCATGGTCGACGACCCGATCTTCTGGTCGGCGCTGCGCGTCACGGTCGTGCTGAGCGTGCTCATCGTCCCCGTGTCGCTCGCCATCTCGACGTTCATGGCGCTCATGGTGCGCCGCTCGTTCCGCGGCTCCGGCTTCTACCGCTCGGTGTTCTTCCTGCCCGTGGTCACGAGCCTCGTGCTCGCCGCGACCGTGTTCACGTGGGTGTTCTCCACGAACGGCCCGTGGTCGAAGCTCATGGGCGCGCTCGGGTTCTCGACCGACTCCTGGCTGGGCGACACGCTGCTCGTGCTGCCCGCGCTCGCGATGGTCGCGATCTGGTCGCGCTTCGGCTACGGGATGCTCATCCTCCTCGCGCGCATGCAGGACCTGCCGCGCGAGCTCGAGGAGGCCGCCGCGATCGACGGCGCCGGGCCGTGGAAGCGGTTCTGGTTCATCATCGCGCCGCAGCTCAAGCCGACCCTGTTCTTCCTCGCCGTCATCGAGACGACGGCGTCGTTCCAGATCTTCGACCTCGTCTACGTCATGACGGCGGGCGGCCCCGCCCGGGCGAGCTACAACCTCGTCTTCTACATCTACGACCAGGGCTTCAAGTACTTCGACCTCGGCTACGCGAGCGCGCTCGGCGTCGCGCTGTTCGTCGTCACTCTGGTCGTCGCCCTGATCCAGCGCTACGCCATCGGGAGGGACAAGTGACCGCCGTCGACCCCACCACCACCGGGCGGGTGCTCGAGGGCGCCGCGATGCCCGTGCGCCCCGCCGCGACCCGCCGCCGGCGCGGCCGCAAGGGCGCGAGCGACCTGTCGCTGCGCGGCAAGGTGCTGCGCTACGCCGTGCTCTCGCTCGCCGCCGTCGTGACGATCTTCCCGTTCTACGCGATGGTCGTGCTGTCGCTGAAGCCGGCCGCCGCGATCGACTTCCCCGCGTCGCTCCTGCCGACGAACCTCACGACCGAGGCCTACGGCCGCGTGCTCGGCGCGGGCAACATCGGCACCTGGCTCGTCAACACGCTCGTGTACTCCGTCGTGTCCGTGGTCGCGGTGCTGCTGCTCGCGTCGATGGCCGGCTACGCGTTCGCGAAGAAGAAGTTCCCCGGGCGCGAGGCGATGTTCTGGTCGTTCCTCGCGATGGTCATGGTCCCGTACCACGTGACGCTCATCCCGACGTTCATCCTCATCGCGCAGGCGGGCGGGCTCGACACCTACTGGGGCCTGATCCTGCCGACGCTCGCGAACGCGCAGGCCGTGTTCCTCATGCGGCAGTTCATCCTCGACCTGCCCGACGAGCTGTTCGAGGCCGCGAAGCTCGACGGCGCCTCGGAGTGGCGCATCTTCCTGCGCATCGTGCTGCCGCTGTGCAAGCCGATCCTCGCGACGCTCGGCACGTTCGTCTTCCTGTGGCACTGGAACGACTTCCTGTGGCCGCTCATCATCGGCCAGGGCACCGACCACTGGACGCTGACCGTCGGCATCGCCTCGCTCCAGCAGCAGGACGTGCCGCTCAACATGGTGCTCGCGGGCGCCACCATCTCGTTCGTTCCGATCTTCGCCTCGTACCTCGTGGCCCAGCGCTTCTTCGTCGAGGGCGTCACCTCGTCCGGCATCAAGGGATGACTCACCACATGACCACGCAGACCAGCACCACCGCCCTGAAGGCCCCGACGTCCGTCGCGGAGCTCGAGGAGCTGCTCACGACGCCGTCGCCCGCCCTCGTGGAGGACCTGGCCGCCCGCTCGGGCGACCTCGTCATCCTCGGCGCGGGCGGGAAGATGGGCCCGAGCCTCACCGTCCTCGCCCGCCGGGCGCTCGACGCGGCCGGGCGCACGGGCGACGCCGTGCACGCCGTCTCGCGGTGGTCCGACCCCGAGCAGGCCGACCGCCTGCGCGACGCCGGGGTGAACGTCGTCGCGACCGACCTGCTCGCGCCCGACGCGGACCTCGCCGCCCTGCCCGACGGCGCCGACGTCGTCTACATGGTGGGCGCCAAGTTCGGCACGTCGTCCGCGCCGTCGCTCGCGTGGGCCGCGAACGCGGCCCTCGTGCACGACGTCGCGCGCCGCTACGCCGACTCCACCATCGCGGCGTTCTCCACCGGGAACGTCTACCCGCTCGTGCCCGTCGAGTCCGGCGGGTGCTCGGAGGAGCACCCCGTCGGGCCGGTCGGCGAGTACGCGATGAGCTGCCTCGGCCGCGAGCGCGTGCTCCAGCACGCCGCGCTCTCGCGCGGCACGAAGGTCGTGACGATCCGCCTCAACTACGCCGTCGACCTGCGCTACGGCGTCCTGTTCGACGTCGCGTCGCCGATCCTCGCGGGCGAGCCCGTGGACCTCACGACCGGGCACGTCAACGTCGTGTGGCAGGGGTACGCGAACGAGGTCGCGCTGCGCTCGCTCGCGCTCGCGTCGTCGCCCGCGACGGCGATCAACCTCACCGGCCCGGAGACGGCGTCGGTGCGGCGCCTCGCGGAGCTCCTCGGCCGCGGCCTCGACCGCGAGGTGTCGTTCACGGGCGAGCCCGCCCCGACGGCGCTGCTCAACGACGCGACGCGCTGCCACGAGCTGTTCGGCTACCCGCAGGTGCCGCTGCGCACGCTCGTGGACTGGCAGGCGCAGTGGCTCGCGGCCGGCCTGCCGACGAGCGGCAAGCCGACGAAGTTCGCCGTGCGCGACGGGGCGTTCTGATGACGGCCCCCACCACCCCCGCCGCGGCGTCGGCCACCCCGCGCCTCGCCGACGACGTCGCCGCGCTCCTGCGTGCGGGCACGGTCATCCCGGCCCAGCCCCTCGCGCTCGACGCCGACCGTCGTCTCGACGAGCGCCGCCAGCGCGCGCTCACGCGGTACTACCACGCGGCGGGCGCGGGCGGCGTGGCCGTCGGCGTCCACACGACGCAGTTCGAGATCCGCGAGCACGGGCTCCTGCGGCCCGTGCTCGAGCTCGCGGCCGAGGTGTCGCGCGCGACGGTCGCGGGCGACGCGCCCGCGGGCTCGCTGCACACCGGGCCCCGCCCGCTCGTCCAGGTCGCGGGCGCGGCCGGCGACGTGCGGCAGGCCGTCGCGGAGGCGGAGCTCGCGGCGTCGCTCGGCTACGACGCGGTGCTGCTCGCGCCGCGCGTGCCCGGTCTCACCGGCTCGCGCGAGGAGGTCGAGCGCGTGCTGCTCGACCGCGCCCGCGCCGTCGGCGAGGTGCTGCCCGTCATCGGGTTCTACCTCCAGGAGGCGATCGGCGGCCCGCGCCTGTCCGTCGGCTTCTGGCGCGAGTACGCGTCGATCGAGGCGGTCGTCGCGATCAAGGCCGCGCCGTTCCACCGCTACCGCACGATCGACGTGCTGCGCGGCGTCGCCGCGTCGGGTCGCGGCGACGAGATCTCGCTGTACACGGGCAACGACGACGCGATCGTCGCCGACCTCACGCAGCGTCTCGACGTCCCGGTGACCGACGCCGAGGGGCGCGCCTCGACCTTCGCGGCCCGGTTCGTGGGCGGTCTGCTCGGCCAGTGGGCGGTCTGGACCCGGGGCGCGGTCGAGACGCTCGCGCTCGCGCACGCGGCGCACGGCATCGGCCCCGACGGCGGGGCCACCGTGCCCGACGCCGCCGCCCTGGCGACCCTCACCGCGCGCGCGGCCGGGCTCACCGACGCGAACGCGGCCGTCTTCGACGCGGCGCACGACTTCGCGGGCGTCATCGCGGGCGTGCACGAGGTGCTGCGCCGCCAGGGTCTGCTCGACGGCATCTGGTGCCTCGACCCGGCCGAGACCCTCTCCCCCGGGCAGGCCGACGAGCTGACGCGGGTGACGGCGTCGTACCCGTGGCTCGCGGCCGCGGACGACGCGCTCGTCGCGGAGCACCTCGAGGACTGGCTGCGGTGACCGGCGCGCCCGGCACGGAGACCGCCACGGGCCCCGGCCCGGGGACCGGGGCGGCCCGCGCGGTCGTCGCCGTCGCGCCGTGGCTGCGCGCCGAGCTGTTCGCCCCGGACGTGTGGGAGCGCCTGGCCGGCGCGGGCCCGTTCGACGTCGTCGACGAGCCGCGCGCGCTGGGCGCCGCGCTCGACCGGCTGAGCCCCGCGGCGCGCGAGCGTGTCGACGCGCTCGTCGTCTCCTGGGGCACGCCGCCCCTGGACGCGGACCTCCTGGACCGGCTCCCCGGTCTGCGGCTCGTCGCGCACACGGGCGCCTCGGTCAAGCCGTTCGTCACGCCCGCGCTGTGGGAGCGCGGGGTCCGCGTGACGCAGGCGGGCCAGGCGATGGCTCGCCCGGTCGCCGAGGTCTCCGTGACGTTCGCGCTCGCGCTGCTCCACCAGGTCCCCGCGTTCCACAACGCCCTGCACGACGGCGTCCCGTGGGCCGACGCGGAGGCCGCACCCCCGCGGTACGAGATCGCGGGCACACGCGTCGGCGTCGTCGGGGCGTCGCGCACCGGGCGCGCGGCGATCGCGGTGCTGCGCGCGCTCGGCGCGGAGGTCGTGGTCGCCGACCCGACCCTCTCCCCCGCCGACGCCGCCGCGCTGGGCGCGACGCTCGTCGGGCTCGACGAGCTGCTCGCGACGAGCCGCGTGACGATGCTGCACGCGCCCGTGCTGCCCGAGACCCATCACCTGCTCGGCGCGCGTGAGCTCGCGCTCCTGCCCGACCACGCCGGGCTGGTCAACACCGCACGGTCGTGGCTCACGGACGAGGACGCGCTCGTCCGCGAGCTCGCGAGCGGGCGGATCAGCGCCGCCCTCGACGTCTACGACGCCGAGCCGCTGCCCCAGGACCACCCGCTGCGCCGCCTGCGGAACGTGCTCCTCACCCCGCACCACGCCGCCGCGACCGTGCAGGGCCGGCTCGCGCAGGGCGCGATCGTCGTCGACGAGCTCGCCCGCTTCCGCGCGGGCGAGCCGCTGGTGCACGAGGTCCGCGCGACCGACCTCGACCGCATGGGCTGAGCCTCCCGCGCTGCGCCACGACCGGGGCCGACGTCGAGGTGTACCGCGCCCCGCTCGGACCGCTGCGAGAATCGGGGGCGTGAGCGAGACCCCCGACCCCCGCACCGACTGGCGGCCGCACGTCGCCGACCCGGCCGCCCGACCGCCGTCGACCCTGCCCCACGTCGTGTTCTTCGAGCCGCGCATCCCGGGGAACACGGGCAACGCGATCCGCCTCGCCGCGGTGACCGGGGCGCGTCTGCACCTCGTCGAGCCGCTGGGCTTCGACCTGGACGAGCCCAAGCTGCGGCGCGCGGGGCTGGACTACCACGACCTCGCGAGCGTCGAGGTGCACGCGGACCTGGACGCCGCGCTGGCGACCCTCCCGGGCCGGGTCTTCGCGTTCACGACGCGCGCGACGACGTCGTTCACCGACGTGACGTACCGGCCGGACGACGTCCTGCTGTTCGGCCCCGAGCCGACGGGCCTGCCCGACGACGTGCTGGCCCACGAGCGGATCACGGACCAGCTGAAGATCCCCATGCTGCCCGGTCGCCGCTCGCTCAACCTCACCAACGCGGCGTCGATCGCCGTCTACGAGGCGTGGCGCCAGACGGGCTTCGCCGGCGGTTCCTGACCGCGGCACCCGACCGGCCCACCCGCCCGGCATCCCGTGAGTGCATGAGACAGTCGCGCCCGAAGGCCTCGGACGCGACTGTCTCATGCACTCAGCGGGGGCGGGGTCAGACGAGGTCGCGCACCGTCGCGTACTGGTCCCGGATCGCCGGGACCGGGTCGGCCTCGACCACCGTGGCCGACGACGCGGCCCAGGTGGGCGGGGCGACGTCCGCCCCGGAGCCGCCCGCCTCGTGCGCGGCGAGGACCCACGCCGCCTGGCGCGCGGCGCCATCGGCCACGTACTCGCCGGGCTCGGGGACCGTGACGGGCAGGCCGAGGACCTGCGGCGCGATGCGCCGGACCGCCTCGGACTGCGCGCCGCCGCCGATGAGCTGCACGCGCTCGACCCGGACGCCGAGCGCCCGCAGCGCGTCGAGCCCGTCCGCGAGGCCGCACAGCATGCCCTCGACGTACGCGCGCGCGAGGTGCTCCGGCGTCGACGTGCCGAGCCGGATGCCGTGCAGCGTGCCCGACGCGTCGGGACGGTTGGGCATGCGCTCGCCCTCCAGGTACGGCACGAGCACGAGCCCGTCCGCGCCGGGGGGCGCCTGGAGCGCGAGCCGCGACAGCCCCGCGTGGTCGACGCCGAGCACGGCGCGCGCCGCGTCGAGCACCCGGCTCGCGTTGAGCGTCACGGCGAGCAGCAGGTACCGGCCCGTCGCGTCGGAGAACCCGTTGACGAGCCCGGAACCGTCCGCCGTGCGGTCGTCGGTCACGGCGGACACGACGCCCGACGTCCCGATCGACACCGCGACGTCGCCCGCGACCATGCCGAGGCCGAGCGCCGCACCGGCGTTGTCGCCCGCGCCGGGGCCGAGCAGCGTGCCGCCGTCGACCGCGCTCCCGGCGACCGAGGGGTGCGCGACGCCCGCCGTCGCGGACGGCCCGACGACGCGCGGAAGCACGACGTCGGTCCGTCCGAGCGCGAGCTCCAGCAGGTCGAGGCGGTACGCGCCCCGGCCGTCGGGCCCGTCGTCCCTCGTCGCGTCGTAGTAGCCCGTGCCCGACGCGTCGGACGCATCCGTGACGAGCGCGTCGAGGTCCGGCCCGAGCGGCGCGGACTCGTCGCCCGCCGGGCCGTACCCCGCGATGCGCCACGTGAGCCAGTCGTGCGGCAGCGCGACGGCGGCGACGCGCGCCGCGTTCTCCGGCTCCGCGTCGCGCAGCCAGCGCAGCTTGGTCACCGTGAGCGACGCGACCGGCACGGACCCGATCGCGTCGGCCCACGCCTGGGCGCCCGCCTCGGTCGCGGACTCGACCCGGTCGTGGGCGTCGGGGACGCCCTCGGCGAGGCGCGCCTCGCCGAGCTCGCGGATCAGGTCGCGCGCCGCGGGCGCGGAGCGCGTGTCGTTCCACAGGAGCGCGTCGCGCACGACGTTGCCGTCCGCGTCGAGCGCGACGAGACCGTGCTGCTGGCCGCCGACGGCGAGCGCCGCGACGTCGTCCAGGCCGCCCGCCGCGGACGCGGCCTCGCGGAACGCGTCCCACCACGCGTCGGGGTGGACCTCGGTGCCGTCGGGGTGCTTGGCCGAGCCGGTGCGCACGAGGGCGCCCGTCCCGGCGTCGCGCACGAGGACCTTGCAGGACTGCGTGGACGTGTCGACGCCGGCGACGAGCACGCGCTCGCCGCCGGCGTCGGACGTCCTGGCGTCGGTGGCCACCTCAGCCGATGAGGTGCTCGAGCGCGAGCTGGTTGAGGCGCACGAAGCCGAAGTCGCGGTTCGCCGCGGCGTCGACGTCGAACTCCTCGTACGCGCTGCGGTCCGCGAGCAGGTCGGCGACGGACTCGCCCTCGCCCAGCGTGGACTGTCCCAGCTCGAAGACGCCCGAGTGCGCGAACGCCTCCTGGACGCGGCTGTCGGCGCGGTACGCCGCGGCCTTGCGCGCGAGCAGGCGGTAGGTCTCCATGTTGGCGCGCGCGGAGTCCCACACGCCGACCTCGTTCTCGGTGCGCGACGGCTTGTAGTCGAAGTGGCGCGGGCCCGTGTACGTGGGGCCGCCGTTCGGGAAGCCGTTCTCGAGCAGGTCGACCGTGAAGAACGCGGAGAGCAGGTCGCCGTGGCCGAACACGAGGTCCTGGTCGAACTTGATCGAGCGCTGGCCGTTGAGGTCGATGTGGAAGAGCTTGCCCGCCCACAGCGCCTGCGCGATGCCGTGCGTGTAGTTGAGGCCCGCCATCTGCTCGTGGCCCGTCTCCGGGTTGAGGCCCACGATGTCGCCGTTGTCGAGCTTCGCGATGAGGCCGAGCGCGTGGCCGATGGTCGGCAGGAAGATGTCGCCGCGGGGCTCGTTCGGCTTGGGCTCGAGCGCGATCTTGAGGTCGTAGCCCTTCTCCTTGATGTACGCCGCGGTGAGGTCGATGCCCTCGGCGTAGCGCTCGTGCGCGGAGTGCAGGTCCTTGGCGCCGTCGTACTCGGTGCCCTCGCGGCCGCCCCACATGACGAACGTCTTCGCGCCGAGCTCGGCGGTGAGGTCGACGTTGCGCAGCACCTTGCGCAGGGCGTAGCGGCGCACGCCGCGGTCGTTCGACGTGAGGCCGCCGTCCTTGAAGACGGGGTGGCTGAACAGGTTGGTCGTCACCATCTCGATGACGAGGCCCGTGTCCTCGGCGGCCTGGCGCACCGCGCCGAGGCGCTTCGTGCGCTCCTCGTCGTCGGAGCCGAACGGGACGACGTCGTCGTCGTGGAACGTGAAGCCCCACGCGCCGAGGTCGGCCAGGCGACGCACCGACTCGGCCGGGTCGAGCTCCGGGCGGCTCGCGCTGCCGAACTGGTCCTGCGCGGTCCAGCCCACGGTCCACAGACCGAAGGAGAAGTTGATGTCCTGGATGGGCTCGTCGGCCACGGTGGTCTCCTCGTCGAGAGGGCCGGAGCGACGTCGGTCGACCCCGGCCTATTTATGTCTTACGGCTGAACTTATCCGCACGGGTCGGTAAGGTCAAGACCGTGAACCGCAGCGTCGCGACCCGGACGGGTCCCCCAGCAGCCCGCCAGGCCACGCTGCGCGAGCACAACCTCGCCCTGGTCGCGCGAGCCGTGTTCGAGGCGTCGCACCCGTGCTCACGGGCCGACATCGCCGGCGCGAGCGGCCTCACGCGCGCCACCGTCTCGACGCTCGTCGACCGGCTCGTCGCCGCCGGCATCGTGGCCGAGCTGCCGCCGGCCACCCCGCAGCGCGCCGGGCGGCCCGCCGTCCCGCTCGCCCCCGCGCCGCGCACCCTCGTGGGGCTGGGGCTCGAGGTGAACGTCGACTACCTCGGCGGCCGGGTGCTCGACCTCACCGGCGCCGTCGTCGCGGAGCACGTCGACCCGGACGACCTCCACGACAGCGACCCCACCGCGGTGCTGGCCCGCCTCGGCCGCATCGCGCACGACCTGCTCGCGCAGGTCCGCGCCGACGGCATGACGGTCGCGGGCGCACGCCTCGCCCTGCCCGGCCTCGTCGACCCCCGCGCCGGGCGGCTGGAGGTCGCGCCCAACCTCGGCTGGTCCCACCTCGACCCCGTCCGCCTCCTCGGGCTCGGCCCCGACGTCGCCGTCGAGATCGGCAACGAGGCCAAGCTCGCCGCGCTCGCCCAGGCGAGCCACGGCGTCGTGCCCGACGACGCGAGCGGCCCCGCGCCCTCGACGTACCTCTACGTGTCGGGCGACGTGGGCATCGGGTCCGCGATCGTCGTCGACCGCCGCCTGTTCCACGGCCGCCACGGCTGGACGGGCGAGGTCGGGCACGTCGTCGTCGACCCGCGCGGCCCCCGGTGCCGCTGCGGCGCGACGGGCTGCCTCGAGCAGTACGCGGGCAAGGACGCGCTCCTGCGCGGCGCGGGCCTGCCCGTCGACGCGCCCACCGGGGCGCTCGTCGCCGCCCTCGACGCCGGCGAGCCGGACGCCCTCGCCGCGGTCGAGCGCGCCGGGACCGCGCTCGGCAGCGCGCTCGCCGACTACGTCAACCTCGTGGACATCGACACCGTCCTACTGGGCGGCATCTACCCCGCGCTCCTGCCCTACCTGCGCGCCGCCGCCGAGGCCGAGCTCCGGGCGCGCGTCCTCGCCGCCCCCTGGACCGACGTCGTGCTGCTGCCCGCGCCGGTCGGCGACCACGCCGCGCTCACGGGCGGCGCGCGCGAGGTGCTGCGCGGCGTCGTCGAGGACCCGAGCGCCTGGGTCGCCGAGGACTGATCCCCGGGCGCGCGCCGGTGGTGCGCGCCCAGGGGCCCGCGTCAGGCCAGGTCGAGCCCGACCGCCGCCCACGAGAGCGCCGGGAGCGTCAGCCGCACCTCGCCGTCCTCGACGCGCGCGCCGAGCGGCACGGGGCGGACGGGCTGCGCGTCCCGCGTGTTGGTCACGAACCGGTCGTGCCCCTCGGGGACCGTCAGCACGACGGCGTCGCGCACCGCGCGCACCCCACCCGCGGCGAGCGTGACCTCGACAGGGTGCTCCGGGTCACGGTTCACGCAGAACACCTCGACACGACCGTCGGCGGTCGTCGTCGCGGAGACGTCGACGACGGGCACGTCGCCGTACGCGGCGGTCGGGACGGTCGGGCAGTCCGCGGCGACGCGCAGCGCGGCGCCCCGCGCACGGGCGGCCGTGATCGCGAAGGGCCAGAAGATGGTCTGCCGCCACGCGTCGGCGTCGGGCTCGGTGCGGATCGGCGCGATGACGTTGACGAGCTGCGCCTGGTTCGCCATCGAGACCCGGTCCGCGTGCCGGACGAGCGAGTTGAGCAGGCTCCCGACGACGACGGCGTCCGCCACCGCGTACTCGTCCTCGATGATCCGCGGCGCGACGTTCCACGCGCCCGTCAGCAGCGGCTCCTTGTCCCGCTCGTTGAAGCGGTCGAGGTACCACACGTTCCACTCGTCGACGCTGATGCCGAGCCGCCGACCCTGCATCCGGTCGCCGAGCGCCGCCTCCTCCTCGTCGAGGATCCCCGCGACGGTCGCGATGTAGCGGTCGAGCCCGACGCCGGACGCGAGGAAGGAGGGCAGGTCGCCCGGGGTCTCTTCGTAGTAGGCGTGCAGCGACACGTGGTCGACGAGCCCGGCGGTCTGGCGGACCACCTCGCGCTCCCAGTCCCCGAACGTCGGCTGGTCGGCCGACGACGACCCCGCCGCGACGAGCTCGACCGTCGGGTCGACGAAGCGCATCAGCCGCGCGGTCTCGGCCGCGAGCCGGCCGTACTCGTGGGCCGTCTTGTGGCCGATCTGCCAGTCGCCGTCCATCTCGTTGCCGAGGCACCACAGGCGGAAGCCGAACGGGTCCGGCGCGCCGTTCGCCCGCCGCTCGTCGGACAGCGCGGTACCGCCCGGGTGGTTGCAGTACTCGAGGAGCTGCGCCGCCTCGGCCGCGCCGCGCGTGCCGAGGTTGACCGCCATCATGACCTCGAGCCCCGCGCGCTCGGCCCACCCGGCGAACTCGTGCAGCCCGACCTGGTTGGTCTCGATGCTGTGCCAGGCGGCGTCCAGCCGGACCGGGCGCTGCTCGCGCGGGCCGACGGAGTCCTCCCACCGGAAACCGGAGACGAAGTTCCCGCCCGGGTAGCGCACGACCGTCGCACCCAGCTCGCGCACGAGCTCGAGCACGTCGCCGCGGAAGCCGTCGGCGTCGGCCGAGGGGTGCCCGGGGTCGTGGATCCCCCCGTACACGCAGCGCCCCATGTGCTCGACGAACGTGCCGAACAGCCGCGGAGAGACGGCGCCCACGGCGTCGTCCGGATCGATCTGGATGCGTGCGTGGGTCATGGTCCTCGTCTCGTGGGTCGGTGCCGACGGGTCGACGGCGGGGCTCTGCGGTGCGCGGGCGACGCTCAGCGACGTGTGGCCGCGGCGGGCGGGGGTGCGGTGCTCGCGCGCTCGACGAGACGGGTGGGCACGAGCCGCGTCCCGGTCTCGGCGACGCCGTCGTGCACCTGGCGCAGGACCTGCTCGACGCACCGACGCCCCACCTCGGCGAAGTCCTGGTGGACGGTCGTCAGAGGCGGCAGGAACTCGCTCGACTCGGGCAGGTCGTCGAACCCGACGACGCTCACGTCCTGCGGCACGCGCCGGCCCGCGTCGTGCAGGGCGCGCACGAGCCCGAGCGCCATCTGGTCGTTCGCGACGAACACCGCGGTCACGTCGTCGTCCTCGGCGAGCCGCCGCCCGGCCTCGTAGCCCGACGCGGGCGACCAGTCGCCCCGCTCCGGCTCGGGCACCGGACGGCCGGCGCGCTCCAGCGTCTCGCGCCACGCGACGGCCCGGCGCTCGGCCGCGAAGGAGCTCTCCGGGCCGGCGAGGTGGTGGACGGTGCGGTGGCCGAGGTCGAGCAGGTGCTGCACCGCCTGGCGGGTGCCGTCCGCCTGGTCCGTGTCGACGACGGCGTACGCGTCGCCGGCGTCGGAGTCGGCGACCACGACCTTCACCCCGGGCGGGAGGTTGACTCGCGCCACGTCGAGCAGGTGCACCTCCATGAGGAGGATGATCGCGTCGACGGCCAGCTCGCCGAGGCGCGTGAACGCGCCGTGCACGCCACCCTGGGTCGGCGCGGCGACGGGAATGACGGTGATCGCGTAGCCCTGGGCGGCCGCGGACGTCGCGATGGCCTCGAGCGTGCGGACGTTGCCCGTGGTCGCGAGCGAGAAGAGGATCACGCCGATGGTCCGGAACGTGCCGCTCTTGAGCGCGCGGGCCGCGCTGTTCGGCCGGTAGTCGAGCTCGGCCATCGCGGCGAGCACGCGGGTCCGCGTCTCCTCCACGACCCCGGGGTGCCCGTTGGCGACGCGCGACACGGTCTGCGCGGACACCCCGGCCATCCGGGCGACGTCGGCCATCGACACGCGGCGGACGTCGTGCGGCCGGCGGGCCCGGGCCGGCTCGACGGCGGGGACCGTCTCGGCGACCGGAGCGGTCCGCCGCTGCGGCGCCGTCGTCGTGACGGGGGCGTCGTCGTCGAGCCGGTTGGTCATCCGTCGTCCTCGCGGTCAGTGGCGGCACAGCTCCAGCGCTGGTTCGGCGCCGTCGCGCCGACGTCGACCACCCTAAGCGATGTTTGCGCAAACATCGAATGTCGTGCATGCTGATGTTTGCGTAAACAAGGGCGACGACCGGCGTCCCCTTCCCCCGACGACGAGGACACAGCATGACGACGACGTCCCCACCCGTGGCAGGAGCGTCCCTGCCATCGGTCGACGCACCTTCGTCCCCCCGCACCCGACGCCACCGGCGCTCGTGGGTCGGCTGGGGCTTCGTGGGTCCGTTCATGGCCGTGTTCGCCCTGGTGTTCCTCGCACCCATCGCGTACTCCCTGTACCTGAGCCTGTTCCGCACGCAGATGGTCGGCGGCACGCACTTCGTGGGCCTCGACAACTACGCCCGGGCGTTCTCGGACCCGCAGTTCTGGGAGGCGCTCGGGCGCGTCAGCCTCTTCCTCGTGGTCCAGGTGCCGATCATGCTCGGCCTCGCGCTGCTCGTCGCCCTCGCGATCGACAGCGGCCGGCTCTACGGCAAGTCGTTCTTCCGCATCTCGATCTTCCTGCCGTACGCCGTCCCGGCCGTCGTCGCGACGCTCATGTGGGGCTTCATGTACGGCACGCGGTTCGGGCTCGTCGGCAACATCAACGACGCGCTCGGCGTCTCGCTGCCCAACCCGCTCTCCCCCGACCTCGTGCTCGCCTCGATCGGCAACATCGTGACCTGGGAGTTCGTGGGCTACAACATGCTCATCTTCTACTCGGCGCTGCGGGTGATCCCCACCTCGCTGTACGAGGCCGCGGAGCTCGACGGGGCCAGCCAGTGGCGCATCATCTCGGCGATCAAGCTGCCCGCGATCCGCGGCGCGCTGGTCATCGCGACGATCTTCTCGATCATCGGCTCCTTCCAGCTCTTCAACGAGCCGAGCATCCTGCAGGCGCTCGCCCCGAACGCGATCACGACGTACTTCACCCCGAACCTGTACGCGTACTCGCTGTCCTTCTCCGGGCAGCAGTACAACTACTCGGCCACGGTCGCGATCATCATGGGCGTCGTCACGATGATCGTCGCCTACGTGGTCCAGCTCCGCGGCATGCGCAAGGAGGCCTGAGACCATGACCACCGCGACCCCCACGGCCTCCGCCGCGTCCCGCCCCGGACCGAAGCCCGTCCGCCTCCGCACGCCCCGGCGTGCCGCGTACTCCGCCGACAAGCCCCGCCGCAGCGTGCTGCTCACCGTCCTGACCGGCGTCGTGCTCGTGTACTCGCTCGTCCCGCTCGTCTGGCTCGTCGTCAACGCGACGAAGACCCAGCCCGACCTCTTCGACAGCTTCGGGCTGTGGTTCGGCAGCGAGTTCGCGCTGGTCGACAACGTCGTCCAGACGCTCACCTACGACGACGGCATCTTCGTCCGCTGGCTCGCCAACACCCTGCTCTACGTGGTCGTGGGCGCCGGCGGGGCCACGTTCCTCGCCGTGATGGGCGGGTACGCGCTCGCCAAGTTCGACTTCCCCGGCAAGCGAGGCGTGTTCGCGACCGTCATCGGCGCCGTCGCGGTGCCGGGCACGGCGCTCGCCGTGCCGACGTTCCTCATGTTCAGCCAGATGGGCCTGACGAACACTCCCTGGGCCGTGATCATCCCGTCGCTGATCTCCCCGTTCGGCCTCTACCTCATGTGGACCTACGCCGCCGAGTCGGTGCCCCAGGAGCTGCTGGAGGCCGCCCGCGTCGACGGCGCCAACGAGGCCCGCACGTTCTTCCAGGTGTCCCTGCCGCTGCTCGCGCCCGGCATCGTCACCGTCCTGCTCTTCACCATGGTCGCGACCTGGAACAACTACTTCCTGCCGCTGATCATGCTCAAGGACCCCGACTGGTACCCGCTGACCCTCGGGCTCAACGCGTGGAACGCCCAGGCGGCCACCGCGGGCGGGCAGGCGATCTTCAACCTCGTCATCACCGGCGCGGTCCTGACGATCCTGCCCCTCGTGATCGCGTTCCTGTTCCTGCAGCGCTACTGGCAGTCCGGCCTCGCGGCCGGCTCCGTCAAGGAGTGACGGTCCGGCGCCGGACCGTCCACCCACCCGCCGGCACCCCGGCGCACACCCCCACCCGCACCACCCCACGCACCACCCGTCCGTCTGACGACGAAGTGAGAGGAACCCGCATGTCCCCCATCACCCGCAGGTCGCGCCGAGCGACCGCCGCCATCGCCGCCACCGGCGTCCTCGCCCTCGTGCTCACCGCCTGCAGCGGCGGGTCGGGCGGCGGGAGCTCCGACGACGCGGAGAGCGCCCTCGAGGAGGGCGGCACGATCACCGTGTGGGCCTGGGACCCCACGCTGGAGAGCGTCGCCGCCGACTTCGAGGAGGAGAACCCCGGGGTGACGGTCGACATCGTCAACGCCGGCACCGGCAACGACCAGTACACGGCCCTCCAGAACGCGATCGCCGCCGGCTCCGGCGTGCCCGACGTCGCGCAGATCGAGTTCTACGCCCTCCCACAGTTCGCGCTCTCCGAGGCGCTCACCGACCTCTCGTCCTACGGGGCCGACGACCTCGACGGCACGTTCACGCCCGGCCCGTGGGACGCCGTGACGCAGGGCGACGGCGTCTACGCGCTGCCGACCGACTCCGGCCCGATGGCGCTCTTCTACAACAAGCGCGTGTTCGACGAGCACGGCATCGCGGTACCGACGACGTGGGACGAGTACGTCGAGGCCGCCCGGGCGCTGCACGCCGCCGACCCCGGCGCGTACCTCACCAACGACACGGGCGACGCCGGCTTCACGACCTCCATGATCTGGCAGGCCGGCGGGCGCCCCTACCAGGTCGACGGGACCGACGTCACCGTCGACTTCTCCGACGAGGGCACGCAGAAGTTCGCGACGACGTGGCAGCAGATGATCGACGAGGACCTCGTCGCGCCCGTCACGTCGTGGAGCGACGAGTGGTACCAGGGCCTCGCCGACGGGTCGATCGCGAGCCTCGTGATCGGCGCCTGGATGCGCGGCAACCTCGAGACCTCGGTCGAGTCCGCCTCGGGCGACTGGGCCGTCGCGCCCATGCCGCAGTGGGAGGCCGGCGCCGACGTCACCTCCGAGAACGGTGGCAGCTCGCTCGCCATCCCGGCGGCGAGCAAGAACCAGGACCTCGCGTGGGCGTTCCTCGAGTACGCGACGGTCGGTGACGGGATCGCGACCCGCGTCGCCGAGGGCGCGTTCCCCGCGACCGTCGCCGAGCTCGAGGCCGACGACTTCACGCAGCAGGAGTTCGAGTACTTCGGCGGCCAGAAGGTCAACGAGGTCCTCGCGGACTCCGCCGCGCACGTCGCCGAGGGCTGGGCGTACCTGCCGTTCCAGGTGTACGCGAACTCCGTCTTCAACGACACCGTCGGCAAGGCCTACGTCTCGGGCACCCCGCTCGCCGACGGGCTGACCGCGTGGCAGGACGCCACGGTCACCTACGGCAAGGACCAGGGCTTCACCGTCAACGAGTGACGCGCTGACACCGTCACCCCCGGTCGTCGGGCCGGCGCTCGCTCGCCGGCCCGACGACCTCCCCGAGGACGCCGTCGCGCGTCCTCCCGACCGGCCGGGCACCGCCCGTCGCCGCGCACCGTCCCGCTAGGAGCACGCATGTCTTCCCCCACCCCGTTCCGCTGGCTGCGCCGTCCCGGGCCGCACACGCCGCCGGGCGAGCCCGGTGCGTACACGCCGTCGGGCCTGTCCTACGGCGCGGACTACAACCCGGACCAGTGGCCGCGCGAGGTCTGGGACGAGGACGTCCGCCTCATGCGCGAGGCCGGCGTGACGGTGGTCTCGCTCGCGATCTTCTCGTGGGCCCGCATCCAGCCGACCGAGGACACGTGGGACTTCGCGTGGCTCGACGACGCGATGGACCTGCTCCACGCGCACGGCATCACGGTCGACCTCGCGACGGCGACCGCCTCGCCGCCGCCGTGGCTGACGACGAAGCACCCGGAGATCCTGCCGCAGACCCGCACGGGCGAGACCCTGTGGCCGGGCGCGCGGCAGCAGTGGCGCCCGACGTCGCCGATCTTCCGGGAGCACGCGCTGCGCCTCGTGGAGCGCATGGCCGAGCGGTACGGCGACCACCCCGCGCTGGTCGCCTGGCACGTGTCGAACGAGCTCGGCTGCCACAACGTCTACGACTTCTCCGACGACGCGGCCGCCGCCTTCCGCGCGTGGCTGCGCGACCGCTACCCGACGCTCGACGCGCTCAACGCCGCGTGGGGCACCGCGTTCTGGTCGCAGCGCTACAGCGCGTGGGACCAGGTCCTCCCGCCGCGGCTCGCGGCGTCGCACCCGAACCCCACCCAGCAGCTCGACTTCAAGCGCTTCTCGTCCGACGCGCTCCGGCAGTACCTGCGCGCGGAGGCGGAGATCCTGCGCCGCGTCACGCCGGACGTGCCCGTGACGACGAACTTCATGGTCATGGGCGAGACGAAGGGCATGGACTACGCCGCGTGGGCGGACGAGCTCGACTTCGTCTCCAACGACCACTACGTGCTGCCCGGCCCGCAGGCGCTCGACGAGCTGTCGTTCTCCGCGAACCTCACGGGCGGCATCGCGCGGCACCGGCCGTGGTTCCTCATGGAGCACTCGACGAGCGCGGTGAACTGGCAGCCCGTGAACGTCGCGAAGAAGCCGGGCGAGCTCGCGCGCGACTCGCTCACCCACGTGGCCCACGGCGCCGACGCGGTCTGCTACTTCCAGTGGCGCCAGTCCGCGGCCGGCGCGGAGAAGTACCACTCGGGCATGGTCCCGCACGCGGGCGAGCGCTCGCGCCTGTTCCGTGACGTCGTCGCGCTCGGCGCGACCCTGCGCGACCTCGCGCCCGTCGCGGGCAGCACGCAGAAGCCCGCGCGCGCCGCGATCGTCTTCGACTGGGACTCGTGGTGGACGAGCGAGCTCGACTCCCACCCGACGGACCGGCTGCGCTACCGCCAGGAGGCGCTCGACTGGTACTCGGCGTTCCTCGCTCTCGGCGTGCGCGCGGACGTCGTGCCGTCCGCGACGGACCTCGCGACGTACGACGTCGTCGTGGCGCCGGTGCTGCACGTCGTCCCGGCCGGCCTGCGCGACCGCCTCACGGCGTTCGTCGAGGCGGGCGGCCACCTCGTCACGACCTACTTCTCGGGCGTCGTGGACCAGGACGACCATGCCTGGCTCGGCGGCTACCCGGGCGCGCTGCGCGACCTGCTCGGCATCCGGGTCGAGGAGTTCGCCCCGCTCCTGGACGGCGAGAGCGCGACGGTCGAGCTCGCGGGCGAGCAGCTCGAGGGCACGGTGTGGACCGAGCCGGTGGACGTCGTCGACCCGGACGTCGAGGTGCTGGGCTGGTACAAGACCGGCGAGCAGGCCGGGCGTGCCGCGGTGACCCGCCGGACGGTCCGCAGCGGGGACGGCACGGGCGCCCGCGAGGGCTCCGCCGCGTACGTCTCCACGCGGTTCGGCCGCCAGGGCCTCGTCCCCGTGCTCGCCCGCCTGCTCGACGACGCGGGCGTGCGCAGCGAGCTGCCCGCCGCCGTCCGCGGCGACGTCGAGCTCGCGGTCCGCACCGACGGCACGGACGACTTCTGGTTCCTCGTCAACCGCACGGCCCGTCCGGTCGAGGTGCCCGACGTCGCGGGCGACGTCCTCGCCGGGCGCCGCCTCACGGCGTCGGGCACGAGGGCTGCCACGACGGATGGCACGGCGGAAGGCACGGCGGAAGGCACGGCGGAGGCCGCGGTGGAGGGCACGGTGGAAGGCGCCCTGCTGCTCGAGCCGCGCGGCGTCGCGGTCGTCCGCCGCCCGGCCGAGCCGACCCCGCCGAGGAAGCAGCCCGCCACCGCGAGGTAGAGCCCCGGTACCACGAGGTAGAGGCCCGGTACCCCGAGGTAGAGGCCTGGTAACGCCGAGGTGGAGGCAGCGGTCGCGGTCGTCGAGACCACGCCTCTACCTCGGCGGACCAGGGCTCTACCTCGGCACGACAGACCCCCGCGGGAACGACCCGCACCCGGTGCACCCCGCCGGTTCGCAGCGACGCGAAGGAGGTGGCTCAGGGATGAGCCCGACCGAGACCGACACGACCACGCGGGGTGGACCACCCGGTCCTCGCCGCACGGGCCCGGGCGGCCCGGCCGCCCGCCGGACGGGGGCCCGCGTCGTCGCGGGCCTCGGCGCCGGGGCGCTCGTCGCGGGCTGCGCGCTCGCGGCCCTGCCCGCGCAGGCCTCGCCCGCGGGCGCGGTCGCCGCGACCGGCACGACGGCGGCCCCCGCCGACGTCGCGGGCGTCACCGTGACGCCCGACCCGTCGTACGCGGGCGCGCCGTTCGAGGGCTGGGGCACGAGCCTCGTGTGGTTCGCCAACGCCACGGGCGGCTACCCGGACGAGATCCGCGACCGGCTCGCGGACATGGTGTTCGGCGACGAGGGCCTCAACCTCAACATCGCGCGCTACAACGTCGGCGGCGGGAACGCTCCCGACGTGCCGGACTACTTGCGCGCCGGCGGCGCCGTCGACGGCTGGTGGAAGGCGCCCGAGGGCACGACGCGCACCGACGTGGACTGGTGGGACCCCGAGAACCCGGACCACTGGGACGAGGACGCCGACGCGACGCAGCGCTGGTGGGTCGACCGCATCAAGGACGACGTCACGCACTGGGAGACGTTCAGCAACTCCCCGCCGTGGTTCATGACCGTGAGCGGGTACGTCTCGGGCGGGTTCAGCTCGACCGCGGACCAGCTCAAGACGGACAGCATCGACGACTTCGCGGCCTACCTGGTCGGCGTGACCGAGCGCCTCGAGGACGCGCACGGCATCGAGGTCGACACGATCGACCCGTTCAACGAGCCCAACACCAACTACTGGGGCACGCAGCTCGGCGCCGACGGCAACCCCACCGGCGGCCGCCAGGAGGGCGCCCACATGGGCCCCGCGCTCCAGGCGAAGGTCGTCCCGGCGCTCGCCGCGGCGCTCGAGGGCTCCTCGACCGACGCCGTGATCTCGGCGATGGACGAGACCAACCCCGGCACGTTCGCGACCAACTGGAACGCGTACCCGCAGGCGGTCCGCGACCAGGTGTCGCAGCTCAACGTCCACACCTACGGCACGGGCCAGCGCACGACGGTCCGCGACATCGCCAAGGGCGAGGACAAGCCGCTGTGGATGAGCGAGGTCGGCGGGAACTGGAGCTCGACGGGCCAGGACTTCGAGACCATGGAGTCCGGCCTCGGCAGCGCGCAGCACATCGTCGACGACCTGCGCGAGCTCGAGCCGAGCGCGTGGGTGTTCTGGCAGCCGGTCGAGGACTACGCCAACATGGCGCCCGGCGGCGAGAGCGCGAACGGCATGAACTGGGGCGAGATCCAGATCCCGTTCGACTGCACCGCCGAGGACACGCTCGAGACGTGCCCGATCTACACGAACACGAAGTACTGGGCGACCCAGAACTTCACGCACTACATCGAGCCGGGCGACTCGCTGATCCGCTCGGACGACGCCAGCAGCACGGCCGCGGTGTCGGCCGACGGCACGTCCGCGACGGTCGTGCACGTCAACGCCACGAAGGCCGAGCGCGCCGTGACGCTCGACCTGTCGAAGTTCGGTGCGGTCGGGTCCGATGCGACCGTCACCCCCGTGGTCACGAGCACGGCCGGCTACCTCGTCGAGGGCGAGCCGGTGGCCGTCACGCCGGGCACGGACGGCCCCAGCGCGACGCTCGTCGTGCCGGCCGAGTCCGTGACGACGTTCGTCGTCGACGGCGTCTCCGGCGTCGCGGACGACGCCGCGCTCGTGCAGGGCGGGCACGCCTACCGTCTCGACGGCGTGCAGGCGGACCGCTCGCTCGCGCCGTCGGCGTCGGGCACGGGCGTCGTGATCCGCACCGACGCGCCCGTCGCGGATCAGGCGTGGGAGCTCACGGCGCTCGGCGCCCCCGAGGGCTCCGGCACGCACCGGACGCGCTACGCCGTGACGAACGCGGCCACGGGCCGCCAGCTCGCCGTCGCGGCCGACACGTCCGCCGTCCTCCAGGACGCGCCCGCCGACGTCGCGGACACCCCGCTCGCCGCGCAGTGGATCCTCTCGACGACCGGCGACGGCACCTTCACGCTCGTCAACGCGTCCTCGAAGACCCTCCTCGAGGTCGGCGGCCAGGCGACGGCGGACGGCTCGCCCGTGGGCACGTACCTCGCGAACTCGGGCGTGAACCAGCGCTGGCGGATCGTCGACGAGACGGTCCTCGGCACCGAGCCCGTCCAGGCGTTCACGACGCCGGGCACCGCGCCCGAGCTGCCCGCGACGGTCACGCCGGTCTACCGCGACGGGGCGCGCGGCGCGCTCCCCGTCTCGTGGGCCGTGCCGGACGACGACGCGTGGGCCGAGCGCGGCACCGTCGAGGTGGCGGGCACGGTGGCCACCCCGACCGGCGGCGAGGTCGCCGCGACGGCGACCGTCGTCGTCGACGAGCTCACGTCCACGCTCCCCGCGCGCGCCAAGGCGTACGCGGGCGGCACCCCGGCCCTGCCCGCGACCGTCACGGCGGTCGCCGCGGGCGGCGCGGAGGTCGAGCGCCCCGTGGTCTGGGACGACGCCCCCGCGGGCGCGTACGACGGCGTCGGGGTCGTCGAGCTCACGGGCACGGCCGACGCCGGGGCGGGCGCCACGCTCCCGGCCACCGTCCGCGTCCAGGTGACCGAGGCCGCGTCCGCCAACGGAGCGCTCGCCGCGGGCACGACCGCCGGCGCGACGTTCACCGAGCCGGGCTACGCCGTCGGCGGTGTCGTGAACGGCAACCTCACCGACAAGGCGTGGTCGAACTGGGTGTCGGGCACCAAGCGGGCGTCCGACACGCTCACGGTCACGCTCCCGGGCGACCGCGACGTCACCGGCGTCGTGACACGGTTCTGGAAGGACGGGTCCAGCGCGAGCTGGGCGCAGTCCGTCCGGCTCCAGGCGCTCGTGGACGGCACGTGGACCGACGTCGGCGCGCCCGTCACGGTGGACGCCTCGCCGGACGGCCCCGCGCCCGCGGTCGAGATCCCTGCGGACGTGCGGACGTCGTCCGTGCGCGTCGTCCTCACGGCGCGGGCGAACACCCACCTGGTGGTCTCCGAGATCGAGGTGCTCGCCAAGGTGCCGGGCACGGGGACCGACGCCGCGGCGTCGGGCATCACCGTGGCCGGCGAGCCGCTCACCGGGTTCGACCCGGCCGTCACGACGTACGACGTGCCGGTCACGGGCGACGTGCCCGCCGTCGAGGCGGTCGCGCACGACCCCTGGGCGACGGTCGCGGTCGAGGCCGCGGACGGCGTGCCCGGCACGACGACGGTGCGCGTCACGGCCGAGGACGGCACGCAGCGGGCGTACGCCCTGCGCTGGACGGCCGACGCCGGTGCGGCGCCCGTGACGGTCACCGCCGAGACGCGGTGCCTGGCCGGCAAGGTGTACGTCGCGGTCCGCGCCACGAACGACGGCCACGCGCCGCTCGACGTGACGCTCGCGACGCCGTACGGCACGCGCACGGTCGCCGCGGTGGCGCCGGGCGCGAGCGCCTACCAGTCGTTCGCGTCGCGCGCGGCGTCCGTCCCGGGCGGGACGGCCGTCGTGACGGTCGACGGGTTCGCGCCGCTCGAGGTCGCGTTCGACGCGCGCTCCTGCTGAGCCGTCCGGCCGCCCGGCGGGTCGGGTCGGCGTCGTCCGCGACGCCGTCCCGGCCCGCCGTGCGGCCCTCGTCGTGGCTCCCCCGCGCCGCCCTCCGCGGCGCGGGAGAGGCACGTCACCCGACGATCGCGGCCACGCCGCGACACTGCCTCGCGTGCGTCGGCGGAGCCGCGTACCGTATCCCGGGTGCCCGGTACAGTGCCGGGACCGAGGAGGAGCCCACCACCGTGACCCCCACCACGAGCGGAGACGTCCTGACGACGGCCGGCGGCACGCGCTGGACCATGCGCGGCGAGATCGACGCCGCGGTCCAGGCCCGGCGCGAGGACGAGCTGCTGCGGCTCGCGCAGTCGGCCGACGGGCGCATCCACATCGACCTCGGCGCGGTCACCTTCATGGACTCGGGCGGCCTGCGCCTGCTCTACCACGCCGCCACGGCCGGCTCGGGGGCACCCGTGCTGGAGCGCGTCCCGCGGCGCGTCCGCGACCTGCTCGAGCTCAGCGGCGTCGCCGAGCTGTTCGAGCTCACCGACGACGCCGGACCTGCCGAGGACGAGGCGTGACCTTCGCCCACGCGGCGGTACCGCCCGGCTTCGTCGAGATCGGTGCCTGGCCGCTGCGCACGCTGGCGGACCTCGCCACCCTGCGGGAGGGCCTGCACCGCATGCTCACCGGCGCCCCGCTGCCCGCGGACCGCGCGCTCGAGGCCACGCCCGAGCGCGTCGTCCTCGTCGCGAGCGAGCTCGCGACGAACGCGCTGCGCCACGGCCTCCCCCCGACGCAGGTGCGGCTGCTCAGCGACGGCCGCGAGCTCGTCGTGGACGTCGTCGACCACTCGCCGGACGTCCCGGTCGTCGCGGGCCGGCGGTCACCGGGCGCGGGCGGGTTCGGCCTCGTGCTCGCGCAGCGCGCCTCGACGGCCGTCGGCTGGTTCCGTGCCGGCACCGGCGAGAAGCACGTCTGGGCGCGCTTCGACGTCCCCGTCTTCCGTGGCGGGGCCGGCGTGCGCAGCGCGCTCCTCCCGATCGGCTGACGCCCCGCCGTCACGCACCCTCCGCCGCGGCGCGGCTCCCCCCGCCGCGCGGCTCGGACGCCGCACTTCCCGGGGGCACCTCAGGCGTCGCGACGCACCAGGAGCAGGGTCGCGTCGTCCGCGGAGCGCGGGTCGCGCGCGGCGGCGACGACGCCGTCGACGTCGACCGTCCCCGGCTCCGCCGCGAAGAACGCCGCGAGCCGCCGGAGCCCGTCGAGGATCGACTCCTCGCGCCGCTCCACGAGACCGTCGCTGTACAGCACGAGCGCGCCGCCGGGCGGCACCTGGACGTGCTGCGCGGGCGGCACGCGGTCCACGAGCCCGAGCGGCGGCACGATCGCGCTCTCCGTCCAGCTCGTCGTGCCGTCGGGCGCGACGACGAGCAGCGGCGGGTGCCCCAGCGAGACGTGCTCGACGACGCCGGTCACCGGGTCCAGCACCGCGACGGCGATCGTCGCGACCTCGCCGGGGAGCGTCCAGCGCGCGACCTCGCCCAGGAGCGTCACGGCCTCGACCGCGGAACCCGTGCTCACGAGCGCGGCGCGCAGCGTCGTCCCGAGCTGGCCCATCGTCGCCGCGGCCTGGAGCCCGTGGCCCGTCACGTCGCCCACGACGAGCGCGAGCCGCCCGGACGGCAGCACGAGCGCGTCGTACCAGTCGCCGCCCACGAGTCCCGTGCCCGCCGACTCGTAGCGCGACTGCAGCGTCCACCCCGGGACGTCGGGCAGGAGCGCGGGCAGGAGGCTCCGCTGGAGCTCCTCCGTCGCCCGCACCGCCTTGCGGCCGCGCAGGTAGAGGGCCTCGACGAGGTGGCCGCGCAACGACGTCGCGACGTCCGTCTGGTCCGACGTCCAGGGCAGGCTGTGCCCGCGCACGACCTCGCGCCACCGCTCGAACGACTTGCGCGGGCTGAGCCGCACCGAGTCGTCCTCGCCGCGCGCGATCTCCTTGTTGTACGGGTCGCCGCCCCAGTCCACGTGCCGCAGGACCTCGTCGCGCACCCACAGCACGACCTGCCCCTCGGGCAGCACGATGCCGAGGACGCCCGCGACGTCGGGCACGAGCGCCGCGACCTCGGGCGCGTCCCGGTGCAGGGCGTCGGTCGTGACCAGGTCCTCGCCGTGCCCGAGGACCCACGCGACGAGCGCGCGGCACCCGTCCTCGTCGGGCACGTTGCCGACCGCGATGAGCCCGCCCTCCGCGACGACGGCCGCGCCGTCGGCCCGGACGAGGCGCCGCAGCCACCCCGAGCGCGTCAGGGCGATGCCGATGGGGACGCTCTCGTCGCGGCTGTCCGCGGCGAGGTGCGCGAGGACGCCCTCGGCGCGCCGCACCTCGATCTCCCGCTCGTCCTCCGCCTGGGAGACGAGCCGGACCGAGAGCGCGGACCCGAGGAACTCCGCGGCGGTGCGGACCTCGAAGGGCGGCTCGTGCGGCCCGGAGTAGTGGTGGCACGCCACGAGCCCCCACAGCCTGCCGTCGCGCAGGAGCGAGATCGACATCGACGCCCGCACGCCCATGTTGCGCAGGTACTCGAGGTGGATCGGCGAGACGCTGCGCAGCGTCGAGTACGTGAGGTCGAGCGGCGCGCCCGTCGTGGGCAGCAGCGTCGGGACGACCGGCTGCGGCGCGTAGTCCACGTCCGCGATGAGCCGGATCCAGTTCTTCTCGTACAGGGCGCGCGCCTGCGGCGGGATGTCCGACGCCGGGTAGTGCAGCCCCAGGAACGCGTTGAGGTCGTCCCGGCGCGCCTCGGCGACGACCTCGCCGTTGTGGTCGGCGTCGAAGCGGTAGATCATCACGCGGTCGAACCCCGTGAGCGCGCGCACGTGCCGGGCCGCGTCGTCGTACAGCTCGTCGAGCGTCGCGGCGCGCTCGAGGTCGCGCAACGCCTGCCGGACGGCGAGGTAGGTGTTGGGGAACGTCAGCGGGCGCGCGCCCGACGCGGTCTCGATCTCGACGACGAGCACCGGCTCGGACCCCGGGCCCTCCGCCGGCAGCGGGGGCCGGTGGAGCACGGCGTCGACGTCGAGCGGCCGCCCGTCCCACCGGTCGAGTTGCAGGGTCACGGGGTTGCGCGTCGCGAGGTCCGCGCCGTCCGCCGCGTGCTCGAGCAGGTCGCGCGCGGGCTCCGCGCCGAGCGCGTCGGCGAGCGGCCGACCCGCGAGCACCTCCGCGGGGACGCCGAGGTGCCGTTCGACGTTCGCCGACGCCTGGAGCAGCACGCCGTCGGCCTCGCGCACCACCAGCAGGACCCCGCGCGGCTGGATCATGCCGGGGACGTGGATGGGTTCGCGGGCGCAGTTGTCGAGGTCCACCGCCTCGCCGGGCGCGAGAAGCTCCGGCTCGTCGACCGTCCTGGTCACGATCCTCCGTCCGGGCATCGCGTCCAGGGACGGTTGCCGTACTACGGTCGGCGGACCACCTGGGCTCGAGGATCCGGAGACGCGTGCCCCAGGCTACCGCGCGCCGGGACCCGCTCGTGCGCCGGGCTCCCGGGCGTCGTCGGACGAGCCCCGTGACCGACACCACGGAACTCCGCGGTAGCGTCGTTCGTCGGACGAGCGGGAGCCCGGACCGCCCGCCCGGACCCCGACGACCAGAAGGTGACCCATGAGCACGACGACGACCCCCCTCCTGCGCGCCAGCGGCCTCGCGGCCGGCTACGGAGGTCCCGACGTCGTGCACGGCATCGACCTCGACGTGACCCCTGGCACCGCGCCGGTCGGGATCGTCGGGGAGTCTGGTGCCGGGAAGTCGACGATCGTGCGCGCGCTCGTCGGCCTCGTGCGCCCGACGGCGGGCCACGTGACGTACGCCGAGCGGACGGTCGGCAGGCTCTCCCGCCGGGACAAGAAGCAGTTCACGGCGGACGTGCGCCGCGTCTCCCAGGACGGTCTCGCCGGCATCGGCATCGACCCCCGCTGGACCGTGGACCGCACGCTGTCCGCGGCGCTCAAGGACGCGCGGCGCGCCGGCCGCCCGAGCGGGCGGTCCGTCGAAGACCTGCTCGGCGACGTCGCGCTCGAACCCCGGTACGCGCCGCGCGCCGTGCAGTCGCTCTCGGGCGGCGAGAAGCAGCGCGTCGCGCTCGCCGTCGCGCTCGCGACGCGCCCCCGGGCGCTCCTCCTCGACGAGCCGCTCACCGCCGTCGACCCCGCGATGCGCGGCGACGTGGTGCGGCGCCTCGCCGACGCGACGGCCGCGCTCGGCACCGCCGTGCTGCTCGTCTCGCACGACCTCGAGCTCGTCGAGCGGATGTGCCCCACCGTGCACGTGCTCGCCGACCGGACGTTCGTCGCGTCGGGGTCGCTGCGCGACGTGTTCGCGGGCACGGCGCCGGGCGCCGACCACCCGGCAGTCCGCGGCCTCGCGGAGGCCGCCCCGCTGGCCGTCCAGCGCTTCCGCTGACGTCCGGGAGAACTCGTCGGCGGGCCGTGTCGAAGACCGGGGTCCGCCGTCCGACGTCCTGGTGAACCCGCCTCCACGACACTACGGTCGAGGAGGCACTCACCGAGGAGGAACGTCATGCGAGTCGTGGTCATGATCAAGGGCAGCGGGGCCGACGAGGACAAGATCGCCCCGACGCAGGAGATGCTCGCGCAGATGGGCGAGTACAACGAGCAGCTCGTCCAGGCCGGCATCATGCTCGACGGGCAGGGCCTGCAGCCGACGTCCCGGGGCGCGCGGGTCGTGTTCCGCGGCGGCGAGACCTCGGTCGTCGACGGTCCTTTCACCGAGTCCAAGGAGATCGTCGCCGGGTACTGGATCTGGCAGGTCTCCTCGCTCGAGGAAGCCGTCGAGTGGGCGCGGAAGTGCCCGAGCGACCCGAGCGCGGGCCTGGAGGAGGTGCTCGAGATCCGGCCGATCTTCGAGGCCGAGGACTTCGGCGCGGAGTACACGCCCGAGCAGCGCGAGAAGGACGAGCGCCTCGCCGACCAGATCCGCGCGCAGCACGGCGCCTGACGCCGGACCCGCACGACGAGGCCGGGCCCGGGCATGACCGACGTCTCCCGCACCGTCGACGCCGTGTGGCGCATCGAGTCGCCGCGGCTCGTCGCCGGTCTCGCCCGCACCCTGCGCGACGTCGGCCTCGCCGAGGAGGTCGCGCAGGAGGCGTTCGTCGCGGCGCTCGAGCAGTGGCCGGTGCAGGGCGTGCCGGACAACCCCGGCGCGTGGCTGACGACGGTCGCGCGCCGCCGCGCCGTCGACCTGGTCCGCCGCGAGCGCACGCGCGACGAGAAGTACGCGCGGCTCGCGGCGGACCTCGCCGCGCCCGGCGGGTGGGGAGGCCCGACGGCGCACCCCGCCGACGGCGGCGCCGTCCTCGTCGGGTCCGTCCCGGCTCCCGACGCGGTCGTCGAGGACCCGGTGGGCGACGACCTGCTCGCGCTCGTCCTCGTCGCGTGCCACCCCGTGCTGCCGCGCGAGTCCCGCGTGGCGCTCACCCTGCGCCTCGTCGGAGGCCTGACCACCGACGAGGTTGCGCGGGCCTTCCTCGTGCCGTCCGCGACCGTCGGGCAGCGCATCTCGCGGGCGAAGCGGACGCTCGCCGAGGCGCGCGTCCCGTTCGCCGTCCCCCAGGCCGACGAGCTCGCCGAGCGGGTGCCCGCCGCGCTGGAGGTCGTGTACCTCGTCTTCTCCGAGGGCTACGCCGCGACGTCGGGCGACACGTGGGTGCGGCGCGAGCTCGCCGACGACGCGATGCGCCTCGGGCGCGTGCTCGCCGGGCTGCTCCCGGCCGAGCCGGAGGTGCACGGGCTCGTCGCGCTCATGGAGCTCCAGGCGTCCCGCTTCGCCGCGCGCACCGGGCCCGACGGTGCGCCCGTGCTCCTCGAGCACCAGGACCGCGCGCGCTGGGACCGGCTCCTCGTGCGCCACGGGCTCGACGCCCTCGACCGCGCGCTCACGCTCGGCGCGCGGGCCGGACGGGCGCTCGGCGCCTACTCGCTCCAGGCCGCGATCGCCGCGTGCCACGCGCGCGCCCGGACCTGGGCGGAGACCGACTGGGACGCGATCGTCGCGCTCTACGACGCGCTCGCGTCCGTCGCGCCGTCGCCGGTCGTCGAGCTCAACCGCGCCGTCGCCGTCGGGTTCGCGGACGGCTCGGCGGCCGCGCTCGCGGTGCTCGACGGCGTCGCGGACGACCCTCGGCTCGCGCGCCACCACCTCTACGGGGCCGTGCGCGGAGACCTGCTCACCCGCCTGGGTCGGCACGCCGAGGCGGCCGACGTGCTCGAGCGCGCCGCCGCCCTCGCCCCGACCCGCTACGAGCGCCAGCTCCTGCTCGAGCGCGCCGCCGCCGCGTCGTCGTCGGCCGACCCACACACTGCGTGACCCGACCACCCCGCGAGGTAGAGCCCTGGTAGCGACCAGGGCTCTACCTCGCGCGACCGGCGCTCTACCTCGCGAGGACGGACTCGATGGTGGCCTTCTCGTCGTCGGTGAGGGGCGGCGCAGAGAGCGCCGCGACGTTGTTCTCGAGCTGGCGGACGCTGCTCGCCCCGACGAGGGCGGAGGTGACGCGCTCGTCGCGCAGCACCCAGGCGAGGGCGAGCTGGGCGAGGGTCTGGCCGCGGGCGCCCGCGATCTCGTTCAGCGCCCGGGCACGCTCCAGGTACGTCTCGTCGAGGTTCTTCTCGGACAGGAACGGCGAGTCCGGGCGGGCCGCGCGCGACCCCTCGGGTGCCGACCCGGACAGGTAGCGGTCCGTGAGCAGGCCCTGCTGGAGCGGCGAGAAGACGATGGTGCCGACGCCGAGGTCGCCCACGACGTCGAGCAGCGACTCGGTCTGCACGCCGTCGTACGCGTCCTCGTGCGCCGGGTCCTCGACGTGGCGGTTGAGCATCGAGTAGCTCGGCTGGTGGATGAGCAGCGGGGTGCCGAGGTCGGCGAGGATCGCCGCGGCCTCGCGCGTGCGCGCGGGCGAGTAGTTGGAGACGCCCACGTACAGCGCCTTGCCCTGCTGGACGGCGTCGTGCAGCGCGCGCATGGACTCCTCGAGCGGCGTGCTCGGGTCCGGACGGTGGTGGTAGAAGACGTCGACGTAGTCGAGGTTCATCCGCCGGAGCGACTGGTCGAGCGAGGAGAGCAGGTACTTGCGCGACCCGCCGTCGCCGTAGGGGCCGGGCCACATGTCGTAGCCGGCCTTCGACGAGATGACGAGCTCGTCGCGGTACGCGCCGAGGTCCTGCGCGAGGTGCCAGCCGAAGTTCTCCTCCGCCGAGCCGTAGGGCGGGCCGTAGTTGTTCGCCAGGTCGAAGTGGGTGATCCCGAGGTCGAACGCGCGGCGCAGCACGGCGCGCTGGGTCTCGAACGGGTTCACGTCCCCGAAGTTGTGCCACAGACCGAGCGAGATCGCGGGCAGGTCGAGGCCGCTGCGCCCCGTCCGCCGGTAGGTCATGGTGTCGTAGCGGTCGTCGGCGGCGAGGTAGCGCGGGGCGAGGGGCATAGGCCCATTCTGGCGTGCGCCGGCCGCGACGCCCACCCCGGTCCACGACCGGGCCGCCCGGGCGTCCCGTCCCTCGTGCCGGGGACGCGGTGCCTTCCTAGAGTGGCCGGGTGAGCGTCGTGTACACGGTGGGGCACTCCACGCGTCCGGTCGAGGAGTTCCTTACGCTCCTCCGGGGAAACGACATCCGCCGTCTGGTCGACGTCCGGACGGTACCGCGGTCGCGGCACAACCCCCAGTTCGGCCAGGACGCCCTGGCGCCCGTCCTGCGGTCCCACGGGATCACGTACCGGTGGGTGCGCGCGCTCGGCGGCCTGCGGCACGCCCGTCCCGACAGCCCGAACGGCGCGTGGCGCAACCTGTCGTTCCGCGGGTACGCGGACCAGATGCAGACTCCGGAGTTCGGCGCCGCGGTCGACGACCTCGTGCGGCGCAGCGCCCACGACGACCTCGTGCTGATGTGCGCGGAGGCCGTCCCGTGGCGCTGCCACCGGTCGCTCGTCGGGGACGCGCTCGTCGTCCGCGGTGTCGAGGTGCGCGACATCGTCTCCGACGCCGCGCCACGGCCCCACACCCTGACGTCCTTCGCCCGCGTCGAGGGCACGCGCGTCTGGTACCCGCCCGAGCCGGACCACACGGCGGGCTGACGCAGCGGGCTCGTCGCCCCGCGTCAGCGGGTCGGGGTCTCCACGACCTGGCCCGCCCACGCGAAGCCGCCGCCGAAGCCGAAGAGGAGCGCGGGGACGCCCGCGGGGATCTTGCCCGCGTGCCACCACTTGGAGAGCCCGAGCGGGATGGACGCCGCGGACGTGTTGCCGGACTCGACGATGTCCGTGACGACGACCTTGGACTCCAGCCCGAGCGCCTTCGCGAGGGGCTCGATGATGCGCAGGTTCGCCTGGTGCGCGACGAGCACCTCGATGTCGTCGAGCGAGACGCCGGAGCGCTCCACGACGGTGCGCGCGCGCTCGGCGGCGCGCGTGATGGCCCACTTGAAGACGGCGCGACCGTCCTGGGCGAACTTCTCCTGCGGCGCCTCGATGAGCACGGCCGGGGTGAGGTCGGGCTCGGAGCCCCAGGTGACCGGGCCGACGCCGGGCTCGTCCGTCGCGCGCAGCACGGCCGCTCCGGCGCCGTCGGCGGTGAGGATGCACGTGCTGCGGTCGGTCCAGTCGGTGAACGCGGTGAGCTTCTCCGCGCCGATCACGACGGCCGTGCGGGCCGAGCCGGCGCGGATCGCCTGGTCGGCGAGGCCGACGGAGTGGGCGAAGCCGGAGCACGCGACGTTCACGTCGAGCACCGCCGGCCCGACGACGCCCCGCAGGTCCAGCTCGGACGCCTCCTCGGGCGTCGACTGCCCGGGCATGACCCCCGTGCGCAGGTGGTACGCGACACGGCCCGCCGTGTTGGGCGAGCGGTCCGTCGCGGTCGCCGTGGCGACGATGACGAGGTCGACCTCGGCCGGGTCGACGCCCGCGTCGTCGAGCGCGTGGCGGGCCGCCGCGGTCGCCATGTCGGCGACGGTCGTGTCGTCGTCCGCGACGTGCCGCGTGACGATGCCCGTCCGCGAGCGGATCCACTCGTCGTTGGTCTCGACGAGCTGCGCGATGTCGTCGTTCGTCAGCGTCTTCTCGGGCTGGAAGTGACCGAGGCCGACGATGCGCGACCCGGCCGCGCCGGTGGCGGGAGTGAGCATGAGGACGATCATGTCACGCGGCCGCTCGTCGTCAGAACGCTCCGCGCGACCTCCGGGAGGTCGTGCGCCACACCTGTGACGTACCGTCGGGAGGTCCGCCGTCGTGCCACCGAAGGAGCCGTCGTGTCCCGTCCGCCGCTGCCCTCCCGTCTCGTCGAGATGCTCCGCCGCCCGAACGCCGCCGTCATGGCGACGGTGCGCTCCGACGGCGCGCCCGTCACCGCCGCGACCTGGTACGTGTGGGAGGACGACGGCCGCGTGCTCGTCAACCTCGACGAGTCCCGCGTGCGGCTCAAGCACCTGCGGAACGACCCTCGCGTCTCGCTCACCGTGCTCGACGAGAACTGGTACACGCACGTGACGCTCATCGGGCGCGTCGTCGAGCTGCGCGCCGACGAGGGCCTGGCCGACATCGACCGCATCTCGCGCCACTACACCGGCCACGAGTACGCGAACCGGACCGACCCGCGCGTCAGCGCCTGGGTCGAGGTCGAGCGCTGGTACGGCTGGGGCGAGGCGAAGGCCGGCGACGACGCGTAGCGCCGCCCGCCGCCCGGCACCGGTCGTCACCCGCCGTGGCGGAACGCGTCCCACGCGCCGAGCAGGTACTGGATCCCGAGCGCGCGGTCGTACAGGCCGTAGCCGGGTCGCGGCTTGGCGGTCGTGTTCTCGTCCCACAGGTGCCGCCCGTGGTCGGGGCGGACGTAGCCCCGGTAGTCGGCCTCCGCATACGCGCGCATGATGCCCGTCGTGTCGACGCTGCCCTCGCACGCCCGGTGCGCGACCTCGGTGAAGTCCCCGTCTCCCAGGTGCTTGATGTTCCGCACGTGGGTGAAGTGGATGCGGTCCATGAACGTGCGCACCGCGTCGACGGCGTCCTGCTCGGGGTTCGCGGAGAAGCTGCCGAGGCACAGCGTCAGACCGTGGTAGGGGCTGTCGTGGAGGGCCAGGACACGTGCCAGGTCGTCCTTGGTCGAGACGACGCGCGGCCAGCCGAAGACGTCGAACGGCGGGTCGTCCGGGTGCACGCCCAGCCGTACCCCGGCCTCCTCGCACGCGGGGATCACGGCGTCCAGGAAGTACCGGTAGTGCGCGTACATGTCGTCGTGGGTCACCCCCTCGTAGGCGGCGTCGAGCTCTGCGAGGCTCGCGAGCCGCTCGGGCTCCCACCCGGGCAGCGTGAGGCCGTGCGTGCTCGTCTCCATCTCGGCGACGAGACGCTGCGGCGTCCAGGAGTCGACGACGGCGCGCTCGAAGAAGAGCGCCGTCGAGCCGTCGGGCAGCGGGTGCCAGAGGTCGGTGCGCAACCAGTCCAGGACGGGCATGAAGTTGTAGCAGACGACCTTCACGCCCGCCCGGCCCAGCCGGCGGATCGTCGTCACGTAGTTGTCGATCGCCTCGTCGCGGCTCAGGCCGAGGACCGTCCTCCCGAGCTTGATCGACTCGTGCACGTTCACCGACTCGACGACCTCGGCGTCGAAGGTCCGGGTGATCCCTCGCGCTCGAGCCGCGGCGGACAGACCGGTGATCCTCGCGACCTCCGCGTCGATCTCCGCCTGCCCCCACGCCTCGCCCGCCTGCTTGCCGTGGAGGCTCCAGACGATCGTCTCGACCCCGGGGATCTGCCGGACGTGGTCCAGCGTCACCGTGTCGTTGCCCTCGCCGTACCACCGGAAACCCATCTTCACCGGGCACCCACCTCGTCTCTCGTCCTGATCGCGCCGACGACCGCGTCGGCGACCTCGTCCAGCCGGACGTCCTCCACGCCCGGGAGCAGCCCCGTGAGGCGGACGAGCGCGCGGGCGGCCGCCGCCTGGTCGGGCGCCCCCTGCACGGCCGTGCGCAGCTCGTCGCCGCGCGGGTCGTCCAGGGGACGCCCGGCCCGTACCTCCGTCACGACGAACGTGGCCCAGGCGGCGAGGGCACCGACGACGCCCGGCGCGTGCACGCCGTGAGGCCGGCTCGCGAGGAGGTCGCCGAGCGTCGTCCCCCACCGCACCGGGATCTTCGACGTGCCGTCCATGGCGACCTGCCGGGTCGCGTGGCCCGTCGCGGGGTTCGCGAACCGACCCAGCAGGGCCTCGGCGTAGGCAGGCAGATCGACGCCTTCCGGCGCCTCGAGCGTCTCCAGAGCATCGGCCTGCAGCGCGCGGGCCCCGGCCGCCAGCACCGGGTCGGCGACAGCGTCGGCGATGGTGGCGTGGCCTGCCAGCGACCCGGCGTAGGCGAGGTACGAGTGCGCCCCGTTGAGCAGACGCAGCTTGGCGCGCTCGTACGGCGCGACGTCGCTCGTGAGCGTCGCGCCGCCGAGCTCCCACGCCGGGCGTGGCCCGGCGAAGCGGTCCTCGACGACCCACTGGAGGAACGGCTCCGCGACGACGACGCCCTCGTCGCGCGCGCCGAGGAGCTCCGCGACCTCCCCACGGTGCGCCGACGTGGTGGCGGGCACGATCCGGTCCACCATGGTGCACGGGAACGTCACCGCCGACGCGAGCCAGCAACGCAGCGCGTCGCCCGTGCGGCCGGGGAGCGCGGCGTCGACCGCCTGGCGCACGAGGCGGGCGAGCACGCGGCCGTTGTCGGCGAGGTTGTCGCAGCTCACCACGGTGAGCGGCGCGCCGCCGGCCCGGCGGCGCGCGGCCAGCCCGCGGACCAGCAGCCCGACGGCGGTCGTGGCCGGCCCGGGTTCCTGGTCCGCGCCCTCACCCGTCTCCTCTGCGGCGAGCAGGCCGAGGTCGTCGCGTACCGCTTCCGTGTCCAGGTCCCCGTCGGCGCGGCGCGCGTAGCCCTTCTCGGTGACGGTGAGCGTCACGATGTGCGTCGTGCGCGCAGCGATCGTCGCGAGGATGCGTGGCGTCTCCTCGGCCGGCCACGCCACGTCCGTCACGGAACCTATGACCCGCGCGGTCGCCTCCCGGGTGCCGACCGTCAGCACGGTGTAGACGCCACCCTGCGGACGGAGCTGGTCCCGCACGGCCGCGGAGCGCTGGGTCACACCGAGGATCCCCCAACGGTCCTCCCCCGTGGCCAGCGCGGCGTCTTCCGTGACGACCGCCTGGTGCGCCCGGTGGAACGCGCCGATCCCGAGATGGACGATGCCGACCTCCGCCGGGTCCACCGGCGCGGGCCGGAGCGACGGCGGTCCGCCCCGGTGGAGCCGCGTCGTCACGCCGCCTCCCGGGGTCCGACGCGCGCGAGGTCGGCCGGACGGACGGCGCGCCCGGTCGCGGCCGCCTCCCGGATCGCGCACAGGAGCCGGACGGTCTCCACTGCGTCGGCGGGCCCCACCGGTGGCGGCTCCGCGCCGTCGAGCGCCGCGAGCACCCGTTCCCACTGTGCACGGTGACCGGCGTGCCCGATCGCCAGCGGGTCCGCGGCCCCGCCCGCCGCACTGCCGGACGCGGGAGCGGGGACGCCCGGGACGTCCCACCGGACCACCTCGTCCTGCGCGAGCTCGACGGAGCCGCGCGACCCGTGGAGCGTCAGGGTCGCGACGAAGCCGGGCGGGGTCGCCGTCGTCGTCGTGACGACCCCGAGACCGCCGGACGCCAGGCGCAGGGTCGCGACCGTGGTGTCCTCGGCGCCCGTCGGGCGCGCGAGGGTCGCGGCCTGGGCGGTCACGGACTCGACCGGTCCGCAGAACCACCGCAGGAGGTCGACGTTGTGGACGCCCTGGTTGACGAGAGAGCCGCCGCCCTCTCGCTCGTCCGACCGCCACGACGCGGCCGCGTAGTAGTCGTCGTCGCGGAACCACGGGACGTGCGTCGCGACGAGCCGCAGGTCGCCCAGCGCGCCCTGGTCGAGCGCGCGCCGCAGCACCTGGTGCTGCGGCTCGAAACGGCGCTGCGCGATCATCGAGACGAGGCGTCCCCGCTCGCGCGCGACCCGCTCCACGCGCAGCGCGTCCTCGACGGTGAGCGCGAGCGGCTTCTCCACGACCACGTGCTTGCCGGCCTCGAGCGCGGCGAGCGCGAGCCGCGCGTGGCTCCCGCTCGGGGTGCAGACCGCGACGACGTCGACGTCCGGGCGGCGGACCACGTCGTCCGCCGTCGTACGCACCGGCCGGACGCCGCTCGCCGCGACGTCGGGCAGGTCGCGCCCGCTGTACGCGACGAGGCGCGCCCGCGGGTGCAGGTCGCGCAGCGCCCGCGCGTGCAGCGCGCCGATGCTGCCTGACCCGACGATGCCGACCCCGACGGCTCCCGCGGCACTCGGGCCCCCGACCACGACCCCGCTCATTCGACCACGTGGCTGGCGCCCAGCAGGTCGCGCAGCCGCTCGGCAGCACCGGTGAACCGCGGGTCGACGAGGGTCGCCCCGTAGTCGCGCTCGGCGGGCAGCCCCGGCTCGAGCGTCTCGACGATCCGGCCCGGGCGGCGGCTCATGACGACGATCCGGCTGCCCAGGAACACGGCCTCCGGCACGGAGTGGGTGACAAGCACGATCGTCGTCCCCGTCTCCCGCCAGATGCGGTTCATCTCGATGTTCATCTGCTCGCGCGTGAGAGCGTCGAGCGCGCCGAAGGGCTCGTCCATGAGCAGCACCCGCGGCTCGTGCAGGAGCGCCCGGCACAGGGCGACGCGCTGCTGCATGCCACCGGAGAGCTCGTGCGGCAGCGCCTTCTCGAAGCCGGTGAGCCCGGTGAGCTCGATGAGCGCGTCGGCGCGCTCCTGGGCGCGACGCCGGTCCATCCCGCGCATCTCGGCCTGGAGCAGGATGTTCTTGCGCACCCCGCGCCACTCGAGCAGCGCCGAGCGCTGGAACGCGAAGCCGATGTCGCGCTGGGGACGCGTGACGACCTGACCGTTGAGGCGCACCTCGCCCTCGGTGTACGCCGTGAGACCCGCGACGATCTTGAGAAGCGTCGACTTGCCGCAGCCGGACGGCCCGACGATCGTCACGAGCTCGCCGGCCCGGACGGTCAGCGACACGTCGTCGAGAGCCACCGTCTCGGACCGCTTCGACGCGAACCGCATGGTGAGGTCGCGGACCTCGATGACCGGTTCGGTTCGGGTGTCGATGCTCGGAGCCACCCGCTCCGGGGCCGCCGTCACAGGTCCGCCCCGAAGGAGCCGTCCCAGAAGTCGGCGGGGGTGGTGCCACCGTCGAAGTCGGTGTTCTCGGAGAGGAACGTCAGCGTGCTCGTCCACTGCTCCTCGGCGTTGACGCCCGGAGCGGGGGCCTCGTCGAGCCCGAGCAGCTCGATCGTCGCGGCGAGCTGGGCCGCCAGGACCGCGTCGTCCGGCGCCTGCTCGGCGCCGTCCGCCATCGCCGCGACCGCGCCCTCGGGGTCCTCGGCGGCCGCGAGGAAGGAACGGGAGGTCGCGCGCACCATCGCCGCGACGAGGTCCGGGTCGTCGGCGATGAGCCGCTCGTTGGCGACCAGACCGGTGCCGAGAAGGTTCATCCCGAAGTCGGCGAAGGGCAGCGCGTCGACCTCCTCCCCGGTCTGGTTCTCGATGGTCGGCGCCTGGTCGTGGTGGAACCCCTGGATGGCGTCCACCTTGCCCTCGATGAGGGCGGCGATCTTGCCCGCCGCGTCGACGTTGACCACCGTCACGTCCGCAGGGTCCACGCCGTTGAGCTCGAGCCACGCCGGGAACGTGCCGTACATCGCGTCGCCGGGCGTGCCCCCGACGGTCTTGCCGACGAGGTCGGCGGGTTCGGCGATGCCCTGGTCGGCGAAGAACTCGACGGAGCTCGGTCCGGTCTGCAGGAAGACGCCCACGCTGCGCACGGGCATCCCGGAGCTGATCGCGTTGGCCAGCGGGGGTGTGTCCGCCCACCCGAAGTCCGTGTTGCGCTGCGCCACCTGCTGGACCGTGTTCCCCGACCCGTTCCCCGGCTGGATGGTGAGGTCGATGCCCTCCTCCTCGAAGATCCCCTGGTCGACGCCGTAGTAGAACGGCGCGTGCTCGCCGTACGGGACCCAGTTGAGGGTGACGGTGACCTCGGTGAGGTTCGCGCTCCCTTCGCCGCCGGGCGGTGCCGGGTCGGGCTGCCCGCAGGCCGCCGTCCCTGCCACCACGGCGCCGGCCACCGCCAGCGTCACTGCGAACTGTCCACCGCGCATGGGAAGAGCCCTTCTGCTCGTGCCGCCTCGTCGTCGAGGGGCGGGGTGTGCTGGACCGGGACCCGGCGGCCGCCGGTGTCCCGGGACGTCATGACGCCGCGAGGACGAGGTTCCCGCGCCGCGACGCGTGCCACGGGATGAGGAGCCGCTCGAGCAGCTCGACCAGGAGGAAGAGCACGACGCCGATGAGCGACATGAGGATGAGGTCGGCGAACAGCAGAGGCGCGTCGAGGTTGCCGCTCGCCAGGAGGAGCACGTACCCGAGGCCGCGGTCGGCGCCGACGAACTCACCCACGACAGCGCCGACGACCGCGAGGGTGACCGCGACCTTGAGCCCGGACATGAGCTGGGGAAGGGACCCGGGGAAGCGGATCTTGCGGAACGTCTTCCAGCGCGACGCACCCATGGTCGCGGACATCTCCAGCAGCTCGGGGTCGATCGACCGCAGACCGGCGACGGCCGAGACGACGACCGGGAAGAACGCGATGAGCACCGCGAGGACGATCTTGGGCGTCGCGCCGAACCCGAACCACACCACGAGGATCGGGGCGATCGCGATCTTGGGGATCACCTGGGCGAAGAGGATCAGGGGGTAGAGCGACTTCTCCGCGGTCGGGGAGTACACGAGGAGCACCGCGGTCGCGACGCCGATCGCCGCCGCGAGGACGAACCCGACGACCGTCTCCATCGTGGTGACCCACGTGTGCTCGAGCAGCATCGGCCAGTCCGCGACCATCGTGTCCCGAACGGCGCCGGGCGACGGGACGAGGTAGGCGGGGACGAGCTCGCGCCATGCGACGAACCACCACACCGCGAACAGGGCGAGGAGCACGAGCGCCGGCCGCCACGCCGCAGACGCGACGGCGACCGTGCGCGCACCCAGCGACGTCGCGGCCCGGGCACCCGAGCGCACCCGTCGGGGCGTCGCCGGAGGTCCCGGCGCGGGGCGGGCGGGTCGCACGTCCTGGGCTGTCGTCATCCTGCGGTCCTCCATGGTCGTGGTGCGGGGGTGGGTGCGGCGCGGGACGTCCGGAGTCGGTGCACTCGTCATCGGTAGGGCACCCCTTCGGCCTCGAGGATCGTGGTGAAGGCCTCCCACGCCTCGGTGAACAGCTCGGGTCCGGAGAAGCCGCCGAGGGCATGGGCGTCGCTGAGGTGCGGCTCGAGCGAGAAGAACCCGTCGAACCCGTCGTCCCGCAGGGCACGGACCGTCTCCACGACCTGGCCGTCGCCGCGGCCGGCGGGCACGACTGCCCCCGTCGCCGCGAGCGCGTCCTTGACCTGCACGTACTCGAGGTACGGGCGCAGCAGCGCGTACCCGTCGGTGTAGGGCGCGACGCCCACCTGGACGAAGTTCGCCGAGTCCCAGGCGAGCGCGAGATGCTCCGACCCCACCGACTCGACGACGTCGAGGCACCGCTCCGGCGTGTCGCCGTAGACGTGCTTCTCGTTCTCGTGGACCAGCACGACGCCCGCTGTGCGCGCGACCTCGGCGAGCGCCCGCATCCGCCGCAGGACGTCGTCGCGCACGGTCGCCGGGTCCGTCCCCGGCCGCACGAAGAACGAGAACACCCGCACGTACGGCGCCCCGAGCTCCTGCGCGAGCCGCGCGGCGTGCCGCATCCGGTCGAGGTGCGGGTCGAAGTCGTCGTCGACCGAGATCTTGCCCACGGGCGAGCCGATGCTCGAGACCCTCAGGTCGTGGCGGTGCAGCAGGCGCGCGACCTCAGCGCGCTGGTCGGCGTCGAGGTCGAGCATGTTCGTCCCCCACGCGCTGCGGAGCTCGACGAAGCGCAGCCCCAGCTCGGCGGCGACGACGCACTGCGTCTCGACGTCGGGCGAGATCTCGTCCGCGAAGCCCGAGAGCGTCCACATCGCACGTCCTCCTTCTGGTCGTCTCCCGGCGACGGCGCGGCGACCGCCGTCCGGCTCCCGACGACGCGGGGAGGCGCCGGACGGGGCGGTGCACGGAGGTGAGGCGGGTCGTCGACGAGACGGTGTCGAGGTCCGGCGCACGGAGCTCGTTCTCGGTGCGCCTGGCATGGACAGTAGGGGCGGGCTTCTCGGCGGACAACGAGTTGCCACTTGTTGCCCCCCGACGCCGTCGGAGCGAGTCGGGCACGACCACCGCCGGGTTCCGCGGGTGCGTGCGGGAACGTGCGCTCGCCCGCCCGCGCCCGGTACCGGTTGCCACCGGTTGCCACCGGTCGACGAGGGCCGCCGTCAGGCAGCGGGGTCGGGCGGCCCGGCGAGGTCGAGCGCGACGAGACGGAACCCCGCCGACCGGACTGCCCGGAGCACCTCGCCGCGCAGCGGCTCGCTCGCGACCGCGAGCAGCTCCACGGAGGGCGCCTCGACGCGAGCGAGGTCACCGTGGTGGTGGACCCGCAGGGCGTCGAGGCCGAGCCGCCGCAGCTCGCTCTCGGCCGTCTCCACCTGCACCGCCTTCTCGACCGCAGCCGGCCCGTCGACCGCGGCCGTGCGGTCGACCGGGTCCGGTCCAGGGCCGGTCACGACCGGCGAGGTGGCGGTGCGCCTCACCGTGGGCACCGGTGCGACGGGGGCGCCGGCGCGGCCGCGGGTGCGGGTGCGGGTGCTGCAGAGTCCGAGCCTGGCGGCCTGGCACCCGGTCCGCGCCGAACCGTCGGCAGGGTCGAGGACGGGGTCGGTCGCGGCTTCACGGAGCCATTGGACGGCGCACCCCGGTGACCGTCAAGGAGTTGCCGTCGGTTGCCTCCGGCACCGTCCCCGCGCGACACGACGACGACAACCGGTTGTTGTCCGACGCTGTCAGCAACGTTACAGTCCGACCGCATGACCCCCGCCGGCAATGGTGCCAGCCCGACGATCTACGACGTCGCCCAGGCGGCCGGCGTCGCGCCCTCGACCGTGTCGCGGGCCTTCTCGCGGCCCGGCCGCGTCAACGCCCAGACCGCAGAACGCATCCGGCAGATCGCCAGCGAGCTCGGCTACCGGACCGACCCGCTCGCCCGCGGGCTCCCGACCGGCCGGACCTCCCTGCTCGGGATCGTCGTCGCGGACGTCACCAACCCGTTCTTCTTCGAGATCCTCCGTGGCGCCGAGAAGACCGCCCAGGACGCCGGTTACACGCTGCTCATGGTGGACGCGCACGAGTCCGACGAGGCCGAGCGCCGGGCCCTGGACCGCACCCTCCCCCTCGTGGAAGGCATGATCCTCGCGACGTCCCGGCTCTCGGACTCCTCGATCCGCGTCGCCGCGAAGCAGCGCCCGACGGTCGTCATGAACCGGCACGTCACCGACGTCCCGAGCGTGCTCACGGACAACGCCCAGGGCATGCGCAGCGCCGTCGAGCACCTCGCCGGTCTCGGGCACACGAGCCTCGCCTACGCCGCCGGGCCGGAGGCGTCGTGGGCCGACGGGATGCGCTGGCGGGCGTTCCGCGAGGCGACGCGCGAGGTCGACGTGCAGGCCCGTCGGGTCGGCCCCTACGCACCCACGCTCGCCGGCGGGCTCTCCGCGGCGAAGGCGCTCGTCGCGCACGCCGCGACGGCGGTCGTCGCCTACAACGACCTCATCGCGATCGGAGCCATGCGCGGCATGCGTCGGCTCGGCGTCGACGTGCCCCGGGACATGAGCGTCGTCGGGTTCGACAACATCTTCGGGTCGGACTTCTGCACGCCCCCGCTCACCACGGTCGCCGCTCCGCTGCGCCACTTCGGGTCGTTCGCCGTCCAGCGTCTCCTGGCCCAGCTGCGCTCGTCGCCCCCGGCCGCTGTCGGACCGACCCTCCTGCCGGCCAAGCTCGTGGAGCGAGGCTCGACCGGTCGTCCGGGCTGAACCGCCGAGGGCGCACCACGTCGACCGGCAAGGGCAACAAGTGGCAACTCGTTGCCCCGGCCGCGCACGCCCCCGGATAGTGACCGCACGGCGCGCACCGATGCGCGCCCCGCGCACCGTCCCGGACACGCACGGCCCTCGATGGAGAGGCAGGCAGATGGACCACCCCTCGAACCTGGTACGACCTCCGCACGGCGCAGCACGGCGCAGACGACGGCGCGCCGTCGTCGCGACGATCGCCGCGCTCGCCCTCCCGTCGGGCGTGCTGACCGCCCAGGCAGCGGCACCGACCGCCGTCCCCGCCGCGACCCAGGCCGACATCCGCCCCCAGGAGCCAGGCGTCACCCTGCGCGTCTTCGACGTGCAGGTCATCCTCGACGACTACTGCACGCTCAAGCCCGGGCAGACGCCCAACGTCGACAAGATCATGCCGACGATCGACTGGACCACGGCCGCCGACTTCGGCCTCACGGACAAGTTCGTCACCGAGGTGACGGGATACCTGAACGTCCCCGAGGCCGGCACGTACGACTTCCGCATCACGAACGACGACGGAGCGCGGCTGCTCCTGGACGACCAGCTCGTCGTCGACCACCCGGGTCGCCACGGCGCGACGTCCAAGGAGGGGTCGATCGAGCTCGAGCCGGGCTACCGCGCACTGCGCATCGACCACTTCGACGGCGAGTTCGACCAGCGGCTCAAGCTCGAGTGGCGCCCCCCGGGCGCCTCGGGCTACGTCGTGGTCCCGACCTCCGTGCTGAGCACCGACGCCGACGTCACGCGTGTCACCTCACCCGGCCGCAAGGAGTGCGAAGGCGTCACCGAGGCCCCGGGCGACGGTCTGCCGCTCACCGAGGTGCACCCCGACTACACCCTGACGGACCTGCGCCCCGAGGGCTTCCAGCCCCAGGTGACCGGCATGGACTGGCTACCCGACGGCCGTCTGGCCATCTCCACGTGGGGAGGCGACCGGCTCACGCAGCGCGGCGAGGTCTACCTGGTCGACCACGTCCAGGGGGACACCGGCGCGGACGACGTGACCTACACCAAGGTCGCCGAGGGCCTCACCGAGCCGATGGGTCTGAAGTACGTCGACGGCACGATCTACGTGTCCGAGAAGGACGGGCTGACCGCGCTCGTCGACACCGACGGCGACGAGGTCGCCGACGAGCACGACACGATCGCGACCTGGCCGTTCGGCGGCAACTACCACGAGTTCGCGTTCGGCCTGCTCTACGAGGACGGGTACTTCTACGTCACCACCGGCATCGCCATGGTGCCCGGCGGTAACTCGCTCGACCCGCAGCTCGCCGAGAACCGCGGCTCGGTCATGAAGATCAGCAGGGAGACCGGGGAGGTCGAGTACGTCGCGGGCGGCCTGCGCACGCCGAACGGCCTCGGCTGGGGCGCCGACGGTGGCATGTACGTCACCGACAACCAGGGTGTCCGCATCCCGACGTCGAAGCTGGTCCGCGTCGAGGAGGGCGCGTTCTACAACCACTTCACGAACCCCGACGGCCCGTACGACGACCAGCCCGTCACCGAGCCCGTCCTGTGGATGCCGCACAGCGAGATCTCGAACTCGCCGAGCAACCCGGTCGTGCTCACCGAGGGCGTGTTCGCCGGTCAGCTGGCGATCGGCGACGTGACCTACGGCGGTCTCCAGCGTGCGTACCTCGAGGACGTCGCCGGCCAGGAGCAGGGCGCCGTCTTCCGCATGACGCAGGGCCTGGAGTCCGGTGTGAGCCGGACGAGCGTCGGCCCCGACGGCGCGATCTACGTCGGCGGGATCGGCTGGTCGGGCAACTGGGGCCAGGCGGGCAAGCTCTCGTACGGGCTGCAGAAGCTCACGTACGACGACAACCACGCGTTCGACATGCTCGCGATGCGCGCGGTCGAGGGCGGGTTCGAGATCGAGTACACGCAGCCGCTGTCCGAGGAGACCGCGCAGGACCTCGCGTCGAGGTACACGGCGTCGCAGTGGCGCTACGTCGCGACACCGCAGTACGGCGGACCCAAGGTCGACGAGGAGGACCTCGACGTCACGGCCGCGGCCGTCTCCGCGGACCGGAAGACCGTGACGCTGCAGGTCGACGGGCTGAAGCCGGGGCGGGTCGTGAACGTCCACTCCCCGCGACCCTTCGCGTCCGAGAGCGGACAGGAGCTGTGGAGCACCGAGGCCTGGTACACGCTCACGCGCCTGCCGGACGGCTCCGTCGCGCCGCCCGTCTACGAGGCCGAGGCCGCCGACATCTCCGGCGGTGCCGGCTGGAACAGCAACCACGCCGGCTACTCGGGCAGCGGTTTCGTCGACCGCAACTGGGAGCCGGGCGCACAGACCACCTTCGCGGTCCGCACCGAGGAGGCCGGGCCCCACGACCTCGCGATCCGGTACGCCAACGGACAGAACAGCGACCCGCGACCGACCCCGCGGAACCTGAGCCTGTACGTCAACGGCGAGAAGCTCAAGCAGGTCTGGTTCGACAGCACCGTGAGCTGGTCGGCCTGGGCGACGCAGGTCGAGACGGTGCCGCTGCGCGAGGGTGCGAACACCATCACGATCCGGCACGACGACGACGACATCGGTCACGTCAACCTCGACAGCCTCACGGTCACCCCGAGCGAACGCATCACGCTCTTCGACGGCGACGACCTGGACGCGTGGGCCGCGGTCAACGGGGGCGGGCCCGCGACGTGGCCGATCGCGGACGGCTCGTTCGAGTCCTTCGGCGGCGACATCCGCACGAAGGAGAGGTTCGACGACTTCCGCATGCACATCGAGTGGTACCAGCCCGAGCACGGGCCCGAGGTCACGGGCCAGGCACGCGGCAACAGCGGCGTCTACATCCAGGAGCGCTACGAGGTCCAGGTGCTCGAGTCGTTCGGGATCGACCCGCCGAAGAACAACGACGCGGGGGCCATCTACCTGAAGAAGGCCCCCGACGTGAACGCGGCGACCCCGATGGGCACCTGGCAGACCTACGACCTCGAGTTCCGTGCCGCGCGCTTCGGCCCGGACGGCACCAAGACCGAGGACGCCCGCATCACGCTCGTGTGGAACGGGCAGCTCGTGCACGACGACGTCGCCGTCGACGGCAAGACCGGCAACGGCAAGGACGAGGGTCCGACGTCGGGGTACGTCAAGCTCCAGGACCACGGCGACCCTGGCCTCAACCCGCGGTTCCGGAACGTCTGGATCGAGCGCCTCCCGAGCACGGAGGCTCCCGGCCCGGAGGAGGTCGCGGTCACCGCGACCGCCGAGGTCCGTTGCCTCGCCGGCGCGCCCTACGTGGCGGTCCGGGCGCTCAACGACGACGAGGTCCCGCTGGACGTGGTCCTCGACACGCCGTACGGGTCGAAGACGTTCGCCGGCGTCGCTCCCGGCGGCAACGCCTATCAGGCGTTCGCCGTCCGAGGACGCGAGGCACCGGCGGCAGGGTCCGTGACCGTCACCGCTCGCCCGTCCGACACCTCCGACGAGCGGGAGACCGTCGCGACACCGGAGCACGGTCAGCCGACCTGCGGCTGAGGCTCCACCGTCGGGCTCGGTGCCGCCCGCTCGTCCGCGGGCGGCACCGAGCCCGACGCGTCGTCGGGACGTGCTGCGCACCCGCCCCGAGACCACCACGCACCAGGGCGCGCGCTCCCGTCCGCACCGGAGGGACCACCGCCCCCCGCGCACCACCGGAGGACACCCGTGACGAGCACGACGCACCACCAGACCAGGACCACCACGGCACCGTGGACCCTGCACCCCGACCGCGCGCTGCCCGCGGACCCGGCTCTGCGGCCCCTCGCCCGCGAGGTGTACGACGCCACGCGCGGGCTGCCGATCGTCTCGATGCACGGGCACGTCGACGCCGCGCTCCTCGCGGACGACGCGCCCTTCGGCGATCCCGCAGCACTCCTCGTCACCCCGGACCACTACCTGGTCCGGATGCTCGTCGCGCAGAGCACGTCGCCGCACGGCTCGCCGGGCGTACGCGGTGTGCAGGACCTCGGTGCGGCACCCCTCGCGTCGGCGCCCGCTGGCACGGCGCCCGCGGCGACGGATCCCCGGACGATCTGGCGTCGGTTCTGCGCCGGGTGGCGGCTCTACCGCGGGACCCCGACGCGGTACTGGCTCGAGCACGCGCTGGTCGAGGTCTTCGAGGCCCCGGTCCGCCCGTCCGCCGCCACGGCGGACGAGCTGTTCGACCATCTCGTCGACCGGCTCTCGCGACCGGAGTTCCGCCCCCGCGCGCTGTTCGAGCGCTTCGGCATCGAGACGCTCGCGACCACCGACGCCGCCCAGTCCCCGCTCGTCGACCACGCGCGCCTCGCGGCCGACGGCTGGGGTGAGCGTGTCGTGCCGACGTTCCGGCCCGACCCGGTCCTGCGCGTGGACCGGGCGGACTGGGCCGCCCAGGTCGCCGAGCTCGGTGCCGCGGCGGGCACCGACGTCGTCGACTACCGGTCGTTCCTCGACGCCCTCCGCGAGCGCCGCGCCGCGTTCGTCGCCGCGGGCGCCCGCGCGACCGACCACGGTCACCCCACGGCCGACACGACCCCCATGGACGACGTCGACGCCGCGCACGTGCTCGACCGTGCGCTGCGCGGCGTCGCGACGGCTGCGGAGGCGCGGGCCTTCGCCGCGCACATGCTCTTCCAGATGGCGGCGATGTCCGCCGAGGACGGGCTCGTGATGCAGCTCCACCCCGGGGTGCTGCGCGACCACTGCACCGGCGTCGTGCAGGCGTACGGACCCGACCGGGGGTACGACGTGCCCGAGCGCACCGAGTACGTGCGCGGGCTGCGTCCGGTCCTCGAGGCGTTCGGCCACCATCCGGGGTTCCGCATGATCGCGTTCACGGTCGACGAGACCGCGTTCTCGCGCGAGCTGGCCCCGCTCGCGGGCGTGTACCCCGCCCTCCGCCTCGGAGCTCCGTGGTGGTTCCTCGACACGCCCGACGGCATGCGCCGGTTCCGGGAGGCCGTCACGGACTCCGCCGGCTTCTACAACACGAGCGGGTTCGTCGACGACACCCGGGCGTTCTGCTCCGTCCCGGCCCGCCACGACCTGGCGCGCCGGGTCGACGCCGGGTTCCTCGCGCGCCTCGTCGCCGAGCACCGGCTGGAGATGGACGAGGCGGTCGAGACCGCCGTCGACCTGGCGTACCACCTGCCGCGCGCCTCCTACCCCTCACCCCGCCGACCGCCACGGCAGCAGAAAGGTGTCGATCTCGGCGCCCGGGCTTCGTCGTCCTCCCGTACGGCCGCACGGGCCGTGCGAGACGAGGAGGCACGATGACGACGTTCCTGGAGACGATCCTCGCGGCGGACCGCGAGCACCCGCCGGACCGTGCGCGGTACCGTGACGGACGCAGCGTCGGGGACGGGACGGCCGTCGCGGACGTGGCGTTCTCCGGGCCGACGGCGCTCCGCCGGCCCGCGGCGACGAGGGCGGAGGACCTCTGATGCGCTACCTCATGCTCGTGCTCGGCACCCCGGACGACCCGGGGCTGCGGCCCGAGGAGGCCGAGGCCGCGGCCCCGATCGAGGAGTGGGTCGGGCGGCACTACGGCAGCGGCGCTGCGGTGGTCGGCGACCGGCTGCGCCCGCCCGAGGACGCCGTGGGCGTGCGGGTCCGGGGCGGCAAGGTGCTCGTCACGGACGGGCCGTTCTCCGAGACGAAGGAGTCGATCGCGGGCTTCGACGTCCTGGAGGCCCCCGACCTGGACACCGCGATCGCCATCGCGTCCGAGCACCCCATGGCGTACGGCGGCGCGATCGAGCTGCACCCTGCATGGCCGCTGGACCTCGACGGGTCCTGAGCTGACGCCCGCGACGGACCCCGTCGAGGACGCGTTCCGCACCGAGTGGGGACGCGTCCTCGGCGCCGTCGCGCGCAGCACGGGCGACCTCGACCTGGCCGAGGAGTCCGCGCAGGAGGCGTTCGCCGCGGCGCTGCGGACGTGGGGCCGCGACGGCGTGCCCGAGCGTCCCGGCGCGTGGCTGACGACGACCGCGCGCCGCCACGCGATCGACGTGCTGCGCCGTCGTCGGGTCGAGGCCGAGCGGGTCGCCGCGGCGGGCCGCCTGGGCGAGCGCGTCGACCCGCGTCACCGGGGCGGGGGCCGGGCAGCGGATCCCGTGCTCGACCAGGTCGCGCGCGGCCTCGACGACGACGCCTGGGACGCCGACGACCCGGACGGCGACCTCGTGCGCCTGCTCTTCACGTGCTGCCACCCGGCGCTGCCCGCCGAGGCGCGGGTCGCGCTCACCCTGCGGTCGCTGACCGGCATGACGACCGCCCAGGTCGCACGCGCCTTCCTCGTCCCCGAGGCGACGATGGCGCAGCGCCTGGTCCGGGCCAAGCGCCGCATCCGCGCGACCGGCATGACCTTCCGGGTGCCGCCGGCCGCGCTGCGGGCCGAGCGCGTCGAGGGCGTCCTCGCGGTGCTGTACGTGCTGTTCACCGAGGGGTACGACGCGTGGGCGGAGCCTGCCGACGCCGTCGCGGGCTCGGCCGAGCGGCGCGCGCTCGCCGACGCCGCCGTCCGGCTCGCCCGCCTCACCGCGCGCCTGCTCGACGACGAGCCCGAGACGCGCGGCCTGCTCGCCCTGCTGCTGCTCCAGCACGCGCGCCGCGACGAGCGCGTGGGGCCCGACGGCGTCACGCGGACCCTCGCCGAGCAGGACCGCGCCCGCTGGCGGCACGACGAGATCGCCGAGGGCCTGGCCGAGCTCGATGCGGCGCTCACCGTCGGGCGGCCCGGGCCGTACCAGGTGCAGGCCGCCGTCGCGGCGCTCCACGACCAGGCCACCGACGCGGCCGCGACCGACTGGCCGCAGATCCTCGGCCTCTACGACGTCCTGCTCGACCTCACCGGCTCGCCCGTCGTCGCGCTCAACCGCGCGGTCGCGGTCGCGGAGGTGCGCGGCGCCGAGGCGGGGCTGGCCGCGCTGGACGCCGTCGCGGACGAGCCGGCGCTCGCGGGCTACCACCTGCTGCCCGCCGTCCGCGCCGAGCTGCTCGTCCGCGCCGGGCGCCCTACGGATGCCGCCGTCGATCTGCGCCGTGCCCTTGCGCTCGTCGATCGCGAGGGCGACCGCCGCCTCCTGACCCACCGCCTGACGGACCTCCCCCTCGCGAGATCGACCTAGCCGTCGCGACATCGACCCCCTGGGAGTCGATCTCGAACGCTCAGGCCGATCTCGCGGTGGCGCCACCGTCGGGCATCCCCCGCGGCACCTCGTCCGGCGGCCGTACCGCGACCGGCCCTCAGAGGCCCGTCTCGGCGTAGAACCCCTCGATGTGGGCACGCACCTCGCGGGCCGCGCGCTCGCCGTCGCCCTCCGCGACGGCGGAGAGCACGGCGCGGTGCTCGGCGCGCAGGCGTGCGGCGGTCCGCTCCCACGACGGCAGCGCCGCGCTGCCCGCGGCGACGTACGACTCGATCGCACCGCGCAGCCCGGTCATGACGGCCTCGACGAGCGCGTTGCCCGCGAGCCGGACGAGCAGCACGTGGAACGTCGCGTCGAGCTCGCGGAAGTCGGCGGCGGGCAGCGCCGGGTCGTCCATGCGGTCGAGCAGGGCGTCGGCCTCCGCGAGCGTCGCCACGACCTCCTCGCCGTCCTCGACGCCCCGGTCCCCCGCCGCGCGGACGGCCCACGTCTCGAGCAGGACGCGCGTCTCGACGACGTCGCGCACCGCGAGCGTCCCGGACGCGACGTGCAGGCGCACGGCCGCTCCCAGGCCCGCGGCGGGCCGGTCGACGACGGTCGCGCCGGCGTCGGGCCCGGAGCCCACGGCGGTGCGCACGATGCCCATGGCCTCGAGCACGCGGAGCGCCTCGCGCACCGAGGGGCGCGAGACACCGAGCTCCTCGGCGAGCGCGCGCTCGGCCGGGAGGCGCTCGCCGAGCGCCCAGCGGCCCGCGGCGAGGTCCGCCTCGATGCGGGCGAGGACGCGTTCGTGGGTGCGCACCCGCTCAGGGTAGGCGACCCCGGCTCGCTGTGGTCAGACCACGCGGCCGTCGTGGTCTACAGTGGACGGCCTGTGGTCAGACCACAGCCGCGGCGCCTCACCGCGGCGGTCTCGGCGAGCGGCGACGACGCGGCCCGGCGAGACTGGACCCGACTCGCCTCCCCGGAGCCCTGATGCGCATAGCCCTCACCGCGACCTGCATCGGCGACGTGATGTTCCCCCAGGCACCGCGCGCCACCGCCCTCCTCCTCGAGCGCCTCGGCCACGAGGTGTTCTTCCCCGAGCGCCAGACCTGCTGCGGACAGATGCACGTCAACACCGGGTACCTCGACGAGGCGGTCCCCGTGGTGCGCAACCACGTCGAGGCGTTCTCCCCCGTGCTCGACGGCGAGTGGGACGCCGTCGTCGTCCCGTCCGGGTCCTGCACGGGGTCCGTGCGGCACCAGCAGGGGATGGTCTGCCGACGGGCCGGGCTCGACGACCTCGCGCGCACCGCCGACGCGGTCGCCGCGAAGACGTACGAGCTGTCCGAGCTGCTCGTCGACGTGCTCGGCGTGACCGACGTCGGCGCCTCCTTCCCCCACCGGGTCACCTACCACCCGACGTGCCACTCGCTGCGCATGCTCCACGTCGGCGACAAGCCGCTGCGCCTCCTGCGCGCGGTCGAGGGCATCGACCTCGTCGAGCTGCCCGCGGCGGAGGCGTGCTGCGGGTTCGGCGGCACCTTCGCGCTGAAGAACGCCGAGACGTCGACGGCGATGCTCGCCGACAAGATGACGCACGTGAAGTCGACGGGCGCCGAGGTCCTCACCGCCGGCGACGCGTCGTGCCTCATGCACATCGGCGGCGGCCTGTCGCGCATCCGCGCGGGCGTCCGCACGCTGCACCTCGCGGAGATCCTCGCCTCCACGAAGGACACGCCCGCCCCCGCCGGGGTGGGCCCGTCGACACGTGGGGGTACCCGGTGAGCCGCACGTTCCTCGGCCTGCCCGTCCGGCGCGGCGCGCGCACACTGCCCGACGACGTCGCCCACCCGGGCGGCCACGGCACCTCGGCGGGTGCGGGGGCGGCGTCGGACGCGTTCGGCGACGTCCCGCGCCCGGACGCCCCGCTGCGCTGGGGCGGGTCGTTCCCCGACGCGGCGCGCGAGGCGCTCCAGAACACGCAGCTGCGGCGCAACCTCGCGCACGCGACGTCGACCATCCGCGCCAAGCGCGCCGCCGTCGTCGGCGAGGTGCCGGACTGGGAGGCGCTGCGCGACGCCGGCTCCGCGATCAAGACCGACGTCATGGCACGCCTGCCCGAGCTCCTCGAGGAGCTGGAGCGCAACGTCGTGGCGCGGGGCGGCGTCGTGCACTGGGCGCGCGACGCGGACGAGGCGAACCGGATCGTCGCGGACCTCGTCAAGGCCAAGGGCGTCGACGAGGTCGTCAAGGTGAAGTCCATGGCGACGCAGGAGACGGGGCTCAACGAGGCGCTCGCCGCCGAGGGGATCGCGGCGTACGAGACGGACCTCGCGGAGCTCATCGTGCAGCTCGCCGACGACATGCCGTCGCACATCCTCGTGCCCGCGATCCACCGCAACCGGGCGGAGATCCGCGAGATCTTCCTCGCCCGCATGGGTGACGCCCCGCCCGACCTGTCGGACGTCCCGCGCGAGCTCGCGATGGCCGCGCGCGCCCACCTGCGCCGCAAGTTCCTCTCGGCGAAGGTCGCGATCAGCGGCGCGAACTTCGGCGTCGCGGACACGGGGACGCTGACCGTCGTCGAGTCCGAGGGCAACGGGCGCATGTGCCTCACGCTCCCCGAGACGCTCATCACCGTCATGGGGATCGAGAAGGTCGTGCCCACGTACACGGACCTGGAGGTGTTCCTCCAGCTCCTGCCGCGGTCGTCCACGGGCGAGCGCATGAACCCGTACACGTCCCTGTGGACGGGCGTCACGCCCGGCGACGGCCCGCAGGAGTTCCACCTCGTCCTGCTCGACAACGGGCGCACCGACGTCCTCGCCGACGAGGTCGGGCGGGCTGCGCTGCACTGCATCCGCTGCTCCGCGTGCCTCAACGTGTGCCCGGTGTACGAGCGGGTGGGCGGCCACGCGTACGGCTCGGTGTACCCCGGCCCGATCGGCGCGATCCTCACGCCGCAGCTCACGAAGTCCTCCGGTGGCCTCTCCGGCCACCACGACCCGAACGCGTCCCTCCCCTACGCCTCGACGCTGTGCGGCGCGTGCTACGAGGTGTGCCCCGTGAAGATCGACATCCCGTCGATCCTCGTGGAGCTGCGCGCACGCGAGGTCGACGCCGACCGCGGCCGCCCCACCGGGTGGGGCGCCGCGATGAAGGCGGCGTCGTTCGTCATGTCCGACGCGCGGCGGTTCGAGCTCGCGGAGAAGGCGGCGGGGGTCGGACGCCTGGTCGCCGGGCCGAAGGGCCGGATCTCGACCCTCCCGCCGCCCGCGTCCGCGTGGACCCGCTCGCGCGACCTCCCGGCGCCCGCGAAGCAGACCTTCCGCGACTGGTGGCGCGACCGCCCGTCCGACGAGCCCCGCACCGAGGGAGGCGAGGACCGGTGAGCGCGCGCGACGACGTCCTCGCCCGCGTGCGCACCGCGCTCGGCGGGTCGACGGCGACGGCCGGCCTCGCGGCGTCGGGCACCGCCCCGCGCGCCTACCGCGAGCACGGCGAGCTCGCCCCCGGGTCGCCCGAGGTCGTGGACGTGCTCGTCGACCGGCTCGTCGACTACCGGGCGCACGTGCACCGCGCGGAGACGTCGGCGGACGTGGCCACGGTCGTCGCCGACCTGCTCGTCGACGCGACGTCCGTCGTCGTCCCGGCCGGTCTCGACGCGGCGTGGCTCGCGGCCCTGGGCGCGGGGACCGCCGTCGTGCGGGACGCGCGCGACGACCCGCGCACGCCTGACGAGCTCGACCGCACGGACGCCGTCGTCACCGCGGCGCGTGTCGCGATCGGCGACACCGGCACGATCGTGCTCGACGGCGAGCCCGACCAGGGCCGCCGCGCGATCACGCTCGTCCCCGACCTCCACGTGTGCGTCGTGCGCACGGACCAGGTGGTGCAGTCCGTGCCCGAGGCCGTGCGCCTGCTCGCCGCGCACCCCGAGCGTCCGCAGACGTGGATCAGCGGCCCGAGCGCGACGAGCGACATCGAGCTCTCCCGCGTCGAGGGCGTGCACGGCCCCCGCACCCTGCACGTCGTCCTCGCCCCGCCGAGGTAGAGCTCCGGTCCGCCGAGGTAGAGCCCCGGTCCGCCGAGGTAGCGCCCTGGTCGTGACCAGGGCTCTACCTCGCGCGACCGGGGCTCTACCTCGTGGGGATGCCTGCCCGACGGCGGTGCCGCACCTCCGCGAGGACGGTCGCCAGGCGCACCGGGAAGTCGTCGGGCGTGCCGGGCGGCAGCGCGTCCACCGGGAACCAGGCGACGTCCTCGCTCTCGTCGCTGACGACCGTGCGCGCGTCCGGGTCGGCGAACGCGACGAACCCGACGTCCCAGTGCGTCCGGCACGTGCCGAACGCCGCGGCGAGGTCGTGCCGGTGCACGTCGACCGGGGCGGACGGCGCGGCGCCGGCCCGGGGCCCGGCCACGGACCCCACGCCCGCCTCGGGGTCCGCGTCGAACGGGACGCCCGGCTCGGGGTCCGGGTCGAACGGGACGAGGTCCTCGATGCCGCTCTCCTCGCGCGCCTCGCGGTAGGCGGCACCGGCGAGCGTCGTGTCCTCCGGCTCGGTGTGGCCGCCCACCTGGACCCAGAACCTGCCCTTGCGGTGGAAGCACAGCAGCACGTGGTCGAGCCCCGGGCTGAGCACGAAACAGCTCGCCGTGAGGTGCTGCGGACCGCCGTCACGCCGCACCGCCTCGGCGCGCGGCCCGGCGTCGCCGCGGACGAACGCGCGGTACTCCGCCGCGAGCGCCTCCTGACGGGGATCCACGGGCTCCCACCGGTCGAGGCGGTCGAGGGCGTCGCGGGCGAGCAGGGCGGCGGGGTCCGGAGCGGTCACCGGGGAAGGCTACGCGCCGCTCCCGACGGCGCGCCCCGTGGCTCGCGCGGGACGCTGCGACAATGGTGTCCCGTGAGCGACCCTCAGCACGACGCCGACGGCGGCCCCACCGACGCCGCCACCCGGACCGACCCGGTGCCGACCGGACCCGCCGGGGACCCGGCGCTGTTCGACCTCCCGCCAGGGTCGCGCGAGGTGCCGACGCGGATCGTGCTGCTCACCGGCGCGTCGGGCTCGGGCAAGACGTCGCTCACCCGCCGGCTCGGGCTCCCGGTCGTCGCGCTCGACGACTTCTACCTCGACCACGACCACCCCGACCTGCCGCAGCGTTTCGGCATCGTGGACTGGGACGACCCCCGCTCGTGGGACGCCGAGGGCGCGGTCGCGGCGCTCGTCGACCTCGCGCGCACGGGCCACGCCGACGTGCCGGTCTACGACATCCCGACGTCGCTCCGCACCGGCACGACCCACGTCGACGTGACGGGCTCGCGCGTCGTGCTCGCCGAGGGCATCTTCGCGGCGGAGATCGTCGCGGCCTGCCGCGCGCAGGACGTCCTGGCCGACGCGATCTGCCTGTACCGTCCCCGGCTCGTGACGTTCTGGTTCCGCCTCCTGCGTGACCTCGCCGAGATGCGCAAGCCGCCGCTCACGCTGTTCCGGCGCGGGTGGGCGCTGCTGCGCGCCGAGCCCGCGCTCGTGCGGCACTGGGAGTCGCTCGGCTGCCGCGCGCTCACGCCCACGCAGGCCGAGAAGGAGATCCGCGCACTGCTGCGACCCGCCTCGGCCTAGGCCTCGCCCCGGCGTTCCTCGACCGGCGCCGCCGGCGCGTGCGGAAGCCTGACGAGACGTGAGAAGCGGCCCCTCGCAGGCGCGTCCCGGGGGCCACTTCTCACGTCTCGGCGGGGAGCGTCCCGACGACGATCGTCGCGCCGATCTCGTCGTCCCGGACGACGCGCGCGACGAGCCCGGCACGGTCGAGCACCGCGACGGCGCCCGCCGCCTGACGCTCGCCGGACTCGGTGAGCAGGTGGCCGCCGGGGGCGAGCCAGGCGGGCGCCTCGGCCGCGACGCGGCGCAGCACGTCCAGCCCGTCGCCGCCGCCGTCGAGCGCGACGTGCGCCTCGTGGTCGCGCGCCTCGCGCGGCAGGAGCGCAATCTCGGTCGTCGGGACGTACGGCACGTTGGCGAGGAGCAGGTCGACCCGGCCGCGCAGACCGGGCGGCAGCGGGTCGAGCAGGTCGCCCGCGGACGCGGTGCCGCCGACGGCCGCGACGTTGCGCGCCGCGCACGCGACGGCGGCCGGGTCCACGTCGCTCGCGTGCAGCGAGACGGTCGTGTCGCCGCCGAGGCCCACCGCGGTCGCGAGCCCCAGCGCCCCGGCGCCGCAGCACAGGTCGACGACGACGACCGCCGGCCCCGCTCGTCGCCCGAGCGCGACCGCCTCGTCGACGAGCAGCGTGGTGCGCTGGCGCGGCACGAACACCCCCGGGTCGACGGCGACCCGCAGCCCGTGGAAGTCGACGTACCCGAGGACGTGCTCGAGCGGCTCGCCCGCGACCCGGCGCGCGACGAGCGCCTCGAGGTGCGCGGCGTCGTCGGCCCGCTCGGCGAGGAGCGCGGCCTCGTCCTCCGCGAAGACGCACCCCGCGGCGCGCAGGCGGGCGGTCAGGTCGTCGAGCGGGCTCTGGTCCACGTCCCGGACGGTACTCCGCGCCGAGCCGCGTCCGCGCGGGGATTGCCGCCGCGACGGTCCACCCATCATCGCCGAGCACCTCACCCCCGCGGGAGGTCGAGCAGGCGCTGCTCGACGGTGTTGCCGTACCGAACGGACCGCGTCTCGCGCTCTGGCGACGGTGCCGCAGGGTGCCGGGACGACGACGGGCCCCGACCCTCCCGGAGGAGGATCGGGGCCCGTGTGTCAGGCGTTCAGGAGTGCGTCACTCCGCGCCGGCCTGCAGCTCGCCCGTCGGGGGCAGGTCGCGGACCGAGACGCCGGTGGGGGCGTCGAGCGCGGCGGCCGCGCCCACGCTCACCGGGCCGCGGTCGTGCTCGCCCTTCGAGACGCCCCGGAAGGTGAACTCCCCGAGCAGGCCCTCGCCCTCGGCGTCGACCAGGACGATCTCGCCGGCCTTGAGCTCGCCGAACAGGATCTTCTCGGAGAGCACGTCCTCGATGTCGCGCTGGATCGCGCGGCGCAGCGGACGAGCACCCAGGACCGGGTCGTAGCCCTTCTCCGCGAGGAGGTGCTTCGCGGGCTGCGTGAGCTCGATGCCCATGTCCTTGTCCCGCAGGCGGGCGTCGAGACGGGCGATCATCAGGTCGACGATCTGGATGATCTCGTTCTGCGAGAGCTGCGGGAAGACCACCACGTCGTCGACGCGGTTGAGGAACTCAGGCCGGAAGTGCTGCTTGAGCTCGTCGTTGACCTTCGCCTTCATGCGCTCGTAGGACGTGACCAGGTCGCCGCCGGCGTTGAAGCCGGTCTGGACGCCCTTGGCGATGTCCCGCGTGCCGAGGTTGGTCGTCATGATGATGACGGTGTTCTTGAAGTCCACGACCCGGCCCTGCGAGTCGGTCAGACGACCGTCCTCGAGGATCTGCAGGAGCGAGTTGAAGATGTCCGCGTGGGCCTTCTCCACCTCGTCGAACAGGACGACCGAGAACGGCTTGCGCCGCACCTTCTCCGTGAGCTGACCACCCTCGTCGTACCCGACGTACCCGGGGGGCGAGCCGAACAGCCGCGAGACGGTGTGCTTCTCGGAGAACTCCGACATGTCGAGCTGGATGAGCGCGTCCTCGTCCCCGAAGAGGAACTCGGCGAGCGCCTTGGCCAGCTCCGTCTTCCCGACGCCCGTGGGGCCGGCGAAGATGAACGACCCACCGGGGCGCTTCGGGTCCTTGAGGCCCGCACGCGTACGGCGGATCGCCTGCGACAGCGCCTTGATCGCGGCCTCCTGGCCGACGACGCGCTTGTGCAGCTCGTCCTCCATGTGGAGCAGGCGGCTGGACTCCTCCTCGGTGAGCTTGAAGACCGGGATGCCCGTGGCCATGGCCAGGACCTCGGCGATCAGCTCCTCGTCGACCTCCGCGACGGTGTCCAGGTCACCGGACTTCCACGCCTTCTCCTTGTCGGCGCGCTTCGCGGTGAGCTGCTTCTCCTTGTCGCGCAGGCCGGCGGCCTTCTCGAAGTCCTGCGCGTCGATCGCGGACTCCTTCTCGCGGCGCGCCTCGGCGATCTCCTCGTCGAGCTCCTTGAGCTCCGGCGGGGCCGTCATGCGGCGGATGCGCAGGCGCGCGCCCGCCTCGTCGATGAGGTCGATCGCCTTGTCCGGGAGGAACCGGTCGTTGATGTACCGGTCCGCGAGCGTGGCCGCGGAGACGAGCGCGGAGTCCGTGATGGACACGCGGTGGTGCGCCTCGTAGCGATCGCGCAGGCCCTTGAGGATCTCGATGGCGTGCGTGAGCGACGGCTCGGCGACCTGGATGGGCTGGAAGCGACGCTCCAGGGCCGGGTCCTTCTCGACGTGCTTGCGGTACTCGTCGAGCGTCGTCGCGCCGATGGTCTGCAGCTCGCCGCGCGCGAGCATCGGCTTGAGGATGCTCGCGGCGTCGATCGCGCCCTCGGCGGCACCCGCTCCCACGAGGGTGTGGATCTCGTCGATGAAGAGGATGATGTCGCCGCGCGTGCGGATCTCCTTGAGCACCTTCTTGAGGCGCTCCTCGAAGTCACCGCGGTAGCGCGACCCGGCGACGAGCGCGCCGAGGTCGAGCGTGTAGAGCTGCTTGTCCTTCAGCGTCTCGGGGACGTCGCCGCGGACGATGTCCTGGGCGAGACCTTCGACGACGGCCGTCTTGCCGACGCCGGGCTCGCCGATGAGGACGGGGTTGTTCTTGGTGCGGCGGCTCAGGACCTGCATGACGCGCTCGATCTCGAGGCTGCGCCCGATGACCGGGTCGAGCTTGCCCTCGCGCGCGGCCTGGGTGAGGTTGCGCCCGAACTGGTCGAGCACGGCCGAGCCCGACGGCTGGCCCTCGGTGGGGCCGCCGGCGGCGACCGGCTCCTTGCCCTGGTAGCCGGACAGGAGCTGGATGACCTGCTGGCGCACCTTGTTGAGGTCGGCGCCCATCTTCGTCAGGACCTGGGCGGCGACGCCCTCGCCCTCGCGGATGAGGCCGAGCAGGATGTGCTCGGTGCCGATGTAGTTGTGACCGAGCTGGAGCGCCTCGCGCAGCGACAGCTCGAGCACCTTCTTGGCGCGCGGCGTGAACGGGATGTGCCCGCTCGGAGCCTGCTGGCCCTCGCCGATGATCTCGGTCACCTGGGTGCGGACGCCGTCGAGGGAGATCCCGAGGGACTCCAGCGCCTTGGCCGCGACACCCTCGCCCTCGTGGATGAGGCCGAGGAGGATGTGCTCGGTGCCGATGTAGTTGTGGTTGAGCATCCGCGCCTCTTCCTGGGCGAGGACGACGACCCGACGGGCTCGGTCTGTGAATCTCTCGAACATGTGCTGCTCCTCGTGAGCGGCGTACACCTGCCCGCCGGACGACGGGTACAAGCCTGACCGCATTGACTCTATGCGGTTCGAACGAGCCGCACCCCCTCCGTATGCCGTTGTTCGCCAGGGGCGTGAAAGAGAGGTCGGGCCGTGACCTGCCGGGCGGTCCCGGGAGCACGACGCAGGAGATCACCCGGTCCGACACGCGCCCGAGGCGTTGACCGCGGCCCGCGCCACGGGCAGGCTCGGGAGTGCGCCCCGCACGACGTCCAGAAGGGTGGCGAAGAGCGATGCACCAACCGGAACAGCCGCCGGAGGACACCCCCGCACCGGACGCGGACGAGCGAGAGGCACGCCCCGCGGGCTCGCCCGCGTCGTGGGAGCAGGTGGTCGCCCGGTTCCACGGCGCCGTCGCGGAGGTCGACGACCCGCTCACCTGGGGCCTCGACCTCGACGAGGAGACGCTGACGGGCGCCGGCCACGGCGCGCACGACCCGGCCGAGGAGCGCTTCCTGCGCTCCTACGTGTCGTTCACGGGCGAGACGCTCGACGTCGAGACGCTGCGGGTGCGGGCCGCGCACGACGAGCAGGCCGAGGACATCGCCCGCACCGCGCTCAGCGGTGCGCTCGCCGCGCCGCTGCACTCGGACACCCCCGGCGACGACGACTTCCTCGACTCCTACCAGGAGTACCGCGCCGCGATGCGCGCGATCGTCGAGGAGGTGGACGTCGCGCCCGTCGTGCGCACCACGTTCCGGGTCGACGGCGAGACGCGCCCCTGCCTGTACGTCACCGTGCGGGAGCACGCCGCGGTGTACGTGCCGGTCGGGGACAGGGCGCTCGTCGTCTCGGGCCCGGCGGACCTGCTCGCGCGGGTCGACGTCGTCACCCGCCCCCTGCGCAACATCCTCCAGGACGAGCCCGACCCGCGGTTCTGACCGCCTCCCCGCGGCGCGCCGCGTGCCGCCCGTGTCGACGCGACGCGGGACTCTCGTCCACCACCTCGGGACGCCCGTCCCGGGCGCGGCGCGCCCGCGCGGCCTAGGGTCGAGAGAGCACCGGCGCCCCCGACGGCGTCGGGACAGCACGCCGACGGCGCACGCGGTCGGCAGACCGGGCGGAGGTGGCGAGATGCGCGGCGTGATCGTCGGTGTCGACGGGTCGGAGGAGTCGGGCGGCGCGCTCGACTGGGCGCTGCGCGAGGCGACGGACCGGGCGGTGCCCCTGACGGCGGTGCTCGCGTTCGAGTCGCGGCAGGGACCGGGCGACGGCCCCGGCACGGTGGCCGACGAGAAGCGCGCGCTGGCCCAGGAGTGGCTCGACGCCGCGCACGCCCGCACGGGGATCGGCCCGGACGTGGTGACCGCGAGGGCCGTCGCCGAGCGCGGCAGCCCCGCGGCCGTCCTGCTCGCCCTCGCCCAGCCGCGCGTCGCGCAGCCCGCCCAGGACGACGTGCGGCCCGACGCCGCCGACGGCGACGACGCCGACCTGCTCGTCCTCGGGCGCTGCGGCCGGGGCCGCCTCGGGCGCATGGTCCTCGGGTCGGTGCCGACCGCCGTCGTGCAGCACGCGACCGTCCCCGTGACCGTGGTGCGCGGGACGCCCGACGTGCGCCACGACCACGCGCGGCCCGTCGTCGTCGGTGTCGACGGGTCGGCGACGTCGGTCCAGGCGCTGCGGCACGGCGCCGACGTCGCGCGCCGTACGGGCGCGACGCTCGAGGCCCTGTTCTGCTGGCAGATCGTCTCGCTCGCGCCCCTGCCCGACTCGTGGGGGTGGACACCGCCCATCGACGACTACGAGAAGTTCGCCGCCCAGAAGCTCGACGCCGCGCTCGAGGCGGCGGGGGTCGACCTGCCCGACGACCGCCTCGTGCGCAGCGTGCAGCACGTGCACGCCGCGAAGGGGGTCATCGAGGCGTCGTCGCGCGCCGAGCGGCTCGTGCTCGGCAACCGCGGCGTCGGCGGGTTCGACCGGCTGCTCCTGGGCTCGGTGAGCCGGCACGCGGTCGAGTACGCGCACTGCCCGGTCACGGTCGTGCGGCCCGCGGACGCGACGCACCCGTCGGGCGCGCACGACGCCTGAGGTCACTCGCGGCGCGCGGCCGACCCCCGGAACGCGAACACGAGGACGCGCACGGCGAGCACGGTCCCGACGAACCCGAGCGCAGCGCCGAGGACGGCGAACAGGCTCAGGCCCTCGACGAGCTCGGGGCCGGAGTCGGCGGAGACCAGCACGACCGCCGCGACGACGGCCGCGGCGGCGATGACCGTGGAGACGACCTGCTGCACGAGGCCGGTGAGGAACGCGCGGTCCTCGGGGTGCGCGAACGAGCGGACGGTGACGGTGAGCCGCCCGGCCTCGACGTCGCTCGTGATCTTCGCGAGCCGGCGCGGGAGCCGTTCGAGCTCCGGCGCGAGGCCGAGGAACAGGCTCGTCGCGCGCTCGCGCAGGCCCTGCGGTGTCACGACGCGCCGCACGAGCGGCTGCGCGGTCGCGCGGGCCGCGGCGACGAGGTCGAACCCGGGGTCGAGCAGGCGCAGCGTGCCCTCCAGCGACGTGAACGTCCGGAACGCGGCGGCGACCTGCGACGGGACGGCGAGGCCCGCGTCGGTGACGAGCCGGAAGAGCGCGGTGAACATCGCGCCGCTCGCGCCGGCGCCGCGGAACCGCACGATCACCTGCCCGACGGCGCGCTCCATGCGGCGCACGTCGAGGTCGGCCGGGGCGTCGAGCAGCTCGAGGAGGGCGTCGGTCGCGGCGACGGCGTCGTCGGCGTCGACCGCGAGCAGCACCGCCGCGAGCGCGAGCCGGTCGGGCTCGCCGAGCCGGCCGACGGAGCCCATGTCGAGCAGGCCGAGACGGCCGTCGGCGGTGACGAGCACGTTCCCGGGGTGGAGGTCGGCGTGGAAGGTGCCCGCGACCAGCACCTGCTCGAGCGTCGCCGCGAGGAGGCGAGAGGCGAGGTCGGCGCGCACGTCGTCGTCGAGGCCGGAGAGCACGTCCGCGGCGCGGCCGAGGGGAACGCCGTCGAGCCGTTCCATGACGAGCAGCGTCGTCCCGGAGAGCTCGGGGTAGACGTCGGGGACCCGGACGCGCGGGCCTGCGGCCAGGTCGGTGGCGTCGTCGTCGGGGCGCCGGTCCTCCGCCGCGCCCCGCGCGAGCGCCGCGCGCAGCGCGAGCGTGTTCTCCAGCTCGACCGTGTAGTCGAGCTCCTCGCGCAGCGACGCGGCGAAGCCGTCGGCGAGGTCGACGACGCCGAGCGAGCGGCCCCACGCCGTGTCGCGCTCGATGCGGCGCGCGAGCCGCCCGAGGATCGCGAGGTCCGTCTCGACCTGGGCGCGGGCACCCGGGCGCTGCACCTTGACCACGACGTCGCGCCCGTCGAGCAGGCGGGCCGCGTGGACCTGGCCCACGGATGCCGAGGCGAGCGGCTCCGGCGAGAAGTCGGCGAACGCCTGGTCGATCGGACGCCCGAGCGCGCCCGCGACGGCCGCCTCCACCTGCGACCACGGCGCGGGCGGGACTTCGCTCTGGAGCGTGGCGAGCGCGTCCGCGAACGCGGCGGGCAGCAGGTCCCGGCGCGTGGACAGCACCTGGCCGAACTTCACGAACGTCACGCCGGCGTCGCTCAGGGCGTCGCGCAGCGCGGCCGCCTGTCGCCGCTGGTCGGTGCGCGACAGGCGCGAGCCGTCCGGCTGCCGCGCTCCGCGCGTGAGCGCCCCACCGAGGCCGTGCCGGACGCCGATCCCCAGGATCTGGGCGTAGCGCCGCGTCTCGCGACGGCCCTGGCGCAGCCCTCGGAGCGCGCGCCACGGCCCCGGGACCGAGCCCGTCGGGACGAGGAGCTCGAGCACGAGCAGCACGCACAGCCCGAGCACGAACGCCCACGCGAACGCGAGCACGACGGCGACGAGCGCGACGCCCGGCTCGACCGTGAGCGTCCCGTCCGGGCGCGACCAGCCGGCGTCGAGCAGGCCGCCCGTGAGCACCCACGACGCGACCGACAGCATCGCGAGGGCCACGACCGCCGAGCGGATCCAGCCGACGGGCGCGCCCATGACGCGCCGCGCCGTCGCGGCGAGGAGCAGCAGCATCCCGACGGTGAAGACGAGGCCGAACAGACCGACGAGGAGACCGGAGACCACCTGCATGGCGGCCACTCTTCCGGACCGCACGGCAGACCACCAGCACGCGCCACCGGCGCGCCCCGCCCGCCCGAGCCGGTCGCGGCAACCAGCTCGACCCGGCCGCGGCACGGGCGGCAGCGACGTCGGCGGCGCGGCATGATGGAGCTCCCCGACAGGCCGGAGCCCCGATGACGAACGTCGACCTCCTCACGGACGCCCACCTCACGAACGCCCGCACCGCGCCGAACGGCCGCAGCGCGGAGGTCGTGCTGCACGACGGCTCGCTGCGCCAGACGATCCTCGCGCTGCGCGCGGGCGTCGAGCTCGGGGAGCACAACTCCCCGCCCGCGGCGTCGATCCAGGTGCTGCGCGGGCGGGTCCGGGTCACCGCGCTCGGCGAGGGCGACGTCGAGCTCGGCGAGGGCGAGCTGCGCGTGCTCACGCACGAACGGCACGCGGTCAGCGCGGTCGAGGACGCGGCGTTCCTCCTGACGACCGTGACGAGCATCCCGGCCACCTGAGCCCCCGGTCCTTCCGCCCGAGCCCCCGCGAGCACGCGATCCGCGACCGGATCGCGACGAGAACGGTCGCGGACCCCGTGCTCGGCGGGTGGGGTGTGCTGGCCGCAGCCGCGGCTGCGGCGGGCGTGAGGTGCTCCTGCGAGCCGAGCGCACCGCTGCCAGGGTGGTGCGGATGAGAGCCTCGACGACGACGACCGTCCTTGCCGCGAGCGCCCTGGTCCTCGCGGCCTGCACCGCAGCCCCAGGCGACACCCCGGGCACCCCGGAGCCGTCGGCCCCGGAACCCTCGACCCCGGCGCCCGGCGCTCCCGCCCCGGCGCTCCCGACGGACGCGCCCGCCGACGTCCTGCTGCCCGAGGGCGCGTGGGGTGCGGAAGGCGGGCGTGCCGAGGCGGAGGGGGTCGCGGACTGGCACCTCCCGGAGGCGTGCGCCGACGGCGGCCCCGCGGACGCCACGGCGATGCGCACCGCGACCGAGGGGGACGGCGCGGCCGAGGGCGTCGTGGGGGTCCACCAGGTCGCGGTGTTCGCCGACGCCGACGCCGCCACCGCCGAGGCCGCGCGGCTCGCGGACCTGCTCGCCGCGTGCGCGGCGCAGGGCGGCGCGGAGGGCACGACGTACGCGGTCGAGCCGGTCGACGTCGGCGCCCAGGGCACCGGGCTCGCCGCGGACTACTACGGGTCGGGCGAGAGCGGCGACCTGGACACGGCGCTCGGGACCTACCTGGCGACCACGCGGCGTGGTGCCGCGGTCGCGCTCGTCGCGCTCGACGGCGGGGAGAGCACCGTCGGCGCGGCCCGCGAGACGGTCTCGGAGCAGGCCCGTGCCGCGTGGGAGCTGCTGTGCCGGTACGAGCAGGCGGGCTGCTGACGGACGGCTCCCCGGCCGGGGACCGTCCTGGGCCCCGGCCCTGGAGACGCGGAGCTCAGGCCCGGACGGCCCAGGCCGCGAGCGCGAGCGCCGTGACGTCCTCCGCGACGGCGCCCGGCCAGTCGGGCCGCTCGCCGACGGCGAGGCGTCGCCACGCCGCCCCGCCCCACGTCCCGACAGCCCCGCCCGCGGCCCCCGCCGCGGCGGCGAGGACCAGCCCGACGGGACCGGTCCGGTGCCGGGCGACGAGCACGCCGCCCACGGCGCCGCTCGCGACGCGCAGGACCGGGCCGGGCGGCGCGAGCCGGCTCGGCGTCTGGGGCAGCTTGTCGCCGACCAGCTCGCCGACGACGCCCAGGAGCGCCGCGCCGCGCGCGAGCGGCCCGGGCCCGTGACCCGACCGGCCCGACCCGCCGGGGCGCGCGCGGCCGGCCAGCACCGGCGCCGCGACCCCGAGGCTGCTGCGGGAGCCCGCGGCGACACCGAGCGCGAGCGCCCGGGCGAGCACCGCCGTCGTGCCGCGCGGCGCGGCTGCGTCCTGGGACATGGGACCTCCTGCGGCGTGGTGAGGCCCGGTCGACCGGGCTCTCCCGAACGTAACCGCTCCCGGGGCGGCCCACCCGGCGACAGGGCGCCCCGCTAGCCTGGTCCCGTGCCCGGACCCACCCTGAGCGAGGTCGCTCGTGACGCCGGCGTCTCCCTCGCGACCGCGTCCCGCGCGATCAACGGGAGCGCGAACCGCACCGTGCGCCCGGACCTGCGGGAACGGGTCCTCGCGTCCGCGCGCCGGCTCGGGTACTCCCCCGACCCGAGCGCGCAGGCCATGGCCCGCGGCCGCACGACGAGCGTCGGGCTCGTCGTGCACGACATCGCGGACCCGTACTTCTCGTCGCTCGCGGCCGGGGTCGCGGAGGCCGCCGACCGCGACGGGCTCATCGTCACGCTGACGAGCACCCGGCACTCCCCCGAGCGCGAGCGCGCGTTCGTCGAGCTCATGGACCGCCAGCGCGCGCGGGCGGTCGTGCTGGGCGGCGGCCGGCTCGCCGACGACGCCGACGGCGCGCTGCGGCACGCGCTGGAGCGGTACCGCGCGTCGGGGGGCGGCGTGTCGCTCGTCGGGCAGCCGCTCGGCGACCTGCCCGCGGTGGAGATCGCGAACGCCGACGGCGCGGCGGACCTCGCGCGCGCCCTGCACGGGCTGGGCTACCGCGCGTTCGGCGTGCTGGCCGGGCCGTCGAGCCACCGCACCGCCGTGGACCGCGCGCGGGGCTTCACCGCCGCGCTCGCCGCGCTGGGGTCCCCCGTGCCGGCGGAGGCCGTCGTCGAGTGCGCGTTCACGCGCGACGGCGGCCACGGCGGGATGCGCGACCTGCTCGCCCGGGTGGGTGCCGCAGGGCCCGACGGCGCGCCCCGCGCCGTCTTCGCGGTGAACGACGTCATGGCTGTCGGGGCGATGGCGGCCGCGCGCGAGGCGGGGCTGCGCGTCCCGGAGGACGTCGCGGTGGCCGGCTTCGACGACATCGTGACGCTGCGCGACGTCACCCCCGGCCTGACGACGGTCCGCATCCCGCTGACCGAGGTCGGCGAGCAGGCGCTCCGCCTGGCCCTCGCCCCGGACGACGACGCCGAGCCCCGGCGCGTGGCCGTCCGGTGCGCGGTCGTGCTGCGGGAGTCCACCCCGGCGCTCTGACGCCATGCCCTCGCTGACGGCCCGCCCTGAACGGTTGACGGATCCGTGCCTGCGCGGCATGATCGGGAGGAGGTAATACCCCCTAGGGGTATCAGCGGCCGAGAGGGGACACGGTGGACCACCGCACGGAGCACGGCCCCGGGCGCCGGACCGGCGAGCCGGGGGAGCACGGAGCGGCACCGAGCGCCGCCGTCGACCACGCGACGCACGATCACGCGACGCACGACCAGCCCGGGCACGAGGCGTCCGTCCACAGCGACCGCGCCGCGGCCGGTCACGGCGGGCACGACATGACCGCGCACAGCGGCCACAGCGGGCACAGCGGGCACGACATGACCGGGCACGGTGGGCACGGCGACCACGTCGGGCAGTTCCGCCGCCTGTTCTGGATCATGCTCGTGCTCGCGGTCCCCACGGTCGCGCTGAACGCCATGTTCGCGATGCTCCTGGGCTACGACCTGCCCGACGCCGCCTGGGTCCCCTGGGTGTCCCCCGTCCTCGGCACGGTGATCTACGCCTGGGGCGGGCGCCCGTTCCTCACCGGTGCGGTGAGCGAGCTGCGGAGCCGCAAGCCCGGGATGATGACGCTCATCTCGCTCGCCATCACGGTCGCGTTCGTGTCCTCGCTGGGAGCGAGCATGGGCGTGCTCGCCCACGAGCTCGACGTCTGGTGGGAGCTCGCGCTCCTCGTCGTCATCATGCTGCTCGGCCACTGGCTCGAGATGCGCTCGCTCGCGCAGACCGCGTCCGCGCTCGACTCGCTCGCCGCGCTCCTCCCGGACGAGGCGGAGCGTGTCGCCGAGGACGGGAGCGTGACGACCGTCGCGCCGACGGACCTGCGCGTGGGCGACCTGGTCGTCGTCCGGCCGGGCGGGCGCGTGCCTGCGGACGGCGAGGTCGCGTCGGGCTCCGCGGACGTCGACGAGTCGATGATCACCGGCGAGTCGCGCCCCGTGCGCCGGACGGTCGGGGACGGCGTGGTCGCCGGGACCGTCGCGACGGACGACGCGCTGCGCGTGCGGATCACGGCCGTCGGCGAGGACACCGCGCTCGCCGGGATCCAGCGGCTCGTCGCGGACGCGCAGGCGTCCTCGACGAAGACGCAGCGCCTCGCGGACCGCGCCGCCGGGTGGCTGTTCTGGTACGCGCTCGGCGCGGCGGCCCTGACGATCGGCCTGTGGCTCGTCCTCGGCACGCCCGAGCAGGCGCTGATCCGGGCGATCACCGTCCTCGTCATCGCGTGCCCCCACGCGCTGGGCCTCGCGATCCCGCTCGTCGTCTCGCTGTCGACGGAGCGTGCCGCGAAGGCGGGCGTCCTCGTCAAGGACCGCCTGGCGCTCGAGCGCATGCGTACCGTGGACACCGTCCTGTTCGACAAGACGGGGACGCTGACCGCGGGCGAGCCCGTCGTCGTGCACCTCGCGACCGCGGGCGGCACGTCCGAGGCCGCGCTCCTCGCGCTCGCCGCGGCGGCCGAGGCGGACAGCCAGCACCCGCTCGCCCGGGCGATCGTGCGGGCGGCCGAGGAGCGGGGCGACGACGTCCCCCGCGCCACGGACTTCCGGTCGCTCACGGCCGTCGGCGTCGAGGCGACCGTCCCGACCCCCGACGGCGCCCGCCGCGTCGCGGTCGGCGGTCCCGCGCTCCTGCGCGAGCGCGGCCTCGACCCCCTGCCCGACGCCGCCGCGTGGGCCGGGGACGGTTCGACCGTCCTGCACGTGGTCGTCGCGGGCGACGACGGCACCGGCACCGCGTCCGACTCGCGGTCCGGCGAGGTCGTGGGCGCGTTCGCCCTGGCGGACGCGATCCGCCCCGAGTCGCGCGAGGCCGTCGACGCGCTGCACCGGCGCGGCATCCGGGTCGTCATGATCACCGGCGACGCCGAGCCCGTCGCCCGCGCGGTCGGACGCGAGCTCGGCATCGACCAGGTGTTCGCGGGCGTGCGCCCCGAGGACAAGGACGCGAAGGTCGCGGAGCTGCAGCAGGGCGGGCGCGTCGTCGCGATGGTCGGCGACGGCGTCAACGACGCCCCGGCGCTCGCCCAGGCGGACGTCGGCATCGCGATCGGCGCCGGCACCGACGTCGCGATCGCCTCGGCCGGCGTGATCCTCGCGAGCTCCGACCCGCGCGCGGTGCTGTCGATCATCGAGCTGTCGCACGCGTCGTACCGCAAGATGCAGCAGAACCTGTGGTGGGCCGCGGGCTACAACATCGCAGCCGTACCGCTCGCCGCGGGCGTGCTCGCGCCCGTCGGGTTCGTCATGCCGATGGCGGTCGGCGCGATCCTCATGTCCGCGTCGACAGTGATCGTCGCGCTCAACGCGCAGCTGCTGCGTCGCACCGACCTCGACCCGGCGCGGCTCGCGGCGCGGTGACCCGGGCCGCGAGGCCCGCCCCGACCACGAGGAACGTCGTGCGCGCTGCGAGACTGGGACGGTGACCACGCCGACCCCCGACGACCGGCCCGTCGCCGGCGTCCTGCTCACGCCGGGCGCCGGCGCGAGCCGCGACCACCGCGCGCTCGTCGCGATCGACGAGGCGCTGGTCGCCCTCGACCCGCCCGTCCCCGTGCGCCGCGTCGACTTCCCCTACCGGATCGCCGGCAAGCGGATGCCCGACCGTCCGCCCGTCGCGGTCGCGCACGTCCGCGCCGAGGCGGAGGCGTTCGCCGCCGAGCTCGGCACCACGACGGACCGCCTCGTGCTCGGCGGCCGCTCGTACGGCGGGCGCATGTGCTCGATGACCGTCGCCGAAGGGCTCCCTGCCGCCGGGCTGGCCCTGGTCAGCTACCCGCTGCACCCGCCCGGCAAGCCCGAACGGCTGCGGACGGAGCACTTCCCCGACCTCCACGTGCCGGTCCTCCTCGTCTCCGGGCGCACCGACCCGTTCGCGACGCCGGACGAGCTCGCGGAGCACACCGCCGCGATCCCCGGTCTTGTCACCCGCGTCGAGCTCCCCGGGGCCCACGACCTCAAGGGCCAGGACGCGGCCGTGTGCGAGGCCGTCGTCCGGTGGCTCGCGACGCTCGGGGCCTGAGCCGCCCCCAGGGGGCGCCCCGGCGTTCGGACCGGCCCGCACGACTGCGTACGATGTGCCGCGGACCACACCCGAACGACCCGGAGGTGTTGATGCGCGCCGCTGGCCGCCTGCTCGCCCTCGCGCCCCTGGCGGTGCTCGTGGTGGCCGTCGCCGCCGCACCCGCGACCGCCGTCGGCCGGGACGGCGAGAGCGGGCTCGAGGTGAGCGTCGACGGCGTCTCGTTCGACCCGGAGCGGCTCTGGTCCGAGTGGGGCGCCGTCTCCTACGCCGTGAGCGCGCCGGACGGGAGCCGCGAGCGGTACTACTCCGACTCCTACGGCCCGCGCGACTCCGCGGACGGGTTCCTGGCCTTCTCGGTGCCGACGCGCACGTTCCCGGACGGCTACTGCGTCACGTGGGCCCAGGTGTCCGGGCTGCGGGCGCAGCACGCGCGCTGGAACGGGGACGACCCCGTCTGCACGACGGCGCAGGCCGAACCCTCCCCCACGACCCCGGCCCCGGCACCGGCCCCCGACGCACCGGTCGCCTCACCCCCGGCCGAGGAGCCGCCCGCCGCGGCGGCCGTGGAGGCACCCGTCGAGACGCCGGACGCGCCGGAGCCCGACGTCACCGAGGAGCCGACCGAGGAGCCGACGGAGGACCCGACGACGGCCGCTCCCGTCGAGCCGACGCCGACCGCCGCGCCCACGACCGCGGGCCCCGAGCCGGTGCGGGTCCCGCTCGCCTCCGTCGACCGGACGGCGCCGCCCCCGCCCGCGGGCGAGGCCTTCCCGACCTTCGCCGCGGTGGGTGTCGGCGGGCTCGTCGCCGCCGCGGCCGGCGGCGTGATCCTGCTCCTGCGCCGCGTCGGCTGAGGCTCGACGAGGCTCTGCGGCGGGCCGGGGGTCCACGGCGACACCGCGCTCCGGGAGCACAGAAGGCCGGGTCCGAGGACCCGGCCTTCTGCCGTGATGGAGCCGCCTAAGGGAATCGAACCCTTGACCTATTCATTACGAGTGAATCGCTCTGCCGACTGAGCTAAGGCGGCGTGCTACGTCCCGGTCCGCTCGGCGAACCGGTGGCAACGAGCGCCTACTGTACCCAACGACCGGGCTAGATTCCAAAGCGGCCCCGCGGGCCGCCGTCGGGCCCCCTCCGTGTCAGCAGCGGAGCCCGTCCTCGGGCACGGTCCCGTCCACGAGGTACGCGTCGACGGCGTCGCTCAGGCAGTCGTTCGCGCGGCCGTAGGCGGTGTGCCCCTCACCCTCCCAGGTGACCAGGACGGCAGAGTCGAGAGTGTCGGCGAGGCCCTCGGCCCACACGTACGGGGTGGCCGGGTCGTTGGTCGTCCCGATGACGAGGATCGGCGCGGCGCCCTTCGCGGCGAGGTCGAACTCCTGGTCGACGACGGGGTACGCCCAGCCCTCGCACGTGAGCCCGCCGAACGCGAAGAAGTAGCCCATCGTGGGGGCCTCCTCCTCGAGCCGCTCGAGCTGGGCCTGCATCGCGGCCGGGTCGTCGTCCTGACGGCCGTCGAGGCAGTTGACCGCCCGGAACGCCTCGGACGAGTTCGACGCGTACGTGCCGTCGGCGTTCCGGTCGTTGTAGAAGTCGGCGAGATAGAGCAGGCCGTTGCCGGTGCCCTCCTCGATCGCCTCGGTGAGCGCCTGCGTGAGCACGGGCCAGCTCTGGTCGTTGTACAGCGTGACGGCGACGCCGTAGAAGCCGAGCGTCTGCGTCACGCGTCGGCCCGAGTCCGTCGGGAGCGGGTTCGCCTTCGCGGCGTCGAGGAGCGAGCGGATCTGACGCATCCCCGCGTCCGTGTCGCCCTTCAGGGGGCACTTGGCGCCGGCCTGGCAGTCCTCGACGTACGCGCGCAGGGCGTTCTCGAAGCCGACGGCCTGCTGCTCGGAGATCTCGTCCGGGTCGAGCGAGGTGTCGATCGCGCCGTCGAGCACCATGCGGCCGACCTTGTCCGGGAACAGCCCCGCGTACGTGGCTCCGAGCTGCGTGCCGTACGAGTAGCCGAGGTACGCGAGCTTCTCGTCGCCGAGGACGGCGCGCAGCATGTCCATGTCGCGCGCCGCGCTCTGGGTGTCCACCTGGCCGAGCAGCTCGCCCGTGTTCTCGGCGCACGCGTCGGCCCAGGCGCGGCGGTCCGCCGCGAGCGCCTCGAGCCCTGCCTCGTCCGTGTCGAAGTCGCGCGACAGGGACTCGTCCTTCGCGGCGTCGTCGAGGCACACCACGGGCGACGACTGCCCGACCCCGCGGGGGTCGAAGCCCACGAGGTCGTAGGCCGCGGTGACGCCCTCGCCGACGGTCGGGGCGAGCGACGCGACGAAGTCGACCCCTGACGCACCGGGACCGCCGGGGTTGGTGAGGAGCGAGCCGATGCGCTCACCGGTCGCGGGCTGGCGCTTGACCGCGAGCTCGATCTCGCCCGCCGCCGGGTCCTGCCACGAGAGGGGGGCGCGCGCCGTCGCGCACTCCCAGCCGGCCCCGCACTCCTCCCACGCGAGGGTCTGCCCGTAGTACTCCTCGAAGCCCTCCGGTCCCGTCTCTCCCGTGCCCGTCGACGACGACGTCGCGACGTCCTCGACCGGTGTCTGCTGCTTCGGGGGCGCCGAGCACGCGCCCGCGACGAGAGCCAGCACGAGGGTCGCGGCGCAGGCCAGGGCGCGGCGAGCGGGGCGGGAGGAGGGGGACGTCGTCACCCGGACACGGTAGCCGCTCGCCCGCCGCGCGGGAGACGGCCCACCGGCGGCGGCCCGTCCTTTCACGCGCTCTTCACCGCGGGGGTCGTCAGCCCGCGGTCCAGGCGAACTCGCCGGCCGATCCCTCGGCCGGCGGCGGCACGACGACGGTCCCGTGGTCCCCGAGCACGACGCTCACGTCGGCGCTCGCGTCCACGTCGTCGGGCACCGCGACGACGGACGTGGCGGGCACGTAGTCCATGGTGCACGCGGTGTCGGCGGGGATGTCGACGAACGACACGACGACGTCGCTCCCCTCGACCGCGGCGTCGTCCTCGGCGAGCAGCGGGCACGTGCTGGACCCGAAGGTCACGACGAGCAGGAGGCCCGGCTCGGCGCTCCACGCGGCACCCGTGCCGCCCTCGGTCGGCGCGTCCGCGCCGGGCGGCAGGCCCTTGCCGTGCGCGCCCGCGACGACGTCCATCGTCGCGGCGTCGGGCAGGCCCTGCTGCTCGTCGGTGGCGTCGTCGGTCGGCTCCGTCGACGGGTCCGTCGACGGGCCGTCGTCGGGCTCAGAGGTCTCCCCGGTGGCGCTCGTGGAGTCGCCGCCCGCGTCGGTGTCGGACGCGCACGCCCCGAGCAGGGCGACCGTGGCCGTGAGCGCGAGCGCCGCGGCGAGGCGGCCGGTCCGGGCGGCGGGACGACGGGCGGGGACCATGAGGACTCCTCGGTCGGCGACGGGTGCGCGACCATCGTGGTCCGGGCGGGGCCCTCGCGCGCGCCGAACCGCCGACGCGCCGCGGGATCGTGACCCGACGGTGACCCGGGGTGGGAGCATCCCCGCATGGACGCACCGCACCCGAACCGCGGCACCGATCGGCACCCGCTGCCCTGGGGCCTGCGCACCGACCTCCTGCGGCACGGCGACGGCGGCGACTCGAGCCGGGTCGGCTACGTCGAGCTGTTCTTCGACCTCGTCTTCGTCTTCGCGGTCACCCAGCTCTCCCACGGGCTCATCGCCCACCCCGGCGTCGAGGCGCTCGGCCACACGCTCCTGCTCGGCGTCGCCGTCTGGTGGGTGTGGGTCGACACGATGTGGGTGACGAACTGGCTCGACCCCGAGCGCCTGCCCGTGCGCGCGCTGCTCGTGGTGCTCATGCTGCTGGGCCTCGTCCTCGCCAGCGCGATCCCGGAGGCGTTCGGCGACAAGGGCCTGCTGTTCGCCGTCATGCTCGTCGCGATGCAGGTGGGGCGCAGCGTCTTCACGATGGTCGCGATGGGCCGCGTGTGGCCCGAGAACGCGGTGAACTTCGTCCGCATCACGACGTGGCTCGCGGCGTCGGGCGCGCTGTGGGTCGCGGGCGGCCTCGTCGAGGAGCACCGGCTGCTGCTGTGGGTGGCCGCGGCCGCGATCGACGTCGCCGGGCCGCGCGCCATGTTCTGGCTCCCCGGGATCGGGGCGTCGCGTGCGAGCACGTGGGTGGTCCGCGGCGAGCACATGGCCGAGCGCGTCAGCCTGTTCGTCATCATCTGCCTGGGCGAGTCGATCATCGTCACGGGCGCCGCGTTCGCCGAGCTCCCCCTCGACCTCACGACGGTGTCCGCATTCTGCTCCGCGTTCGCGAGCACCGTGCTGATGTGGCTGCTGTTCTTCGACCGCTCCGAGCGGCGCGCCACCGAGTACTTCACGTCGCGCGCCGAGCGCGGCATGGTCGCCCAGACGGCGTACACGTACGTCCCGTTCGTCATCGTCGCCGGGATCGTGCTCACCGCCGTCGCCGACGAGCTCGTGCTGCTGCACCCGCTCGGGCACGACGGCGGCCACGCCGACGCCTGGACCGCGGGGCTCGTGTGCGGGGCGGCGGCGACGTACCTCGTGGGGAACGCGCTGTTCCGGCGCGCGACGGGCGGGCGCTGGTCGCTCCCCCACGTGCTGGGCGCGGTCGCGGTCGGCGTGCTCTTCGCCGTCCATGCGTGGCTCTCGCCGCTCGCCCTCAACTGGGCGACGGACGGCGTCCTGCTCGCGGTCATCGTGGGCGACGTGGTGCGCGCGCGGCGGGCCCCGGGCGAGCGGTCGGACGCCCCGTCGGACGAGCCGTCGGGTGCGCCGTCGGACGGGCCGGACGCGCCGTCGGGGCCGTCGCCCGCGGCGCCGGCCGGGACGCCGTGAGGCGGGGGGCGCGCGTCTCGCCGGGCGCGATCGTCGCGACGTCGCTACGTTCGCCCTGATGGCGCGGGGCAGCAGGCCGTCGCGTCGCGGTACCCGTCGAGAAAGGGCGTGACCGTGGACTTCTGGGACTTCTTCTGGCTCCTCGTGTGGAGCTTCTTCTTCATCGCGTACCTCATCGTGCTCTTCCAGATCATCGCGGACCTGTTCCGTGACCGGGAGCTGTCGGGGTGGTGGAAGGCGGTCTGGATCATCTTCCTCATCTTCCTGCCCGTGCTGACGTCGCTCGTCTACCTCATCGCGCGCGGGCGCGGCATGGCGGAGCGGCAGGCCGCGGCCGTCGTCCAGGCGAAGCACGACACGGACGCCTACATCCGCCAGGTCGCGACGACGTCGCCGGCCGAGCAGATCTCGCACGCCAAGGCGCTCCTCGACTCGGGTGCCATCACCCCCGAGGAGTTCGCGCAGCTCAAGGCCAAGGCGCTCGCCTGAGCGTCGGCCCGCCCCATCGGGCCGGGCGCACCCGCGTGCGGGTGGGCCCGGCCCGTCCCACGATCGAGACATGACCCGCTTCGGCTACACCCTCATGACCGAGCAGTCCGGCCCTCGCGCGCTCGTGGAGCACGCGGTCGACGCGGAGCGCGTCGGCTTCGACTTCGAGGTGATGTCCGACCACTACTTCCCGTGGCTCGACGCCCAGGGCCACGCCCCGTACGCGTGGTCCGTGCTCGGGGCGGTCGCCCAGGCGACCGAGCGCGTCGGCCTCATGACGTACGTGACGTGCCCTCTCCTGCGCTACCACCCCGCGGTCGTGGCGCAGAAGGCCGCGACCGTGGCGCTCCTGTCCGACGACCGCTTCACCCTCGGGCTCGGCGCCGGGGAGAACCTCAACGAGCACGTGGCGGGCGAGCGCTGGCCCGCGGTCGGCGAGCGGCACGACATGCTCGAGGAGGCGGTCGAGATCATCCGCTCGCTGCTCGACGGCGAGCGCCTCACGTTCGAGGGCGTCCACTACCGCGTCGACTCGGCCAAGCTCTGGGACCTGCCCGACGAGACCGTCGAGATCGGGGTGGCCGTCTCCGGCCCGCAGTCGATCGAGCGGTTCGCCCCGCTGGCCGACCACCTCGTCACGACCGAGCCCGAGGCCGACGTCGTGCAGCGGTGGTCCTCCGTCCGCGAGCGCGACGAGCTCGCGCCGTCGCGCGTCGTCGGGCAGATGCCGATCTGCTGGGACCCGGACGAGGAGACGGCCGTGGCGCGCGCCCACGAGCAGTTCCGGTGGTTCGGCGGCGGCTGGCGCGTCAACGCGGACCTGCCCACGACCGAGGCGTTCGAGGCGGCGACGGCGTTCGTGCGGCCCGAGGACGTGGCCGGGTCCATCCCGTGCGGCCCCGACCTGGACGCGGTCGTCGAGGCGGCGTCCGCGTGGTGGGAGGCCGGGTTCACCGACCTCGCGCTCGTCCAGGTGGGCGAGGTCGGGCAGCGCGAGTTCCTCGAGACCGCCGCGGGACCGCTCCTGGAGAAGCTCCGCGCGGCGGCGCCGTCGAGCTAGCGACCGTCAGCCCTGAGGCCGCAGGGCGACGACCATCGCCTCCACGGCGAGCAGCGGCGCGACGTTGCCCTCGAGGCGCTCGCGGGCGACGCCGATCGCGTCCATGCGCCGCACCGTCTGCTCGGGCGTCGAGTCCTCCGCGAGCGCGCGCACCGTCTCGGCGAGCTCGCTGTTGACGAGCTCGACCTGCGCCCCGAGCTGCACCACGAGCACGTCGCGGTACAGGGAGAGCAGGTCGACCATCGCGCGGTCGAGCACGTCGCGCTGGTGGCGCGTCGCCCGCCGCTTCTGGTCGGCCTCGAGGTCGCGGAGCTGGGAGCGCAGCCGCGGGGGGAGCGTCTCGCCGTCCGCGACGCCGAGGGCACGCAGGAGCTCGGCCTTCTCCGCGGCGTCGCGCTCCTCCGTCGCGGCCTTCGCCTCGGCCTGCGCGAGGTCCACGAGCTCTCCCGCCGCGAGCACGGCGTCGCCCACCCCGCGGACCCGCCGCGCGAGCGAGAGCACCGACGTGCGGCGCTCGCGCGCGCCCGCGTCCCGCGCGAGACGCCGGGCGAGGCCGATGTGGCTCTGGGCCGCGCGCGCCGCGACGAGGGCGACGTGCTCGTCGACTCCGTCGCGCTGCACGAGCAGCCCTGCGACGGCCTCGACCGGCGGCACCCGCAGCACGACCCCGCGGCAGCGCGACCGGATCGTCACGAGCACGTCCTGCGGGCTGGGTGCGCAGAGGATCCACACGGTGTGCGGGGCGGGCTCCTCTATCGCCTTGAGGAGGACGTTCGTGGTGCGCTCCGCCATGCGGTCGGCGTCCTCGACGACGATGACCCGGCGCCGGCCCTGCGACGGGCTGCGGCTCGCGACCGTCACCAGGTCGCGCACGTCGTCGATCTTGATGGTCACGAGCTCGGTCGCGACGAGCGTGACGTCCGGGTGCGTCCCGGCGAGCGTCGTGCGGCAGGCCTGGCAGCGCCCGCAGCCGCCCTGCTCGCACTGGAGCGCGGCCGCGAACGCGCGCGCGGCGTTCGAGCGGCCGGACCCCGGCGGGCCGGTGAGCAGCCACGCGTGGGTCATCGCGGCGGGGTCGGTGGCCGCGGCACGGAGAGTCGCGACGGCCTGCTCCTGCCCGACGACGTCGTCCCAGACGCTCATGCGTGCGCGTCCCCGGCCGGCCGCGCCGGGGCGCCCGGCAGCAGGTCCGTGCCCGGCGCGTAGCCGATCGCGCTGTCCGTGTCGTCGAAGCCGTCGTCGGGCAGCGCCGCGACCGTGTCCTCGGCCTCCTCGACGACGGGCGTGAGCTCGAGCCGCGCGGCGACGTCGACCCGGATCTGCGCCTGGAGGTCGTCGACCGACCCCGCGGCGTCGAGGACCACCCAGCGGTCCGGGTCCGACGCCGCGCGCGTGAGGAACGCCTCGCGCGTGCGGCGGTGGAACTCCGCGCCCGCGCGCTCGAGGCGGTCGTGCTGGCGGCGGATGCGCCCGGCGGCGACCGCCGGGTCGAGGTCGAGCAGGATCGTCACGTCCGGGAGGAGGTCCTGCACGGCCCAGCGCGAGATGAGCTCGACCTCGTCGGCGCCGAGCTCGCGACCGCCCGCCTGGTACGCGACCGACGAGTCGAGGTAGCGGTCCGTGACGACGATCGCCCCACGCTCGAGCGCGGGGCGCACGAGGCTCGCGACGTGGTGTGCGCGGTCCGCGGCGTAGATGAGCGCCTCCGTGCGGGGGTCCATGTCCTGCCCGTGGAGCACCGCGGCGCGCAGCTCCTTGCCGAGCTCCGTGCCGCCCGGCTCGCGCGTCAGCACGACCTCGCGCCCCGTGAGCTCGCCGAGCCACTGCCCGAGCAGGCGCGCCTGCGTCGACTTGCCGACGCCGTCGCCGCCCTCGAAGGAGATGAAGTACCCGGGTGCGCTCACGGCGACCACCCTAGTCGCGACGTCGGACACGGGCCGGTCCCCCGGCCGCCGGACGTGCGGACAGCCGCGGGCGCCGGACGCGCGGGATAGCCTCGGGCCATGCCCGATCCCGTGACCGCCCCCGCGACGGACCCCACGCCCGCTCCGCTGGCCACCCCCGGCGTCGCGTTCGCCGGCCGGACGTTCGACGCCGTGCTGTTCGACATGGACGGCACGCTCATCGACTCGGTCCCGGCGGTGGACCGGAACTGGCGTCGCTGGGCCGCGGAGCACGGCCTGCCCGACGCCGAGGACTTCCAGATCCAGCACGGCACCCCGGCGCGCACGCTCATCGCGACGCTCCTGCCGGCCGACCAGGTGGAGCCTGCGTACGAGCGCATCCACGAGCTGGAGCTCGAGGACAACGAGGGCGTGACGATCCTCCCGGGGACGCGCGACGCGCTCGCCGTCCTGCCCCCGGAGCGGCAGGCGATCGTCACGTCGTGCACGCGCCCCCTCGCGGCGGCGCGCATGGCCGCGTCGGGCCTCGTCGCGCCGTCGGTGGTCGTCACCGCGGACGACGTCGCCCGCGGCAAGCCCGACCCGGACCCCTTCCTCCTCGGCGCGGAGCGCCTGGGCGTGGACCCGGCGCGGTGCCTCGTCGTCGAGGACGCCCCGGCCGGGGTCGCGTCGGCCCGCGCCGCAGGGTGCGCCGTGCTCGTCGTGACGGGCACGCACACGGCCGACGAGCTCGCGTCCGCGACCCCTGCACCCGACGCGCTGGCGGCGGGCCTGGCGCGGGTGCGCTTCGCCGCAGGCCCGGACGGCATCCGGATCACGGACGCCTGACCACCCCGCCGACCATGCGGTCGTCTCCCGTCCTCGTCCCCGGACGGGCCAGAACCGCATGCTCGGCGGGCCGCCGTCGGTCAGTAGACCCCGGCGCGTCGGGCGGCCGCGACGACCTTCGACGCGGCGACGTGGATCTCCGCCAGCTCGTCGAGGGTGAGGCCCGTGGCGGCGACGATGGCGGGCGGGATGCGCTCCGCGTCGCGACGCCGCGCGCGCCCCTCGGGCGTGAGCGTCACGCGGACCTGGCGACCGTCGTCGGGCGACCGGGAACGGCGCACGTACCCCAGGCTCTCCAGCCGCTTGAGGAGCGGCGAGAGCGTCCCCGCGTCGAGGTGCAGCCGGGCCGCGAGGTCGCCGACGGTCGACGTCGTGCCCGCCGCGTCGTCCTGCCACAGCGCGAGCAGCACGAGGTACTGCGGGTGGGTGATGCCCAGGGGCTCGAGCAGCGGCCGGTACAGGGCGACCATGCCGCGGGCCCCCGCCGAGAGCGCGAAGCACACCTGCGCCTCGAGCGCGAGCGGGTCCGCGAACAGCGTCGCCGCGCCCGGTGCGGACGCCCCGCCGTGCTCCTCGCTCGCCATGGCGCCATGCTACCGAGGATCGCGCTATTCTTGGTACGCCAATCATTGGTGCACCAACCATCAGCCGACGAGCACCAGCCACCGGCCCCGGCCGGCGACGCGACACCAGCGGAGGACACCGTGGCGCGCAAGAACGACAAGCGCACGCTCGGCATGCGCATCACCGAAGGCTTCCTGCCGATCTTCGGCCCGGCACAGCTCGGGCGACAGGAGGCCGACGGCCGCGGCGTGTCCGACGCCGAGCGCGAGCGCGACCAGGAGCTGCGCACCCGCTTCGAGCGGGTCACCGGCCCCGACGGCCGCAGCTACGTCGTCGAGCACACCGACTGACGCGTCCCCTCCCCGAGATCGGCCCGCGCGTCCCCGGATCGACCCACCGAGGGTCGATCTCGACCGCGCGGGTCGATCTCGCGTCCGGGCGTCACTCCCCGGGGTAGACGACCCCGACCTGGCGGCGCACCTCGTCGAGCGTGCGCATGACCTCGAGCGTCGAGTCCCACGACATGCGCGGGCTCTGCGTCTCGCCGGCGGCGACGCGGCGCGCGACCTCCGCGGCCTGGTACTGCTTGCCCTCGCCGGAGAAGCCGTCGTAGTACCAGGACGCGCCGTCGTGCCGGACGACCCGGAACGATGTCGGCGCGTAGAACGTGCCCTCGACCTCGATGCGGCCCGCCGTGCCCGAGATCACCGCCGTGTTCGCGGTGCGCGACCACAGCGTGGTCGAGAGCGTCGCCTGCGTGTCGCCGTAGCCGAGCACGATGCTCGCCTGCCCGTCCACGCCCGTCTCCGTGAGCGCGCCGACGGCCGTCACTGTCGACGGCGCGCCCAGGAGGTCGTGCGCGAACGACACCGGGTAGACGCCCAGGTCGAGCAGCGCGCCGCCCGCCAGCTCCGGCGCGTAGAGCCGGTGCTCGGGGTCGAACGGGAACCACTGGCCGTGGTCCGCGCTGAGGTTCACGATGTCGCCGATCTCGCCGCGCGCGATCACGCCGCGCAGCGCGGCGACGTGCGGCAGGAACCGCGTCCACATGGCCTCCATGACGAACACGCCCGCCTCGCGCGCGGCGTCGAGCACCTCGACCGCCTCGGCCTCGTTGCGCGTGAACGCCTTCTCGACGAGGACGTGCTTGCCCGCGCGGATCGCGAGCAGGGCGTGCTCGAGGTGGTGCGAGTGCGGCGTCGCGACGTACACGACGTCCACCTGCGGGTCCTCGACGAGCTCGTCGTAGCCGTGGTGCGTCGTGGGGACGCCGTGCGCGGTCGCGAAGCGCTCGGCGCGCACGCGGTCGCGCGAGCCGACCGAGGCGACGCGACCCTGCGTGTGCAGGCGCACCGCCTCCGCGAACGACGACGCGATGCCGCCCGCGCCGAGGATGCCCCAGCGGATCGGGGGCGCGCTGCGCGGGTCGGGGACCGTGCCCGTCACCTCCGCGGACAGGTCGGGGAACGGGTGGACGCCGGAGGCGGCCGGGGACTCGTCCGGGTGCGCGGCGGGCGGCGGGGCGACGGTGCTCATGAGGCCCACGCTATCGCCCCGCGGGCGCCCCACCCAGGCTCGTCCACAGCCCGCACGACGGGCTCGGCACCGCCCGCACCAGCGCCTCCCTCCGCACCGTCCACCACACCTCCCCCGTGCGGGTGGTGCGCGCGGCGGTGCAGCACGTCACGATGGGGGCATGACACCCCCCGCGCCCCGGACCGAGACCGCCGAAGCCGACGCGCGCGCGCCCGAGGCGCGGGCGAGCGCGCGCGACCTCGTCAAGGTCTACGGCTCCGGCCCGACGGCCGTGCGGGCGCTCGACGGCGTCGACGTCGACTTCGCGCGCGGCCGCCTCACCGCGATCATGGGGCCGTCCGGCTCCGGCAAGTCGACGCTCATGCACTGCCTCGCCGGGCTCGACTCCCCGACGTCCGGCAGCGTCGTGATCGACGGGCAGGAGATCAGCCGGATGTCGCAGCGGCGGCTCACGGCGCTGCGCCGCACGCGCGTCGGGTTCGTCTTCCAGGCGTACAACCTCGTCCCGACGCTCACTGCCGCGGAGAACATCACGCTCCCCCTCGACATCGCGCGCACGCGCGTGGACCGCGACTGGTTCGACGAGGTGACGACCGCCGTCGGGCTCACCGACCGCCTGCACCACCGCCCCTCCGAGCTGTCGGGCGGGCAGCAGCAGCGCGTCGCGTGCGCGCGGGCGCTCGTGTCACGGCCCTCGCTCGTGTTCGCCGACGAGCCGACCGGCAACCTCGACTCACGCTCCGCAGGGGAGGTGCTCGCGTTCCTGCGCCGCTCCGTCGACGAGCTCGACCAGACGGTCGTCATGGTCACGCACGACCCGCGCGCGGCGTCGTACGCGCACCGCGTCGTCTTCCTCGCGGACGGTCGCCTCGCGGGCGAGCTGCACGACCCCACGCAGCAGGACATCCTCGACGCGCTCGCGCTCGCCGCGGACGACGCCGCATGATCCGCGTCGCGCTGCGGGGCGTGCGCGCGCACGTCGTGCGGTTCGTCCTGTCGGTGCTCGCCGTGACGCTCGGCGTCGCGTTCGTCGTCGGCACGTTCGCGTTCCGCGGCATGCTCTCCTCCACGTTCGACGACATCATCGCGACGACGCTCACGGCCGACGTCTACGTGCGCGGCGCGCAGGAGGTCGAGGGCGACGCGTCCGGACCGGCCGGCGGCGGCGCGGCCGGCGGGGGCGGGTTCGCGGGCGACCGCACGCTCGTCCCGACGGACCTCACGGCGGAGATCGAAGGCGTCGACGGCGTCGAGCGGGCCGTGGCGGACGTGTCCGGGCCCGTCGTGCTCGTCGCGGCCGACGGCACGGCCGTCGTGACCACCGGGCCGCCGAGCACGGCGTTCTCCGTCGACCCGGAGGACCCGAGCCTCACGCTGCTCGACGGCGCGTGGCCCGGCGCGGGCGAGATCGTGCTGGAGCAGAGCGCGGCGCAGACGGCGGACCTCGCCACCGGCGACGAGACGACGGTCGTGCTCGGCGGGGAGCCGCGCCCCGTGACCGTGTCCGGCGTGTTCGGCATCGAGGCCGCCGCCGCGGGGGCGGTCCTCGTCGGGATCGACGGCGACACCGCGCGCGAGGTCTACGCGCCCGACGGGCTGGTGCCCCAGATCGCCGTCTGGGCCGACTCGTCCGGACCGGTGGACGAGGACGTGCTCGCGGACCGCGTCGCGTCGGTCCTGCCGTCCGGCGCGGAGGCCGTCACGGGCGAGCAGGCGCGCGCCGAGGCGAGCGAGGCGGTCGAGGAGGTGCTCGGGTTCGTCGAGACGTTCCTGCTCGTGTTCGCCGCCATCGCGCTGTTCGTCGGCGCGTTCATCATCGCGAACACGTTCGCCATGTCGGTGCGCGAGCGCCTGCGCGAGCTCGCCCTCCTGCGCGCGCTCGGCGCGTCGCCCGGCCAGGTGTTCGCGTCGGTCCTCGTCCAGGCGCTCGTCGTCGGGCTCGTCGGTGGTGGGTTCGGCGTGCTCGCCGGGGCCGGGCTGGTGCGCGTCATCCGGTGGGGGCTCGCGCTCGCGGGCATGGAGTTCTCGGGCCGCGTCCCGCTCGGCGCGCCGCAGGTCGTGGCCGCCGTCGCGCTCGGGGCGGTCGTCAGCGTCCTCGCGGCGGTGCTGCCCGCGCGGCGGGCCGCCGCGATCCCGCCCGTGCAGGCGATGCGCGACGACGTCGCGCCCGACCGCGGCACCGGCCTGCGGGCCGTGGGCGGCGTGGTCGTCGTCGCGGCGGGCGCCGGGGTCCTGTGGCTCGCGGCGTACCTGGGGTCCTCGGTCGTGGACGCACCGACCGGCTGGGCCTGGGTCGACGGCCTGAGCCCGCGCGTGCTCCTCGGCGTCGGGGCCGGGCTCGTGCTCGTCGGCGTGCTCGTCGGGTCGCCGGCCGTCGCGCGGGGCGTGCTCGCGGTGCTCGCGTGGCCGCTCGTCGTCACGCTGCGCCCGCTCGGCCGCCTCGCGCGCGGCAACGTCACGCGCAACCCCCGCCGCACCGCGAGCACCGCCGGGGCCCTGCTCATCGGCATGGCCCTCGTGTCGGTCACGGGCGTCATCGCCGCCTCGACCCAGGCGTCGGTGCGGAGCATCGTCGAGAACGAGGTGCGGGCCGACCTCGTGGTCGACTCCGCGACCCTCGTCGTGCCCGAGGGCGCGGTCGAGGCCGTCACCGCGACGCCGGGCGCCGCCGTCGTGGACACGGTCCGGCTCGGGTCGGCGTCGGTCGCCACGGTCGGCTCCGGCTCCGGCTCCGGCTCCGGCGACAGCACGGCCGACGGCACGGACGACGGCGCGCGCGGGACCGACGTCGCGGGCGTGCCCGCCGGGTTCTTCGACACCGCGCTCGAGCCCGTGACGCTCGCCGGGGACCCGACGTCCACGCTCGAGGACGGGGACGTCGTCGTGCACCGGCGCACCGCGCGCGAGCGCGGCTGGGAGGTGGGCGACACGCTGCGGCTCGGCGAGGGCGATGCCGCCGTGGAGGCGCGCGTGGGCGCGGTGATCGACAGCCAGCTCGTGGGGACCGGGGTCCTCGTGCGCGACGACGTGTTCGACGCCGTCGTGCCGGCCGCCCAGACGAGCGTGCGGATCGTCTACGTGTCGGCGGCCGACGGCGCGGGCCCCGCGGAGGTCGAGGAGCTGCGCACCGCGCTGACGTCGGCGGTCGAGCCGTTCCTCGTCGTCACGGTGCTCGACCGGGAGCAGACCGCGTCCGCGTTCGCCGACCAGGTGAACCAGGTGCTCGTCATCCTCTACGCCCTGCTCGCGCTGTCGATCGTCATCGCGCTGCTCGGGATCGTCAACACGCTCGCGCTGTCGATCATCGAGCGCACGCGCGAGATCGGGCTGCTGCGCGCCGTCGGGCTGGGACGGCTCCAGCTCGCCGGCGTCATCGCGATCGAGTCGGTCCTCACGGCGGTGTACGGCACGGTGCTCGGCGTCGCGACGGGCATCGGCATCGGCGCCGCCCTCCCGGGCGTGCTCGCCGACGAGGGGCTGAGCACGCTCGCCGTGCCGTGGGGCCAGGTGCTCGCGATCCTCGGCGTCGCCGTCGTCATCGGTCTCGTCGCGAGCGTCTGGCCCGCGATCCGCGCCGCTCGCCTCCCGGTCCTCGACGCGGTGACCGTCGACTGACCCTCGTCCCGCCGAGTGCGTGAGCTCGTCGCGTCCCGGAGGCCCGGGCGCGACCGTCTCACGCACTCACGGGACGGGGAGGGGGTCCGGGGTCGGGGTGCGGTAGCGGCGCAGCGGGGCGTTGCGCCACGCGACGAGCCCGACGACGGCGCTCGCCACCAGCCCGCCCGCCACCAGCGCGACGGGCGCGGACGTCAGCGACGCGAGCACTCCCCCGCGGAAGTTCCCGACCTCCGGGCCGGCGACGCCCACCACGTGCTCGACCGAGGACACCCGTCCGCGGAACTCGTCGGGCGTCTCGAGCTGCACCAGCGCACCGCGCGTCACGACCGAGACGGTGTCCGCCGCGCCGGCGACCGCCAGGCACGCGAGCGCGAGCCACAGCGGCCCCGCGAGCCCGAACCCGGCGAGCGCGACGCCCCACGTCGCCGCCGCGGCGAGCTGCAGCGCGCCCGAGCGCGGCGCCCGTGTCACGGCCCCCGACAGGAGGCCGGCGCCGATCCCTCCCACCGCGACCGCCGAGAGGAACAGGCCGAGGGTGCGGGGGTCGCCGTCGAACCGGATCTCGTTGACGAGCGGGAAGAGCGAGACGGGCATGGCGAGCACGGTCGCCGCGACGTCCGTCGCGAACGCGCCGCGCAGCGTCGGCCTGCGCCACACGATCGACCACCCGCCCGCGGCCGCCCGACGGCGGGGCGCGGGCTCGGGCGTCGCCGCGGCCGGGCCCGTCGTGGCCGAGGGGCCGCCGGGGAGCGGGGGCAGGGGCGGGAGGCGCACGAGCCCGAGCAGCGCGACGACGGCGGCAACCGCCTGCAGGCCGTACGCCGCGGGCAGGTCCCAGCGCGCCAGGACGAGGCCTGCGAGCGCGGGCCCGACGAGCATGGCCACCTGGAACGCGAGGTTCTGCAGCGCGAGCCCCGCCGCCACCTGGTCGGGCGGCAGCAGCCGGGGCGGCACGGTCCGACGCGCGGGCGAGCCGAGCGCGTTGCACGCCGCGCCCGCCGCGACGAGCCCGAGCAGGAGCCACACCGACCGGTTCCCCGCGAGCGCCTGCGCGGCGAGGCCGGCCGCGGCGAGCACCTGCCCGACGGCGGCGAGACGCATGAGGGTGCGACGGTCGTGGACGTCGGCGAGGTGCCCGCCCACCAGCCCGAGCGTCAGGAGCGGGACCGCGGTCGCGAGCCCGATCGTGCCCGTCCACAGCGGGCTGTGGGTGAGCTCCCAGACCTGGAGCAGCACCGCGACGTTGGCGATCTGGAAGCCGAGGCCACCCACGGCCGACCCGGCCCACAGGTCGCGGTACGCGCGGCTCGCGCGCAGCGGCCGCAGGTCGAGGACGTGGTCGCGCACCTCAGCCCTCCCGCGGTGCGGGGTGGCCGGCCGCGTCGAGGCGCTCGACGAGCCGCTCGCGCAGCGACCTGCGGGCGAGCACGCGCTCCAGCTCGACGACGACCGCGCTCAGGGCGTGCGGCAGCTCGTCGTCGATCTCGGCGACGGACTCCTCGGTCGCCCGCCACTCCGCCTCGAGGAGCGGGACGAGCTCGCGCGCCCGGTCGGTGAGCGCGACGCGCCGCGTGCGCGCGTCCGCGCCGGGCTCGGTCTCGACGAGGCCCTCGCGCCGCATCGCGGTGACCGTCTGGCTCATCGCCGAGTGCGTCCGCCCGAGCGAGGCCGCGAGCTCCCGGATGGTCAGGGGGCCGGTGTGCGCGAGCCGGATGAGCGGGTAGACGAAGCGCGGGCGCACGCCCACGATCCCGCGGTCCGCATAGACGGTCTCGATCTCGTCGTCGAGGCGTCGGAGCACGGCGTGCAGGGAGTCCCAGCGGCCAGGGACCGTGGTCGGGTCCAGAGAAGTCATAGCACTGTTATAACAGCACTCATGCGAATCGCAGGACGCCGGTCCGCCGATCACTAGGTTGCCGCCCTAACTAGATAGCCGTACTGTCTAGCCCATGACGTTCGACGAGCGGCTCGACCGCGAGCTCCTGCGCGGCGTGCTGCCGCTGTGCGTGCTCGCGGTCGTCGCAGCCCACGGCCCCACCTACGGCTACGCGATCACGCGGTCGCTCGCCGACGCGGGCCTCGGCACCGTGAAGGGCGGCACGCTCTACCCGCTCCTGCAGCGGCTGGAGGACGACGGCCTCGTCACGACCTCCTGGCACCAGGGCGAGCGCGGGCCGAGCCGCCGGTACTACGCCGTCACGGACCAGGGTCGCGTCGCGCTCGCCGCGGCGACCTCCCGCTGGGACGCCGTGACGACGGCGGCGACCACCCTCGTCGCGGGCGCGTCCGGCGCGCCCTCGCCGGAGGGCGCGATCCTGACCGACGCACCCCCTCCCGACCCCACCCCGACAAGGACCCCCCGATGAGCGACACGACCCGCTACACGATCGAGCGCCGCCACGCGCCGCACGTCGACCCGCGCTGGGCCGAGGCGCTCCTGCTGGAGCTGCGGCTCCAGGGCGTCGCCGGCGCGCGCATCGGCGCGGTGCTCGCCGAGGTGGACGCGCACGTCGTCGACTCCGGCGAGACCGCCCAGGAGGCGTTCGGCGATCCCGTGGCGTACGCGCGCTCGCTCGACCTGCCGGAGGACCCGGCCCAGTCGAGCTCCTCGATCGGCCGGACGGTCGCCGCCTCCGCCGTGCAGACGGTCGGGATGCTCGGCGTGCTGTGGACGCTGCGGCCCGCGCTCGACGGCGCCGCCCTCGTGGTCCCGGCCGGGATGCTCCTCGTCCTCGTCGCCGCGCTCGCGGGGTTCGTCGGGCTGTGGCGCGCCGGCGACCGGCTGCTGCGTGCCGCGCTCGCCCACCCCGTGCTGACCGTCCTCGGGAACGTGGTCGTGACGGCTGCCCTCGCGGCCGTCGCAGTCACGCTGCGCGCCCCGGTCGCCGCCCTGCCCGCGGGCCCCGTCCTCGTCACGGCCGCGCTCGCCCTCGTCGCAGGGACCGTCTGGGGTCTGCGCGAGCAGGGCTCGGGCGATCCCGTCGTCGACCCGCTCGACGACGCACCGCGCGACCGCACCGACCGCACCGGGCGCTGGGGTGTGCTGCTCCTGCCCGCCGTGACGGTCGTGCTCGGCGCGGTCACCCTGCTGGCCCGCTGACCCGAGCGGGACCAAGGTCACGCGCCCCGGCGTCCCGGTGGTGGTCCCCGGGGACGCGTGACACGGTGGGGAAGGCCGGCGGGCACCGGCCTCGCACGGCTGCGGCGCGCCCGACGGCGACCCACCGACTCCACAGGAGGCCACGATGTCCGAGGTTCCCGTCCGCACGCTCATCAGCCCGCTGCGCTACGTCCAGGCCCGCGGTGCGCTCACGCGGCTCGGCGAGTTCGTCCGACCGATCGGCACGAAGCCGCTGCTCGTCGCCGACGACGTCGTGTGGGGCATCGTCCAGGACACGGTCGCCGTGTCCTTCCAGGAGCAGGACCTCCCCCGCCACCGCACCGGCTTCGGCACGTACGCCACCGCCGCGGAGGTCGACCGGCTCGCGCGCGAGATCGACGAGCTCGGCGCCGACGTGATCGTCGGCATCGGCGGCGGCTCGACCATCGACGCGGTCAAGGCCGCGGGCCACCTGCGCGGCATCCGCTGGGTCTCCGTGCCGACCGTCGCGTCCACCGACGCCCCGTGCTCCGCGCTGTCCGTCATCTACACCGAGGACGGCGCCTTCGAGGAGTACCGGTTCTTCCCGCACAACCCGGACCTCGTGCTCGTCGACACGGGCCTCGTCGCGAACGCGCCCGTGAAGTTCCTCGTCGCCGGCGTCGGTGACGCGCTCGCGACGTGGATCGAGGCGCGCGCCGTCGCCGAGGCGAACGCGTCGACCATGGCCGGTGGCCTCCCCCTCGTCACGGGCACGGCGCTCGCGCAGCTCTCGTGGGACATCCTCTGGGAGAACGCGCTGCCCGCGATCGACGCGGTGCAGAACCACCTCGTGACGCCCGCGGTCGAGAAGGTCGTCGAGGCGAACACGCTCCTGTCCGGGCTGGGCTTCGAGTCCGGCGGCCTCGCGGCGGCGCACGCCATCCACAACGGCCTCACCGCCGCGCCCCAGACGCACGGGCTCACGCACGGCCAGAAGGTGAACATCGGCTCCGTGACGCAGCTCGTCCTGGAGGGCGCGCCGACCGAGGAGATCGAGGAGTTCGTGCGCTTCACGACGCGCGTCGGCCTGCCGAACACGCTCACCGAGATCGGCCTGACCGCCGACGACGTGCACGACCTCACGCGCGTCGCGGAGGCCGCGACTGCCGAGGGCGAGACGATCCACGCCATGCCGTTCCCCGTGCGCGTGCCCGAGCTCGTCGACGCCCTGCGTTCCATCGAGGGCTTCTCCCGCCGCGTCCGCGCGGAGGCCGGCCTCCCCGAGCCGGTCAAGCACACCGCCCACTGACGGTTCCCCCGACCAGGCGGTACTGGCCCCGCGACCAGGCGATCGTGGGGGGGGGGGGGTGTCGGGGGGGGCGCGAGGGAAGGGGGGTGGGGGAAAGAACACGTGGGGGGGGGGGAAGGGGGGGGGGGGAACCCACCCGGGTGCTCTTGTCGTCCCCCCACCTTCCCTTTTTCTTCTTCTTTTTTTTTTTTTTTT
>NZ_JBVHRG010000007.1:0-26444 GCF_055567015.1 Sphaerisporangium cinnabarinum
GGGGTGGGAGAGTAGGACGCCGCCGGACAACCCTTCACCGAAGGCCCACCCCACACGGGGTGGGCCTTCGGCATTTCCGCATACCCCCACACACCACGACGGACGAGCCGATGCCGGCACGTCCTGGGCCGTCGTCGGCCCGCACGAACGGTCGCACGGGTCGGCGAGAGCGGACGATCGCTGCTCAGGACCACCCGTACGCGGCCGACCAGCGGACGATCTCCGCGAAGAACCGGGCCCGGGGCTCGGGCGCCGAGAGCGACAGGTCGTGCATGCCGCCGGGGATACGCACCAGAGTCACGACACGACCCAGGTGCGAGGCTCGGCGGGCGAGGGGCTCCACGTCGAGCACGATGTCCGCGGCGCGCATGTCTTCCGTCCAGCGGGTGCTGAACAGCGACCTCTCGGCGAGGAGCACGAGGACGGGGCAGTGGATCGCGAGGCCGGCGGCGACGCGGGCGTGGCCGGAGATGATCGCGCGCAACCACCCCGCCCGGACGGGGAACGACGGGACCGGACGCCACGCGTCCTCGATCGTCCACGTGCCGTCCTCCCGGTCGCGGAGCGTGCGGGCGTAGTACCCGGGATCGACGTTCGGGAGCGGGGCGCGCGGCTGGAACCGCGCGAGCTGCCGGATGGCGGGGCCGGAGACGGTGCGCGCGACAGACGACCCCTGGAGCTCCAGCCACGGGCTGTTGAGGACCAGGCCACGCACGACGCCCGGGTGCCGGTGCGCCCACAGCGCGGCGACGAGGCCGCCGGTCGAGTGCCCCATGAGCATGATCGCGGCGTGCGCACCGAGGTCCTCCCGGACGACCTCCAGCGCGGCGGCGATGTCGGCGTCGTACTCCTCGAGGTGGTCCGCGTACCCGGGGGTCTGGTGCGGGCGCAGGCTGCGACCGTACTTGCGCAGGTCGACGGCGTAGAAGGCGGCGCCGAGCCCGTGCCAGGTCTGGGCGAGCTCCGTCTGGAAGAAGTAGTCGCTCCAGCCGTGGAGGTAGAGCACCGCGCGCGCGGGGCGCAAGGGCTCTTCCGTCGGCGGGACGTACCGGACGACCGTGACGACGACGTCGCCCTCGTCGTCGGGCTCCAGCTCGACGGTGCGCTGCTCGAACCCTGCCCCGAGGACGTCGGGCGCCCAGGTCGGCGCCGTCACGGCGTGAGCACCACCTTGCCGAAGTGCTCTCCCGCGGCGAGGCGGGCGAGGCCGTCGCGGGCGCGCGCGAGGGGGAGCACCTGGTCGACGACGGGGCGCACCTCGCTCCGCGCGAGGAACCGCAGGAGCGCGGCGAGGTCGTCGCGCGAGCCCATGGTCACGCCCTGCACGCGGATCTCGTGGAAGAACACGCGCGAGAGCTCGGCGGGCGACGCGTCGCCGCTCGTCGCGCCCGCCACGACGACGGTGCCGCCCGGCCGCACGGACCGCAGCGAGTGGCGCCACGTGGCCTGCCCGACCGTCTCGACGACGACGTCGACGGGTGCGGGCAGCCGGGCGCCGGGCTCGAACGTCGCGGCCGCGCCGAGGCGGGCCGCTCCGGCGCGCTTCGCCGCGGAACGGGACGTCACCCAGGTCTCGAGGCCGGCGGCGGCGCCGAGCGCGACGGCCGCCGTCGCGACGCCGCCGCCGGCGCCCTGCACGAGCACACGGTCCCCGGGAGCGGCACCACCGGCGGTGAACAGCATGCGGTAGGCGGTGAGCCACGCCGTCGGGACGCACGCGGCCTCGACGAAGGTCAGCTCGGGCGGCTTGGGGACGAGGTTGTGGGTCGGGACGGCGACGCGCTCCGCGAGGGTGCCCGGGTACCGCTCGGACAGCAGGGAACGGCGCTCGGTGGGTCCGACGCCGTGCCCGTCCGCACCGACGACGGCGTGCACGACGACCTCGGAGCCGTCGGGGGCGACGCCCGCGGCGTCGGTCCCGAGGATCATGGGCAGGCGGTCGGCGGGCAGCCCGACGCCGCGCAGCGACCAGAGGTCGTGGTGGTTGAGCGACGCGGCGCGCACGTCGACCGTGGTCCAGTGCTCGCGCGCCTCGGGCTCGGGGCGGTCCCCGACCACGAGGCCGGCCAGGGGGTCGTCAGGGTCGGTGCGGTCGGCGTAGGCGGCGAGCATGGGACCAACCTACGGTCCGGCCCGCGCTCCGACCACGGGGCCCGCCTCGGGACCTGCCCGCCCGACGTGCGGGTCAGTCCCGAACGCGCGCTCGCTCGCCGAGGAAGTCGGCGACGATCGGTCCGAGCTGGTCGAACTCGATGAGGAAGCCGTCGTGCCCGAAGTCGCTCGTGAGCGTCCGCAGGGGTTCGGCGCCGGGGATGCCGGCGGCGATGCGAGCGCAGTCGGCGGGGAGGAACAACCGGTCGGTGTCGACGGCGACGACGAGCGCGTGCGCGGTGATCTGCGCGAGCGCCTCCTCGACGCCGCCCCGGTCGCGCCCGAGGTCGTGCGTGAGCATCGACTCGGTGAGCACGACGTACGAGTTCGCGTCGAACCGGCGCGCGAGCTTGTCGCCGTGGTGGTCGAGGTAGGACTGCACCGCGTAGCGGCCGTCGGTGAACGGGTCCTCGCCGCCCTGCGGGAGCCGGCCGAAGCGGTCGTCGAGCTCACGCGCGGACCGGTAGGTGGCGTGCGCGATCTGCCGGGCGATGCCGAGCCCGACGTGCGGCCCGTCGCCGTCCGCGGCGTCGTAGTAGTCGCCGCCGCGGAAGCCCGGGTCGGCGCGCACGGCGCCGAGCTGAGGGTGGGCCCAGGCGATCTGGTCGCCGGTGGTCTGGGCGGCGGTCGCGATCGCGGCGAGCGAGACGACGTCGACCCCCGCCTCGGGGCCGAGCAGCGCCCACTCCAGCACGCGGTGCCCGCCCATCGAGGCGCCGACGACGAACGCCCACGACGTGATGCCGAGCGTCCGGGCGAGCTCGATCTCCACCGCCACCTGGTCGCGCGTCGTGACGCGCGGGAACCGGCTGCCCCACGGGCGGCCGTCGGGCGCGGGCGAGGCCGGTCCGGTGGTGCCCTGGCAGCCGCCGAGCACGTTGGGCGCGACGACGAACCAGCGGTCGGTGTCGATCGGGGCGCCGGGCCCCACGAGCGACTCCCACCAGCCCGCGGTCACGTGCCCCGGTCCGGCCGGGCCGCTCACGTGCGAGTCGCCGGTGAGGGCGTGCAGCACGAGGACGGCGTTCGACCCGTCGGGCGCGAGCGTGCCCCACGTCTCGTACGCGACCCGGACGTCGGGCAGGCGGGCGCCGGACTCGAGGTCGAACGTGCCGACGTCGGCGAAGCGCCGCCGGCCCACGGGGTCGCCCGGGCGCCACGCCCCGGTCGCCGGGACCGGGGCCTTCACCCGCGCGCGCGACGGCGCGACGCCGTGCGTCGACGAGTCGCCCGGCCGCGCGCCGGAGCGGGCGTCGGGAGCGGGGGAGAGGAGCTCGTCGTTCACCGGGGTCACCGTCGGCCACTGTACGGCCGGGGCGCCCAGGGCGCCCCGGCTGTCCAGATCCGTCATCGTCGCGCCCGTCGCCGGCCGGTCAGGAGCCCAGCGCCGACTTGGCGGCGGTGAACCCGAGCTCGAGGTCGGCGAGGATGTCGTCGACGTGCTCGATGCCGACCGCCAGACGGACCAGGCCCGGCGTCACGCCGGACTTCGCCTGCTCCTCGGGGCTGAGCTGGGCGTGCGTGGTCGAGGCCGGGTGGATGACGAGCGACCGCACGTCGCCGATGTTCGCGACGTTCGAGTGGAGCTGCAGCGCGGAGACGAACGCCTGGCCGGCCTCGCTGCCGCCGTCGAGCTCGAACGCGAGGACCGCGCCCGCGCCGCGCGGCAGGTACTTCTGCGCGTTCGCGTGCCACGGGCTCGAGGGCAGGCCCGCGTAGTGGACGGTCCGGACGTCGTCGCGCGCCTCGAGCCACTCGGCGACCTTCTGCGCGTTGGCGACGTGGCGCTCGACGCGCAGCGAGAGCGTCTCGATGCCCTGCGCGATGAGGAACGCGTTGAACGGCGAGATCGCCGAGCCCAGGTCGCGCAGGAGCTGCACGCGCGCCTTGAGCACGTACGCGAGGTTCGCCCCGAGGATGCCGTCCACCCCGAGGTCGCGCGCGTAGACGAGGCCGTTGTACGACGGGTCGGGCGTGTTGTAGTTCGGGAACCGCTCCGGGTGCGCCGCGTAGTCGAACGTGCCGCCGTCGACGATCACGCCGCCGATCGCGGAGCCGTGGCCGCCGAGGTACTTCGTGGCGGAGTGCACGACGACGTCCGCCCCGTGCTCGAGCGGACGCAGCAGATAGGGGGTGGCGACCGTGTTGTCGACGACCAGCGGGACGCCGACCTCGTGCGCGACCGCCGCGACGGCCTCGATGTCCAGCACGTCGGCCTGCGGGTTCGGGATCGTCTCGCCGAAGAAGAGCTTGGTGTTCGGGCGGACGGCGTCGCGCCACGCCTGCGGGTCGTGCGGGTCGACGACGAACGTCGTCTCGACCCCGAGCTTGGCGAGCGAGTACTGGAGCAGGTTGTAGGTGCCGCCGTACAGGCTCGGCGACGCGACGACGTGGTCGCCCGCCTCGGCGACGTTGAGGATCGCGAACGTCGTCGCGGCCTGCCCGGACGCGAGGAGCAGCGCCCCGACGCCGCCCTCCAGCGAGGCGATGCGGTTCTCCACGACCTCCTGCGTCGGGTTGCCGATGCGCGTGTAGATCGGGCCGAGGTCCTTGAGCGCGAAGCGGTCGGCCGCGACCGAGGCGTCCGGGAAGACGAACGACGTGGTCTGGTAGATCGGGAGCGCGCGGGCGCCGGTCGTCGGGTCGGCGGTCTGGCCGGCGTGGACCTGGCGCGTCTCGAAGGACCAGGCGGGGGCGTTGTCGGTGCTCATGGTTGCTCTCCTGCGGGTGGGGTGGGACGGCGGCGTGCGGGTGCACCGGGGCGGGTGCGGCGGGGACGGGGGTCGTCGACCGCGGCGAGAGGCGCACGCGGGACGGGATGCCGCGGCGAGGGCGTCGTCGACGACGGCTCGCGGGCAGGCGAACGTGCGCTCGGGTCAGCGACACATTCGACGGGACATGAGGCCGAGGCTAGGCGCGTCGTCGGCGACCCGGTAGTGCCTTCTCACCATGCGAGACCACATTGTGAGAACGCTCCGACTGCTCGGATCGCGCGGAGCGGACCTTCCGGGCAGACTCGTGCGAGTGCTGTCAACGAGACACGCCGAGGAGGGGTTGATGAACCGCGTGACCCGGAGCGCGCCACGCCGCCGCGTCGTCGTGGCAGGAGCCGCCGGAGCGCTCGTCCTCGCGCTCGGTGTCGGCGTCGGCCTCGCGCCGAGCGCCTCCTCGGCGCCGTCGGACGACGACGTGCGCGCTGCGCGCGAGGCCGCTGACGGGGCCTCGCGCGACGTCGCGACGGTCGAGCGCGAGCTGGCGTCCCTGCGCGACCGGCACGCCGCCGCGGTGGCGGCGGTCGAGACGGCGGCGGAGGAGTACGCCGCGGCGCAGGGCGAGCTGGAGGCCGCCGACGCCGAGGTGCGCGACGCCCAGGCGGCGCTCGCGACGGCCCGGTCTGGCGAGTCCGACGCGCACGCCTCCGTCGGCGCCCTCTTCCGCGCGTCGCGCCAGGGCTCGACGGAGCTCGACGCCCTGCGAGCGGTCCTCGACGCGGACGGCGTGGAGCAGGTCGTCGCGCGCGAGAACGCCGAGCGCGTCGCGGGCCGCACCGCCGGTCGGGCGGTCGAGACCCACGCGACGGCGCGCGCCGTCGCGGACACGGCCCGCGCGCGGGCCGACGCGGCGCTCGCGCACCAGGCCGAGGTCGAGGACCGCGCGCGCGACGCGCTGGCCGTCGCGCAGGTCTCCTCCGGGGCGCTCGACGAGGCTGTGCAGGAGTCGGCGGCACGCCGCGAGACGCTCCTGGCCGAGCTCGCGCAGGCCCGCGCCACGAGCGTCGACGTCGAGAGGGAGCGCCAGGACGCGCTCGACGCCCAGGCCGCGAGCGCGCGCGAGAGCGCGGCCCGGGAGCGGGTCGCGCCGCCCGCTGCGGGGACGCCGGCGGCGGCGCCGTCCGCCCCGGCCGCGCCGTCCGCCCCGGCCCCGCAGAGCCCGGCTCCCGCCCCGGCACCGGCTCCGGCCCCCGCTCCCGCGCCGGCGCCGGCTCCCGCCCCAGCGCCAGCCCCGGCTCCGGCGCCTCAGCCCACTCCTGCCCCGCCGCCCGTCGTCACGCCGCCGCCCGGCACGGGCGTCGGGAACGGCGCCCAGGGCCAGGCCGCCGTCGCGTGGGCGCGCACGAAGATCGGCGCGCCGTACGTGTTCGGCGGCACCGGGCCGGGCTACGACTGCTCGGGCCTCACGTCCCGCGCGTGGGCCGCCGCGGGGGTCGACATCACCCGGACGTCGCGCTCGCAGTACCAGCGTGTGCAGAAGATCTCCTACGACCGGCTCCGGCCCGGCGACCTCATCTTCTATGCCAACGACACGTCGAACCCGTCGACCATCCGCCACGTCGCGATGTACACCGGCGGCGGGATGATGATCGAGGCGCGGCAGCCGGGGAGCCCCGTGCACGAGGTCGCGATGCGCTGGGCCGACGCGATGCCGTACGCGGGCCGGCCGTAGCCCGGGCCGTACCCCTGCCCGGTCCCGCCCTCAGGCCTGCCCGGCCCGAGCTGGTCCGCGGTGACCGCACCGGGCCCGTGACGCACGACGGCGGCCGCCCACCTCGCGAGGTGAGCGGCCGCCGTCGTACGAGAGGACGTGCCGGTCAGTGGCCCGGCGTGTGGTACCCGGAGTCGATGGCGCGCTGCAGGGAGCGCTCGATCTCGGCCTCGGCGTCGGCGCGGCCGACCCAGTGGGCGCCCTCGACGGACTTGCCGGGCTCGAGGTCCTTGTAGACCTCGAAGAAGTGCTGGATCTCCAGGCGGTGGAAGTCGGACACGTCGTCGATGTCCTGGCGCCACGCGGCGCGCTGGTCGCCCGTCGGGACGCACAGCACCTTGTCGTCACCGCCGGCCTCGTCGCGCATGCGGAACATGCCGAGCGCGCGGCAGCGGATCAGGCAGCCCGGGAACGTGGGCTCCTCGAGCAGCACGAGGGCGTCCAGCGGGTCGCCGTCCTCGCCGAGCGTCCCCTCGATGAACCCGTAGTCGTCGGGGTAGCGGGTCGAGGTGAAGAGCATGCGGTCGAGGCGGATGCGACCGGTCGCGTGGTCCACCTCGTACTTGTTGCGCTGCCCCTTGGGGATCTCGATCGTGACGTCGAACTCCACTGCTTCCTCCAGTCGTACCGGCACCGCGGCGCTCGGGCGGTGGCTGGTGTCGGATGATCGACGGACGACGCCGTCGTGCGGGAACTAGTGTGACACGGGACGTCCGCCCACAAGAGTCCGTACGGCCCTGGGCGGGCGACGCCGTGAGTGATAATGCGCACGTGCCCGCGGCCCCGGAGCAGGGTCGGACGACCGGCGACCGGTCGGGACGGGCGGACGGACGACGCGCCCCGGCGGCCGGGGCGGAGCGAGGGAGAGGTATGGGCTGGGCGACGCGCACGGGCGTGGCCGTCGGCGTGGTGCTCGCGCTCGCGGGCGGGTACGCCGCGGCGGACGCCTACGACGTCGTCCCGGGGGTGCTGACGCTCGAGCCGCCCGTCCCCGAGCCGCCGCCGTTCCCGCAGGCTCCGGGCGCCGTCGCCGCCCCGCCGCTCGAGGTCGAGCTGCCGGCGCTCGACGACGCGGCGCCGGTCCCCGCGACCGGCGCGGTGCAGGCTCTCGTGGACGCGCTCGTCGCGGACACGCGGCTCGGCCCGCGCGTGGGCGTCCTCGTGACCGACGCGACGACCGGCGACGTGCTGGGCTCCAGCGGCGAGAACGTGGGGCACGTCCCGGCGTCGACCCTCAAGACGTTCACCGCCGCGGCGGCGCTCACCTCGCCGGGAGCGCACACCACGCTGCCCACCCGTGCCGTGCTCGAGGGTCAGGAGACGGTGTACCTCGTGGGCGGGGGCGACATGATGCTTGCGGCCGGCGCCGGGGACCCGACGGCGGTCAACGGCCGGGCCGGGCTCGGCGACCTGGCCGCGCAGGTCGCGGGCGAGCTGCGGCTGACGGGGCGCACGACGGTCTCGCTGCGCCTCGACGACACCCTGTTCACCGGGCCTGCCGTCGCGCCGACCGTCGACCCGGCCAGCGTGCGCAACGGCTACGTCGCGCCCGTCGCCGCGCTCGCGGTGAACATCGCGCGCCTCACCGACGAGGAGTACGCGCCGCGCGCCGAGGACCCGGCCCTCGCCGCGGCCGACGCGTTCGTGGCCGCGCTCGCGCAGGAGGGCGTGACCGTCTCCGGGGACGTCGTGCGGGCCCCGGCGCCGAGCGAGGGGCGCACGGTGGGCGAGGTGGAGTCCGCCCCGCTCGGGGACGTCGTCGCGTACCTGCTCCAGCACTCGGACAACACGATCACCGAGGTCGTCGGCCGGGTCGTCGCGCTCGACGCGGGCCTGCCCGGCTCGGGGGCCGGCGCGACGCAGGCCGTGCGGGCGGCGGTCGAGGGCCTCGGCGTCGACCTCACGGGCGCGACGCTCGCGGACCTGTCGGGCCTCGGCGACGGCTCCGTCGTCACGCCCGCGCAGCTCGACGAGGTCGTGGGCCTCCTGGCCGACCCCGCACAGCCGCGGCTGCGGCCGGGCGCGGTGGGACTGCCCGTCGCGGGGCTGTCGGGGACGCTCGACGAGCGCTACCTCGCCAACGCGGGCCGCGGCGTCGTGCGCGCGAAGACCGGCAGCCTGCCGAACGTCACGTCGCTCGCCGGGACGGTCGTCACCGCCGACGACCGCCTCCTCGTGTTCTCCCTCATGGCCGACGCCGTCCCGGATGGCGGCACCTACGGCGCGCGCCTGATCCTCGACGACTTCGTGGCGTCGCTCGCGGAGTGCGGCTGCATCGCTTGACGGGCCGCGCCACGGCCTGGTGTGCGCTCCCGGTTCCGGTGCCGTGCGTCGGGCCGTGCGTTGCGCCTGCCCCCTCGACCTCGCGGACCCCGCCCACCTCGCGACGAGCGGGTTACCGTGGGCCGGTGACTCTCGTCGAGCAGGGCGGCCGTCCCCACGGCCCGTCGCGCGGCGACCGGTCGGTCGTCGACTGGTCCGCCGCCGCGCAGATCGCCGGGCGCCTCGCGCGCCCGGGGCCGCAGGCGTCGCGCGCCGAGCTGGCCGACCTCGTCGAAGGGCTGCGCACCGCGGCGGGCGAGGCCGTCCCGCACGTGCTCGACGTGACCCGCATGACGCCCGTCGCGGGGACCTCGCAGACGCTGGGCACGGTGCACGTCGTGGACCGGCCGCGCTGGGCGCGCGCCAACACCGAGATCATGGCGGCGCTCACCACGGGCGTCACCGAGGCGCTCGTGGGGGAGAGCGGGCGGGTGCCGCAGGCGACGGCCCTCGTCGGCGCCGCGCAGGTGGGGTCGGTCCTCGCGGTCCTCTCGAGCCGGGTCCTCGGCCAGTTCGACCCGTACAGCGGGCAGGCGGCGGCAGGGGCCGGCCCCGGCCGGCTCGTGCTCGTCGCGCCCAACGTGCTCCAGGTCGAGCGCGCGCTCGACCTGCGGCCCGCCGACTTCCGCCTCTGGGTGTGCCTCCACGAGCAGACGCACGCCCTCCAGTTCGCCGCCGCGCCGTGGCTCGCGGACCACCTGCGCACGCGCGCCGGTGACCTGCTCACCGAGCTCTCCGCGTCGTCGCGGCGCCTCGCCGAGGCCCGTCTGCGCGACAAGCTCGTCGCGGTGGGGCGCGCCGTCCTGCACGCGGTGCGCGGCGAGGGCACGACCCTCCTCGACGGTCTCCTCACGCCCGAGGAGCAGGACCGGCTCGCCGACGTCACGGCCGTCATGGCGCTCCTGGAAGGCCACGCGGACGTCGCGATGGACGCCGTCGGGCCCCGCACCGTGCGCACGGTGCGCAGCATCCGCCGCAAGTTCGACGCGCGGCGCGACGGCGAGGGCAGCTCCGGCCTCGACGTCGTGCTGCGGCGCCTGCTCGGGATGGACGCCAAGATCGCCCAGTACCGCGACGGGGCGGCGTTCGTCCGCGCCGTCGAGAAGGAGGTCGGGCGCGACGGCTTCAACGCCGTCTGGGCGTCGCCGGAGAACCTGCCCACGGCCCGCGAGATCGCCGACGCGCGCGCCTGGGTGCGCCGCGTGCACGGCTGAGCCGTGGGCGGGCCGGCGCCGGTCGTCGCCGCTGCGCGCCACGCCGTGCGCGGCGCGCTCGCCGACCTGCCCCCGGGGGCGACGGTGCTCGTCGCCTGCTCCGGCGGCGCGGACTCGACGGCGCTCGCGGCCGCCACGGCGTTCGTGGCACCGCGCCTCGGGCTGCGGGCGGGCGCCGTCGTCGTCGACCACGGGCTCCAGGACGGCAGCGCCGCCGTCGCGGCGGCCGCCGCCGCGCGCTGCCTCGACCTCGGGCTCGACCCGGTGGAGGTACGCCGCGTCGTCGTCCCGACGGCGGGCGACGGCCCGGAGGCCCACGCCCGGACGGCCCGGTACGCCGCGCTCGACGACGCCGCGGCGACCCGCGGGGCCGCCGCGGTGCTCCTGGGGCACACGCTGGACGACCAGGCCGAGACGGTGCTCCTCGGCCTCGCCCGCGGGGCGGGTGCGCGCTCGCTCGCGGGCATGGCGCCGCGGCGCGGTGCGTACCGGCGGCCCTTCCTCGCCCTGCGGCGCACGCAGACCGAGGCGGTGTGCCGCACGCTCGGGCTCGACTGGTGGGACGACCCCACGAACACGGGCCCGCCGCTGCGCTCGCAGGTGCGCGGGCGGGTCGTGCCGACGCTCGTCGACGTGCTCGGCCCGGGGGCGGTGCCCGCGCTCGCGCGCAGCGCCGACCTCCTGCGCGACGACGCCGACCTCCTCGACGCGCTCGCGGCGGACCTCCTCGCGGCGGCGCTCGTCCCACCCGGTGCTGACCCCGGCCGCGGCGCTGACCCCGGCCTCGACGGGGACTCCCGCCCCGGCGGGGGAGCGGCGCCCGGCGCGACGGTCGTGCTCGACGTCGAGCCGCTCGCCGCCGCGCACCCGGCCCTGCGGCGTCGCGCCCTGCGTTCGGCGGCGCTGCGGGCGGGATGCCCGGGGAGCGACCTGTTCGCCGTCCACGTCGACGCGCTCGACGCGCTCGTCACCGCGTGGCGCGGCCAGGGGCCGGTGCACCTCCCGGGCGACCGCAGGGCGTCGCGCGCGTGTGGCAGGCTTTCCCTGGGCCCCGGACCAACGCGCCGGGCCGGCACCACCCACCTCCCCCCAGCTCAGGAGTGACCCCCGTGGAAGCATCGGACGTCGCAGGCGACCTCGAGAACATCCTGCTCACCGAGGACCAGCTCGGTGCGCGGCTCGACGAGATCGCCGCGCAGATCGACCGTGACTACGCGGGCAAGGACCTCCTGCTCGTCGGCGTGCTCAAGGGCGCCGTCATGGTCATGGCGGACCTGGCGCGCCGCCTGCACAGCCACGTCGAGATGGACTGGATGGCGGTGTCGTCGTACGGCTCGGGCACCAAGTCGTCCGGCGTCGTGCGCATCCTCAAGGACCTCGACGCCGACCTCACCGGTCGCAACGTGCTCATCGTCGAGGACATCATCGACTCGGGCCTCACGCTCTCGTGGCTGCTGTCGAACCTCCGCTCGCGCGGGCCGGCGTCGGTCGAGATCGCGGCGATGCTGCGCAAGCCCGACGCCGCGAAGACGGAGGTCGACGTGCGCTACGTCGGCTTCGACATCCCCAACGAGTTCGTCGTGGGCTACGGCCTCGACTACGCGGAGAAGTACCGCAACCTGCCGTTCGTCGGGACGCTCGCGCCGCACGTCTACTCGAGCTGAGCCGGGCCGCGGCGGGCGAGGCGCCCGCGCGGGCCGCCCAGGGAGCTGCTCAGGGAGCACGGACCACGCCCTGGGCGAACAGAGGGAAGATCCCCAGCAGGCGTCAAGGTCCAGAGTGTAGTTTCGAGCCCGAACACTTGCGCGAGCGGAGGGATCCGGGGCGCACGCCCCGTCGCCGATGAACATCAAGAAGATTCTCAGTGGGCCGATCGTCTGGATCGTCCTGGGCCTCGTGATCCTGTGGATCGCGTTCGCGACGTTGTCGCGCCCCACGGTCCAGCGCATCGACACGTCCGCGGGCCTCGAGCTGCTCTCGGGCGACACGGTCGAGCAGGCGCTCATCGTGGACGGCGACCAGCGCGTGCGTCTCACGCTGTCCGAGGACTACGTCGTCGACGAGGGCACGGACACCGAGGAGAACAAGGGCAAGAACGTCGAGTTCTACTACGTCCAGCCGCAGGGCGAGGCGGTCGTCGACGCCGTCGTCGCCGCGGAGCCGAAGGACGGGTACAACTCCGAGGTCGCGCAGCCCTCGTTCTGGTCCTCGCTGCTCGGGCTGCTCATCCCGTTCCTCATCATCGGCGTGCTCTTCTGGTTCCTGCTGTCGCGCATGCAGGGCGGCGGCTCGCGCGTCATGGGCTTCGGGAAGTCGCGCGCCAAGCTCGTCTCCAAGGACACGCCGCAGGTGACGTTCGCGGACGTCGCGGGCGCCGACGAGGCGGTCGAGGAGCTCCACGAGATCAAGGAGTTCCTCTCCGACTCGGAGAAGTTCCAGGCCGTCGGGGCCAAGATCCCCAAGGGTGTCCTGCTCTACGGCCCTCCCGGCACGGGCAAGACGCTGCTCGCGCGCGCCGTCGCCGGCGAGGCGGGCGTGCCGTTCTACTCGATCTCCGGCTCGGACTTCGTCGAGATGTTCGTCGGCGTCGGCGCGAGCCGCGTCCGCGACCTGTTCAACCAGGCCAAGGAGAACTCGCCCGCGATCATCTTCGTCGACGAGATCGACGCCGTCGGTCGCCACCGCGGCGCCGGCATGGGCGGCGGCCACGACGAGCGCGAGCAGACGCTCAACCAGCTCCTCGTGGAGATGGACGGCTTCGACGTCAAGACGAACGTCATCCTCATCGCCGCGACGAACCGCCCGGACATCCTCGACCCGGCGCTCCTGCGCCCGGGCCGCTTCGACCGTCAGATCGCGGTCGAGGCGCCCGACCTCAAGGGTCGTGAGGCCATCCTGCGGGTGCACGCCGCGGGCAAGCCGATCGTCCCCGAGATCGACCTCGCGGCCGTCGCGCGCCGCACGCCCGGCTTCACCGGGGCCGACCTCGCGAACGTGCTCAACGAGGCCGCGCTCCTCACCGCCCGCAGCGGGGCGCAGCTCATCGACGACCGGGCGCTCGACGAGGCGATCGACCGCGTGATCGCCGGTCCGCAGAAGCGCACGCGCGTGATGAACGTCAAGGAGCAGAAGATCACCGCGTACCACGAGGGCGGCCACGCCCTCGTCGCGGCGGCCATGCGCTACACGGACCCCGTCACCAAGGTGACGATCCTGCCGCGCGGCCGGGCGCTCGGGTACACGATGGTCATGCCGACCGAGGACAAGTACTCCACGACGCGCAACGAGCTGCTCGACCAGCTCGCGTACGCGATGGGCGGCCGCGTCGCCGAGGAGCTCGTGTTCCACGACCCGACGACGGGCGCCTCGAACGACATCGAGAAGGCCACCGCGATCGCGCGCAAGATGGTCACCGAGTACGGCATGAGCGAGCGCGTCGGCGCGATCAAGCTCGGCTCCGGCTCGGGCGAGCCGTTCCTCGGCCGCGACATGGGCCACCAGCGCGACTACTCGGAGTCGGTCGCGGGCACGGTGGACCACGAGGTCCGCAAGCTCGTCGAGGCGGCGCACGACGAGGCGTGGGAGGTGCTCACGCAGTACCGCGACGTGCTCGACGCCCTCGTGCTCGAGCTCCTCGAGAAGGAGACGCTGAACCAGGCCGAGCTCGCGCGCGTGTTCTCCCCCGTCGAGAAGCGCGCCCCGCGCGACGTCTGGCTGTCGAGCGAGCAGCGGGCCGTCTCCCAGCGCGGTCCCGTGCTCACCGACGCCGAGAAGGCGGCGCAGAACGGCGCGCCCGTGATCCCGCAGGACGAGGCCGCGGCCGCGAACGACGAGCTCCCGCCGGAGCGCATCGGCGAGGTGCCCGCGGACAGCCCGCTCGACCGCGCGCTCGGCCGCGACACGACCACGGACGTCACCGACGTGCGCGAGCCGGGGCAGGACTGATGGGGAACCCCTCGGGCGCCTCCGCGGGCACCGGCGCGATCACGCCGGCCCGGTCGGCGGAGGGCCTGCGCGCCCCCGCGGACGTCCCGCCGTACGACCAGGACCGCGCGGAGGCCGCCGTCCGCGAGCTGCTGCTCGCCGTCGGCGAGGACCCGGACCGGGAGGGTCTGCGCGAGACGCCGGCCCGCGTGGCGCGCGCGTACCGCGAGATCTTCGCGGGCCTGCGCCAGGAGGCCGCAGACGTCCTGACGACGACCTTCGACCTCGGCCACGAGGAGATGGTGCTCGTCAAGGACATCGAGGTGTACTCGACGTGCGAGCACCACCTCGTGCCCTTCCACGGCGTCGCGCACGTGGGGTACATCCCCAACGTGGACGGTCGCATCACGGGCCTGTCGAAGCTCGCGCGCCTCGTCGAGGTGTACGCGCGCCGCCCGCAGGTGCAGGAGCGGCTCACCTCGCAGGTCGCGGACGCGCTCGTGGAGCACCTCAAGCCCCGCGGCGCGATCGTCGTCGTCGAGTGCGAGCACCTGTGCATGTCGATGCGCGGCGTGCGCAAGCCCGGCGCGCGCACCGTCACGTCGGCCGTGCGGGGCCAGATGCGCGACGGCGCGACGCGCGCCGAGGCGATGAGCCTCATCCTGGGGCGCTAGACCCGTGGACCGGTTCGTGGTCGCAGGGCTCGAGGAGCTCGCGGACGTCGGCCGCACGCTCGTCATGGGCGTCGTCAACGTCACGCCCGACTCGTTCTCCGACGGCGGCGAGTGGTTCGAGCCGGACGCCGCGATCGCCCACGGGCGCGAGCTGCTGGGCGAGGGCGCGGACGTCCTCGACGTGGGCGGGGAGTCGACGCGACCCGGCGCGGGCCGCGTGCCCGTCGAGGCGGAGCTCGCGCGCGTGCTCCCCGTGATCTCCGCGCTCGCGGCCGAGGGCGCTGTCGTCAGCGTCGACACGACGCGCGCGGTCGTCGCCGAGCGCGCGGTGGCCGCGGGCGCCCGGATCGTCAACGACGTCTCCGGCGGTCTCGCCGACCCGGCGATGGCCGAGGTGGTCGCGCGCACGGGCGTCGCGTACGTCTGCATGCACTGGCGCGGCCACGCCGACGTCATGGACGACCTCGAGGACTACGACGACGTCGTCACGGACGTGCGCGACGAGCTCGCCGCGCGCGTGGACGCGCTCCTCGCGGCGGGCGTGCGGCGCGAGCAGGTCGTGCTCGACCCGGGTCTCGGCTTCTCGAAGGCCGGGTCGTCGAACTGGCCGCTGCTCGCGCGCCTGCGCGAGCTCGAGGCGCTCGGCCTGCCCGTCCTCGTGGGCGCGTCCCGGAAGCGGTTCCTCGGGCACCTCCTCGCGCGCTCCGACGGGCGGCCCGTCCCGCCGCTCCTGCGCGACGACGCGACCGCCGCGGTCACGACCCTCGCCGCGGCGTCGGGCGCGTGGTGCGTGCGGGTGCACGCCGTCCGGGCGTCCGCCGACGCCGTGCGGGTCGCCGCCGCCTGGGGGCGGGCCCGCGACGAGGTCGTGCGCCCCGGGGACGCGACGGCGGCGGAGCCCGCGGACGGACCGAGGGCCGGGAGCGACTCGACGGCGCGGCCCACGACCTAGCAGGATGGGCGAGGGGCCCCGCGGCGCGGGCGGCCCGGCGCAGCACGACACACGCAACGAGACACGGTGACGACGACCCGCCCCGGCGGGCGACGACGCAGCACCGGACGGGAGCACGACGTGACCACAGCGTTCGCAGGAGCGGTCCTCGACGCGGACGGACGGCCGTTCGACCGGATCCGCCTCACGGGCCTGAGCGCGACGGGCCACCACGGCGTCTTCGAGCACGAGAAGGCGCAGGGCCAGCTCTTCCGGGCCGACGTCGTGCTCCACCTGGACACGCGCGCCGCGGCGAGCGGGGACGACCTCTCCCGGACGGTCAGCTACGCGGGTGTCGCCGAGGACGTCGTCGCCGTCCTCGCCGGGTCGCCCGCCGACCTCGTCGAGACCGTCGCCGAGCGCATCGCCGCGACGATCCTCACGCACGACGACGTCGTGGCCGTCGACGTCGCGGTGCACAAGCCGCAGGCGCCGATCACGGTCCCGTTCGAGGACGTCGAGGTCGTCATCCGACGCGACCGCGTGGTCGTCCCCGTGGTCGCACCGCTGTCGCGCCGTGCGGAGCAGTCGCGCGACGCGCAGCCCGTCGGGCCGATCCCGGTCGGGTCGGTGGCCCCCGCGCTCATCCACGGCGTCGGCGACGTGCCCGCGCCCGACGACCGGGCCCCGCTCGCGCCCGCGCCCGACGTCATGCCGCCGAGCATCCTCCCCGGCGCGGCCGGTGCCCCGGGCGAGGACCCGCGGACCGCGGCCGAGACCGGCGCGGAGGCCGAGTCCCCGGAGGACGCGCTCGACGCGACCCGCGAGGCTCCCGCCGTCCGGGACGACGCCGCCCCCGGCGACGCCGGCTCCGAGCAGCAGGCTCACGCGGAGGCTCCGTACGGAGAGGCACCGCACGGCGAGGCACCGTACGGGGAGTCCGCGCCCGACGACGCCGCGGCGCACCCGCAGCAGGCGGCGTCGTACGACGAGCTCGTCGCGGGGTCCGTCCCGGGGGACGTCCCCGAGCACGTGCTGCACCACGACGCGTCGCCGGTCGCGCCCGGCGCGCCGTCGGGCGAGCAGGAGACCGTCCCCGGCGACGCCCCGCCCGCGCCCGTCGAGCACGCCGCTCCCGAGGCCGAGCCCCTGCCGTACGGCGCCGCGGCCGAGCCCGCCCCGGCGCACGACGGGCCCCCCGCCGGGGCCCACGACGCCACGGAGGCGGCCGCGCCCGTCGAGCACGACCGGATGGACGACGTGCCCGCCGGGTTCGTCGAGGTGGTGCTCGCGCTGGGCGCGAACCTCGGCGACGCCCAGCAGACGCTGCGCGACGCGATCACGGACCTCGACCGGATCTCCGGGCTCGAGATCACCGAGGTGTCACCGCTGGCCCGGACGGAGGCCGTCGGCGGCCCCGACCAGCCGGACTACCTCAACACCGTCCTCCTCGCGCGCACGCGCCTCTCGGCGCGCGACCTGCTGCACGCGTGCCAGGCGGTCGAGCAGGCGCACGGCCGGGTGCGCGACGAGCGCTGGGGCCCCCGCACGCTCGACGTGGACCTCATCGTCTACGGCACGCTGACGGCCGTCGCGGACGACCTGGAGCTGCCGCACCCGCGCGCGCACGAGCGCGCGTTCGTGCTCGAGCCGTGGTCGCAGATCGACCCGGACGCGGTGCTCCCGGGCCTCGGGGGCGGCCCGGTCGCGGCTCTCGCGGCGACCGCGCCCGACCGCGGCGGCATCCGGTGGCTCGCGCTCGACTGGCTGACGGACCCCGCCCCCGACCCGACGGGCGCCGTGCCCGTGACCACGGGCAGCACGGACTCCGCCGCGCCGCCGCCTGCGCCCGTCGACGCGCCCGACCCCTACCAGCAGGCGCACACCGGCCCCGTCGCCGCCCCGTACGACGGACCGGCGACGCCGAGCGGGGGCGTGCCCGCCCCCGACGGCTCGTCGGCCCCGCAGGCTCCGCCGCAGCAGCCGGCGCAGCAGCCGGCGACCCCGCACGAGGCGCACCCGGCGCTGCAGCAGCCCGTGGCCCCGCAGCAGCAGCCGGCCCCGCCGCAGCCCCCGGTCGTGCCGCAGCCGGCCGGTCTCCCGCAGACCGTGACCCCGAGCGAGGCGCTCCCGGCCCGTCCGGTCTTCGCGCCCGTCTCGGAGGGCGTGGCGCCCGAGGGCGCGGCCCCGCCGGTCGTCCCCGACGGCTCGTTCGACCCGCGCGAGGGCGCGGGCGTCCCGGTCGCGCCGTTCCCCGGGCCGTCGAACCGGCCGCCGTCGCACCCCGAGCCGACGGCGCCCGACGCCGGGAACGCCCCGGACGCCGCACCCGGCCCCGCGCAGGACGCGCTGCGCGCCCCGGAGCACGGCGCCCCCGCGCACCCCGTCTTCGCGCCGGTCCACGCGCCCGAGCCCGTGCCGGCCGCGCCGCAGCACCCTGCCGTGCCGCAGCACCCGGCCGCGCCGCCCGCGCAGCCGCCCGCCGACGCCGCGTCGTCGGGTGACGGCATGATCCGGTCGGTGCCGTTCGCCCCGGTCTCGGGCAGCGGGCAGGAGTCCGCCCCCGGCCCGCTCGCGGACCCCGCGCTGCACCCGGCGAACGACCCGTGGCCGCCGTTCGGGCCGGTGTCCGGCAGCGGCCGCGACGACGAGCGCTGATGCGGCGCACCTCCGTCCGCACCCTGCTGCTCGTGGCGGTCGCGACCGCCGTCGGGGGCTGGTTCGTGGTGCGCCTGCTCCAGAGCCGCGGCACGCTCCTGCCGGCGGTGCCGTGGATCGTGGACGTCACCGTCCTCGCGCTCGCGGCGGCGGTGTTCTGGGCGGGCTGGACCGTCCGCGCGTACCAGCAGGGCAAGCGCCCGTCGCTCGACGCGATCCGCGCGGCGCGCACGTTCGTCCTCGCGAAGGCGGCCGCGCTCACGGGGGCGCTCCTGACGGGCTGGTACGGCGCGCAGGTGCTCGCCGCGCTGCCCGACCTGTCGATCGACGCGTTCCGCGACCGGGCCCTCGCGGCCGGGGTGGCCGCCGCGTGCGCGGTCGTGCTGGCTGTCGTCGGGCTCGTGGCCGAGCGGTTCTGCCAGCTCCCGCCCGACGACGGCGGCGAGGGCCGGGAGGGCCGCGAAGGCTCGGTGACGCGCGAGGATCCGGAGACGCCGGGCGCGGGCACGCCCGCCTGAGACCCGCGCCCTGCCCGGCACGGTGCACGAACCGGTGCACGACCCCGCCCGCACCGGGACGGGATGGGAGAATCGACGCATGACCGACCCTGCACGGGACCAGGACCCCCGCGGCACCGGCCCCTTCGACCCGCCCGGCATCGAGTGGACGCGCGTGTCGCCGCGGCTCGTCACGGCGCGCCTGCTGTCCGTGGGGATCACGCTCGCGATCCCGGCCGTGGCGCTCGTCGTGCTCGCGATCCTCTTCCCGCACTGGTGGCAGTGGCTCGTGCTCGGCGTGCTCGCGCTCCTGGGCCTGTGGGCGGCGGTCCTCGTGCCGCGCCAGGTCCGTGCGATCGGGTACGCGGAGCGTGACGACGACCTCCTGATCCGCCACGGCATCATGTTCCGCACGCTCGTCGTCGTGCCCTACGGCCGCATGCAGTACGTCGACGTCCAGGCCGGGCCGCTCGCGCGCAAGCTCGGCATCGCCCAGGTCCAGCTCCACACGGCGTCCGCGTCGACCGACGCGACGATCGACGGCCTCGAGCCCGCCGAGGCGGAGCGCCTGCGCGACCGGCTCGCGTCGCGCGGCGAGGCGAGGCTGGCGGGCCTGTGAACGACGCACCGGCCACCGACGACCTCGTGTGGCACCGGGTGCACCCGGTCACCCCGCTCGTGCGGGGCTGGACGGTCATCGCGGTGCTCCTGGTCGTCGTCGGCCAGCAGACGCTCAACGGGCTGCCCGAGGGGGAGAACCTCCTCGAGGGCGACCGCTGGTGGATGATCCTCCTCGGCATCCTCGTGGTGGGCCTCGTGGGGCTCGGCTACTCGGCGGTCGCGTGGCGCATGACGAGCTACGCGGTCGACGACGAGTCGGTGCACCTGCGCACCGGCGTGCTGTTCCGGCAGCAGCGCAAGGCGCGCCTCGACCGGCTCCAGGCGGTCGACGTCGTGCAGCCGCTCCTGGCCCGGTTCTTCGGGCTCGCGGAGCTCAAGCTCGAGGTCGCCGGGGGAGCGGACTCGGGCGTGAAGCTCGGCTTCCTCAAGGAGGCGGAGGCGAACCGGCTGCGCAACGACCTCCTCGCGCGCGCCGCGGGCCTGCGGGTCGCGCGCGAGCGCCCGGCCGCCGCGACGGCGCCCGGCGCCCCGGGAGCGATCCCGGTCCCCGGCTCTCCCGGCACCGTCGGCACGCCGGTCGGGGAGGTCACGGTCCCCTCGACGGACGCGCCGTCCTTCGTCGCGGAGGCGCCCGAGCAGCCCGTGACCGCCGTCGGGCCGGGACGGCTCGTCGCGTCGCTCCTGCGGTCCGGCGCGACGGTCGGGCTCGTCCTCGGCGTGCTGGGCATCGCGGGCGTCGTCGTCGGCACGCGCGAGATCGGGATCCTGTTCAGCGCGCTGCCCGCCGTCCTCGGCTTCGGCGGGTTCCTGTTCTCCCGGTTCACGGGGGAGTTCGGCTTCCGGTCCGCCATCTCGCCCGACGGCATCCGCCTGCGCCACGGCCTGCTGGAGACCCGCTCGCAGACGATCCCGCCCGGTCGCGTCCAGGCCGTGCGGCTGCGGCAGGGACCGTTCTGGCGCGGGCCGGACTGGTGGCGCGTCGACGTCAACGTCGCCGGGTACGGCGTGAGCACCGACGGGACGGACAGCACGAGCGTGCTCCTGCCCGTCGGCACGCGCGACGAGGCGCTCGCGGCCCTGTGGCTCGTGCTGCCCGACCTCGGCACCCCGGACCCGCGCGGCCTGCTCGACGAGGGCCTGTCCGGTCTCGACGCCGGGCAGCACTTCGTCGTGTCCCCGCGCCGTGCGCGCCTGCTGGACCTCTTCTCGTGGCGGCGCAACGGCTTCACCGTCACCGACCGCGCGCTCCTGCTGCGCGGCGGGCGCGTCTTCCGCACCCTCGTCGTCGTGCCGCACGAGCGCACGCAGTCGCTCGGCCTCGAGCAGGGCCCGCTGCAGCGCCGGCTCGACGTCGCGTCGTTCACCGTGCACTCGACGCCCGGGCCGGTCTCGCCCCGGGTGTCGCACCTCGACGCGCGGGACGCCGCGCGCCTCCTCGACACGCAGGCGGAGCGCGCCCGCGAGGCCCGCGCGCACGCGGGGCCGGAGCTCTGGATGCGCCGCGACGACGTCCCGCTCGAGGAGAGCGCGTGAGCACCGCGGAGGGTGGTCGCCGTCCCGGGCGGCTCGGGGTCGGCGTCGTCGGGGCAGGCCGTGTCGGCGCGGTCCTCGGCAGCGCCCTGCGTGCCGTCGGCCACGCGGTCGTGGGCGCGAGCGGCGTGTCCGACGCGTCGCGCGACCGCATCGAGACGCTCCTCGCGGGGGTGCCCGTCCTCGAGGTCCCGCAGGTCGTGGAGCGCGCGGAGCTCGTGCTCCTCGCCGTGCCCGACGACGCGCTCCCGGCCCTGGTCCGCGGCCTCGCCGACACGGGGGCGTGGCAGCCCGGCCAGATCGTCGTGCACACGTCGGGCCGCTACGGGACGGCCGTCCTCGACCCGGCGCGCGCCGCGGGCGCGATCCCGCTCGCGCTGCACCCCGCCATGACGTTCACCGGCACGTCGCTCGACCTCGCGCGCCTCGAGGGCACGACGTTCGCCGTCACCGCTCCCGGCCCGGTCCTGCCGATCGGGCAGGCGCTCGTCGTCGAGCTCGGCGGGGAGCCGGTCGTCGTCGCGGAGGAGTCGCGCGGGCTCTACCACGCGGCCCTCGCGCACGGTGCCAACCACCTCGTCGTGCTCGTCGCGCAGGCCGCGCAGGCGCTCGAGGCAGCGGGCGTCGACCAGCCGGGGCGCGCGCTCGCGCCGCTCCTCGCGGCCGCCCTCGACGGCGCGACGCGCGGCGCCGACGCGGGTGCCGAGTCGGGGACGGGCGCGGGCGCCGGCGCGCTCCTCGGGCTCACCGGGCCGGTGGCGCGGGGCGACGTCGGCACCGTCCGCGAGCACCTCGCCGCCCTGGACGCGCTCGCGGCGACGAGCGACGCCGCGGACGTGCCGCCGTCGTACCGGGCGCTGAGCCGCGCCGCGACGCACCGCGCGCTCGCGGGCGGCCGGCTCGGCGAGCGCGCGGCGCGCGAGCTCCTCGACGCGCTCGACGCCGCCCCTCTCGACCCGCAGGACCGGCACGACCCGCAGGACCCGCACGACGAAGGACGAGCATGACGAGCACCCACCGCCCGGACGCCGGAGCGGACGCATCTGACGCCCCGGCCGTCGTGACGACGCGCGCTGCACTGCGCACCGCGCTCGACACGTGGCGCGCCGAGCACCCGCACGGGCGCCGCGTCGTCGTCATGACCATGGGTGCGCTGCACGCCGGGCACCTCGAGCTCGTGCGGCGGGCGCGAGCGGAGGCGGGCGCCGACGGCCAGGTCGTCGTGACGGACTTCGTCAACCCGCTCCAGTTCGGGCCCGGCGAGGACTACGAGCGCTACCCGCGCGACGTCGCGGCCGACGTGGCGCTGCTCGCCGCGGCAGGCCCGGACACCGCCGCGGACGTCGTCTTCGCACCGCCCGTCGAGGAGCTCTACCCCGACCTGGGCTCGGCCGACGGCCCGATCGTCCGGGTGACGTCGGGGCGCATCGGGACGGTGCTGGAGGGCGCGTCGCGGCCCGGGCACTTCGACGGCGTGCTCACGGTCGTGCTCAAGCTGCTCCACCTCGTGCGGCCGGACGTCGCCGTGTTCGGGGCGAAGGACGCGCAGCAGCTGCTCGCGGTGCGCCGCATGGTCGCCGACCTCGACCTCGACGTGGAGGTCGTGGCCGTCGAGACCGTGCGCGAGGCGGACGGTCTCGCGCGGTCGTCGCGCAACGCGTACCTGTCCCCGGCCGAGCACGAGCACGCGCTCGCGCTGAGCCGCGCGCTGCGCGCCGGGCGGGACGCCGCGGCCGCGGGGGAGGGCGCGCCGTCCGTGCTCGCCGCGGCGCGGGGAATCCTGGAGGCCACCGACGGCGTTGACGTCGATTACGTGGTGCTCGTCGATCCCGCTACCGTGGAGGACCTGGCGCCCGGCGCCGTCGGCCCCGGGCTCCTCCTGGTCGCGGCACGCGTGGGCACCACGCGTCTCATCGACAACACGGCCGTCGAGATCGTGCCGCCCGCGACCCGGGCGGCGGACCCCGCAGGCCGTGCCCCCGCACCTGGAGGAACCGCGTGACCGCGCAGACCCCGTCGAGCCCGCCGCGACGTCCGGCGTCGCTGCAGCGACCCATGATGATCGGCAAGATCCACCGCGCGACGGTGACGCAGGCCGACCTGCACTACGTCGGCTCGATCACCGTGGACGCCGACCTGCTCGACGCCGCGGACCTCTACCCGGGCCAGCAGGTCGACGTCGTGGACGTCACCAACGGCGCGCGCCTGACGACGTACGTCATCCCCGGCGAGCGCGGCGCGGGCCAGGTGTGCATCAACGGCGCGGCAGCGCACCTCGTGCGGCCCGGCGACGTGGTCATCCTCATCGCCTACGGCATGCTCGACGACGCCGACGCGCGCACCTACCTGCCGAACGTCGTCTTCGTGGACGAGCAGAACCGCATCGTCGAGCTCTCGGACGAGCCCGGGCTCGTGCCCGCGGGCCACGGCCTCGAGGCGAGCGGCCTGCCGTTCGCCCCGTTCCGTGGCGGGGTCGACGAGGGCGGCGTGGCCTCCGCGGTGCGCCCCGCGTGACCCGGGCCGGCGGGGCGTCCGCGCCCCACCTCGCCCGGTCCCTCGCCGCCCCCGCACCGGGGTGGACGACGACGGCGGACGTCGTCGTGGTCGGCTCGGGCATCGCGGGCCTCACCGCGGCGCTCGAGCTGCGCACGCGCGTGCCGCACGTGCTGCTCGTCACCAAGGGCGAGCTGTCGTCCGGGTCGACGGTCTGGGCCCAGGGCGGCATCGCCGCCGCGCTCGATCCCGAGGACTCGCCCGAGGCACACCTCGCGGACACGCTCGTCGCTGGTGCCGGCGTGTGCGACCCCACGGCCGTCGAGGTGCTCGTCACCGAGGGGCCTGCACGCGTGCGCGAGCTCGTCGCGCGGGGCGCGAACTTCGACCGGGCGGCCAACGGCGACATCGCCCTCACGCGCGAGGGCGGCCACCACGCGGACCGGATCGCGCACGCGGGCGGCGACGCCACGGGCGCGGAGATCTCGCGGGCGCTCGTCGCGCAGCTCGAGGCGGTGCGCCGCGACCCCGGCATCGAGGTCATCGAGAACGCCCTCGTCCTCGACGTGCTGACGACCGACGGCTCGGGCGAGCGTGCTCCCCGCGCGTGCGGCGTCACGCTCCACGTGCGCGGCGAGGGCTCGCGCGACGGCGTCGGCGCGGTCCTCGCGCGCGCCGTCGTGCTCGCGACCGGGGGAGTGGGGCAGGTGTTCCGCTCGTCGACCAACCCGCCGCAGGCCACGGGCGACGGCATCGCCGCGGCGCTGCGCGCGGGCGCGACGCTCGGCGACCTGGAGTTCGTGCAGTTCCACCCCACGGTGCTGTGGCTCGGCCTCGGCGCGAAGGGGCAGCTCCCGCTCGTCTCGGAGGCGGTGCGCGGCGAGGGCGCGATCCTGCTCGACACCGACGGCCACCGGTTCATGCCCGCGCAGCACCCCATGGCCGAGCTCGCGCCGCGCGACGTCGTCGCGCACGCGATCGTGCGGCAGATGGCCGCGACGGGCTCCGACCACGTGCTGCTCGACGCCCGCCATCTCGGCGCCGAGTTCCTGCGCGCGCGCTTCCCGACGATCACCGAGCGGCTCGCCGAGAACGGGCTCGACTGGACCGAGGAGCCCGTCCCCGTGGCACCGGCCCAGCACTACCACTCGGGCGGCGTCGTGACGGACCTGCACGGGCGCTCCACCGTCGACGGCCTCTACGCGATCGGCGAGGTCGCGTGCACGGGCGTGCACGGCGCGAACCGCCTCGCGTCGAACTCGCTGCTCGAGGGGCTCGTCTTCGCCCACCGCGCGGCGCGGCAGATCACGGAGCGCGTGGCCTCGGGCGAGCTCGAGGTGGGCGAGCCGGTCGACCGTCCGGGGCCGTCGGCGCTCGTGGCGGCGGCCGCGCGCTCGCGCATCCAGTCGATCGCGTCCGCGGGCCCGGGCGTCCTGCGCGACGGCGACGGGCTCGCCGCCGCCGCCACCCGCCTCGCCGCGGTCCGCACCGACGCGCACGAGGCGAGCGACGTCGTCGCGCAGCCGCAGGCCGCGGAGTGGGAGACGACGAACGTGCACCAGGTCGCGACCGCGCTCACCGCCGCGGCGGCGCTGCGCACCGAGAGCCGCGGCGGCCACTTCCGCACCGACTTCCCGACGACCGACCCGGCGTGGGAGCGGCGCGTGCTCGTCTCGCTCGGCGCGGACGGGACGCTGCTCGTCCGCTGAGGCGCGACGCGCGACCCCGGGGCCGCGCGACGGGGCGCCCGCGCGACGGGTGCCCGCGGCGCGACCGTGCGGGCGGGCGGCGGCCGGGAGCGGGCCGGGCAGCAGCACGCCGCGGGCGTGCGAGCCGATACCGTGGGGGACCGTGAGCAGCCCTGCCGAGCCCGTGCCCGCCCGTCCCGCCGACGGCGGAGCGTCGCCCGCCGTCCCGTCCCGCGTGGAGCCGGGCCTCGACCCGGCGTGGATCGCCGAGACGGTCGCCCGGGCGCTCGACGAGGACCTGGGCCCCGTGCCCGGGCGCGACGTGACCACCCAGGCGACCGTGCCGCCGTCGGCCACCGGCACCGCGCACCTCATGGCGCGCGCGGACGGGGTCGTCGCGGGCCTCGTCGTGGTCGAGGAGGTGACGCGACAGGTCGCGGAGCGGTTCGGCCTCCCGCCCGTCGAGGTGACGTTCGTCGCGTCCGACGGCGAGGCCGTGGGCCGCGGCCGCGTCCTCGCCGCGCTGACCGGCCCGGTCCAGGTGCTGCTCACGGCGGAGCGCACGCTGCTCAACCTCGCGAGCCGCGCGTCGGGCGTCGCGACCGCGACGCGCGCGTGGGCGCGCGAGCTCGCCGGCACCGGCGCCCAGGTGCTCGACACGCGCAAGACGACCCCCGGGCTGCGCGCGCTCGAGAAGTACGCCGTCCGCGCGGGCGGGGGCACGAACAAGCGCATGGGCCTCTACGACGTCGCGATGGTCAAGGACAACCACGTCGTGGCCGCGGGGTCGGTGAGCGCCGCGATCGAGGCGATCCGCCGCACGTTCCCGGACGTGCTCGTGCAGGTCGAGGCCGACACCACCGCGCAGGCGCTCGAGGCGCTGTCGGCGGGCGCCGACTTCCTGCTCCTGGACAACATGCCGACCCCGGTCCTCGCGGACACCGTCGCGGCCGTGCGGGCGCGCGAGGGGCGGGACGGCGTCCCGGCGAGGGTGGAGCTCGAGGCGACGGGCAACCTCACGCTCGACCGCGCGCGCGAGGTCGCGGGCACGGGCGTGGACTACCTGTCCGTCGGTGCGCTCACCCACTCGGCCCCGATCCTCGACCTCGCGCTCGACCTCCTCCCGACCCTCCCGCCGAGGTAACTCCCAGCTCCCGCGAGGTAGAGCCCAGGTCCCGGGGGGGGGGGGGGGGGGGGGGGGGGCGGGTGTCCGCGCTGAGGAGGGTGGGATGGCCCGGTGGAGGAGGGGGGTGGCTCCT
>NZ_JBVHRG010000007.1:26454-266883 GCF_055567015.1 Sphaerisporangium cinnabarinum
CCCCGCGGGGGCAACCCCCGGCTCCTGGGGGGGAAACCCCATTCCCCGCGAGGTAGAGCCCTGGCCATGACCACGGCTCTACCTCGCGGGACCTGGGCTCTACCTCGGCGGACCGGGGCGCTACCTCGGGGGCGCGGGAGCGTCGGTAGAATCCAGGGGTGACCTCCCCCGCCGGAACCCCCTCTCCTGCCGTGCCCGAGCCCGAGGACCACGTCGACGACGTGCCCGAGCAGATGCAGGTCCGTCGCGAGAAGCGCGAGCGGATCCTCGCGCGCGGCGACGAGCCCTATCCCGTCTCGGTGCCGCGCACGACCACGATCGCCGAGGTCCGTGCCGCCTACGAGCACCTGGAGACGGGCGAGGAGACGCAGGACGAGGTCGGCGTCGCCGGCCGCGTGGTGTACCTGCGCAACACCGGCAAGCTGTGCTTCGCCACGCTGCAGGACGGCGAGGGGAACCGCCTGCAGGTCATGCTCAGCCAGGCGGTGGTCGGGGAGGAGTCGCTCGCGGCGTTCAAGTCCGACGTCGACCTCGGCGACCACCTGTTCGCGCACGGTCGCGTCATCAGCTCGCGCCGCGGCGAGCTGAGCGTCTTCGCGGACGCGTGGCAGATCGCCGCGAAGGCGCTGCGTCCGCTCCCGGTGCTCCACAAGGAGCTCTCGGAGGAGGCGCGCGTGCGCCAGCGCTACGTCGACCTCATCGCCCGCCCGGCCGCCCGCGACACCGTGCGTCTGCGCGCCGCCGTCGTGCGCTCGATCCGTGAGAACTTCTGGGAGCGCGGTTTCGTCGAGGTCGAGACCCCGATGCTCCAGACGCGTCCCGAGGGCGCTGCGGCGCGACAGTTCGAGACGCACATGAATGCGTTCGACATCGACTTGTTCCTGCGTATCGCGCCCGAGCTGTTCCTCAAGCGCGCGGCCGTCGGCGGCGTCGAGAAGGTGTTCGAGATCAACCGCAACTTCCGCAACGAGGGCGTGGACTCCACGCACTCGCCGGAATTCGCGATGCTCGAGGCGTACGAGGCCTACGGCGACTACGACACGATGGCCGTGCTCACCCAGAACCTCGTCCAGCGCGCCGCGCAGGACGCTCTCGGCACGACGCTCGTGACGCTCGCCGACGGCACCGAGTACGACCTCGGCGGGGAATGGACGCAGCTGAAGATGTACGACTCGCTCTCGGACGCGCTGGGCGAGCACATCACCCCCGAGACGTCGGTCGACACGCTGCGGACGTTCGCGGACAAGCACGAGCTCTCGTTCGACCCAAAGAACGTCAATCACGGAAAGCTCGTCGAGGGGCTGTGGGAGCACCTCGTGGGCGATCACCTGGTGGCCCCCACGTTCGTCCGGGACTTCCCGGTCGAGACCTCGCCGCTGACGCGCGACCACCGCACGGTGCGCGGTCAGGTCGAGAAGTGGGACCTCTACGTGCGCGGCGTCGAGCTCGCGACGGCGTACTCCGAGCTCGTGGACCCGGTGGTCCAGCGGCAGCGGTTCGAGGCACAGGCCCTGCTCGCGGCGGCCGGCGACGAGGAGGCCATGCGCATCGACGAGGACTTCCTCACCGCGATGGAGTACGCGATGCCCCCGTCCGGCGGGATGGGCCTGGGCATCGACCGCCTGCTCATGGCGCTCACGGGTCTCGGCATCCGCGAGACCATCCTCTTCCCCCTCGTGAAGCCCGCGCAGTAGCGCGGCCGAGAACCTAGGACCGACAGCATGGACATCTGGCCCACCGTCGCGGCGCTCATCCCCTCGATCGGCGTCGGCGTGCTCTTCTACGTGGCGATGCGCGCTATCGTGCGCGCCGACCGCAACGAGCGTGCCGCGCTGGCGCGCCTCGACGCGGAACAGGAATCCGCCGCGGGCGGGAATGCCGCGCCCGCGCACGACTCCTGATCTCCCGGGAAGGCCGTCGGGCGGCGTCCCGAAATGATGGACCGCCGTCCAGGAATTGCCCGTCGAGAACCGGGGGCGCGTTCCGCCGTGGCGGCGTGTTCAATTGACGCTCGCCTTTCACGGTGGCATCCTGACGACGACAGCAATTCCTGTGAAGCGTGAGGAAACCACAGTGGCCCAGAAAGTCCAGGTAATTCTCGTCGACGACCTCGACGGGGGTGCGGCCGACGAGACCGTCACGTTCGCACTCGACGGCGTCTCCTACGAGATCGACCTCAGCACGAAGAATGCGCAAGAGCTGCGCGACGCCTTTGCCTCGTGGGTCGGCAACGCGCGCAAGGTCTCGTCCCGCACGAGCGCGGCCCGCCCGGCCCGCCGCAGCGGCGGCCGCTCGTCCGGCTCCGCCCGGGCGACCGAGGTCCGCGAGTGGGCCCGTGCCAACGGCTACACGGTCAACGACCGCGGTCGGATCTCCCAGGAGATCCAGACCGCGTACGACGCCGCGCACTGACGCGTCGTCGCACCGAGCACCGGGGCGCCCGGCCGACGACACGTCGGCCGGGCGCCCTTCTCGTGCGCCGGAGCGCGGGTGCCGGGCCGCCCGCGCGGAGAACTAGGCTCAAGGCATGACCTCCGCGACCCGCGCCCTCTGGATCGGCACCTACCCGCACCCGAACGGCGCGGAGGGCGTGTGGCGCGTCGAGCTCGACGTCGACCCCGCCGCGGGCACCGGCGCCTTCGGGGGCGGCGCGCTCGCTGTCGCGGCCTCCTCCCCGTCGTTCCTGGCGCTCGACGGCGACACGCTCTACGCGGTCGGGGAGACGGAGGCCGGCTCGGTCTCGGCGTTCGCCGTCGCGCCCGACGGCGCCCTCACCCCCCGGGGCGGCCCGGTCGCCACGGGCGGCTCGTACCCGTGCCACGTCGCCGTGAGCGGTGACGTGCTCGTCGCGAACTACGGCGACGGCGTCCTCACGGTCGTGCCGACGGCGGACGACGGCGGGGTCGCGGCAGCGCCCGACGCCGGCCCGCGCCGGCAGCGGCACGCGGGGACCGGTCCGGTCACCGACCGCCAGGAGGGGCCGCACGCGCACTTCGTCGCGCCCCTCGCGCACCTCGGCTCGGCGGACGACGGCAGCGGGGCGGTGCTCGTCGTCGACCTCGGCACCGACGAGCTGCGACGGCACGACCCGGCCGCGCCCGACGGCTCGACGGCCCAGGTCGTCGCGACCTTCCCGCCGGGCACGGGCCCGCGCCACCTCGCGGCGCTCCCGTCGGGGCACCTCGTCGTCGTCGGCGAGCTGGACCCGGCGCTCTTCCTGCTCTCCCCGGTGGACGGGCCGGACGGCGCGCGCACCTACGACGTCGTCGCGCGCTACGACGTCACGCACGCCGCCGCTCCCGCCGACGGCGGGAACTACCCCTCGCACGTCGCGGTCACCGCCGACGGCACGCGCGTCCTCGCCGCGGTGCGTGGCGCCGACGTGCTCGCGGCGCACGCGGTCGAGCCCGGGCCGGACGGCGGCGTGCCCACGCTGCGCCACCTGGCCGACTCGCCGGTGGGCGGCGCGTGGCCGCGCCACTTCGCGATCCTCGGGGCCGCGACCGGCGCGGGGTCGGCCGCCGAGGCCGACCAGGGGGACGCCGACGCGCCGCTGCACGACCTCGTCGTCGTGGCGAACCAGAACGACGACCCGCTCATCGAGCGGCCCGCCGTGGCCGGCCCGGACGCCCCGACGTCGAACCTCGCGCTCCTGCGCGTGCGCCGCTCGGACGGCGCCGCCCAGGTGCTCGACGTGCTCGCGCTCCCGGCCCCGGCGTGCGTCGTGGAGGCCTGACCCGCCGTGACGACGCTCGACCTGCCGGGCGGAACCGCCCCCGACCCGTCGGACCCGCTGCGGGTCGCGATGCTCTCGGTGCACACGTCGCCGCTCGACCAGCCGGGCACCGGCGACGCGGGCGGCATGAACGTGTACGTGACCGAGCTCGCGCACGCGCTCGCGCGCCGCGGCACGCAGGTCGAGATCTTCACGCGCGCCACGGCGTCGAGCCAGCCGCCCGTGGTCGAGGTGTCCGACGGCGTGACGGTGCGCCACGTCGCAGCCGGCCCGTTCGAGGGGCTCGACAAGAACGACCTCCCGGGCCAGCTCTGCGCCTTCACCGCCGGCGTGCTGCGGGCCGAGGCGCGGCGCCACGAGGGCTGGTACGACGTCGTGCACACCCACTACTGGCTCTCGGGTCAGGTCGGGTGGCTCGCCGCCGACCGCTGGGACGTCCCGCTCGTCCACACGATGCACACGCTCGCGCGCGTGAAGAACGCGGCGCTCGCGCCGGGGGACGCGCCCGAGCCGCTCGGGCGCATCATCGGCGAGGAGCAGGTCGTCGCGGAGGCGGACGCGCTCGTCGCGAGCACGGACGCGGAGGCGCAGGACCTCGTGCGGGACTACGCGGCCGACCCGGCGCGCGTGCACGTCGTGCCGCCGGGCGTCGACCTCGAGCTGTTCTCCCCGGCACCGGGCGCCGCGACCGGCGACGCCCGGGAGCGTCGCGAGCGGCGGCGCACGCTGCGGGCCGGGCTGGGCCTGCCCGCCGACGGCGGCCTCGTCCTCTTCGCCGGGCGCGTGCAGCCGCTCAAGGGCCCCGACGTGCTCGTCCGGGCGCTCGGCGTCCTCGCCGCGCGCGGGGAGCCCGTGCCGTCGCTCGTCGTCCTCGGTGGCCCCAGCGGCCGCCCGACGGCGGTCCGCGAGCTCGAGGCCCTCGCCTACCAGGTGGGCGTGAGCGACCGGCTCGTCGTGCGCCCGCCCGTCCCGCGCGACGAGCTCGTGCGCTGGTACCGGGCGGCCGACGTCGTCGCCGTCCCCTCGCACAACGAGACGTTCGGGCTCGTCGCGGCCGAGGCGGAGGCGAGCGGCACGCCCGTGGTCGCGGCCGCCGTCGGGGGGCTGCGGACCGTCGTCGAGGACCAGGTCTCCGGCGTCCTCGTGCCCGACCACGACCCGGCGACCTGGGCGCGCGTCCTGGCGGACCTGCTCGCCGACGACGCACGGCTCGCCGCCCTCGGCGAGGGGGCCCGACGCGCGGGGGAGCGCTTCGGGTGGGACGTCGCGGCGGTCCGGATGCTCGACGTCTACGCGCAGGCGCGCAAGGTCCGCGCGGCGCGCTGACCGCGCGGACCGGCACGGGCCACGCGGCGGCTCAGCCGCCCGCGCGCTCCAGCACGAGGACGGGGATCTCCCGCGACGTCTTCTCCTGGTAGTCCGCGTACGGCGGGTAGGCTGCGACCGCGCGCTCCCACCACAGCGCCTTCTCCTCGCCGTGGACCTCGCGCGCGACGTAGTCGTGGCGCTCCGGCCCGTCCTGCAGCTCGACCCGCGGGTGCGCCAGCACGTTGAGGTACCACACCGGGTGCTGCGGCGCTCCGCCGAGCGACGCGACGACCGCGTACGCGCCGTCGTGCTCGACGCGCATCAGCGGGGTCTTGCGGACCTTGCCGCTGCGGCGTCCGAGCGTCGTGAGGAGGACGACGGGCATCCCGTTCAGGGTCGTGCTGCGCGTCCCGCCGGACGACTCGTAGGTCTCCGCCTGCTGGCGGGACCAGGTGCTCGGGCTCGGTGCGTACTCTCCGTCGATCGGCATGCGGGAGAGAACGTGCGCGACGGCGCGCTGATTCCCGGCCCCGCACGAGCCGCGACGCCGCGGTCCCGGGCGGCTCCGGGGCGGCCGGACCTTCGTCCCACGCCGCGCGGCGACGGTCACCACCACGTGGGACGCGCGTGCCGCGGCGTCGGGCCGTGCGGCAGGATGGAGGCATGACCTACACCCTCGTGCTGCTCCGCCACGGCGAGAGCGAATGGAACGCCAAGAACCTGTTCACCGGCTGGGTGGACGTCGCCCTGTCGGAGAAGGGCACCGAGGAGGCGAAGCGCGGCGGTCAGCTCCTCACGGAGGCAGGCGTCCTGCCCGACGTCGTGCACACCTCGCTCCTGCGCCGCGCCATCACGACGGCGAACCTGTCGCTCGACGCCGCGGACCGCCACTGGATCCCCGTGAAGCGGTCGTGGCGCCTCAACGAGCGTCACTACGGTGCGCTCCAGGGCAAGAACAAGAAGCAGACGCTCGAGGAGTTCGGCGAGGAGCAGTTCATGCTCTGGCGCCGCTCCTACGACGTCCCGCCGCCCGAGATCGAGCTCGGCTCGGAGTTCTCGCAGGACACGGACCCGCGCTACGCCGACGCCCCCGTCGTGCGCACCGAGTGCCTCAAGGACGTGCTCGAGCGCGCCCTGCCGTACTGGGACGGCGAGGTCGTCCCCGACCTGAAGGCGGGCAAGACCGTGCTCGTCGCCGCGCACGGCAACTCGCTGCGCGCGATCGTCAAGCACCTCGACGGCATCTCCGACGAGGACATCGCCGCGCTCAACATCCCGACCGGCATCCCCCTGCTCTACGAGCTCGACGAGGACCTCAAGCCGGTCACGAAGGGCGGCCGCTACCTCGACCCCGAGGCCGCCGCCGAGGCCGCCGCGGCGGTCGCGAACCAGGGCCGCTGACCGGCCCCGCCCCGCACAGACGACCGTGGCCCGTCCGGAGATCCGGACGGGCCACGGTCGTCTGTGCGGGTCGAGCGGGTCCTCCCGGCGCGCCGGGCCCGCGGCGGGTCAGGCGGTCGCGCGCGTGGTGCCCGCCGGGGCGCCGCGGTCGTCGGCGAACTCGCCGGTCACGAGGTACGTCACGCGCTTGGCGATCGACACCCCGTGGTCGCCGAAGCGCTCGTAGTAGCGACCCACGAGCGTGACGTCGACCGTCTCCTGCGGCGTGCCCGTCCACGTGCCGTCGAGCAGCGCGCTGAACGTGTCCTGGTGCAGCTTGTCGAGCAGGTCGTCGTCGCGCTCGATGTTCGCCGCGACGGTGAGGTCGCGCGTCGTGAGGAGCGTGGTCGTGCGCCGTGCCACGCGGACGGCGGCGTCGTGCATCTGCTCGAACGTGCGGTGCAGCGTCGGCTCGATCGCGCGTCCTGGGTAGCGGCCGCGCGCGACCTGCGCGATGTGGCGCGCGAGGTCGCCCATGCGCTCCAGGGTGGCGCTCATGCGCAGCGCGCTGACGACGACCCGCAGGTCGGTCGCGACGGGCTGCTGCTGCGCGAGCAGCAGCACGCAGCGCTCGTCGAGCTCGCGCTCGAGGGCGTCGATCGTGTGGTCGTCGCCGATCACCGACTGCGCGAGCTGCAGGTCCGCCGTGAGGAGCGCCTGCCCGGCGCGGTTCACGGCCGACTCCACCAGCCGGCTCATCTCGGCCAGGTCGTCGCCGACCTGCTTCAGCTCGGCCTCGAAGATCTCCCGCATCGCTTCCCTCTCGTCGTGACCGGTCGGTCCGGTCCGTGACGGCGTGCGCCCCGACGCGCCGGGAGGCGCCCGGGCACGCCGTCGGCTCCTGACACGCTCGCAGGCGTGGTCGACCGGCCGGTGAACACCAGTGCGCCGTCAGGTGAACTCTTGGCGGCTCGCGCCCGCCCGGGGTCCCGCGGGGCCGGGACGGTCGGCACGCGACCGTACGCTGGACGGGTGCAAGCCGAGAGTCTGATCGAGGGCGTGACCGTGCTGCTCGCCGGTGTCGTGGGCATCGTCGTCGGCGTGATCGCGGCGATCGCGTTCCGCGTGAGCGAGCGGCAGCAGCGCGCGGTGCGGGAGGAGCCCGCCCCGGAGCTCGACGAGGGTCTCGTCCGCGTGCTGGCCGTCCTGCGGTCCGCCGCCGTCGTGCTCGACGGCGAGGGGGAGGTCGTGCGGGCCAGCCCGCCCGCGTACGCGCTGGGGGTGGTGCGCGGCGACGCGATCGCGCACGCCGCGATCCGCGACATGATCGACGACGTGCGTCGGGACGGCGTGATCCGCGACGAAGAGCTCGAGCTCCCGCGCGGCCCCGTCGGCCGGGGCACGGTGATGCTCCAGGTGCGCGTGGCCCAGGTGGGCCCGCACCACGTGCTCGTGCTCGCGGAGGACCGGACGGAGGCGCGGCGGGTCGAGGCGATCCGCCGCGACTTCGTCGTCAACGTGTCCCACGAGCTGAAGACGCCGGTGGGCGCGCTCGCGCTGCTCGCGGAGACCGTCCAGGACGCGGCGGACGACCCGGTGGCGGTGCGCCGGTTCGCCGCGCGCATGCAGTCGGAGGCGACGCGCCTGTCCGCGCTCGTCCAGGAGATCATCGAGCTGTCGCGGCTCCAGGTCGCGGGAGCCCTGCAGGAGGTGACGGTCGTACCGGTGCGCGGCGTGGTCGAGGAGGCCGTCGACCGCGCCCGCACGAACGCGCAGGGCAAGGGCATCGTGCTCACGACGGGCGGCGAGCTGGACGCCGCGGTCTACGGCGACCACAACCTGCTCGTCACGGCGGTGCGCAACCTCCTCGACAACGCGGTCGCCTACTCGGGCGAGAACACGCGCGTCGGCGTCGGCGTGACGCGGTCGGGCGACCTCGTCGAGATCGCCGTCGTGGACCAGGGCATCGGGATCGCGGCCGACGAGCAGGCTCGGGTCTTCGAGCGGTTCTACCGCGTCGACCCGGCGCGCTCGCGCGACACGGGAGGCACCGGCCTCGGCCTGAGCATCGTCAAGCACGTCGCGGCCGACCACGGCGGCGAGGTCACGATGTGGTCCGAGCCGGGCCGCGGGTCGACCTTCACGCTCCGCATCCCGGCGGCGAACGTCCCGGCCGCACGGACGCGCGGCACGGTGACCGATCGAGCGACCGACCGAGCGACCGACCGAGCGACCGACCGGGCGGACGAGCCGGCACCCGACGGGCTCGCGACGGAGGGTCGCGCACCGGACGACCACGAGCGCGTGCCGCACGAGCACGCGCCGGACGACGGCGCCCCGGAAGCGGGCGCACCGAACAAGGAGGTAGGCGCGTGACGCGCATCCTGGTGGTGGAGGACGAGGAGTCGTACCGCGACCCGCTGACGTACCAGCTGCGGCGCGAGGGCTTCGACGTCGTCGAGGCGGCGACGGGCACGGAGGCGCTGGAGCGGTACGACGCCGACGGCGCGGACCTCGTCCTGCTCGACCTCATGCTCCCCGGCCTCAGCGGCACGGAGGTGTGCCGGGAGTTGCGCCAGCGCGGCGACGTCCCCGTCATCATGCTCACGGCGAAGGACTCGGAGATCGACAAGGTCGTGGGTCTGGAGCTGGGCGCGGACGACTACGTGACGAAGCCGTACTCGTTCCGCGAGCTGCTCGCCCGCGTGCGTGCCGTGCTGCGCCGCAAGGGCGGGGAAACTGGTGCGGAGCCGGTCGCGGAGAGCGCGCTCGAGGTCGGGCCGGTCCGCATGGACGTCGAACGGCATACGGTGAGCGTGGACGGCGAGGTCGTGCCGTTCCCGCTCAAGGAGTTCGAGCTCCTCGAGCTGCTCCTGCGCAACGCGGGGCGCGTGCTCACGCGCGGTCAGCTCATCGACCGCGTGTGGGGCACCGACTACGTCGGCGACACCAAGACCCTCGACGTCCACGTCAAGCGCATCCGCTCGAAGATCGAGCCGGAGCCCGCGAGCCCGCGCTACCTCCTCACGGTGCGCGGCCTCGGCTACAAGATCGCGGACGGCGTCGGGCAGCCCTGACCCGGCGGTCCCGTCCGGCACGGACGACCGGCACGACTGCCGGCACGACGGCCCCGGCACGTCCCTCGCGGACGCGCCGGGGCCGTCGTCGTGCGACGCCGCGTGCCCCGCCCTGCGGCCCGGCACGGAAGGTCTGTGCACTGTTCATCCGTCGTTCACCCGCTCTGGGGGAACGCGTCACCCGGCGCTCCTAGCGTCGGGATCGTCACCGGCGCTCGCTGGTGCCACGAGACGCGTGAACAGGATGGAACGAAGAGTGAAGCTCAGCCGATTCTCCCGTGCAGGATCCGCCGTCGCGGTCGGCGCGCTCGCCCTGACCCTCGCCGCGTGCGGGTCGGACGACCCCGTCGGCGGTGCCGACGGCTCCACCGGTGGTTCCTCCGAGGGCTCGTCCGAGACCGCGAGCGACCTCAGCGGTGAGCTCAACGGTGCGGGCGCGAGCTCGCAGGAGTCCGCCATGGAGGCGTGGCGCGCCGGGTTCCAGAGCGCGAACCCCGACGTCACCGTCAACTACGACCCGGTCGGCTCCGGTGGTGGTCGCACCCAGTTCCTCGAGGGCGGCGTCGCGTTCGCCGGCTCCGACGCGGTGCTCAAGGAGGAGGAGATCACCCAGTCGCAGGCCGTGTGCGGCCCCGACGGTGCGATCGACCTCCCCGTCTACGTGAGCCCCATCGCGATCATCTACAACCTGCCGGAGGTCGCCGAGCTGAACCTCGCCCCGGCTACGATCGCGGGCATCTTCAACGGCACCATCACGCAGTGGAACGCGCCGGAGATCGCCGCCGACAACCCCGACGCGACGCTCCCCGACGTGGCGATCACGCCCGTCCACCGCTCCGACGAGTCGGGCACCACCGAGAACTTCACCGAGTATCTCGCCGCGACCGCGGGCGACGCGTGGGGCCACGAGCCGAGCGGCGACTGGCCGACGCAGGGCGGCGAGTCCGCGCAGGGCACGTCCGGCGTCGTGCAGACCGTCCAGGGCGGCGAGGGCACCATCGGCTACGCCGACGCCTCGAAGGCCGGCGACCTCGGCACCGCGAAGATCAAGGTCGGCGAGGAGTGGGTCGCCTACTCCCCGGAGGCCGCGGCCAAGGTCGTGGACGCGTCGCCGCGCGTCGAGGGCCGTCACGAGCACGACATCGCGGTCGAGCTGGACCGCACCACGACCGAGGCCGGCGCCTACCCGCTGGTGCTCGTCTCGTACGCGGTGGCGTGCCTCAACTACGAGGACGAGGCGACGGGCGACCTCGTCAAGGCGTTCCTCACCTATGTCTCGAGCGAGGAGGGCCAGTCGGCCTCCGCGTCGGCCGCGGGCAGCGCGCCGATCTCGGAGGACCTGCGCACGGACGTCCACGCGGCCGTCGAGGCCATCACGGTCGGCGCCGCCGGCTGACGACCGCCGGGCGCCAGGGGGGCGGCGGGGCCTGCGGGCCCCGTCGCCCCCTGGCGCCAGGGGGCGGCGGGGCCTGCGGGCCCCGTCGCCCCCGACCCGCGACCAGACCGCACGCCGCAGGACAGCACACCGGGAGCACGAGAGTGACCACCACAGCCCCACCCACGACACCGGGCCCCGCGCCGGGCGGCTCGTCCGAGCCCGCGCGTCGCCCGGGTACGTCACGCCGCCGCGCCCGCAACAGCGACCGCGGGGTCAACCGCGCGTTCCGCTGGACCGCGACGGGTGCCGGCGCGCTCATCCTCGCCGTGCTGGCCGCGGTCGCGATCTTCCTGCTGCTGCGGGCGTGGCCCGCGCTCAGCGCGGGCGGCGCCGAGCTGAGCGACCAGGTGGCGTGGTTCCCCGAGGGCGCGTCGCTGCTGTCGTTCGTCGGGCCGCTGATCTTCGGCACGCTGCTCGCCGCGGCGCTCTCGCTCGTGCTCGCGACGCCCGTCGCGATGGGCATCGCGCTGTTCATCTCCCACTACGCGCCCCGCCGGCTCGCCTCGACGCTGGGCTACGTCGTCGACCTGCTCGCGGCGATCCCCAGCGTCGTCTACGGCCTGTGGGGCTCGCTCGTGCTCCCGCCGGTCGTCGTGCCGGTGTGGTCCTGGCTCGCCGACACGCTCGGATGGTTCCCGCTCTTCGCCGGGCCGGCGTCGCCGACCGGCCGCGTCCTGCTCACCGTCGCGCTCGTGCTCGCCGTGATGATCCTGCCGATCATCACGGCCGTGAGCCGCGAGGTGTTCCTCCAGACGCCGAAGCTCCACGAGGAGGCCGCGCTCGCCCTCGGCGCGACGCGCTGGGAGATGATCCGCACCGCGGTCATCCCGTTCGGGCGGTCGGGCGTCGTCTCGGCCGCGATGCTCGGCCTCGGGCGTGCGCTCGGCGAGACGATGGCGGTGCTCATGATCCTCTCGCCCGGGCTCCTCTACTCGTTCAAGATCCTCCAGGCGGGGCAGCAGCAGACGATCGCCGCGAACATCGCGGCGGACTTCCCCGAGGCGAACCCGCTCGGGGTGAGCGCCCTCATCGCCACGGGCCTCGCGCTGTTCGTCATCACCCTGCTCGTCAACATGGGCGCCCGCGCGATCGTCGCGCGGCGCAAGGACTTCTCGGGAGCCAACTGATGAGCGCCCTCAGCACCAGCCCCGCGCGCGGGGCGTCGGCACCGGACCCGGAGCGCTCCGCGGTCGTGCGCGCGCTCCTGCGCGGCGCGGACGCCGGCCGTCGCCGCAAGGACCGCACCATGACGGTCCTCATGTGGGGCGCGTTCGCCCTCGCGATGGTGCCCCTCGTGTCCGTCGCGTGGACCGTCGTCATGCACGGCATGGAGCGGTTCGACGTCTACTTCCTCACGCACTCCATGCGCGGGGTGTTCGGCGGCATGGACGCGGGCGGCATCTACCACGCGATCCTCGGCACGCTCCTCATCACGCTGGGCGCCGCGGTCATCTCGGTGCCGATCGGCCTGCTCGCCGCGATCTACCTCGTCGAGTACGGGCGCGGGCCGCTCGCGCGCGCGGTGACGTTCTTCGTCGACGTCATGACCGGCATCCCGTCGATCGTCGCGGGCCTCTTCGCGTACGCGCTCTTCGCGGTGCTGTTCGGGCCGGGGGTGCGCATGGGCATCGTCGGCTCCGTGGCGCTGTCCGTCCTCATGATCCCGGTGGTCGTGCGCTCGTGCGAGGAGATGCTGCGGCTCGTGCCGAACGAGCTGCGCGAGGCCGCCTACGCGCTCGGCGTGCCCAAGTGGCTCACCGTCGTGCGGGTCGTGCTCCGCACGTCGATCGCCGGCATCACGACCGGCATCATGCTCGCCGTCGCGCGCGTCATCGGCGAGACGGCGCCGCTCCTCATCACGGTGGGCGTCGTCGACTCGATCAACGGCAACCTCTTCGAGGGCCGCATGATGACCCTCCCGGTGTACGTCTACCGGCAGTACAGCCAGGGGCTGGTGCCCTGCAGCAACGTCACCGACGTCGTGTGCCTCCCCGACATCAACTACGACCGGGCCTGGGCGGCCGCCCTGACGCTGATCCTCATCGTCATGCTGCTCAACCTCGTCGGGCGACTCGTCACCCGCTGGTTCGCCCCCAAGACCCTCCGCTAGAACAGGACAGCCCCGATGGCACAGCGCATCGACGTCAAGGACCTCAACATCTACTACGGCGACTTCCTCGCGGTGCAGGACGTCGGCATGACGATCGAACCCCAGTCCGTGACGGCCTTCATCGGCCCGTCCGGCTGCGGCAAGTCGACGTTCCTGCGGACGCTCAACCGCATGCACGAGGTCATCCCCGGCGCGCGCGTCGAGGGGACCGTCGCGATGGAGGGCGTCGACCTCTACGGCGACGACGTCGACCCGGTCGCCGTCCGCCGCCAGGTCGGCATGGTCTTCCAGCGGCCCAACCCGTTCCCCACGATGTCCATCAAGGAGAACGTGCTCGCGGGGGTGAAGCTCAACAACAAGCGCATCTCGAAGTCGGACGCCGAGGACCTCGTCGAGTCGTCGCTGCGGGGCGCGAACCTGTGGAACGAGGTGAAGGACCGCCTCGACCGCCCGGGCTCGGGCCTCTCCGGCGGCCAGCAGCAGCGCCTGTGCATCGCGCGCGCGATCGCCGTCAAGCCGCAGGTGCTCCTCATGGACGAGCCGTGCTCGGCGCTCGACCCGATCTCCACGCTCGCGATCGAGGACCTCATCGCCGAGCTCAAGGACGAGTACACGATCGTCATCGTCACGCACAACATGCAGCAGGCGGCGCGCGTGAGCGACCGCACCGCGTTCTTCAACATCGCGGGCACCGGCAAGCCCGGTCGCCTCATCGAGATGGACGACACCGCGACGATGTTCTCCTCGCCCACGCAGCAGGCCACCGAGGACTACATCTCCGGCCGCTTCGGGTGACCTGAGCCCGGCCGCCCGGCCCTGGCCCGCACGCACGACGGCGCCCCTCCCCACGCGGGGAGGGGCGCCGTCGTGCGTGCGGGACGGGTCAGGGGGTCAGGTCGCGCTGCCCTGGAGCGAGCCCGTGACGTCGGTGCCGTTCGTGTCGAGGACGCACTGGACCACGCGGTCGTCCTGCAGCTTCCAGCCGTCCGCGCGCGGCGTGAAGTACCAGTACTCGTGCGCCGACTCCTCGTAGGGGAGCCCGACGAACGCCTCGAACGCGCCGTAGCAGAACTCCTCGGCACTCGTCGTCACGGCCTCGTCACCGGGGTAGTCGCCCGCGGGGAGCTCGGTCTCGGCGTAGACCTCGGCGTCGTGCGGCTCCGAGCACGGCACGACGGGCACGGACTCGACCTGGTCCGCGTCGTCCAGCTTCGAGGAGACGATGCAGTCGCCGACCTGGACCGAGAAGACGTCGGCGTCCGACGCCTCGGTCACCTCGCCGCCGGGCTCGTCACGCTGGGCGTCGGCGGGTCCGGAGATCTCGTCGAGGATCGCGCCGCAGCCCGACGCGGTCAGGGCGAGGGCGACGGCGCTCACGACGAGGACGAGCGGCCGGCGGGTGGAGCGGGGGAGGGTCACCTGGGTTCCTTCGGTACGAGCCCCGACCAGGGTGGCGGGACGGCACGCGAAGGCTAGCGCCGGGCGGTGACACGGGCCGAGCCGATTTCTGGCGCGACCTGCGCGGTCACGGCAGGAGGTGCGCGTACTCCTCGAGGGTGCCGTCGAGGACGGGGAGGGACAGGGCCTGCTCCTCGCCCGTCGTCGTGCTCACCGTGACGGGCAGCATCGCGCCCGGCGCCGCGTCGACGCGGCCGATCTGCGCGTCGAAGCCGTCCTCGGCGCCGAGGTAGACCGTCTCGCCCGCCGCGACGGGGATCGTCACGGGGGCGCCGCCCTCGGGCGTCACGTCGAACTCCACGTCCTCGGTCGAGTCGTTGGCGAAGGCCCCGACGAGCGCGCCCGGCTCGCCGTCCTCCGCGGTCACGACGAGCAGGTTGAGCCCGCGCAGCTCGCTCGTGAGGTCGACCCGCAGGCCGTCGGAGGGGGAGTACGGGCGGTTCGTCTCGATGGGGGAGCAGGCGGACGCGAGGGCCACACCGGCGACCAGGAGGGGCACGGCCCAGGCGCGCGCGCGGCCGGTGGCCCGGGACTCCGCACGGGTCGAGGCTCGGGGGGTCGGGATGCGGGTCACGTGCACTCCAGGGCTGCAAGAAGGGGGACGGGATTCCGCGCCCAGCCTAGTGCGTCGGGAGGACCGGGGCGGCCGGAACGGCCGGCCCGCGGCCGTGGCGTGAGCGGCGTCACGTGGCGCTGGGCGTGCCGGGACGGTGGTCGTCGGGCCTCGTGAAGGTCCTGCAGGGGGTCGTGAGGTGCCCCGGAGACGCCGTCGGGGCGCCGATGGGGCACCGAGTCGAGATTCGTCAGGCGCGCTGACACGGCCCTGACCTGGGCGAACGTGCTGGTGACGGGCTTGTCAAGGGGCCGAGGGGCTCGGATTTCCGCCCTTCCGCGTGGTAAGGTGGACCACCGCGAAAGGGGACATCTGCAGATGACGTTCACAGTAGGCGAGACCGTTGTCTACCCGCACCACGGAGCCGCACTGATCGAGGAGATCAAGACGCGCACCATCCGCGGAGAGGACAAGATCTACCTCAAGCTCAAGGTCGCGCAGGGCGACCTGACCATCGAAGTCCCAGCCGAGAACGTCGACCTCGTCGGCGTGCGTGACGTCGTCGGCCAGGAGGGTCTCGACCGTGTGTTCGAGGTGCTTCGTGCACCCTACACCGAGGAGCCGACCAACTGGTCGCGCCGGTACAAGGCGAACCTCGAGAAGCTCGCGTCGGGTGACGTGATCAAGGTCGCCGAGGTCGTGCGCGACCTCTCCCGCCGGGACGCCGACCGCGGCCTGTCCGCCGGCGAGAAGCGCATGCTCTCGAAGGCTCGGCAGATCCTCGTCTCGGAGCTCGCGCTGGCGGAGCACACCGAGGAGGACAAGGCCGAGGCGATCCTCGACGAGGTGCTCGCCTCCTGACGTCCCGGGCCGCGGCCCGCGCAGTCAGCGCCACAGACCACCGGGGAGGGCGCCGTCCGTACGGACGGCGCCCTCCCCGTCGTCGTGCCCGGTAGCGTGTGCGCGTGCTGACTCTCGCCGTCCTCACCGCCGCCGGTTCCGGGACCCGGCTCGGGCTGGACCTGCCCAAGGCCCTCGTCGAGCTCGACGGGCTGCCGCTCGTGGTGCACGCCGCCCGACGGCTGTGCGCGTCCGGGGTCGTGGACGCGCTCGTCGTGACCGCGCCGCCCGGGCTGCGCGACCACGTCGCGGCGCTCCTGGCCGACGACCCCGCGGTGGACCGGGCGGTCCGGGTCGTCGAGGGCGCGGGGACCCGCCAGGCGTCCGTGGCGGCGGGTCTGAGGGCCGGCCGCGGCCTCGCGGAGGGCGGCGTGCCCGCCGACGTCGTGCTCGTCCACGACGCCGCACGACCCCTCGCGCCGCCGTCGCTGGTCCGCCGCGTCGTCGAGGCCGTGCGCGCGGGCCACGGGGCCGTCGTGCCGGGGCTTCCCGTCACGGACACGATCAAGCGCGTGGCGCCCGCGGGCGCCGACGACGCGTCCGGTGCGGAGCCCGTCGTCGAGACGGTCGACCGGAGCGTGCTGCGCGCCGTCCAGACCCCGCAGGGGTTCGACGGCGAGCTCCTGGCCCGCGCGCACGCGGCCGCCGTCCACCGCGCGGACGACGAGTCCCTCGCCGCGACCGACGACGCCGGGCTGGTCGAGGCGCTCTGCGTCCCGGTCCACGTGGTGCCCGGCGACGCCGCGGCGGCCAAGATCACCACCGCGCACGACCTGCGGGTCGCGGCGCTCACGCTCCGGGAGGACCGATGACCACCCCTGCAGGCTCCACCGGGACACCCGCCGGGACGCCCACCACCGCACCGGTCGCCGCGGGCCCCGTCCCGCTGCTCCCGCGCACGGGCGTCGGGGTGGACGTGCATGCCTTCGCGCCCGAGGGCGAGGAGCGTCCGCTCTGGCTGGGCGGCCTGCACTGGCCGGGTGAGCGCGGTCTCGCCGGGCACTCCGACGCCGACGTCGCGGCGCACGCCGCCGCCGACGCGCTGTTCTCGGCCACCGGCCTCGGCGACCTCGGCTCGAACTTTGGCACGAGCGCGCCCGAGTGGGCGGGCGCGAGCGGCGCCAGCCTGCTCGCGGAGGCGGCGCGACGGGTGCGGGCCGCCGGGTTCGAGATCGGGAACGTGGCCGTCCAGGTGATCGGCAACCGGCCGCGCCTCGGGCCGCGCCGCGCCGAGGCGGAGGCGGCGCTCGGGGCGGCCGCGGGCGCCCCGGTGACGCTCACGGCGACCACGACCGACGGGCTCGGCCTCACCGGCCGCGGCGAGGGCGTCGCGGCCGTCGCCACCGCTCTCGTGATCCGGCTCGCACCGCCCGCCTGAGGTCAGCCCGTCGGCGCGACCTGGACGCTCTCGAGGATCGCGCGCGCCTGCGCGGCCCCGTCGGCGTCGTCGACGGCGTACGACGCCGTGAGGTCGACGACCCACGCGTCGGGCCCGTCGCCCGTCCGCACGGCGACGATCTCCTGCGCGACGGCGGTCCCCGCCGCCTCGTACGTCCCGGCCACGCGGTAGGCGGGCAGCCCGGCGAGCGTCGTGGGCCCCTGCCCGTCGGGGTCGGGCACCCAGCCGGGGATCGAGGCTGCGGCCGCCGTCGTCGCGGCGCCCGCCTCGTCGACGGTCTGCGCCGACTGCTCTCCGGTGACGACGACGTTCGCGCGGAAGTCGTCGGAGCCCGTGCCGCTCGGGGCGCGCAGCAGGAACGCGCCGTCGCGCGTGCCGCGCTCCCAGCCCGCGGGCGCGGTCACCTGGACCGGGATCTCGGGGACGTCGTGCACGACCGGATCCGTGCCACCACCTGCGCCCTCGGGCCCGCCGCAGCCCGCGAGGGCGAGCGCGACGGTCGCCGTGAGGGCGAGCGTCCAGGGGGTGCGGGGCAGGCGCGGTCGGGGCACGGGAGTCCTTCGTCGGGGGTGGGGGCCGGGGCTGGTCCGGCTCGTCATTCTCGCCCGCTCCCGTCCGGCGTGCCAGGCCCGCCACCTGCCTCTACGATCGCTGGAAGCGCATCGATGTGTTTGACTTTCCCAAGAACGACACATGGGATGAATCGCACATGAACCGAATGTCCGTCGAGGAACGCCGAGCCCAGCTCGTCGACGCCGCGATGACCATCGCCGTCCGTGAGGGCGTCGAGGCCGTGACCATCCGCGGCGTCGCGGCCGAGGCCGGGGTCTCGCTTGGCGTCGTGCACTACTGCTTCGAGGACAAGGACGAGCTCCTCCAGGCGATGGGCAACAGCCTCGCGCTCGTGGCCTCCGAGCCCGTCCGGTCCGCGCTGGACGTCGACGGCGACGTCGTGGCGCTCGCCCACGCCGCCGCCGACGGCCTGTGGAGCGGGCTGACGCCGCGCCGTCACATGCGGCTCCTCACGTTCGAGTTCGCGACGGCGGGCGTGCGCAGCCGCGCGCTGCGCTCCGTGGCGCACACGCACCTCGAGCAGACCTGGGCGATGACGCGCGGGTTCCTCGAGAACGTGGCCGAGCGGGGGAACGTCAGCTACACGATGGACATGGGGTTCCTCTCCCGGGTCGTCGCGGGGTATATCGACGGGATCGAGATCGCGTGGCTCGTCGAGCAGGACGACGAGACGGCGGTCCGCAGCTTCCACGCGCTCGCCGAGTACGTGCTCTCGATGATGGTGCGCCCCGACGGCTCGCCGGTGCGGGAGCACGGCCCCGAGCCCGTCCCCTGACGGGCCGCCGACGTCCCGTCCCTCGACGGGACACCGCTCCTGGCGGGGCGGACGCCGGTCAGCCCCGCGCGGCCGGGGCGCGGCCGAGCACGCGGTCGGTGTACCCGTTCGCGAACACGCCCTCGGGGTCCGCCGCGTCGCGGACGGCCACGGCGTCGTCGAACCGCGGGTAGAGCTCCCGGAGCCGGTCCGCCTCGAGCCCGTGCATCTTGCCCCAGTGCGGGCGACCCCCCACCTCGGCGACGATGCGCTCGACGGCGTCGAAGTACCGCTCGTGCGGCAGGCGCGCGTACTGGTGCACGGCGACGTACGCGGTCTCGCGCCCGTGGGCCGTGGAGAGCCACACGTCGTCGGGCGCCGCGAACCGGACCTCGACGGGGAACGGCACGTGCTCGCCGGAGCGGTCCAGCCACGCGTCGATGCTCGACAGCACGTCCACGAGGCGCTCGCGCGGGACGGCGTACTCCATCTCGCGGAACCGGACCCGGCGCGACGTGACGAACACGTGGTGCGACGGCGCGACGTACGTGCGCGGCGCGAGCGCCCGCGCGGAGACGGCGTTGAGGCGCGGCGTGACGCGCGGGACCGCGGTCGCGAGCCGGTTCACCAGCTCGAACGCGCCGTTCGACAGGAGCTCCTCGTCGACCCACGTGCGCGCCCGCGCGACCGGCCCGGGACCCGTGGTGCGCAGACGCTCGAGCTCGACGGCCTCCTCGTCGGGCGCGAGGCGGTTGTTGCGCTTGGTCAGCGCCCGGCGCGTGTGGGGGAACCAGTAGAACTCGAAGTGGTCGTTGCCCCCGACGAGCCCGTCGGGGTCGTCGGGCGTCCCGAGCTGCTCGAGCACGCGGTCGAGCGGCCACGGCTCCTCCTGCGCGCGCAGGAGGAACGCCGGGACCACCTCGAGCGTCACCGCGGACAGGATGCCCGTGACCCCCAGCCCGAGCCGGCTGACCTCGAACAGGCCCGGCTCGTGCGTGGGCGACGCCTCGCGCGCCTCGCCGTCGGCCCCGACCACGCGGACGCCGCGCACCTGCGTCGCGAGACCGCCGAGGCGTGCCCCCGTGCCGTGCGTGCCCGTCGAGATCGCGCCCGCGACCGACTGCCGGTCGATGTCGCCGAGGTTGCGCATCGCGAGCCCCGCGGCGGCGAGGGCCTCGTTGAGCCGGTGCAGGCGGATGCCCGCCCCGACGGTCACGAGGATCGCGTCGCCGTCGGTGCCGTCCGCGCCGCCGCGCGCGATGCGCTCGACGAGACTCAGCCGGTCGAGGTCGAGCAGGAGGCCGTCCGTGACCGCGGCCGGGGTGAACGAGTGCCCTGCACCCACCGCGCGGACGGGCATGCCCTCGGCCGCGGCGCGGGCGACGAGGCCGCCCAGCTCAGCCTCGTCGCGCGGCGAGGCCCGACGGCGCGGCGTCGCGGAGGCCGTGCGGGCCCAGTTGGTCCAGGAGAGGGCGTCGTCGCTGCTCACAGGTCGTACTGTCTCACGCCCGGCGGGTGGCGTACGTTCTCTCCATGACGACCCACACGGCACCGGGGGCGGACCGGGCCGCGGGCCCGCAGGACGGTGACGAGCGGGGCGCGACGCCCTCGCTCCTGGCCCGCCTGACCCGCGCGACCGCAGCGCTCGACGGCCCGCTCGCCGTCGTCGACCTCGACCGCTTCGACGCCAACGCCGACGAGCTGCTCGCGCGCGCGGGCGGGGTCCCCGTGCGCGTCGCGTCGAAGTCCGTGCGCGTGCGCTCGCTCGTCGCGCGCGCGGGCGAGCGCGGCTTCCGAGGCGTCATGGCGTACTCGGTGCGCGAGGCGCTGTGGCTCGTCGAGTCGGGCGTCCGCGACGTCCTCGTGGGCTACCCGTCGGTCGACCGCGGGGCGCTCACGGCGCTCGCCCGCCACGAGACGGGCCGGCGCGAGGTCACCCTCATGGTGGACGACGCCGCGCACCTCGAGCTCGTGCGCCACGCGCTCGCCGAGACCGGCACGGGGGACGAGCCGCCCGTGCGCGTGTGCCTCGACGTGGACGCGTCGCTGCGCGTGGGCCTCGGTCTCGTGACGGTCCACCTGGGCACGCGCCGCTCGCCGCTGCACGGCGCGCGCGACGTCGCCTCGCTCGCCGCCCGGGTCGTCTCGACGCCCGGCCTCGCGCTGCGGGGCCTCATGTTCTACGAGGCGCAGGTCGCCGGGATGCCGGACTCGAGCCTCGCCGTGCGCGCGGTCAAGCGGCTCTCGGTGCTCGAGCTGGGCGAGCGGCGGGGCGAGGTCGTCGCGGCGGTCCGGGACGTCGTCGGGCACGACCTCGAGCTCGTGAACTCGGGCGGGACGGGGTCGCTCGAGACGTCGTCCGCGGACGCCGTCGTGACCGAGGTGACGGCCGGGTCGGGCCTGTACGTCCCGGGGCTGTTCGACGAGTACCGCGCGTTCCGGCCGCGGCCGTCGGCGTTCTTCGGCCTCGACGTCGTGCGCGTCCCGGGCCCGGGCTGGGCGACGGCGTTCGGCGGCGGGTACGTCGCGTCCGGACCGGCGACGCGCAGCCGCCTGCCGCGCGTCGTGACGCCCGGGTGGTCGCTCACGGGTCGCGAGGGCGCGGGCGAGGTGCAGACGCCGCTGCACCGGTCGCGCGGTGCCGCCGGGGCGCCGGACCTCGGCGTCGGGGACCGCGTCTGGTTCCGCCACGGCAAGGCCGGGGAGGCCATGGAGCGGTTCGACCGGGTGCACCTCGTGCGCGGCGACGAGGTGGTCGACGTCGTCCCGACGTACCGCGGCGAGGGCAAGAGCTTCGGCTGACGCGAGCGGGGACGGACCGGCCGTCGTCCCGGCGGCGCCGCTTCGGCCGCGACGGTGCGTCCCCGGTACCCTTGCGGCGTGACCCTTCGCCTGTTCGACACCGCCACGCGGGACGTGCGCGACTTCGTCCCCCTGACCCCGGGCGAGGTCGGCATCTACCTGTGCGGCGCCACCGTGCAGGCCGCCCCCCACATCGGGCACATGCGCTCGGCCGTCGCGTTCGACGTCCTCGTGCGCTGGCTCCGGCGCGGCGGGGCCCGGGTGACGCTCATCCGCAACGTCACGGACATCGACGACAAGATCCTCGCGAAGTCGGCCGACGCGGGCGAGCCCTGGTGGGCCTGGGCCGCGACGTACGAGCGCGCGTTCACCGCCGCCTACGACGCCCTGGGCGTCCTGCCCCCCACGTACGAGCCGCGCGCGACGGGCCACGTCCCGGACATGGTCGAGCTCATGCAGCGGCTCGTCGGTCGCGGCCACGCCTACACCACGGGCCCCGGCGACGTGTGGTTCGACGTGCGGTCGTGGCCCGAGTACGGCTCGCTCACCAACCAGCGCCTCGAGGACCTCAACCCCGTGCCCGACGACGTCCCCGCGGACGCGGAGGAGGCGGCGGCCAAGCGCGACCCGCGCGACTTCGCGCTCTGGAAGGCCCCCAAGCCGGGCGAGCCGGAGACCGCGTCGTGGGACACGCCGTTCGGGCGCGGCCGGCCGGGCTGGCACCTCGAGTGCTCGGCCATGGCGCGCCGCTACCTCGGCGACACGTTCGACCTCCACGGGGGCGGCCTCGACCTGCGCTTCCCCCACCACGAGAACGAGCAGGCCCAGTCGCGCGCCGCGGGCTACGGGTTCGCGCAGCACTGGCTGCACAGCGCGTGGGTCACGCAGGGCGGCGCCAAGATGAGCAAGTCGCTCGGCAACGGGCTGCTCGTGCGCGAGGTCCTCGCGACCACGAGCCCCGCCGTGCTGCGCTACGCGCTCGCGTCCGTGCAGTACCGCTCGATGCTCGAGTGGACCCCCGCGACGGTCGTCGAGGCCGAGGCGACGTGGGAGCGGCTGGCGGGCTTCGTCGAGCGGGCGACCGAGCGCGTGGGCGAGGTCGACGACGTGCGCGACGCCGAGCTCCCGACCGCCTTCACCGCGGCGATGGACGACGACCTCAACGTGCCGGCGGCGCTCGCCGTCGTGCACGAGCACCTGCGCGCGGGCAACGCGGCGCTCGCGGACCGGACGACGGCCGCGGACGCCGTCGCGCGCCACCACCTCGTGGCGGTGCGCGCGATGCTCGACGTGCTCGGGCTCGACCCGGGCGACGCGCAGTGGGCCGACCGCGGCGACTCGCGCTACGCGGCGGTGCTCGACGCCGTCGTCGGCGCGGAGCTCGCGGCCCGGGCCGAGGCGCGCGCGTCGCGGGACTTCGCGACGGCCGACGCGATCCGCGACCGGCTCGCCGCGGCGGGCGTCGCGGTCGAGGACTCGGCCGACGGCGCGCGCTGGACCCTCGCCTGACGTCCACCGGACCGACGCCCGGGAGCGGACCGGCGGCGCGCGAGGTAGAGCCCCGGTAGCGCGAGGTAGAGCTCCGGCAGCACGAGGGAGACCCTGGTGATGACCACGGTTCTCCCTCGGCGAGGTGTCTGGGGGACACTGGACCCAGGAGCGAGACACGCACGCCGGGCGCGGAACCCGACGTGGACTGACCTGAACTGACCTGAACGACGACACGATCGGTACACCATGGCTGGCAACTCACAACGACGCGGCGCGACCCGCAAGCCCGGAAGCAAGAAGGGCGCGACCGTCGGCTCCGGCGGGCAGCGGCGCAAGGGCCTCGAGGGCCGCGGGCCGACCCCGAAGGCCGAGGACCGCGTCTACCACGCGGCGCACAAGCGCAAGGTGGCCGATGAGAAGCGCGTGCCGACCGGGCGCGGCGGCGCGGCGCGCGGCACCGAGCGTGCCGGCACGTCGCGCGGCGGGGCCTCGCGCGGCGGCGGCCCCAAGGGCCGTGGGTCGGTCCAGGAGATCGTCGCGGGTCGCAACTCCGTCCTGGAGGCGCTGCGCGCGCGCATCCCCGTCGAGGTGGTCTACCTCGCGTCGCGCCTCGACGCCGACGACCGCACGCGCGAGATCGTCGACATCGTCGCGGGCCGCGGCTACGACCTCCTCGAGGTGGGCAAGCCCGAGCTCGACCGCCTCACCGACGGGGCCGTGCACCAGGGCGTCGCGATCAAGGTGCCGCCGTACGAGTACGCGGACGTCGACGACCTGCTCGACGCCGCCGAGGCGTCCGGGCGGCCGCCGCTCGTCGTCGCGCTCGACGGCGTCACGGACCCGCGCAACCTCGGCGCGGTGCTCCGCTCCGCGGGCGCGTTCGGCGCGCACGGCGTCCTCGTGCCCGAGCGCCGCGCCGCGGGCGTTACCGCGTCCGCGTGGAAGGTCTCGGCCGGCGCTGCCGCGCGCGTCCCGGTGGCCCGGGCGACCAACCTCGTGCGCGCGCTCGGCGAGCTGAAGAAGGCGGGGTGCTTCGTCGTCGGGCTCGACGCGGGCGGCACCACGGCGATCGGCGACCTCCAGCTCGCGACCGAGCCGCTCGTCGTCGTCGCGGGCTCCGAGGGCAAGGGTCTGTCCCGCCTCGTGCGCGAGGCGTGCGACGTCGTCGCGTCGATCCCCATCGGGTCGGACACGGAGTCGCTCAACGCCGCCGTCGCGACGGGCATCTCGCTCTACGAGGTCGCGCGCCTGCGGCGCGAGGTCTGACCACCCGCCGCATCACCGTCACGAGCGTCGCCCCGCCGGTCCCTGGACCGGCGGGGCGACCTCGTCCGTCAGCCGTAGTACTCGGGGTCCTTCTCGCCGGGGGCGAGGCCGAGGATCGCCTTCTCGTCCGGGCGGTGGCGCAGGACGTTCTCCACGTACGACTGCGTCGCCTCCGCCATCGGCACGTCCCGACCGGCACGCTCCGAGATGAACCAGCGGTGGTCGAGGATCTCGTGGAACAGCTGCGCCGGCTCGAGCTTGCGGCGCAGGTTCCGCGGCACGGCCTGGATCGTGGGCTCGAACACGCCGCTCAGCCAGTCGTGCGCGACGAACTCCTCGTCGTCGTTCTGCCGCTCGGCCGCCGCCCGGAACGAGTCCAGGTCGTTGAGCAGACGACGGGCCTGGTTCTCCTGCACGTCGAGGCCGGTGAGGCGCAGCAGGCGTCGGGAGTGGTGCCCCGCGTCGACGACCTTCGGCTGGATCTGCACGGTCGTGCCGTCGATGTCGGTCGTGATCGCGAGCTCGTCGACGTCGAAGCCGAGGTTGTTGAGGTGCTCGATGCGGGCCGCGACGCGCCACCGCTCGTTCGCGTCGAACGACTCGGACGTCGTCAGGGCCTCCCACAGCTCTTCGTAGCGCGCGACGAGCGCGTCGCCGATCGCGACCTCGTCCACGTCCTCGTCGAGCAGCTCGCCGGCGGCGAGGTCCATGAGCTCGCCGATGATGTTCGTGCGCGCGAGGTCGACGTCGTACGAGCGCTGCCCGGGGGAGAGCTCCCGGTGCAGGTCGCCCGTCTCGGCGTCCACGAGGAAGGCGGCGAACGTCTCCGCGTCGCGCCGGAACAGCGTGTTCGACAGCGACACGTCACCCCAGTAGAACCCCACGAGGTGCAGGCGCACGAGGAGGACGGCGAGCGCGTCGATGAGGCGCGTGGCGGTGTCCGGGCGCAGCGACTGGCTGAACAGCGCGCGGTAGGGGAGCGAGAACTGGAGGTGCTCGGTGATGAGCACGGCCTCGAGCCGCTCGCCGTTCGCGTCCTGTCGCCCGGTGATGACGCCCACGGGGACGACGCTCGGCACCTCGAGCCGACGGAGCTGCCGGAGCAGCTCGTACTCGCGGTACGCGACCGTCTCGCCGATCTCCTTGATCGCGATCACCCGCCCGGAGAGGCGGACGAACCGCACGATGTGCCGCGAGATGCCGCGGGGGAGGGCGGCGAGCGTCTCCGCCGGCCACTCCTCGAGCGGGACGTCCCAGGGCAGGTCGAGGAGCGCCGGGTCGGGGGCCGACGCGGTGATCTGCAGGTTGTGCACCGTCACGGGTCCATTGTCCATGGTCGTGCGCCCGGTGGTCGCGGTGCGTCCGCCGGCGCCTGCGCGAGCGACGGGGCGGGTCCGGTTCGTGGGGTCGGACCCGCCCCGCAGCGGGGACCGGCAGGAGGTCAGGCGCAGTCGAGCGCGTCGTGGTCGACGTCGAACGCCGACGTGACGTCCTCGCCGTCGACCGTCGCGGTGCCCGTGACGGTCACGGTCCCGCTCCCGACGGAGGTGGAGCGCACCGCGAACGACTGGTACGCGTTCGCGCCCGGGGCGACGTCGGCGACCTCGCGGGTGCCGTACGGCGTCGCGAGCGTCACGTCGACGGGCTGGTCCTCGCCGTTCGTCGCCCGGACGGCGACGTACGCCTGGCCGACGAGGCAGCGCGCCTGCACCTCGACGTCGAGGTCGAGCTGCCCGGCCGGTGTGCCGTAGACCTCGAGCTCGTAGAGGGAGAAGCCCCACTGCGTCGCGCGCTCGGTGAGGTAGAGCCGCACGTGCTGCCCGGTCCCGGTGATCGCCAGGTCGTCGAACCCGCCGTCGCCGTCCGTGACGGTGCGGACGGTGGTCCAGGTCTCGCCGTCGGGCGACGTCTGGACCTCGTAGCCCGACCCGTACGCCGTCTCCCAGTCGACGACGACGCGGCTCAGGTCGTAGCTCGCACCGAGGTCGACCGCGATCCACTCGGGCTCGCTCCACGCGCTGCTCCAGCGGGTCCCGGCGTTGCCGTCGACCGCCTTCTCCGGCTCGTGGCCGGCCTCGTCGATGCTGGAGGCCGTCACGGGCCGGCCCAGGGCGAGCGAGTCCTCGTCCTCCTCGCCGCCCCCGTCGTCGGACCGGAAGCAGCGCAGGTACCGGTAGGACTCCGCGGAGGTCTCGAACGACGGCGCCCAGTCCCACTCGTAGGTGAAGTACTCGACGTAGGGCTCGGCCGCGGCGATGATCGCCGGGAGGTCGAGCTCGCCGCGGCCGAGCGCGACCTGCCGCATGTCGCCCGGCGCGTCGACGTTCACGGCGTCCTTGATGTGGAGCAGCTCGATGCGGTCCCCGTGCTCCTCGATCCACGCCGGGACGTCGAGGCCGGCGTCGGCGGCCCAGCCGACGTCGAGCTCGAACGTGACGTAGCGCGGGTCGGTGTTCTCCTCGATGACCTCCCACGCGCTCACCGTCTCGCCCGTCTCCGGGTGGGTGTACCGCGTGGTGAACTCGCTCTGGTGGTTGTGCAGCACGATCTTGTTCGCGCCGTTCTCGTGCGCGTACCGCCCGAGCTCGTTCACGTACGCCGCGGTCGCGACGGCCTCGTCGTAGGTGCCGTAGCCGCCCGCCATGCCGCCGGTCCCGATGTAGTCCTGGCCCAGCGCGACGGCGTACGCGACCGTCTCGGGCCACGAGGCCCGGTCCGTGCTGCCGTGGCTCGACGACACCTGGAGGCCGTGCCGGTCGAGGATCGCCCGGTAGTCGGCGACCGGCATCGCGTAGGGCTGGTTGTACGGCTCCACGTTGGTGAACCCCGCAGCGGCCACCTCGCCGAGGACGCGGTCGAGCGTCTCGGGGGACGGCGTCCCCGAGCCGCCGAGCTCGCCCACGTGCGTGTAGAGCTGGATCGAGATCTTGGAGTCGGGGAGGCCGTCGTCGGCGTCGCACGTGACGGGCGCCGCGGTGGCCGACGGTCCGGCGGACGACGGCGCGACGGCGGGGACCGCCACGGCCGGCGCAGCGGCGAGCGCGGTCGCGACGAGGGCGCCGCCCGCCAGCGCCGCGCCGAGGCGCCGGGCGCGCGAGGAGAGGTGCGGGATCTGCATGAGGCTCCAATTGACAGCGTTGTCTATTTGGGTGACGAACAGGCGACTTCTGACGTCGCGTGTGCAAAAGCAGTCTTCGGGTCACCCATGGCGGTGTCAAGAGCAGGCGCGCCGTCGGTCGCGCCCGACGGCGGTCCCCGGAACGCCGCAGGGCGGGCCCTCCCGTGGGGAGGACCCGCCCTGCGGCGGTGGTGCGGGGTGTCAGCTGAGGCGCTGACCCGAGTTCGCACCGAAGACGTGCGACTGGCCCGGGCGGATCGTCACGTAGATGCGCTCGCCCTTGGCCGGGACGTTGCGCGGGTCCACGCGGACGATGACCTGGTTGTCGCCGGCGCCCGAGTGGACGTCGGCCTGCGAGGCCAGGTCGCCCTTGAGGGTGCCGTAGACGAACGCGTCGGAGCCGAGCTCCTCGACGATGTTGACCTCGACCGGGAACGCGGCCTCGTTGGCCTGCGACACGACGTCGAGGGCCTCGGGACGGAAGCCGATCGTCACCTTGCCGTTGTCGGCCTCGGTGATCTTGGCGGCCGTCTCGCGCTCGAGCGCGATGCGCGCGGGGCCGACCTCGGCCACGCCGTTGTTGACCGCGAACGTGCCGATGTTCATCGCCGGCGAGCCGATGAAGCCCGCGACGAAGACGTTGGCCGGCGTGTCGTACATCTCGCGCGGCGTGCCGACCTGCTGGAGCAGACCGTCCTTGAGGACCGCGATGCGGTCGCCCATGGTGAGGGCCTCGGTCTGGTCGTGCGTGACGTAGACCGTCGTGACGCCGAGGCGGCGCTGGAGCGACGCGATCTGGGTGCGCGTCTGGACGCGGAGCTTGGCGTCGAGGTTCGACAGCGGCTCGTCCATGAGGAACACCTGCGGCTGACGGACGATCGCACGGCCCATCGCGACGCGCTGGCGCTGACCACCGGAGAGCGCCTTCGGCTTGCGATCGAGGTACTCGGTGAGGTCGAGGATCTTCGCGGCCTCCTCGACGCGCTGGCGGATCTCCGCCTTCGGCGTGCCGGCGATCTTCAGCGCGAAGCCCATGTTGTCCGCGACGGACATGTGCGGGTACAGCGCGTAGTTCTGGAACACCATCGCGATGTCGCGGTCCTTCGGCTGGACGTCCGTGACGTCGCGGTCGCCGATGTAGATGTGTCCGCCGTTGACGTCCTCGAGGCCCGCGAGCATGCGGAGCGAGGTCGACTTGCCGCAGCCCGAGGGGCCGACGAGGACGAGGAACTCGCCGTCCTCGATGTGCAGGTTGAGCTGGTCCACGGCAGGACGCTCGGTCCCGGGGTAGACACGGGTTGCGTGGTCGTAGGTGACCGTAGCCATGACTGGTACATCCCTCCACCGGCAGGTACGTGCCGGACGATCCGTTGTGCAGTGACGTGCCACGTCGACGTAGCTGTTCGCGATGGCGGACGAGCGTGTCTTCGACGACACAGAAGAAGTCGGACCCCCTCCGGAACGGGCAGGGGACCCGACGTCATCGTGGACCCGATCCTACTCCCGGTCCTGAGCGCTTCGTCACAGCGTCGGTCACGATCCGGTAGCGGTTCGGTGCGGGCGGCGGGGGCCCGCCGGGCGAGCGCCCGGCGGACCCCGTCCGGGGGTCAGGCCTCCCGGCGCTCCAGGAGGTCCGCGAGGAGGTCGAGCACCGCGGCGAGCCCGTCGGCGTCGGGCACGCGCTGCGCGGCGAGCGTGTCGCCGTCGCCCACCTTGACGCCCAGGTCGCCCGGGCCGAGCACGGCGAACGCGGTCTCGTCGGTCGTGTCGTCGCCCGCGTAGAGCACGCGCGTGCGCGCGTCGGGGCAGCCGGCGTCCTGGCCGACGACGTCCCGCAGCCGGTCCACCGCCTCGCCCTTCGACGTCTCGACGACCGCGACCTCGACGACGTCCTTCCCGTGCATCGCGTGCAGCCCGAGCCGCTCGGCCACCGCGTCGGCCAGATCCTCCGCGGCCTGCGTGTCCGCCGCCGAGGCGAGCCGCGTGTGCAGGACGGCGGCGCTCGGCTTCTCCTGCACCCACGCGCCCTCGCGCCCCGCGACGGCGTCGGCCAGGCCCGCGCGCAGGGCGGCGAGGTGGTCGGCCTGCTCCGGCGTGAGGTCGAGCGGGACGGCGTCGAGCCCGTCCTCGGTCACGTGCCCGGTCTCGGCACCGTGGCTGCCCACGAGGTACGTGCCGGCGGGCGGCTCGCTGCGCTCGGCGAGGTCCGCGAGGTTGCGGCCCGAGACGAGCGCGAGGCGCGTCGTCGTACCGACGAGCGCGGCGGCCAGCCGGTCGACGGCGGCCCGGGCGGACGGCGCCATGCGCGCGGTGAGGGGGTCGTCGACGAGCGGCGAGAGCGTGCCGTCGAAGTCGAGCGCGACGAGCCGGGCGGCCGGTGCGCCGTCCGGGTCCGCCGCGAACGCGCGCACGGCCTCGGCGACGGGTCCGGGCAGGGGTGCCGGGTGGTGCGACGCGGTCACGCGTCCTGCTCCACCGCTGCGTCGGTGCCCTGCCGCTCGTCCTGCCGCTCGTCCCGCCGCTCGCCCTGGCGGGCGTGCTGCGGCGCACCCGGCTCGTCGTCCTCGGGGCGGCGCCGCGGGACGCGCGACGGCATGGCGGTGAGGACGCCGAGGAACGACTCGGACCACCGCGCGACGTCGTCGGTGAGGACCTTGCGGCGCAGCCTGCGCATGCGCTTGCGCTGCTCGCGGTGGTCCATGTGCGCGGCCGCGACGATGATGTCCTTCATCCCGTCGATGTCGTGCGGGTTGACGAGGAGCGCGCCGGAGGAGAGCTCGTCGGCGGCGCCGGTGAACTCGGAGAGCACGAGCACCCCGCGGTCGTCGGAGCGGGCCGCGACGTACTCCTTCGCGACGAGGTTCATGCCGTCGCGCAGCGCCGTGACGAGCATGACGTCCGCCGCCAGGTACAGGGCGGCCATCTCCTCGGGCGGGTAGGAGTGGTGCAGGTAGTGGATCGCGGCGTGCCCGATCTCCGCGTACTCGCCGTTGATGCGGCCCACCGCGCCCTCGACGTGCTCGCGCAGCTCCTGGTAGGCGTCCACGTTCTCGCGGCTCGGGCTCGCGACCTGCACGAGCGTGGCGTGCTCGACGTCGAGGCGGCCGTCCTGCAGCAGCTCGCCGTATGCCTTGATGCGGTGCCGGATGCCCTTGGTGTAGTCCAGGCGGTCGACGCCGAGCATCATGATGTCCGGGTCGCCCAGGTCGGCGCGGATCTCGCGCGAGCGCTGCTGGACCTCGGGCGTGCGGGCGAGCTCGTCGAACCGGCGCGAGTCGATCGAGATGGGGAACGCGGCGGCGCGGACGTGGCGGTCGCGCCCGTCCTCGCCCGGGACGGTGATGATCGGCCCGCGCGTCGTGTGGGCGCGCAGCCGCCGCACCGCGCGGATGAAGTTCGCGGCGTCGCCCGCGCGCTGGAAGCCCACGAGGTCCGCGCCCAGCAGGCCGTCGATCACCTGGCGGCGCCACGGCAGCTGCTGGAACAGCTCGAGCGGGGGGAACGGGATGTGGTTGAAGAACCCGATCCGCACGTCCGGGCGCTGGGCGCGGATCATCTGCGGCACGAGCTGGAGCTGGTAGTCGTGCACCCAGACGACGGCGCCCGGGGCCGCCTGCGCGACGGCGGCGTCGGCGAAGCGCTGGTTGACGCGGCGGTACGCGTCCCACCACGTGCGGTGGTACGTGGGCGGGGAGATGACGTCGTGGTAGAGCGGCCAGAGCGTGTCGTTCGAGAAGCCCTCGTAGTACCGCTCGATCTCGTCGGCCGAGAGCGTCACGGGCACGAGGCGCATCTCGTCGGCGTCGAACGGCTCGCTCGCCAGGTCGGGCGCGCCGGACCAGCCGACCCAGGCACCGTCGGACGCCTGCATGACGGGCTCGAGCGCCGTGACCAGGCCTCCGGGCGACCGCTTCCACTCGATCTCACCGCCGGGGCCGACCGTGAAGTCCACGGGCAGCCGGTTGGCCACCACGACGAGATCGAATCCCTCTTTGCCTGTCAATGGACCTCTCCTTGAGCTTCGATGAATCGCGCCTGGGCGGCCCAGGGTAGTCCGCTCGTCGGGCGCATGGACGGGTCGTCCGGTGCCGGTCGGGTGCCGGACGCCGCCCCGGGCCGGGTCGCCCACCGGGCCCGTCGGGGCGGCACCCTCCAGCGCCGGCCCGTCCACTGCCGCTACCTTGTCACCATGGAGGAGCCCACGCAGCGCGTCGAGGCGCGGAACGTCGCCGGGGGGCCGTCGCGCGGACCCGCCCCCGGCAGCGAGGTCGGGGGCTACCACATCGGCGCGCGGCTCGGGTCCGGAGCCATGGGCACCGTCCACAGCGCCCACGACGGCGGTGGCAACCTCGTGGCGATCAAGCTCCTCCACGCGCACGTCGACCTCGACGCCGCCGCGCAGGGCCGCGAGCGGCTGCGCCGGGAGGCCCGCGCCCTCCAGCGCCTGCGGCACCCCGCGGTCGCGCAGATCCTCGACGTCGAGCTCGACGGCCCGGACGCGTTCATCGTCACCGAGCTCGTCGACGGCCCCACGCTCGAGGACGAGATCGCCGAGGGCGGACCGCTCGACGCGTGGGACCTCTACGAGCTCGCCGACCAGCTCGCCGCCGCCCTCGAGGCCGTGCACGCGGCCGGCGTCGTGCACCGCGACCTCAAGCCGAGCAACGTCATGGTGTCCTCGCGGGGCCCGGTGCTCATCGACTTCGGCATCGCCCAGGGGCTCGAGGACGCGCGCGTCACGTCCACGGGCCTCGTCATGGGCACCCCGGGGTACCTGGCGCCCGAGCTGCTCGAGGGCGCCGCCCCCAGCGTCGACACCGACTGGTGGGGGTGGGCGGCCCTGCTCGCCTACGCCGCGACCGGGCGGGCGCCGTTCGGCGTGCGCCCGACGGACGTCGTGCTCGCCCGCGCGCGCAGCGGACGCCCCGACCTCGCCGGACTCGGGCCCGTCACCGCGCACGCGATCGGTCGGGCGCTGCACGCCGACCCGGCGCAGCGCCTCGGGCCGACGGAGGTCGTGGCCGCCCTGCGGCACGCGGCCGACACCGGCGACGCCGCACCCGCGACCCAGGTGGTCGCACCGCCCACCGGACCGACGCAGGTGATGCCGCCCGTCGCCGTCGTGCCCGGCGGCACGGGGGCCCAGGCGTGGACCGGCGCGTCCGCGTGGACCGGCCAGGCCCAGGTCGTGCCGCCGCCCCTGCCCACGTCGCAGGCGCAGGTCAACGACGGCCGCACGATGGCCGTCCCGGTCGGCCACGACCTCATGGACGACCTCGGCGCCCCGCCCCTCGGCGAGGACGGTGAACCGCTCTACGTGCGCCCCGTGCCCGCCGCCCGGCGCACCGCGCTGCTCCTGCTCGCCGTGCCGCTCGTGCTGCTCGGCGCGACGTACCCGGGCGTGGCGTTCGTCGTGCTGTCGGTGCTCGTCGTGCTCGCGCGCGTCGTCGGCGTGACGACCGAGTCGCTGCACGCGCGGCGCGAGCGCCGCGGCGTCTCGTCCCGGGACACGGTGCGCGCGGTCGCGGCGTCGCCCTGGTACGTCGTGCGCGCGCTCGCCGGCGCGCTCCCGTCCCTCCTCGTCGCGGCGTGCGCCGCGGTGCTCGTCGTCGTGGCCGGCTGGTGGCTCCTCGAGTCCGACCGCTGGGTCGTCGTCGAGGGCCCCGACGGCGGCAACGCGCCCGTCGTGACGACCGTCCTGCTGTGCCTCGCGGCGGTCGCGGCGGTGACCCTGGCCTGGGTCGGGCCGCTGACCCACCTCACGCGGTACGGGACCCGGACCGCCCTGGCGCGGCTCGCGCCCGGACGCACCGGGACGCTCGTCCTCGTCGGCCTCGGTCTCGTGCTCACGGTCGTGTCCCTCGTGCTCCTCGCGGGGGACTCGGGCGTGACCTGGTGGCCGTTCCCCGGCCCGCCGTCGCTGCGCTGAGACGGCACCGGCCCTTCCCAGCCCCCTACCAGCCCGCACGCGTAGGATGGGCGCCGTGCTCCGGACGACGGTGCCGCGCGCCCTGTCGCGCGGCGTGACGCGCACGTCCGTCGTGCCCGCAGCCGGCCGTCTGCTCGGCCCCGCGCTCCTGCTCCTCACCCTCCTCGCCGCCGTCGTGACGCACCTCGCCGACCGCGGGTACGCCGTCGTGCACCAGTGCGTGACGGTGCCGGGGGTCTGGGGCGCCGCCGGTATGCATCTCGCGCTCGTCCACGAGGCGCCGGACTGCCCGTCGGGCACCGCGCTCGGGGGCGACCCGGCCGCCATGGTCACCGTCGTGGGCGCGCTCGCGCTGCCCGTCGTCGTGGCCCACGTGGCAGCGGCCGCCGTCGCGTGGGGCCTGTCGGCCTGGGCGCGGCGCGCGCACGAGCGCTCCCGCGCCGTCGTGACCGTGGCCGGGCGCTCGCTGCGTGCCGTGCTCCGGGGGGCGCTGCGCCCCGTGGGGTCGCTCGTCGGGGCCGCGCGCCGCGTCGTGCGCCCGGTGCCCGACGCCGTCCCCACCGCGCTGCACCACCTCGCCGACGCGGTGGTGCGCACCCGGCGCGGGCCTCCGCAGGTCGCGCTCGTCTGACGACGTCGTCGGACGCACGGCCCGCGCGACCCCGTCGGCGCGCACCCTGACACATCCCCAGCTCTCGGCACTCCCTCGGAGGACGACCATGCCCAGCAACGAAACCCAGACCAAGGCCCAGCGCCGCGAGGCCGCGCGCGCGGAGGCGCTCGCGCTGCGCGAGGCGCAGGCCAAGCGCGACAAGCGCAACCGTCTCATCACGATCGGAGCGCTCGTCGCGGGCGTCCTCGTCCTCGTCGGCGTGTTCCTCGCCGTGTGGATCCCGGCCATGAACGACCGGAACAAGACGATCGACGCGGTCGCGGCGGGCAACCTCGCCGACGTCACGAGCCCTGCCACGAGCGACGCCGAGGACGGCGGCATCCCGATCGGCGCGGACGGCGCTGCCGGGACCCAGAACGAGGGCGCCGTCGAGGTCGGGGTCTACCTCGATTACATGTGCCCCATCTGCGGCCAGTTCGAGGAGACGAACGGCGCGACGCTCGACCAGCTCCGCGAGTCCGGTGACGTGACCGTCGTGCTGCACCCGATCTCGATCCTCGACCGCGTCGCGCAGTCGCAGCAGTTCTCGACCCGCTCCGCCGCCGCGGCGGCCTGGGTCGCCGACCGTGCGCCCGAGTCGATGAACGACTTCAACACCGCGATGTTCCAGAACCAGCCCGCCGAGGGCAGCGAGACGCTGACCGACGCGCAGATCGCCGACATCGCCGAGCAGGCGGGCGTGCCGGCCGACGTCGCCGCCGGCATCGAGGACGGGACCGCCGTCGAGACGTTCGGCGACTGGGTCGCGACGGCGTCGAGCCTCGTGAACCAGGACACGTCGCTGCACGGCGAGCGCGGGTTCGGCACGCCGACGATCACGATCGACGGTGAGCGGTGGGACGGCAACTGGAGCGACCCGAACGCGCTCCCGCAGGCCGTCACCGCCGCCCAGGGCTGACCGGCACGGGGTCCGAGTCCTGACCCGCGCCGCCCGTGCCCTGACCGGCGCGGGCCGCCGACCGGGGCGCGCCGGGCGAGCAGGTAGTCTGTTCGCTCGCCCGGCAGCCCCGGGAACGCCGCCTTAGCTCAGCCGGTAGAGCACTCGCCTTGTAAGCGAACGGTCGTCGGTTCGAATCCGACAGGCGGCTCCACCATGACGCCCCCGGCTCCACGGAGCCGGGGGCGTCGTCGTGCCGGCGCGCTGCGCGAGGTCGGCAGTCGCTGCCCGGATCGGTGGTCGCGCGCGCCGATCTCGGCAGGCGCTGCCGAAGTCGTCCGCGCTCAGCGGTCGGCGAGCGGGACGGGCAGCAGCTCGGGCGCCTTGGGGAGCCGCCCGTCGCCCGACGACGTCCCGCGCAGCCGCCGCTGCGCCCACGGCACGACGTGCGTGCGCACCCACTGCGCGTTCTGCCGCGCGCGGTCCAGGGCCGGTGCGGGCGGGAGGGGAGCCAGCGGGTCGTCCCACGCGGCGTCGTCGGGCGCCTGGCCGAGCGCGACGAGCGCCGCCTGCGCGACCCGGGCGTGCCCCGCGGGGGTCAGGTGGATGCGGTCCTCCGACCACACGCGCCAGTCGTGCAGCGCGCGCATGCCCCACAGGTCCAGCACGTACGCGCCCTGGCGGCGCGCGATCGACCAGATGTGGGCGTTGTACACGCCGACGCGCGGCCGCGTCAGGCCGACGAGCGGCGACTGCGACGCGTCGAAGCCCGTCGCCATGAGCACGTCGATCCCCGCGCCGCGCAGTCGCGAGACCGCGTGCTCGAGGTTGCGCGCGAGGCGGTCGACGTCGGCGTTCGGCCGCAGGATGTCGTTGCCGCCGCCGATGACGCTCACCAGGTCCGGCCGGAGCTCCAGCGCCGCCGGCACCTGCTCGGTGAGGATCGAGCGCAGCTTGCGCCCCCGGATCGCGAGGTTCGCGTACCGCAGCGGCTCCTCGCCGGCGGCGACGCGCCGGGTCGCGAGGTGCTGGGCGAGAAGGTCGGCCCACCCCCGCTGGTGGTCCTCCTCGCCGGGGTACGGGTCCCACAGGCCCTCGGTGAACGAGTCGCCGATCGCGACGTAGCTCGACCAGCGGGGAGCGGGGTCGTCGGGTCGGCGTGCGTCGGTGGTGTCGCCGGCCAGGGGAGTGGTCGTCGGGTTCTGCGTCGTCACCCGCCCCATTGTGCTCCTGCGGGGCGGCGCGCCGTCGACGCGGCGTTCCTGGCGGGTCGAGCAGGTGATCGTGGCGCGTCACGCGACGCGGACGAGCCAGGACCGCCTGCTCGGCGGAGGCGGGGGGAGAGCGGGCGGGGGTCAGGTGGTGGGGAGGGTCCAGTCGACGGGGTCGGCGCCCTGGGCGACGAGGAGCTCGTTGACGCGGGAGAACGGGCGCGACCCGAAGAACCCGCGACGCGCGGAGAGCGGGCTTGGGTGGGCGCTCGCGACGACGGGGGTGTCGCCGAGCATCGGGCGCAGGGTCGCGGCGTCGCGGCCCCAGAGGATCGCGACCAGCGGGGCGTCGCGCGCGACGAGCGCGCGGATCGCCGCCTCGGTGACGGCCTCCCAGCCCTGGCCGCGGTGCGACCCGGGCTCGCCCGGCCGGACGGTGAGCACCCTGTTGAGGAGCATGACGCCCTGGTCGCTCCACGCGGACAGGTCGCCGTTCGCGGGCGTCGGGGCGCCGACGTCGTCCGCGAGCTCGGCGAAGATGTTCTGGAGCGAGCGGGGCACGGGGCGCACGTGCGGCTGCACGGAGAACGACAGCCCCATCGGGTGCCCGGGCGTGGGGTACGGGTCCTGCCCGACGACGAGCACCCGCACCTCGGACAGGGGGCGCGAGAACGCGTTGAGGATGGCCGACGGCGCGGGCAGGTACTCCCGTCCGGCCGCCACCTCGGCGCGCAGGAAGTCGCCGAGCGCGTGCAGCTGCGGCTCGACGGGCGCGAGGGCCTCGGCCCAGTCGGGCGCCATGATGCTCGCGAGGGCCGGGCGGGGGTCGGCCGTCGAGGCGGTCGCGACCGGGTCGACGGCGACGGGCTGGGCGGGTGCGCTCTCCACGGGCCCGAGCCTAACCGGCGTCCTCGGCACGTCCGCAGCGTGCGGCGAGGACGAATGACACGGGTGTGGTTCGTGCGTAGGCTGAGAGGCGGCCGCGCGCACGGGAGTGCGCAGGTCCGGTGACGAGAGAGTGCAGGGAGGGAACGATGAGCGAGGCGGCGTACGTGCTCGACGGACCCGACGCGGTCGGCGACCCGACCACCTCGGAGGCGCCGGCGTCGGGCCTGAGCGAGCGGGACCAGGAGATCCTGGCGTTCGAGCGGCAGTGGTGGAAGTACTCGGGCGCCAAGGAGCAGGCGGTGCGCGAGCTGTTCGACATGTCCGCGACGCGCTACTACCAGGTGCTCAACGCGCTCATCGACTCCCCGGCCGCGCTCGCGCACGACCCCATGCTCGTCAAGCGCCTGCGGCGTATGCGGTCCACCCGGCAGCGGGCGCGCACGGCGCGCCGGCTCGAGGGTCTCTGACCCGGGACGACGGGCCGCGCGTGAAGTCCGGGCGAACAGGGCGTTTAGCCGAGAGCCCCGACCGGGCTACCCTGTCGCCGTGACGAAGAGCCGCTACCCCTACGCGCCCGACGAGTTCGACGCGCCCGCGCCGCAGGGTGCGCCCGTGGGGGTGCACCGCACGCCGCGCAGCGGGTGGAGCAAGACGTGGCCGTTCCTGCTGGTCGCCGTCGTCTTCGCCGGCCTCGCGTACGGGGGCGTCGCGCTGCTGTCCGACAACGGGGCCACGGACGACCCGCCGCAGGCGCAGTCCACGGAGCCGCCGCCCGCGGAGACCGAGGAGCCGCCCGCGGCGGAGGAGCCTCCGGCGACCGAGGAGCCCCCGGCCACGGAGGAGCCGCCCGCGACCGAGGAGACCCCCGAGACCCCGGACCTCGCGACGCTCATGGCGGCGGCCGACCCGAGTGCCTACGTCCGCGTGCTGAACGACAGCGGCATCGGAGGCGAGGCGGCCAAGGGCAAGGATGCCCTCGACGCGCAGGGCTTCAGCAACACCGTCGCCACGGACTACACGAACGGGCCGGCGCCGGTCGACGCCACCACGGTCTGGTACGTGCCCGACCGGAGCGACACCGCCGCCGCCGTCGCCGCGACGCTGGGGATCCCCGCGGAGAACGTCGTCCAGGTCGACAGCCTGCGCGAGGGCGACGTCGCGGTGATCATCAAGTCCGAGCTGGCACCGGTCGGCTGACCGGTCCACCCCGACCGGGGTGCTCGACCCGAGCGCACTACCCGCGTGACCTGCTCGTTCGGCCCTGGAACCCGAGCTCTCGCCACGTGCCGTTCGACCTTCCGTGCACGCCGCCCGCGGGCTAGGCTCGGGCTACCACGGGGCGGCGGTCGCCTCGCGGGCGACGATGCACGAGGAGACGTACATGGCTCAGGGGACCGTGAAGTGGTTCAACGCCGAGAAGGGCTACGGGTTCATCACGCCCGCAGCGGGTGGACAGGACCTCTTCGTGCACTTCAGCGCGATCCAGACGGACGGCTACCGCACGCTCGACGAGGGCCAGGAGGTCGAGTTCGAGCTCGGCCAGGGCAGCAAGGGCCCGCAGGCCGAGCAGGTGCGGCCGCTCTGAGCCCGGCTCCGAGGGTCGCGTGACGGAGGACCTCGACGCCGTCGTCGTCGGTTCGGGCCCCAACGGCCTGGCCGCCGCCGTGACCCTCGCACGCGCCGGTCTCTCCGTGCGCGTGCTGGAGGCGCAGCCGACGTCGGGCGGCGGGGCCCGCACGCTCGACCTCGGGTTGGCCGACGGCGTCGTGCACGACGTCTGCTCGGCGGTGCACCCGATGGCGTGGGCCTCGCCGTTCTTCGAGGCGTTCGACCTCGGCGCGCGCGGTGTCGAGCTGCTCGCGCCGGAGGTCTCGTACGCCCACCCCCTCGACGGGGGCCGTGCGGGCGTGGCCTATCACGACCTCGAGCGCACGGTCGAGCGGCTCGGGGTCGACGGCGCCGCCTGGCGCGCCCTGCTCGGCCCGCTCGCCGAGGGGTGGCGCGACGTCGTCGCGGTCGCCCTCGGCGACAAGCGGTCGGTGCCGGGGCGCGTGCTGACGCCGGGCGGCGCTGGTGTGACGGCCCGCTTCGGCGCGGCGGTGCTCGAGCAGGGGAGCCCCGCGTGGACGCGGCGCTTCCGCACCGACGAGGCCGGCGCGCTCCTCACGGGCGTCGCGGCGCACGCGATCTCCCGCCTCCCGTCCCTCGCCGCGGCCGGGACGGCGGTGCTGCTGGCGTCGCTCGGCCACGCGCCGGGCGGCTGGCCGCTGCCGCGCGGCGGCTCCGGCGCGATCGTCGCCGCGCTCGAGGACGACCTGCGCGCGCACGGGGGCGACGTCGTCACGGGCCACCGGGTCGGCTCGCTCGAGGACCTGCCGCGGGCCCGCGCCTACGTGTTCGACACGGCGCCGCGCGTCGTCGCCGACGTGTTCGCGGACCGGCTCCCGCCGCGCGCCGAGGGCGCGCTGCGCCGGTTCCGGCACGGCGACGCGGCCGCGAAGGTCGACCTCGTGCTCTCCGGGCCCGTCCCCTGGGCCGACCCCGAGGTGGGGCGCGCGGGGACCGTGCACCTCGGCGGGACGCGCGCCGAGATGGCGCGCAGCGAGGCCGACGTCGCGGCGGGCCGCCACGCGGCCCGGCCCGTGGTGCTCGTGAGCGACCCGACCGTCGCCGACCCCGGGCGCGGGGCGGGCGGGCTGCGTCCGCTGTGGACCTACGCGCACGTGCCCGCAGGGTCGACGCGCGACGTGACGGAGGACGTCGTCGCGCAGGTCGAACGGTTCGCACCGGGGTTCCGGGACGTCGTCGTGGCGTCGCGCTGCGTCCCCGCGGCCGAGATGGCGGCGCACGACGAGAGCTACGTGGGCGGCGACATCGCGGGCGGCGCCGTGAGCATGTGGCAGATGGTCGCGCGGCCCACGCCCCGGTTCGACCCCTACGCCGTCGGGCTGGAGGGCGTCTACCTCTGCTCGGCGTCCACGCCGCCCGGTCCGGGGGTGCACGGCCTCGGCGGCTGGTACGCCGCGCGACGGGTGCTGCGACGCGAGTTCGACGTGCGGGAGGCGCCGCAGCTGGGACCGGTCACGGCGACCGGCGTCGGCACGCGGTAGGGCGCGCGCCTCGTCGCACCGTGCGGGTGCCTCGGCGGTCGTCAGCCCGCGGTGCCGTGGGTGTCGAGCTCGACGAGCGCGAGCACGACGAGCGCGGAGCTCCACGACAGCGGCGCGACCGCGGCGGGCGAGCCGTCGGCCAGGACCTTCTCCGGGATCGCGCCGGACGCGGTGCGGTGGTCGTCGACCCACCGGAGCCACTCCTCGGCGTCGGCGCGGTCCTCGGGGTCGGACGACGAGGCCGCGGCCAGCGCGTACAGCGTCGTCTGCGGCGTCCACGAGATGCCGTCCGCGCGCCAGCCGGCGCCCGGCGCGAGCCCGCCCGCCGGGCGCAGCATCTCCGTCACGGACGCGCGCCAGGCCTCGTCCGCCCCGGCGAGCGGCTCCGGCTGGAACGGGGGCAGCACGAACGCGGTCGAGGCGTCGCGCGCGCCCCCGGTGACGTGGCGCGGGTAGCCCTGGGACCCGAACGAGCGCTCGACCGCCATGCGCAGGCGGGCGGCGGCCAGCGTCGCCTCGTGCGCGCGCCGCGCGTCGCCCGCGGCCGCGTACACGTCCGCCGCGGCCTCCAGACCGGCGAGCAGCGGACCGGCGGTGCCGAGCGTGAGGGACGTGGGCTCGACCTCCCAGTAGTCGCTCGACGGCGGCGGCAGCGGGTCCTCGCCGTCGACGAGCTCGAGCGCGTGGCTCGTCGCGGCGTCGACGAGCGGCCGCAGCTCGGCGGCCACCTCGGGGCGGTCCGCGGCGGGCGTCTCCTCCAGGACGACGTCCGCGGCCCACAGGACCCAGCCGACGCCGTCGGACTGGAGGCCGCGGTCGTCGGGAACCCCCGAGCCGTCGGGGAGGTAGCGCGCGTGGAACGAGCCGTCGTCCTCCTGGACCCGCGCGAGGAAGCCGAGGACGTCGCGCGCGTCGTCGACGTGGCCGGTGCGGGCGAACGCCGCCGCGGTGAACGAGGCGTCGCGCGGCCAGACGTAGCGCCACTTGGGTGACGGCGCGGCGAGGGCGGCGCCGTCGTCGAGCGTGAGGGCCCGCAGGTCGAGGAGGGCCGCCTCGCCGAGCGCGGCGAACGGCCCGCCCGCGCCCGGCACGACGCCGGACGCGAGCCACGCCCGCGACGCGGTGGCGGTCTCCTGGGCGAGGGCGGGGTCGAGGAGCGCCGTCGCGTCGAGCGGGGCCCCGGCGACCTGGGCGAGCCGGTCCGCCTCGCCGTCCGCGGGGTCGACGCCCGCGGCGAGCGCGACGGGGTCGAGCGACGCCGGGTCGAGCACGCGGCTGCCCTCGAGATAGGTCGCGCCCACGCCGGGTGCGAGACGCAGCACCGCGGCGCCTCCGTCGGGCCCGGTCGTCACCGCGACGCCGTCCTGGTAAAGGTCGATGTGCTCGCCCGAGGGCGCGGCGACCGCGGTCGCGGCGGTCAGGCCGAGGGCAGGGACCAGCACGAAGCCGGCCAGGGCTGCGAGAGGGCGCCACGACGGTGTTGCGCGGATCACACCGCGCATCCTAGGGCGCGTCGCGGGGTGCGCGGTTTCGCCCCTCGCGATACGCGGCGGCGTGGCGTACCGCTGTCTTGCACTCGCACCGTGCGAGTGCCAATAATGGCGTTAGCACTCTCGTCACGAGAGTGACAGAAGTGACCAGCGCAGGCAGCCGCTCACGCGGGTGCGGCGCAACCCACCAGGTCGACAGGTGAGGCCCGCCCTGGCGGCGTGACATGAACGCCGCCGTCGCGGGTCGTCCGTCGCGGGCGCCGGCCGACCGCCATACGCCACCAGCGGAGGATCATTCCCCATGGCCAAGATCATCGCCTTCGACGAGGAGGCTCGTCGGAGCATGGAGCGAGGGCTCAACGTCCTCGCCGACACCGTCAAGGTCACCCTCGGCCCCAAGGGCCGCAACGTCGTGCTCGACAAGAAGTGGGGCGCGCCGACCATCACGAACGACGGCGTCTCCATCGCCAAGGAGATCGAGCTCGAGGACCCATACGAGAAGATCGGTGCGGAGCTCGTCAAGGAGGTCGCCAAGAAGACCGACGACGTCGCGGGTGACGGCACGACCACCGCGACCGTGCTCGCCCAGGCGCTCGTGCGCGAGGGCCTGCGCGTCGTCGCGGCCGGCGCCAACCCGATCGCCGTCAAGCGCGGCATCGAGAAGGCCGTCGACGCGGTGACCGAGCAGCTGCTCAACGCCGCGAAGGACATCGAGACCAAGGAGGAGATCGCCGCCACGGCCGCCATCTCCGCCGGCGACCCCGCGATCGGCGAGCTCATCGCCGAGGCCCTCGACAAGGTGGGCAAGGAGGGCGTCATCACGGTCGAGGAGTCGAACACGTTCGGCCTCGAGCTCGAGCTCACCGAGGGCATGCGCTTCGACAAGGGCTTCCTCGCGCGCTACTTCGAGACGGACCCCGAGCGCCAGGAGGCCGTGCTCGAGGACCCGTACGTCCTCATCGTCGAGTCCAAGATCTCGAACGTGAAGGACCTGCTCCCGGTCCTCGACCAGGTCATGAAGGCCGGCCGCTCGCTCCTCATCATCGCCGAGGACGTCGAGGGCGAGGCGCTCGCGACCCTGGTGCTCAACAAGATCCGTGGCACGTTCAAGTCCGTCGCCGTCAAGGCCCCGGGCTTCGGCGACCGCCGCAAGGCCATGCTCCAGGACATCGCGATCCTCACCGGCGGCCAGGTCATCACCGAGACGGTGGGCCTCAAGCTCGAGAACGCGACGCTGGACCTGCTCGGCCAGGCGCGCAAGGTCGTCGTCACGAAGGACGAGACCACGATCGTCGAGGGCGCGGGCGACGCCGACCTGATCCAGGGTCGCGTCAACCAGATCCGTGGCGAGATCGAGAAGTCGGACTCCGACTACGACCGCGAGAAGCTCCAGGAGCGCCTCGCCAAGCTCGCCGGCGGCGTGGCCGTCATCAAGGCGGGTGCCGCGACGGAGGTCGAGCTCAAGGAGCGCAAGCACCGCATCGAGGACGCCGTCCGCAACGCGAAGGCTGCCGTCGAGGAGGGCATCGTCGCCGGTGGTGGCGTCGCGCTCATCCAGGCCGGTGCCGTGGCGTTCGAGAAGCTCGAGCTCGAGGGTGACGAGGCGACCGGTGCGCAGATCGTGCGCGCCGCGATCGACGCCCCGCTCAAGCAGATCGCGATCAACGCGGGCCTCGAGGGTGGCGTCGTGGCGGAGAAGGTGCGCAACCTCCCGTCCGGCCAGGGCCTCAACGCCGCGACCGGTGTGTACGAGGACCTCCTCGCTGCCGGCGTGAACGACCCGGTCAAGGTCACGCGCTCCGCGCTGCAGAACGCCGCCTCCATCGCGGCGCTGTTCCTCACGACCGAGGCCGTCGTGGCCGACAAGCCGGAGAAGGCCGCCCCCGCGGGCGACCCGACCGGTGGCATGGGCGGCATGGACTTCTGACCTGCCCCGGCTCCCGTCACCGGGAGCCGTCGGACACCGAAGGCCGTCGGCCGGGTTCGCCCGGTCGGCGGCCTTCGTCGTGCCTGCCGGGAGGTCCCGGCCGGGCGGGGTCTACCGTGCCGTGAACAGGCGCGCGGCCTGCGACTCGGCGTCGGCGTAGGTCTGCGCGGCGGCGCCGAGCGCGGCGGTGATGTCGTCGAGCGCGACCTCGACCTGGGTCTGCGTCGTCTGCCACTGCGCCATGACACCCGTGAACGACGACGCCGCCCCACCGCGCCACGACGCCTGCAGGTCCGTGAGGTGCCGCATCATGGCGCCGACCTCCGCACGGATCGCCGTGACCGACCCGTTCACCGCGGCGCTCGCCTGCGCCACGCGCGCGCTGTCCACCTCGTACCGGCTCATCCGAACCTCCGTCGTCCCTCGGCCCGGGGGCCGTTCCTCGCCCTGGTGGGTACCGGGGCATGGCGACGACGGTAGGCCGACCTCCCGGTGCCGGAGGGAGCGGAGGCCAGGCCTGTGGACGGCGGCTCAGGCGCCGGAGGCTGGGGACGCCGTCGACGCCTCCGCGAGCTTGGCCTGCTCCTTGCGCAGGCGCTGGAGCTCCGCGTCGAGGTTCTGTCGCGCGGCCTCCTCCCAGGCCGCGCCGAGCGGGCTCGAGAAGAGCGTGCGCCGGTCCAGCAGCTTCGTGAGGATCGCGATGCGGGCGCGCACGTAGTCGGGCTTGGGGATGTGCGCGTACTCGTCGCGCACGTCCTTGAGGTACTCCTTGTAGCGCTGCGGCTCGGCCGCGAGCATCGCGAGGTCGGCGTCGCACAGGACCGCGCAGTCGAAGTCGGAGGCGTCCGGGGCGTGGCGCACGAGCGCGTTGACGAGGTGCGCGACGCGCCGCACCGCGGGCTCGGGGACGCCGAGCCGCGTGAGCTCGGCGTCGGCGAGCGCGGCGCTCGCGGTCTCGTCCTCGCCGCCCTTGTTGGCGTAGGTCGCGCCGCCCTTCGCGTCGAAGATCGCGCCGTGGTACCAGGCCGCGAGCCGGACGAGGTCGGGGTCGTGCGTCTCCTGCGAGAGCTCGTCGACCCGGCCCAGGACGTCGGCCAGGTGGCGCAGGTTGTGGAAGTGGCGTCCCGGCTGGTCCCAGCGGTCGAGCAGCCCCTGCCCGACGGCGCGGATCTCGTCGTCCGGGGCGGTCGCCCCGGCGCCCCGGGCGCTGCGGACGAACGAGGAGAGGAACCACTGCGGTGCGTCGGCGCTGTTGACGCCCATGAACTTCAGCCTTCTTCGACGGAGACGAGCAGGACGGAGGTCGTCGTCGCCGGGCGTGCTGCCCGGCGCGGAGGCCCCCGCGTCGCCGCGCGGCCTCGTCTTCAGCCTAGGTCTCGCGGGACGACCCGCCATCGTAGCCGCAGTCGGCGGCGCGTCGGGACGCCCGGGGAGCGTTTGGCGCGACGTCGCGGGCGGGGGCCGGCGAACCCGCAGGTCGGGCGGGGTGCGGGCCGTCAGGACCCGAGGGGGAGGTCCACGCGGACGGTGAGCCCGCCGCCCGGCGTCTCACGGACCGACACGCGCCCGCGGTGCGCACCGACGATCGCGGCGACGATCGCCAGCCCGAGCCCGGACCCGCCGGACGAGCGGTTGCGCGACGTGTCCGCGCGGTAGAACCGCTCGAACAGGCGCCCCCGCTGCGTCGTCGGGACGCCGGGGCCGTGGTCGCGGACCTCGAGCACCGCGACGTCGCCGCGCGCGACGTCCCCCCGTGCGAGGTCGCCGCGCGGAGCGTCGCCGCCCCGGGTGTCGCCCGACGGCGCGTCGTCCGACGGGGGAGCGGGCGCCGCCCCGAGCGCGATCTCCACCGGCGTGCCCGACGGCGTGTGGCGCGCGACGTTGCCGACGAGGTTCGCGAGCACCTGCCGCAGCCGGTCCTCGTCGCCCACGACGCGCAACGACGCCGGAGCGTCCGCGCCCGGCGCGAGCCCGACGACCCGCACGTCGCGGGCCGGGTCGAGCGCGTGCAGGTCCTGCGCGGAGTCCCGTGCGAGCGAGACGAGGTCGACCGGCTCGTGGCGCAGCGGCCGGCCCTCGTCGAGCCGCGCCAGGGCGAGCAGGTCGTTGACGAGCGTGCCCATGCGGGTCGCCGAGTCCTCGATGCGGCCCATCGTGTCGTCGACCTTGTCCGGGGTGTCGAGCGCGCCCATCCGGTACAGCTCCCCGTACCCGCGGATCGTCGCGAGCGGCGTGCGCAGCTCGTGGCTCGCGTCCGACACGAAGCGCCGCATCCGTTCCTCCGACGCCTCCTGGACGGCGAACGCCTCCTCGATCTGGGTGAGCATCGCGTTGAGCGACGCCGCGAGCGAGCCGACCTCCGTCGTCGTCGGTGCCGGGCGCACGCGTCGCGACAGGTCGCCCGCGGCGATGTCGGCCGCGGTCTCCTCGATCTCGCGCAGCGGGCGCAGCGCACGGTGGACCGCGAGGTAGGCGACCGCGCCGCCGACGAGCGCGATGCCCAGCGCGGACAGCGCCAGCGCCCGGCCGAGCACCTTGACCGTCTCGTGGATGCCCGTCAGCGGGAGGGCGACGAACGCGGTCCCCTCGCGCGCGCTGGACACGTTCGACCCGTAGAAGAAGGGGACGACGCGCCACTTCGCGGGCTCGGCGCCACCCTCGGAGCTCACGGTGAACGGCTCGCCGAGGCTTGCCTCGACCTCGGGGTCGGACATCGCGGGGATCTCGGGCACTCCGTACAGCGACACGGTCTGCGGCCAGCGCAGCGGGACCTCTTCGCCGTTGGTGGGCCGCACGAGGACGAAGTAGTCGCTCGGCAGCTGAGAGCTCGCCCCCACGCGCTCGTTGAGGGTGATGTTCGCGACCGCGGCTGCGGAGCGTTCCAGCTGCGCGTCCACCTGGCGCACGAGGTAGTTCGACACGACGGTCGTCGTGACCGCCGACGCCAGCCCGAGCCCTGCCGCCAGCAGGAGCACGGTGATCGCGACGAGCCGAGCCCGCAGCGGCACGCGCGCGAACCAGCCCCACCCCTCGGTGGGGACGGGCCGGCCGAAGGGGCGCTCCGCCGTCGGGCCGCCGGGGGCGGGTGCGCCGGACTCGCCCGACGCCGCACGGCCGGGCTGCGACGTCGCCCCGGGGGGCGGGGGAGGGGGCGGGACGGGCGGGGACCCGGCCGTCGTGCGGTCGGGGCCGGCCGTCATGACGCCGCGGGCGGCTGGCGCAGCAGGTAGCCGACGCCGCGCTTGGTGTGGATGAGCGGCGGCAGTGCCACGGGCTCGCCGTCCGGGCCGGGCACGGTGAGGTTGTCGATCTTGCGGCGCAGGTAGGAGATGTAGGACTCGACGATGTTCGCGTCGCCGCCCCAGTCGTACTGCCACACGTGGTCGAGGATCTGTGCCTTGGACAGCACGCGCCCGGCGTTGAGCATGAGGTAGCGCAGCAGCTTGAACTCGGTGGGGGACAGGTCGATGTCGACGCCGGCGCGCCGCACCTCGTGCGAGTCCTCGTCCATCTCGAGGTCGGCGAAGCGCAGGACGGCGTCGTCGACCGGCTCGGCGTGCGTGCGGCGCAGCACGGCCCGGATGCGCGCCACGACCTCCTCCAGGCTGAAGGGCTTCGTCACGTAGTCGTCGCCGCCCACGGTGAGCCCCGTGACCTTGTCGCGCGTGTCGTCCTTCGCGGTGAGGAAGACGACGGGCGTGTGCTGGCCCTTCTCGCGCAGGCGGCGGGTCACGGTGAACCCGTCCATGTCGGGGAGCATCACGTCGAGCACGACGAGGTCGGGCTCGACGTCGCGCACGAGCCGCAGGGCGCTCTGCCCGTCCGCGGCGGCGTGCACCTCGAACCCGGCGAAGCGCAGGGACGTGGCCAGCAGCTCGCGGATGTTCGGCTCGTCGTCGACGACGACGAGACGTGCCTCGGGGGTGGTGCTCATGCGTCCAGTGTGCTCCCGCGGTCTGGGAGGCGCCTGGGAACGTGCTCGACCGCACGTGGCACCCGGGCGGCACCGGCCGGGCGCCCGTGGGTGGTCCGGGGCAGGATGGCCGCCGTGCGGATCACGGTGGACCAGAGGCGGCGTCGGCTCGTCGCGCAGCAGCTCGCTCTCGCCACGGACCTGCCGGGCAGGCCGGCGGCCCGGAGCCCGGAGGACGTCGTGGACCGGCTCTTCGCGCTGCACGCGACCGACGCCCCGAGCGTCTACCTGTCGGTGCTCGCGCGCGTCCCCGGCCTCGGGCTCGACGACGTCCGGGACGCCGTCTTCCGGCGGCGCTCGCTCGTCAAGGTGCTCGCCATGCGCCGCACGATGTTCGTCGTGCGCCGCGAGGCGGTGCCCGTCGTGCACGCCGCGGCGGCCCTCGCCGTCGCGCGGCGGCTGCGCACCCGCCTGCTCAAGGAGCTCGCGACCCTGCCCACGGACCCACCGGTCGAGGACGCCGCGACCTTCCTCGCCGCGGTCGAGGCCCAGGTCCACGCCGCGCTCGCCGAGCACGGCCCGCTCGACGGCGCGCGCCTGTCGCGGGCCGCGCCGCTGCTGCGCACGGCGTTCCTGCCCACGACCACCAAGACGTGGGACGTGCGCCGCACCATGACGTCCCAGCTCCTCGCCCTGTTGTCGGCCGAGGGCGCGGTGGTGCGCGGCGAGCCGCGGGGCACGTGGTCGTCCAACCGGCACGTCTGGTCGCCCGTCGACGACTGGTTCCCCGGCGGCATCCCCGTGCTCGACGAGGCCGCGGCGCGCACCGCGCTGGCGCGGGCCTGGCTCGACGTGTTCGGTCCCGCGACGGTCGAGGACCTCGTGTGGTGGACCGGCTGGAACCGGCGCGACACGGTCGCGGCGCTCGCGGGCCTCGACGTCGTCGAGGTGGAGGTCGAGGTCGGTGCGCGGGACGGCGAGGCGACCCGCCCCGGCGTCATGCTGCGCGGCACGGACCTGCCCGGCCCCGACGAGGTGCCCATCGAGGGCCACGTCGCGCTCCTGCCGTCGCTCGACCCGACGACGATGGGCTGGACCGCGCGCGACTGGTACCTGGGAGCGCACAAGGCGGCCGTCTTCGACACGATCGGCAACGCGGGCGCGACCGTCTGGTGGGAGGGTCGGATCGTCGGGGCCTGGGTCGTGCGCCCGGGCGGCGAGCCCGCGTGGCGTCTCCTCGACGACGTCGGCTCCGACGGCGAGCGGGCCGTCGCGGCCGAGGCCGAGCGGATCGCAGGGCTCCTCGGGGGCGACGGCGTGACGGCGTCGTTCCCGACGCCGCTGTACCGCGAGCTCCACGCCTGAGCGACGGAGCCCGCGGCACGGGCGGTCAGAGGTAGCGCATCGGGTCGAACTCGTCGAGCGGGATGATCCGCACGCGCGGCAGCACGGCCGTGAACGCGCCCGCGTGGTCCTCGAGGTCGAAGATCTCGAGACCGCGGCCCGTGAGCTCGGTGAGGCGCACGTTGACGAACTCGCGGAACGCGAGCACGCCCACGCGCCGGTCGGGGTCGTCGAGGAGCGTCTCGACCTGGGGCAGGAAGTCGCCGTCGTGGCTCGCGAGGAGCACGTCGCCCGGCTGGCCGGCGATCGCGTCCAGCATGCGCTGGATACCGATGTCGACGACCTTCTCGGTGCTCGACCCCGACAGCGGGATCGGGCGGTAGCCCATCGCGAGCAGCGCCTGCACGAACGACATCGGCATCTGGCCCGACGACGCGTTGAGGAAGAACAGGGGCGTGACGTCCTGGCCCCAGGCCTGGCGCGCGAAGTCCACGATGCGGTCCCAGCGCGGCCGCTCCTCCGGGGCGGGCCGGTGCCCGAGGACGTTCATGCCGAGCGTCGCGTCGATGTTCTCGCCGTCGACGACGAGGTAGGTGCGGCGCGGCGTCGTCAGCGCTCGGCCGTCGGAGGTCTGGAGGTCGGACATGCCGGTCAGCCTATCGGCGCGCGACCCGCCGCGCTCCGTCCGGGTGAGCCCGGGGCGCTGTCCACGACGTGGGTGTTTGCGTCGCCCCACCCCCGAGTGGGTACCGTCAGGGTTCGTGACCATGCACGACACCGACGCCACGACCGGGACCGGGACCGTCCGGCTCACGGTCGTCCAGAACTCCCCGGACGTGACGCTCGACGCCTACGCCGACCTCCTCGACGCGGAGCTCCGCGTCGTCCGGGCGCACGACGGCGAGCCCGTCCCCGCCGCGGACCGGCTCGACGAGCTCGGCGACGGTCTCGTCGTCCTCGGCGGCCACATGTCCGCGTACGACGACGCGCGCACCCCCTGGCTGCCAGCGCTGCGCGAGACCCTCGTCGCCGCCGCGACGCAGGGCGTCCCGACGCTCGGGATCTGCCTCGGCGCACAGCTCCTCGCCGTCGCCGGCGGGGGACAGGTGGCGGTCGCCGCACCGCCCGGACGCGAGGTCGGCGCGACGCGCCTGTTCTGGCGTGCCGAGGCGGACACCGACCCGGTGCTGGCGCCGCTCGCGACGGGCGACGACCCGGTGCGCTGCGTGACGAGCATGCACGGCGACGCGATCGTCGAGCTCCCGTCCGGGGCCGTCTGGCTCGCGTCGTCGAACATGTACCCCTACCAGGCGTTCCGCCTCGGGTCCGCGCTCGGCGTCCAGTTCCACCCCGAGGCGTCGCGCGCCGGGTTCGCGGCCTGGTGCGCCGGGTACGACGACGTCGACACCGCGGCGGCGCTCGCCGGGTTCGACGAGCACGCCCCCGCGCTGCTCGACGGCGGGCGCCGGCTCGCGGAGTCGTTCGTCACCGCGGTCCGGGTCAGCCGACGACGCGTCCCCGCCTGACCCGGGCCGAGGTCACCAGTCGGTCGAGGGGGCGTCCTGGGTGGTCGTCCCGGAACCGATCGCGGGCGTGACCTGGGTGGGCGACACCTGCGCGGCGGGCGCGGAGCCCTGCTTGAGCGCGGCGAGGCGGGCCTCGATCTCGACGGCCTCGCCCGACGTCTCGAGCTCGGCGAACTGCGCGTCGATGCTCGACGCCGCGACCTCCGCCTGGCCGAGCGCCTGCGCCTCCTCGCGGCGGACGATCTCCTCGTAGCGGGAGATCTCGCTCGTCGGGTCGAGCACGTTGATCGAGCTGAGCGCGCCCTGCACGGTCTGCTGCGCCTGCGCGCTCTTCTGCCGCGCGACGAGCGAGTCACGCTTGGACTTCAGCTGACCGAGCTTGTCCTTCATCATCGCGAGACCGGACTTGAGCTTCTCGACCGACTCGCGCTGCGACGCGATGAGCGGCTCGGCCTGGCGGACCTCGCTCTCGGCGGCGATCTGCTTGCCGAGCGCGATCTTCGCGAGGTTGTCGAACTTGTCGGCGTTCGCGGCGTCGCCCTGCTGGCGGTACCGGTCGGCCTGCGCCGACGCGGCCGCGGCCTTCTGTCCCCACTCCTGGACGGCGGCGACGTCCTCGTTGTAGTCCTGCTCGGCGAGGCGCAGGTTGCCGATGGTCTGCGCGACGGCCTGCTCCGCCTCGGCGATGTTGTTCGTGTAGTCCCGCACGAGCTGGTCCAGCATCTTCTGCGGGTCCTCGGCGCTGTCCAGGAGCGCGTTGATGTTCGCGCGCGCGAGCTGCGCGATCCGTCCGAAGATGCTCTGCTTCTCCGCCATGGTCGTCCCTCTCTGGTGAGCCGTCTCGTGCTGGTCGTGTGCGTCGTGCCGTCGTGCCGTGGTGCGGCGCGTCAGGTGCCGCCCGCCCTCAGAAGCGTCCGCCGCGGCCGGAGCGCCCGCCCGAGGACCGGCCGCCCGACCGTCCGCCGGAGCGTCCGCCGCCGAACCCGCCACCCCCGTAGCCGCCGCCGAAGCTGCCGCCGCCGAACCCGCCGGAGCGTCCGCCGCCGCCCCCGCCGCGGAGGATGGAGTCGAGGAGGATCCCGCCGAGGACCATGCCCCCGACGTTGCTGCCGCCACCCCCGCCGAACCCGCCACCCTGGGACGACTGCCAGCTCGACGCGTCCTGCTGCGCGCGCTGGGCCGCGGACTGCGCCTGCGCGTCGGCCTGCTGCGCGCGCTGGAGCGCGGAGACCGGGTCGGTCGGTTGGAGCGCGCGCGCCTCGCCGAGCAGGCGGATCGCCTCCGCGAGCCGGGTCCGTGCCTCCGGGCCGACGGCGCCGCGCCGGGTCTCGATGAAGTCGTTCGTCGCGCGGACCTGCGAGTCGACGCGCGCGAGGGTCTCGCGCAGCAGCGCGTTCGCACGCGCCGCCTGCTCGGCCCGCTCGCGGAACGGGGCGAGGACGGCGTCGAGCGCAGCCTCCGCGTCCGTGAGGCGACGGAGCGCGGCGAGCGGGTCGCCGCCGTCGCGCGCGGCCCCGGCCGCCGCCACGGCGGCCTGCGCCTCCGCGAGCGCCGGCGCGACCGCGGGGTCCCCGGGGGCGAGCCGCCCGGCGTCCGCGATGTCGGACGTGATCGACGCGACGCCCCGGTCGAGGCGCGGACCGGACTCGGCGAGGTCGGTGCCCGCGCGGTCGACGGCGTCGAGCAGCGTCACCGCCTGCCCGACGGCGTTCTGCGCGGCCCGCGCGAGCGCGACGGCCGTCGCCCGGTCCTTGCCGGCGAGCGCCTCCCGACCGCGCGCCACCGACTCGCGCGCGCCCGTGAGGAGCGCCTGCGCCTGCTCGGGGTTCTGCGCGACGGACGCGAGCGCCGTCGACGGGTACGTGCGCCCGAGCGCCTCGAGCGTCGCGCGCGCGGGCTCCACGCGGCCGAGCACCTCGGTCGCGCGCTGGTCGGTCTCGTCGAGCACCTGCGGCGCGCGGGCCTGCAGGTCGCGCAGCTCGTCGAACGTGCGGGACTGGGCGTCGAGCGAGTCCGCGACCTCGTCGCACAGGGCGACGATGCGCGCCATCAGCTGCCGCGCCTGGGGCTCCGTCTCGGGCTGGTCGTCGTCGAGCCGCTGGCGCAGCGCGAACGCCTCCGCGACCCGCTGCCTGCCCTCGGCGAGCGCGGCGGAGAACTGCTGCGTCGCCTCGATCCCGAACTGCGCCTGCGCGAAGCCGAGCTCCTGCTCGGACGTCTTCACGGCGTCGTCGATCGCCACGAGGGCGGCGCTCGCGCGACGGTCCAGCTCGGCCGTGGGCAGCGCCGCGAGCGGGTCGTCCGCAGGCCCGACGGCGGTCGCGGCCCGGCGACGTCGTCCCGCCGCGCGGGCGACCACCACGACCACGATCACGAGCACGCCGCCGACGAGCAGGACCCAGAACCACGACACGCCGCCCGAGCCCTGGCTCGCCCCGCGCGCCACCTCGGCCGCCGCGATGGCCGCACCCGCCCAGTCGTCGGCGCGCAGCTCGTCCTCCACCGCGGACGTGATCCGGTCCAGCTCGGCGTCCGACAGCGGGACGTTGTTGTCGTACGACAGCCCGTACCGCCGGTCCTGCGTCCCGACTGCCAGCAGCAGGTCGTCGACCCCCAGCCCCGACTGGTTCGCCGTCGCGTTCGCCCAGTCGACGCCGTCCATGCCGTCGAGGTCGTCCACGTACACGACGAAGAGCTGGAGGTCCGTGTCCTGGGCCAGGCGGTCCAGCGCCGCGCGCACCTCGTCCGTGCGGTCCCCGAGGACGCCGGACGGGTCGGTGATCTCGTCCGTCACGTCCATCGGCGGGACGGCGTGCGCGAGGCCCGCCGGGGCGACGAGGGCGACGCACGTCAGCAGCCCGACGAGCGTCGAGACGACGAGGGCGAGGAACGCGCGGGCGCCGCGGCCCCCGGCCGCGCGGGGGTGCCAGGGACGATCGGCCGTGCTCACGGCCCGATCCTTTCCCAGCCGCCCAGGACCCGCAATCGGTGCGGCGGGGCCATGCCCGTCACCGCACGACGGGCGATCCCCACCTGCCATCGCACGGGAGGTGGTCCCCACCCGTCACTGCACGACGCCGAGGTCCCGGTGCTCGTGGTCGGCCCTCGGCGTCGTCCCGTGACGGGCGGGTGCCGTGCTCCTGCGTCGCGGGACCCCCACCCGTCACTGCACGACGCCGAGGTCCTCCGCGTTCTTGGTCGGTCCCCGGCGTCGTTCCGTGCCGGGCGGGTGCCGCGCTCCTGCGTCGCGGGACCCCCACCCGTCACTGCACGACGCCGAGGTCCTCCGCGTCGACGATGCGATAGGCGTACCCCTGCTCCGCCAGGAACCGCTGGCGGTGGGCCGCGAAGTCCTGGTCCACCGTGTCGCGCGCGACGACGGCGTAGAAGTGGGCGGTGCGGCCGTCGGCCTTGGGGCGCATGACGCGACCGAGGCGCTGGGCCTCCTCCTGGCGCGACCCGAACGACCCGGAGACCTGGATCGCGACCGACGCCTCGGGCAGGTCGATGGAGAAGTTCGCGACCTTCGACACGACGAGCCGCGAGATCTCGCCCGTGCGGAACGCGTCGAACAGGCGCTGGCGCTCGCGGACCGTCGTCGCGCCCGTGATGAGCGGCGCGTCGAGGTGCTGCGACAGCTCCTCGAGCTGGTCGAGGTACTGGCCGATCACGAGCACCTGGTCGTCCGGGTGCTGCGCGACGATCTGCTCCACGACCCGGTTCTTGCCCGTGGCGGTCGCGGCGAGCCGGTACTTGTCCTCGGGCTCGGCGACGGCGTACGTCATGCGGTCGGACTCGGGCAGCGTGAGGCGCACCTCGACGCAGTCCGCGGGCGCGATGTAGCCCTGCGCCTCGATGTCCTTCCACGGGGCGTCGTACCGCTTGGGCCCGATGAGCGAGAACACCTCGTCCTCCCGGCCGTCCTCGCGCACGAGCGTCGCGGTGAGCCCGAGGCGGCGGCGCGCCTGCAGGTCCGCCGTCATGCGGAAGATCGGCGCGGGCAGCAGGTGCACCTCGTCGTACACGACGAGCCCCCAGTCGCGGGCGTCGAGCAGCTCGAGGTGCGTGTACACGCCCTTCCGCTTCGTCGTCAGCACCTGGTACGTCGCGATCGTGACGGGCTTGATCTCCTTGCGCGCGCCGGAGTACTCGCCGATCTCGTCCTCGGTGAGCGTCGTGCGCCGCACGAGCTCGTCGCGCCACTGGCGCGCGCTGACCGTGTTCGTCACGAGGATGAGCGTCGTCGTCCCGGACCTCGCCATCGCACCCGCGCCGACGATCGTCTTGCCCGCGCCGCACGGCAGCACGACGACGCCGCTCCCGCCGTGCCAGAACCCGTCCACCGCCTGCGCCTGGTACGGGCGCATCTCCCAGGGCTTCGGCTCCTCGCCCTCGGTGCGCGGCGGCGTCGTCGGGCTGAGCGCGATGGCGTGCTTCTCGCCGTCGACGTACCCGGCGAGGTCCTCGGCGGGCCAGCCGAGCTTCACCAGCACCTGCTTGAGGTGGCCGCGCTCGGACGGGTGCACGACGACGGTCGTGTCGTCGATCCGGTCGCCCACCAGCCCGGCGGTGCGCTTGGACTTGAGCACCTCGGCGAGGACGGCGCGGTCCGTCGCCTCGAGCACGAGCCCGTGCGTCGGGTGCTGCGCGAGCGTGAGCCGCCCGTACCGGGACATCGTCTCCGCGACGTCGATGAGCAGCGCGTGCGGCACCGGGTAGCGCGAGTACTCGATGAGCGTGTTGACGACCTGCTCGGCGTCGTGCCCGGCCGCGCGCGCGTTCCACAGGCCGAGCGGCGTGAGCCGGTAGGTGTGGACGTGCTCGGGGGCGCGCTCGAGCTCGGCGAACGGCGCGATGGCCCGGCGCGCGTCGTCGGCACGGGGGTGGTCGACCTCGAGCAGGAGCGACTTGTCGCTCTGGACGATGAGAGGTCCGTCGGTCATGCGTTCTCCTTGCCGTGGGTGGCCGAGGGTCGAGCGGTCCGTGGTCGGTCCGGGGGCGGTGTCGATGGCGGGCGCGGGGTGTGGTCCGGGGTCAGTCCGGCGTCACGGACGCGATGCGGTGGACCGCGACCGTGAGCTCGGCGTCGCGGGCCGGGTCCTGCGCGCGCAACCGACCGGCGTCGAGCGTGAGGGGCCGCACCCGGCGGCGGTCCGGCGCGCCCGTCGACCCGACGACCTCGAGCCACACCATGGCGCCGTCCGCGATCGCCTCGCGCAGGAGCCCCAACGCCGCCACCGGGTCGCTTGTTCCCTCGGGTCCGTCGTCCCCGCGTCCCGCCCTGCCCGACGCCGTCCCCCCGCCCCGGCGCGACCCGTCGCCGTCGGCGCGTGCACCGCCGGCCGCGCGGGTCTGGGCCTCCTCCGCCGAGCGCGTGTCGGCGGCGCGCAGCCGGGCGACGAGGTCGGCGAACCGCTGCGCGTCGCTCCCGGCCGCGTCCCGCGCCTCGTCGACGCGCGCCCCGGAACCCGGCACGACGCCGGTCCGGGCGCGGTTCCCGCGCCGTCCGACGACCGTCCCGGCCCGTCCTCGCCGGGCCGGGCCCGCGGCGTCGGGCAGGTCGCGACGGCCCGCACGGTCCGCGACGAGCACGCGCCCGTCCGGGCCCTCCACGACCGACGGCACTCCGCGCGCCCGCAGCGCGTCCTGCAGCTCCCCGGCCGGTGCGCCGGACGCGAGCACGGTCGGCGCGAGGAGCACCAGGCCGAGGCCGCGCAGCGCGGGGTCCTCCGCGATGCCCGCGAGGAGCACCGGGTCCTCGGCGCGCACGTACGACGACGCCGTCCCGACCCGCACCCTCCCGTGGCGGCGCGCGGTGTCGCGCACCAGGTACTCCAGCGGCTGAGGCACGGGCGTGCGGGAGTGCGACGCGAGCTCGGCGAGCAGCTCGTCCGCCGTCGCGCCCCGGTCGAGCGCGCGCAGCACCGACTCCGGCGTGAACCGGACCGTGGTCGCGGCACCGCGCGACTCGACGTCGGCCGCGACCTCCACGAGCCGCTCGAGCGTGCGCGACGGCCGGCCCGGCACAATGCCCGTGAGGTCTCCCTGGAGCAGGAGGTCGTCCACCTCGGGCGGGAGCACGGCCTCGAACGCGGCGCCCAGGTCCACGGGCTCCGCCGACGCCGCGGGGTCGTCGCCCGCGACGAGCGCCCGACCCGGGGGCGCGAGCGCGCCCGCGCCCGTCACCCCGAGCAGCGCGGCCTCGCGCAGCAGCCCCGCGACGGCCTGCTCCGGCGGCACCGCGCGCGGCGTGCGCCAGCGCAGGACCGCGACGACGTCGGACGCGTCGAGCGGCCGGTCGGGCGCGAGGGCGAGCACGTCGAGGACCGAGCGGCGCAGCCGCGGGACCCAGGGCCGCCACAGCTCGGGGTCGAGCGCGGCGCGCAGGGCGCCCTTCTCGTCACGGCTCCCGACGAGCCACGGCGTGCGGCGCGACCGCCACCACCCGCGCGCCAGCGTCGCCCACCGGTCGCCCAGGTCGTCGTCGAGCCAGTCCTCGGCCGTCGGGGTCGGGGCGAACGTGGGCGGGTCGTCGCCGTCGTCGGCCACGAGGCCTGCCGCCGCGGCGAGCTCGACGACCGCGGCCGCCGTCGCGTCGTCGACCTCGAGCGCGAGGGCCGCGCGGCGCAGGTCGCGCACCCCGAGGCCCCCCGCGCGCAGGACGCCCGGCGGGTGCTCGGTCCAGTGCGTGACGAGGCGCGCGACGAGGCGCACCGCCTCCAGACCGGCGCTCGCGGACTCCGCCTCGACCGTCGCCGCGGGGAGCTCGCGCACCTCGGGCGCGGGCGGCGTCGTGCGCACGTCGCGGTGGGTGCGGCCGCCGCGCAGCGCGAGCCCCACCTCGCGCGGCAGGACGACGTGCCGCTCGTCGGTCGCGCGGAGGTAGCCGCGCTCGACCAGCCAGGCCGTCGCCCGGCGTGCGGACGGGTCGGAGCGCGGGGCGACGCCGACGGGCGGCCCCCACGCGAGCGCGTCGAGGATGGCGCGCGCGCCCGGCGGTGCGTCGTCGGGCAGGTCGACGGACGGCGCCGGGGCGCCGCCCGTGTCGCCGGAGACCGGGCCCAGGCCCGCGGGGTGCGGTCCGAGCACCTCGGCCGTCCCGGGCGCCGGGCGGAACCCGGCCGAGCGCGTACCGGGCGACCACACGAGCGCGAGCTCGTCGAGGCGCGCGAGCGCTGCAGTGACCGACGCGCGGTCCACGCCCGTCGCGCGGGCCACCGCGGCCGCCGTCGCGGGCGTGCCCACCGAGTCGAGCACGAGCACCGACTCGAGCACGTGCAGCGTCAGCTCGTCGAGGCCGGCGAGCGCGCGCTCGAGGCTCGTGCGGTTCATCGCGCGCGCGGCGAGCGAGAGCAGCGTCGAGGGGGAGGGGGTGGCGAGGTCGGGACGCCCCGCGAGCAGGGTGACCAGCGCGTCGTCGTCGCGCTGGCGCAGCGACTCGCTGTACGTCGGAGCCCGCTCGGGCCGGGAGGTGGCCATCCGTACGATGCTACGCGGGTTGTGCTGACGGTTCGGTACCTCCTGTCGTTCTTCGGCACCTCGAGGTGCCGAAGAGTGCTGCGAGTGCCGAACCGCCGCCGGGGTGCCGACCGGTCAGCGCAGCGGGGGAAGGTGACGGTCAGGGCGCAGCGACGCCACGACGTCCGGCGGCACCCAGCGCAGGACCCGTTCGCCGACGGCGTCGGGTGCGTCCCGCGCGCTGAACCGCAGCACGCGACGTCCGGTCGCCTCGATCGCCTCGTGCCGTCGCTTCTCCGCGACGAGGACGCGGCCCGGGTCCTCACGGGGAGCGAGGCCGTCGCCCGTCGTGCGGTACTTCACCAGCCCGTCGAACTCCAGCAGCAGCCGCCACGGCTCCCACCCGAGGTCCGCGCGGACCCGACCGACCGAGGTACGGACCGGGACCTGCGTCGACGGGCGGGGCAGGCCGAGCCGGAGGACGAGGTACCGCAACCACGTCTCCCAGGCCGACTCGGCGCCGGCGTCCGCGAGCCGGAGGACGTGCCGGGCGCGAGATGCCCCGGCAGCCCGGGGCTGTCGCGCGAGGCAGGCCGCGACGTCCTCGCGGGAGAGACCCCGCGCGAGCGCCGCGTCCGCGACGACCAGCCCCTCGAGCGGGCTCAGGGTGCGCAGGCAGTCGGCGACGGTGCGGGCAGGTGTCGTCACCGGCAGGCCGCCGACGACGCACCGGTCGACGGCGTCGACGAGTCCGAGGTGCCTCGCGACCGTGGGATCCGCGCGCCCGGACCGCCGGTAGGGCTGCACCACGTGCACGTCGCGGGGCGCCGTCCACAGACGCAGGCCGTGGACGAGGGCGGCGGTGGTGTGGCTGAGGACGTGGTCCGCGCGGAGGGTGCGATGGAGCGCGGTCGCCCGGTCCAGCACGAGGTCGCGCTCGTCAGCGGGCCCGATCCTCCTGGTGGTGCCGGTCTCGCGGTAGACGCCCCGACGCACCCGCTCCCAGGACCCGGAGGACGCGGCCTGTCGCACGAGCTGGGGCGGGTGCTCCGCCGCGAGCAGCAACGCGGGTCGTCGAGGTCCGCCGGGGGCGAGAGGGTCGTCGTCGTGCATCGGGCGAGCGTGCCCGGTCCGGGAGCGCGCGCGGGTCGTCCGGACCGGTCCTGTGGACGGTCTCCGGTCGACGGCGCCTGTGCGCGACGGTCAGACGCTTCGGCAGGGCGGACGCGGGTCGGCACCGCATGCGGGACGTCGGCAGCCCCAGGTGCCGAACAGCGCATGGCGTGCCGAATCGCGCGTCCTGTCACCCGCCACCGGTCAGCCGCGGGCGGTCCGGCGGCAGACCTCGTCCCAGGGCGTGGGCTCGATGCCGAAGCGGGCGCGGGCCGCGGTGTCGTCGAGGACGTAGGGCCTCTCCCACTGGTAGGCGAGGTCGCGCAGCTCGCGCAGCAGCGGCGAGAACAGCCCGGCGACCGCGAGCCCGGGGCCGCGCAGCGAGCGCACCGGGACCGGCGGGCGCCCGACGCTCGCGAGGACGTCGGCCAGCGCCTCGCGCTGGGTGCGCGGCGGGTTGCTCGGGGTGTGCCACGTGCGACCGAGCGCGCTCGGGTCGGCGGCCGCCGCGACGAGCGTGCGCGCCGCGTCCTGCACGTCGGTGAACGAGTGCGGCAGGTCGGTGCGGCCGATCATCGTGACGGCCCGGCCGCGCAGCGCGGCGGGGACCACGCGCGACACGTGGCCGTTGGCGCCGACCCCGGGCCCGACGAAGTCGGAGCTGCGCACCTCGACGACGCGCGCACGGCCGGCGCGGTGCGCGGCGAGGGCGTCGGCCCACAACCGGGCGCGCAGGACGCCCTTGTGGTCGGTCGCGGCGTCGGGCAGGTCCTCGGTCATGGGTCCGTCGACCGGGCCGTAGGGGTAGAGGTTGCCGGTGATCGCGTAGACGGCGCCGGTCCGCTCGGCCGTGGTGAGCAGCGCGGCGGCGAGCGGCGGCCAGACCCGCTCCCACTGCGTGTAGTCGCCGGGGTTGGCGCAGTTGTAGAGCACGGCGGCGCCGTCCGCGGCGCGGCTCAGCGCGTCGGCGTCGGACGCGTCGAGGGCGAGGTGCGTGACGCCGGCGATCCCGGTGTCGCGTCCGCTGCGGGTCACGACGGTGACGTGGGACCCGCGGGCCGCGAGCTCGGCGGCGACGTGGCGGCCGACCGGGCCGGCGCCGACGACGACGTGCCGGTCGGGGGAGGACGAGGCGCTGGACATGAGGGCTCCTTTCCGAGAGCAGTGCTCTCGTGTCAGCAGCAGCCTGGCACGGCGGCCACGACAAAGCAAGAGCACTGCTCTCGTTGGTGGTCAGCGCTCTCGTCTGCGACCCTGACGGGATGACGGCACCTCGGACGGCGCGCGCCCTGGCGCGCGAGACCCTCACGCGCGAGATCCTCGACGCCGCCCGCGCGCGGCTCGTCGCCGACGGGCCCGCCGCGCTCTCGCTGCGGGCCGTCGCGCGCGACGTCGGCATGGTGTCGTCCGCCGTCTACCGGTACTTCCCGAGCCGGGACGCGCTGCTCACCGCGCTCCTCGTCGAGTGCTACGACGAGCTCGGGGCCGCCGTCGAGGCCGCGGAGGCCGTCGTCGCGCGCGACGACCTGCCCGGTCGCTGGCTCGCCGCGTGCCGTGCGCTCCGCACGTGGTGCGTCGCGCGTCCCGGGGAGTTCGGGCTGCTCTACGGCACCCCCGTCCCGGGGTACGCGGCGCCGCAGGACACGGTCGAGCCCGCGACGCGCGTCGTGCGGGCGCTCGTCCGGGTCGTCGCCGACTCCTGGGCGGACGGCGAGGGCCCGGTGCCCGCACCGCCGTCGGGCGGGGAGGCGGCCGCGCTCGTCGCCCCCGCCGTCGCGTACGTGAGCGCGCGCGGGCTGACCACGCCCGACGTCCCGCCCGAGGCCGTCGTGCGCACGCTCATGGCCTGGACGACCCTGTTCGGCACGGTGTCGTTCGAGCTCTTCGGCCACCTCCACCGCACGGTCGCCGACTACGCCGACTGGTTCGACGCCGTCGCGCTGCGGGTCGGGGCGGACGCCGGCGTGGTCCCGCGGTCGCCTGCGCGCTGACCGGGCCGACGACGTGCCGCGCCCGGTCGTCGGGGCTCGCCCGGAGCGCGCCCACGGTATGGATGCGGCTTTGCCGCCGCGTGGCCGGTAACCTGGGGGTTCTGGTTCCTACGAGCACGAACGAGGTTCACGTGCCCACCGGCAAGGTCAAGTGGTTCGACACCGAACGCGGGTTCGGCTTCATCGCCAACGACGACGGCGGCGAGGTCTTCCTGCACGCCTCCGCCCTGCCCGCGGACGCCCCCGCGCCCAAGCCGGGCGCTCGCGTCGACTTCGGCGTCGCGGACGGGCGCCGTGGCCCGCAGGCGCTCGCCGTCACGTTCCTCGACCCGGCGCCCTCGGTCGTCAAGGCGAAGCGTCGCTCGGCGGACGAGATGGCGGTCATCGTGGAGGACCTCATCAAGGAGCTCGACGGGATCGGCAACGGCCTGCGCCGTGGCCGCTACCCGGAGAAGGGCAAGGCCACCAAGGTCGCCGCGGTCCTGCGCGCGGTCGCGGACGAGATCGAGGCCTGACGATGTCCGCCGTGGCAGCCGCAGAGGAGCGCGTCCGAGGAGTCTCCGCGCGCGCGGCGCGGGACGCCGTGCTCACGGGCGCGGTCGAGCTCGCGCGCGCCGCGGCGCAGGAGGTGGCCGAGAGCCCGGAGGACGTGGGCGAGCACCTCGGCACGGTCGCCGAGGCGGACCGCCTCATCTCCCACCGGTTCGCGTGCACGATGCGCGGCTACCGCGGCTGGCACTGGACGGTCACGCTCGCGCGCGTGCCGCGCGGCCGGACGGCCACGGTGTGCGAGGTCGAGCTGCTGCCCGGTGACGGTGCGCTGCTCGCGCCGTCGTGGCTCCCGTGGTCCGAGCGCCTGCGCCCGGGCGACGTGGGCCCAGGCGACGTGCTGCCCTTCCGCGCCGACGACCCGCGCCTCGAGCCCGGCTACGTGCCCACGGGCGACGAGGAGCAGGACGCCGTCGCGATCGAGGAGCTCGCGCTCGCGCGTGCCCGCGTGCTGTCGCCGCAGGGCCGCGACGAGGCCGCGGAGCGCTGGTACCGCGGGTCGCGCGGCCCGACGACGCGCGGTGCCGTGGCCGCCGCGGCCGACTGCGGGTCGTGCGGCTTCCTCGTGCCGCTCCAGGGCAGCCTCGGCCAGGTCTTCGGCGTGTGCGCGAACGAGTGGTCGCCGGACGACGGCAAGGTCGTGAGCCTCGACCACGGCTGCGGCGCGCACTCGGAGACGGACGTCGAGCCGCAGCGCAGCGAGTGGCCGGACCCGGACCCGCTCGTCGACGAGCTGCACGTCGAGATCGTCACGCTCCTCGAGTCCGCGGTCGCCCGGAAGGAGGCGGCCCGGGACGGGGCCGCGCCGACGGAGACCGCCCCGGACGAGACCGCCCAGGAGGCGACGGTTCCGGCGGCGCAGGACGAGCCGACGCCGGTGACCGACGTCCCGACGTCGGTCACCACCGCGCCGGAGGCCGCCGTGGCCGGTGAGCCGGCCGACGGGGAGACCGCGCCCGATCCCGACGCCGCGCCGGATGCCGTCGTCGACGCCGCGCCGGACGAGCCGCGGGAGTGACGCGGGACGTCTTCGGGACGGCCGCGCTGCGTCGTGCGGTCCTGGAGGCGTGGCGGTCCTCGCCGACGCGCCTGCGTGAGGACGCGAACACCGAGGAGGACCACGCCCACGGGTCGTACCGGGGGCGGGTCGTCGTCGAGCTCGCGCAGAACGCGGCCGACGCCGCCGCCCGCGCGGGCGTCCCCGGTCGGCTCCGGCTGAGCCTCCACGCGCCGTCCGACCTCGGCGGGCGCTGGGTGCTGCGCGCGGCCAACACGGGCGAACCCCTCGACGCGGCGGGCGTCGCGTCGCTCGTCGCGATGCGGGCCTCGGCCACGGGCCGGGGCGCGGGTGCAGCCGGTGGCCCGCGCACGGTCGGGCGTTTCGGGGTCGGCTTCGCGGCGGTCCGCTCGGTCGCGGACCGCGTACGCGTCGGCGCGGGAGACCGCGCCGTCGAGCTCTCGCTCGACCGCACGCGCGCCGCGCTCGACGACGTGCTGTCGGACCGCCCGGACCTCGCCGCCGAGGTCGCGGGCCGCGGAGACCGGCTCCCGGTGCTGCGGCTGCCCTTCCCGGCACGCGTCGAGGTGCCGCCGGGGTACGACACGGTGGTCGAGGTCGAGCTGCGCGACGACGCGGCGCTCGACGCCGTGCGGGCCGAGCTCGCGGACGTCGGCGACCCGCTGCTGCTCGCGCTGCCCGCGCTCACGGAGGTCGTCGTGGCCGGCGACGGCGTCGTGGAGCGCCGGGTCGCGGACGTCGACGAGCGCTGGACGGTGCTGCGACGCGAGGGGACGCTCGACCCTGCGCTCCTCGCGGACCGTCCCGTCGAGGAGCGTGGCGCCGACCGCTGGTCCGTCACCTGGGCGCTGCCCCACGACGCGGCGGCTCCGACCGTGCTGCACGCCCCCACCCCGACGGACGAGCGGCTCACGTTCCCGGCGCTGCTCCTCGCGACGTTCCCGCTCGACCCGGCGCGCCGGCACGTCCCGCGGGGCGCCGTGACCGACCACGTCGCGCACGAGGCGGGTCGCGCGTACGCGGCGCTCCTCGGGTCGCTCGCGGCCGACCGCGGCGCCGACGTGCTCGGGCTCGTGCCGACCGGGCTGCCGACGAGCGCGGTCGACGAGGCGGTCCGCGCGGCGGCGACGACGGCCCTGGCCCGCACGCCGCTCCTCCCGCTCGACCTGCCGCCCGATCAGCCCGACCTCGCGCGGGACGACCCGTGGGGGGACCTGCCGAGCCTCGCGGAGCACGACGAGCCCGACGAGCACGGCGCGCCGCACCGGGACGGGCGGCGGCTCCTCGCGCCCGCCGAGGCGCGCGTCCTCGCCGGGGACGTGGGCGACGCGCGCGTGCGTGCCGAGCTCGGGGTGGCGCACCTCGTCGACGTGCCGGGACCGCTGCGCGCGGTCGCGCGGTCGCTCGGGGCGCAGCACGTCGATCTCGCCGACGTCCTGGACGACCTCCCTCTCGTCGCCGACCCCGCGCGCTGGCGGGCGCTGTACGACGCCCTCGCCCCGCACGCAGGGGACCGGTCGGTGCTCGAGGCGCTGGGCGCGCTCCCGGTCCCGCTGCTCGGCGGGCAGGTCGTGCGCGGGGCGCGCGGCCTGCTGCTCCTCGACGACGGCCCGGACGACGGCACGGCCGACGGCACGGACGGCGGCACGGACGGCGGGACGCTCGACGCGCGGGACGCCGCCGACCTCGGTCTCCGCGTCGTCGACCCGCGGGCGGCGCACCCGCTGCTCGAACGGCTGGGCGCACGGGCGACGGACCTGCGCGCGGTGCTCGCCGACGGCGCGGTGCGCGAGCGCGTGCTGGCCGCCGCCGACGCCGCGGAGGCGGACGACGACCCCGCCCCCGAGGTCGAGCGGCTGCTCGCGCTGGTCGCCGCCGCGCTGCGCGACGTGCGGGACCCCGGCGACGCCCTGCCGTTCTGGTGGGGCGAGCTCCCGGTCCCGACGACGGGCGGCGGCTGGTCGCCCGCGCGCGGCTGCGCACTGCCGGGGACCTGGGCGGCGGACGCGCTCGACGGGCTCGACGTCGTCGACCCGGGGGTCGTCGCGCGCTGGGGCGAGCCGGTGCTGCGCGCGGTGGGCGCGGCGGCGGGGCCGACCGTGCTGCGGGTGCGCGACGTCCTCACGCCCACGTCGGACGACGACGAGCCCGACCTGGACCCGCACGCGCCCGAGGGCTGGCTCTCCGACTGGGCCGGGTACCTCGAGCACCTCGCGGCGACGCTCGGCCCCGAGGCGTACGTGGGGGACGTGCTCGCCGTCGCGGACCTGGACGCGGTGGCCGAACACGCGTGGCCCGACGTGCTCGCCCGGCTCGCGGGCGATCCCGCGGCGCGGGAGGCGCTGCTCACGCCTGTGCGCGCGGAGGGCGGGCGCGCGACGGCGGCGCGCTCGTACACGGCGTGGTGGCTGCGCGAGGAGCTCGGCGGGCCGTTCGCGCTCGACGGCGGCCCGGCCGCCGCGTTCCTGCGTCCGGCACCGCCCGAGGTGGCGGGGCTCGACGACGCGTCGCTCGCCGCCGTCGGGGGTGTGCACGACCTCGCCGAGCTCGACCCGGAGGAGTGGGCCGACCTGCTCGACGGGCTGCCCCCGGTCGGATCACGGGTCGACGCCCGGGCGGCGCTGGCCCTGTGGCGCGCCCTGGAGACGCTGGCCGGGCGCGGGCTGCGGCTCGACCCGCCCCCCGCGCGGGTGCCCGCGCTGCACGGCGGGGCGGTCGTCGTCGCGCCGGCCGAGGACGTCGCGGTGGCCCCGGACCCGATGTGGGCGCCGCTGCGCCCGCTCGTGCCCGCCGGACGGGACCTGGTCGAGGACGTCGCGGACCTGCTCGACGTCGCGACGGTCACCGGTACCGCTCCGGCGCCGGACGCCGCCGGGCACCGCGAGGACGTCCCGGCCGAGGTGGTGGCCGTCGTCGGTGCGCCCCTGCCACGCACCTGGGAACGGCACGACGACCTCCGCGTCGACGGGGTCGCGGTCCCGTGGTGGGTCGAGGGTCGTGGGGGAGCGGGCGTCGTCGTGCACGCGACCGGCCCGGCAGGGCTCGCGGCGGCACTCGCCGTGGTCGCGGGACGTCACGGCGCACGGCACGTGCTCGAAGAGGTGCTCCGCGACCCGCGCGGGGCGCAGGGCACGGTGGCGCGGACGGCCTGGGACGCCCCTCAGTCGTCGGCGGACGCGCGGTAGCGGGTCCGGTTCCGCCGCTCCCAGACGAGGCCGAGAGCGCCGAGCGCGAGGCCGACGGCGCACGTCGCGACCGCGCGGGGCGCGAGCGTCCCGGTGGCGAGCAGGACGGCGCACACGACGAGCGCAACCGTCCAGAGCGCCATGCCGGCGAGGATGACGACGCGCAGGTCGACCCGCCAGGGCGCCGGGTCGGGGCGCCGGCGTTCGGGGTGGAGGAGGAGGGTCACGACCGAGGGCACCCGAGCATCGTAGCGACGGGCCGCTCTTTTCACCCCCACGGCGCGTCACACGCGTGACCTGCGTCTCTTCTCCTTCTGGTGTGAGCACACGTCCGGAGCACCCGCAACCGCGCGCTACGATGCAAGCGGCCCGCCACGCTCTCCCGCTCGTGGTCGCCCGTCCAGCTCGAACCGCCCCGGTCTGTGGGTGGGAACTCCCTCACGCCTTCTCCGTACGCTGCGTCGCGTGCTGCGGAACGCCAGACCTGGACACCTGTCCAGTGAATTCCTCCGCGACATGCAGTCGACGTGAGAACCGCAGGATCCTGCGGCTCGGGACCTTCCGGACAGCGGTCGTCCGGAACGCCTTCTCACCCGGGTGAAAGCCCTCGTCAACCCTCGTTATCGCACTTTCTCGAACCTAGGATGAGTCGCCATGCAGGGTGTGGAGCCGACCGGAGGTGGACGCATGTCCCACAGCGTCACCGACGACACGAGACGAGGTCTGCGCACCCTTCTCACCGCGTCGCCCGCGGCACGCATCCGTGCCGCACGGGCCGCGTTCGCCGCGCAGGGCTGGGAGGTCGCGTACCGCCGTCGGCTGCTCGTCACCGACACGGTCGTGATCGTCGTGGCCGTGCTGGTCGCCTACTTCCTGCGCTGGGACGCCGTGATCGACGAGCCCGTGAGCCGGGCCCGTGTCCCCTACGTGGTGCTGTCCGTGCTCGTGGGCGTGGCCTGGTCGGTGTCCCTCGTGGCCAGCCGGACGCGCGACCCTCGCGTCATGGGCAGCGGGCCCACGGAGTACCACCGGGTGTTCGACGCGTCGTGGCGCCTCTTCGCGGTGCTCGCCGTCCTCGCCTTCCTGCTCCGCTTCCCGGAGACGCGGGGCTACCTCGCGTTCGCCTTCCCGCTCGGTCTCGCCGGGCTGCTCGCGGGCCGGTACGCCTGGCGCCAGTGGCTGCACCGTCAGCGCGCCCACGGCGGCATGCGGTCCGCGGTGCTCGCGATCGGGCACCGCGACCAGGCCGAGCGCCTCATCCGCGACCTCAACTCCCGCGACGAGTCGGGCTACCGCGTCGTCGGCGTGTGCGTCCCGTCGGGCGGGTTCGGCGCGGGGGAGGAGATCCACGGCGTGCCGGTCCTCGGCGAGCTCCGGCACGCGGGCGAGGTCGCGACCCGCGTGGGCGCGGACGTCGTCGCGGTCTCCGGCTCGGACGCCATCACGGCCGAGGTCGTGCGCCGCCTGGGCTGGGAGCTCGAGCCGTACGGCGTCGACCTCATGCTCACGGCGGAGCTCGCGGACGTCGCCGGCCCCCGCATCACCATCACGCCCGCCGAGAGCGTCTCGCTCCTGCACGTGGACGCGCCCCGCTTCACGGGGCCGAAGTTCGCCGTGAAGTCGGTCGTGGACTGGACGGGCGCGGCCGTCATCACGCTCGTCGCGCTGCCCGTGCTCGTCGCGGTCGCGCTCGCCGTCATGCTCACGAGCCGCGGTCCCGTCCTCTACCGCCAGGAGCGCGTCGGCCGCAACGGGCGCACGTTCTCGATGTACAAGTTCCGCTCGATGCGCGTGGGCGCCGACCGCGAGGTCGAGCACCTCGAGGAGCAGAACGACGGCTCGGGCCTCCTGTTCAAGATGCGCGACGACCCCCGCGTGACGCCCGTCGGCCGGGTGCTGCGCCGCTACTCGCTCGACGAGCTTCCGCAGCTCTTCAACGTCCTGCGCGGTGACATGAGCCTCGTCGGCCCGCGGCCCCCGCTGCCGCGCGAGGTGCAGAAGTACGAGAAGAAGGTCCGCCGTCGGCTCCTGGTCAAGCCCGGTCTCACGGGTCTGTGGCAGGTCGGTGGCCGGTCGGACCTGTCGTGGGAGGAGAGCGTCCGCCTCGACGTGTACTACGTGGAGAACTGGACGATGTTCGGCGACTTCCTCATCCTCGCGCGCACGGCGCGCGCGGTGTTCTCCGGCTCCGGGGCCTACTGAGGCCCGCCGGGATGTCGGGGCGGGCAGGAGGAGGTGCGTCGTGCGGGTCTCGGTCTCGGGAGGCGGTCGGCGCGGCGTCCTGCACGCGGCCTGCCTCGCCGCCGCCGGGCACGAGGTCGTGCTCCTCGACCCGGACCCGCGCGCGCTCGCCGCGCTCCGCGCTGGGCCGAGGACCGCTGAGCCGCGGCTGCCCCGGCTCCTCACGCTCGGCCTCGTGAGCGGGCGCCTGCGCCCGACGACCGACCGCACGGCCGTGGCCGGGGCGCGTGTGCACCTGCTCTGCGTCGGCGCCGGGTCCGCGCCCGACGCCGGGGGTGCGGCGCGCGTCGCGACGCTGCGGGACGCGCTCGACGGCCTCGCCCCGCACCTCGGCCCGGGCGACCTCGTCGTCGGGCGCGCCCGCGTCCCCGCGGGCACCGCCGAGCTGCTCGCAGCGTGCCTCGCCGCGGACGGCGTCCCCGCCACGGTCGCCTGGGTGCCGGACGAGCACCGGCCGGGCCACGCCGTCGTCGACCTGCTGCACCCGGCCCGGGTCGTGCACGGCGTCCCCGCCGGCCCGGCCGGGGAGCGGGCGAGCGCGATCCTCGACGTGCTGCACGCGGTCCCGCTCGCCTCGGGCGCGCCGCGCAGCGTCACCGACCTCGCGACGGCCGAGTCCCTCGGGCACGGTCACGGCGCACCCCGCGCGCACGACGACGGCGCGGCACCCGGGGCGGCGGACGTGGCGTCGAGCACACCCCGGGCGGCGCTCGACGCCGTCGGCGCGGCCTGACGTGCGCGGACGACCCCGACGGGCGATGCCCGACCGTGTCCGGCGCGTTACCGCGCGGTCACACGGTTCTGGCAGCATTCTCCCCATGTCCACCCCCACCTCCGTCCGTGAGGACGAGCACGCCCCCGCGCCTGCGCGCGGCGCGATCGACCGCTTCTTCAAGATCACCGAGCGCGGCTCGACGATCGGCACCGAGATCCGCGGCGGTCTCGTGACGTTCTTCGCGATGGCCTACATCATCGTGCTGAACCCGCTGATCATCGGGACCGTCCAGGACGGCACGGGCCAGTTCCTCGGCGGGGGTGCCGAGCCCGACTTCGGCAAGATCGCCGCGGCCACCGCGCTCGTCGCGGGCGTCATGACGCTCGCCATGGGCGTCTTCGCGAACTTCCCGCTCGGTCTCGCGGCCGGCCTCGGCCTCAACGCGGTGGTCGCGTACTCGATCGCGTCGCTGCCCGGGGTCACGTGGGCGGACGCGATGGGCCTCGTCGTCATCGAGGGCCTCATCATCCTCGTGCTCGTGCTGACCGGGTTCCGCGAGGCCGTCTTCCGGGCGGTGCCGCTCGAGCTGAAGACCGCCATCAGCGTCGGCATCGGCCTGTTCATCGCGCTCATCGGCCTCGTCAACGCGGGCTTCGTCACCGCGGGCAGCGGCACGCTCCTCGCGCTCGGCAACCTCGGCACGTGGCCGATCCTCGTGTTCGTCGTGGGCCTCGTGCTGACGATCGTGCTGTGGGTCCGCAAGGTCAAGGGCGCCCTGCTCGTCGCGATCCTCACGGCGACCGTGCTCGCCGTCGTGCTGGAGAACACGCTCCACATCGGTGCGAAGGCCCCCGACGGCTCGAACCCGGACGGCTTCAACCTCAACGCGCCCACGTTCGACGGCGTCGTGCAGGTCCCGGACTTCGGCCTCCTCGGCCAGTTCTCGCTCCTGGGCTCGTTCCAGAACATCGCGACCGTCACCGTGATCCTGCTGGTGTTCTCGCTCCTGCTCGCGGACTTCTTCGACTCGATGGGCACGATGGTCGCCGTCGGCGCCGAGGCGCGCCTCAACGACGCCGAGGGCGTCCCGCCGCGCTCGCGCGCGATCCTCGTCGTCGACTCGATCGCCGCCGCGGCCGGTGGTGCCGGGTCCGTGTCGTCGAACACGAGCTTCGTCGAGTCGACGACGGGTGCCGGCGAGGGTGCCCGCACGGGCCTCGCGTCGGTCGTCACGGGGATCGCGTTCCTGCTCGCGACCTTCCTGTCGCCGCTCGTCGCGCTCGTGCCCTACGAGGCCGCGGCGCCCGCGCTCGTCTTCGTCGGGTTCCTCATGATGACGCAGATCGCCGGCATCTCCTGGAAGAACGTCGAGATCGGCATCCCCGCGTTCCTCACGATCATCGTCATGCCGTTCACGTACTCGATCGCGGACGGCATCGGGGCGGGCTTCCTCGCTTTCGTGCTCATCAAGCTCGCGCTCGGCAAGGTCCGGGCGATCCACCCGCTGATGTGGGTCGCGGCGGCGATGTTCGTCGTGTACTTCCTCCTCGGCCCCATCCGGGACGCCCTGGGCCTCTAGGCTCGGCCCATGACGAGCGCGGCGGACGAGCGGTCGGGGGAGGCGTCGGTGGACGACGCCCTCCCCGGCGCTCGTCCGCCCGCGTTCTACCGCCTGGAGAACACCGTCCAGCGGTACGACTGGGGCTCGACGTCGGCGATCCAGGACCTCCTGGGGGTGGCACCGGACGGTCGTCCGGCGGCCGAGCTGTGGATGGGGGCGCACCCGCTCGCGCCGTCGCGCGTCGTGCCCGACGGCGCCGCCCACCCGGGCGGGACGGCGGACCCGGGCGCGGCGACGGCGTCGGGCACGACGCTCGCGGACCTGGTGCGCGCGGACCCGGCGGGGGTGCTGGGCCAGCGCGTGCTCGACCAGTACGGGCCCCGGCTGCCGTACCTCCTCAAGGTGCTCGCGGCCGAGCGCGCGCTCTCGCTCCAGGTCCACCCGCACCCGCACCGCGCCCGCGAGGGGTTCAACCGCGAGAACCGGGAGGGCGTGGCGCGCGACTCGCCGCTGCGCAGCTTCCACGACGACCAGCACAAGCCCGAGATGGTCGTGGCGGTCTCCCGCTTCGAGGGCCTCTCCGGATTCCGCCGGCCCGCGCGCATCCTCGAGCTGCTCGACGGGCTCGACGGCGCGCTCGCCGGACGGATGCGTGACACCCTGCGCACCCGCCCCACCGAGGCGGGCGTCCGCGAGGCGTTCACCCTCGCGCTCCACGCCCGCGCGGAGCCCGACGTCGCGGCCGACCTCGCGCTGACCGTCGCGTCCGTGCGGGCCCGCGCCGAGCGCGAGCCGGCGGTGCCCGCGCCGGGCGGCCGACGCACGTCGCGCCGCGCCGACGCGACCGTCCTCGCGCTCGCGGAGCAGCACCCGGGTGACCCGGGCGCCGTCGTGTCGCTCATGCTCAACCGCGTCACGCTGGAGCCCGGTGAGTCGATGTTCGTCCCCTCGGGGCACGTGCACGCGTACCTGTCCGGGTGCGCCGTCGAGATCATGGCGAGCTCCGACAACGTCCTGCGGGCCGGGCTGACGAGCAAGCTCGTCGACGTCGACGCCCTGCTCGAGTGCGCCACGTGCACACCGGGCCCCGCCGCGCGCCCGCGCCTGGTCGACGACGGCAGCGGCCTCGTCGCCTACCGCCCGCCCGTCGCGGAGTTCGCGCTCCGGGCAGGCCGCGTCGCCGGAGCGGTGGCCCTGCCCGCCGCCGGCCCGCGCGTCGTGCTGTGCCTCGACGGCGCGGTGGCGCTCACGGCCGCGCCCCGGGCGGACGCCGGTGCCGAGCGCCGCGCGGACGCCGAGGCCGAGCCCGGGACGCGGCTCGTGCGGGGGGAGTCCGTGTTCGTCCCGCACGGCACCGGGGCCGTCGTCGTGGACGGGGAGGGCGACGTCGTCGTCGCGTACGTGCCCTGACCGGCGCCTCGGACCGGTGCTCCCGCAGTACCGGCACAGCGGTACTATGTGCGCGGCCGGAGTACGACGTGAGCGCCGGCTGCGAACGGACGAGACGGTGGCATGGACGCACGGGGGGGCTCTCGCCTCGATGACGCACGCAGAGCCTTCTGGCACCTTCGCCGGGGCGGTTTGTCTCAGTTCCGCACCTATGTTCGTCGACGCGGCGTGCCGCGGCTCGCGGGTTCCTCGGGGGCGAGCCGTTCCGACCACGGGGTGACCTTCGAGCCCTGGACGGTCTCGGACCGTCCGGCTGCCCGCCCCGACCTGCGCGTCGGTGTCGTCCTCGACGACTTCTCCCGGCTCGCCCTCGGGTTCGAGTGGGACCAGGTCGTCCTCACCCCGACGTCGTGGCGCGACGAGCTCGACCGCGAGCGCGACGGTCGTCCCGGGCTGGACCTGCTGTTCGTCGAGTCCGCGTGGAACGGGAACGGGGGCGCCTGGCAGTACCACCTCACCGGGACGTCGGCCCCGCGTCCGGCGTTCGTCGAGCTCGTCGCCGCGTGCCGCGAGCGCGGCGTGCCCACGGTCTTCTGGAACAAGGAGGACCCGGCGCACTTCGAGGACTTCCTCGACGCGGCGGCGCTGTTCGACCACGTGTACACGACCGACGTCGGGCGGGTGGACGCGTACCGCGAGCGGCTGGGCCACGACCGCGTGGGGGTCCTGGCGTTCGGGGCGCAGCCCGCGATCCACAACCCCGCGCGCGCGCACGGCGACGGGCCCTCGGGCGACGTCGCGTTCGGCGGCATGTACTTCGCGCACAAGTACCCGGAGCGTCGGGCGCAGATGGACCTGCTGCTCGGCGCGGCCGTCGACGTCTCGCCGCGCATGCAGCACGGTCTCGAGATCTTCTCCCGGTTCCGGGGCGGGGACGAGAGGTACCAGTTCCCGGAGCCGTTCGGCTCGCGCGTCGTCGGGTCGCTCGACTACGACCGCATGCTCACCGCGTACCGCGAGTACAAGGTGTTCCTCAACGTGAGCTCGGTCGTCGACTCGCCGAGCATGTGCGCGCGCCGTGTCTTCGAGATCACGGCGTGCGGCACGCCCGTGGTGACGACGCCGAGCGCGGCGGTCGGCGAGTTCTTCCCGCCCGACGAGGTGTTCGTCGTCGGGGAGCGCGCCGAGGCCGCGCACACGATCCGTGCGCTCGTCCGCTCGCGCGAGCTGCGCGACCGCGCCACGCACCGGGGGCAGCGGCGGATCTGGCGCGAGCACACGTACGGGGCGCGGGTCCAGCGCGTGCTGCACGACGTCGGGCTGGCCGGCTCGGCGACGGTCGCTCGCCCGAGCGTCTCTGCCCTGGTCTCGACCAACCGCCCGGGCCAGCTCGACCACGTGCTGCGGACCGTCGGCGCGCAGCGCGACGTGGACGTGCAGCTCGCGCTCCTCACGCACGGGTTCGCCGTGGACGAGGCGGACGTGCGGCTGCGCGCCAAGGAGGCCGGGGTCGAGGACCTCGTCCTCCTCACGGCAGGTGAGGACGTGCCGCTGGGGGAGTGCCTCAACCGCCTCGTCGCGGCGTCGGACGGCGACGTCGTCGCGAAGATGGACGACGACGACCTGTACGGCGAGCACTACCTGTCCGACCAGCTCGACGCCCTGGCCTACTCCGGTGCCGACGTGGTGGGCAAGCAGGCCCACTACCTGTACGTGGCGTCGCTCGACGCGACGCTGCTGCGCTTCGCTGACTGGGAGCACCGGTACACGGACTTCGTCATGGGCCCGACGATCGTCGCGACCCGCGGTCTCGCCGAGCGGGTGCCGTTCGCGTCCGTCGGCCGGGGCGAGGACACCGGGTTCCTCCGGTCGGCGATCGACGCCGGGGCGCGGGTCTTCTCCGCCGACCGGTACAACTTCGTCCAGGTGCGCTCGGGCGCGGCACACACGTGGGACGTGTCCGACGCCGAGCTGCTCGCGAGCGGTGAGGTCCAGTTCTACGGGCGTGCCGACCGGCATGCCCTGATCTAAGGGGAAACATGAGCAGCACCAGCGTGTGCGTCGTCGGGCTCGGCTACATCGGGCTCCCGACCGCAGCGATCCTCGCGTCGAACGGCGTGGAGGTCATCGGGGTCGACATCAACGAGCGCACCGTCGAGGCGGTGAACCGTGGCGACGTGCCCTTCGTGGAGCCCGACCTCGCGACCTACGTCGCCGGCGCCGTCACCCAGGGCACGCTGCGTGCGACGACGAAGCCCGAGCCGGCCGACGCCTTCATCGTCGCCGTGCCGACCCCGTTCACCGACGGGCACAAGCCGGACCTCTCCTACATCCGGGCCGCGGCCGAGGCGATCGCGCCGCACCTGTCCGCCGAGGCCCTCGTGATCCTCGAGTCGACGTCCCCGCCCCAGGCGACGCAGCAGATGGCGGAGTGGATCCTCGCGGCGCGCCCCGACCTGTCGCTCGACGGGTCCGAGGGACGCGCGCGCATCCACGTGGCGCACTGCCCCGAGCGCGTGCTCCCGGGCCGGGTCATGATCGAGCTCGTCACGAACGACCGCATCGTCGGCGGGCTGACGGCAGACGCCGCCGAGCGGGCCAAGGAGCTCTACCAGGTCTTCTGCCAGGGCGAGATCCTGCTCACCGACGCGGTCACCGCCGAGATGGCGAAGCTCGTGGAGAACTCGTACCGCGACGTCAACATCGCGTTCGCCAACGAGCTCTCCCTCATCTCCGCCGACCTCGGCATCGACGTGTGGGAGCTGATCCGCCTCGCCAACCACCACCCGCGCGTGAACATCCTTCAGCCCGGCCCGGGCGTGGGCGGCCACTGCATCGCGGTCGACCCGTGGTTCATCGTCGACGCGGCGCCCGAGCGAGCACAGCTCATCCGGACGGCGCGCGAGGTCAACGACGCCAAGCCCGAGTACGTGATCTCCCGGGTCAAGGCGCACGCCGACCGGTTCAAGGCGCCGCGCATCGCGGTGCTCGGCCTGGCCTTCAAGCCGGACATCGACGACCTCCGCGAGTCGCCCGCGCTCGCGATCACGACCCGCCTGGCCGACGAGATCGAGGGCGCGACGATCTACGCGGTCGAACCGCACATCCTTGAGCTGCCGCGCGTCCTCGCGGACCGACCTGACGTCCGGCTGACGAACCTCAACAGCGCCGTCGACGACGCCGACATCGTCCTGGTGCTCGTCGACCACACCGAGTTCAAGCAGGCGGACCGCAAGCCGCTCCGTCTGCGGGAGAAGATCGTCATCGATACCAAGGGGGTCTGGAGGTGATTCGCAGCGAGGACACGGAGCTCGAGCCCGAGCTCCGCCGACTTCGTACGAAGCTCCGCACGGCCAACGAAAAGTACCGGCGGGCGATGCAGGTCGAGAAGAAGCTCAAGCGGAGGGCTGCGGAGCTCGAGCAGGCTCTGCAGTGTGCCGAGGAAGAGCTCCGCGTACGACGCCAGTACGAGAGTGAGGTCGTCTCGGAGCTGCTGAGAGCAGTGAAGGCGCTCGCGAAGCTGAGGTCGAGCCGGCCGGTGAAGATGGCTCGGGCCACCCGGAACGCCGCGCGCGGCCCCGGTGCGCTCCTCGGTCTGCCAGTCGCGATCCTGCGAATCCTGCGGGACCGGGGCGACTCGGACGACTCTGCGCGGGCGGTCGCGAAGGTGCAACGCCACGCGGAGGCACACCGTGAGCGGCTGGAGGCCGTTCGTGCAGCATCGCGGCTCGCTGAGGCAGCTCCCGACGCCGGTGAGGTCGCTCTCCCTAGGAATTCCGCCCTCAGAGCGCTGAGAAGCGGCTCGCGACCGCGTGTCGCCATGATCGTCGACGACTTCACCCGGATGTCTCTCGAGCCGGAGTGCGAGGCCATCCATCTAACGCCTGACCGCTGGCGCGAGGAGCTGGAGAGCGGGCAGCCCCACCTCCTCTTCGTCGAGTCCGCGTGGCGCGGGATCGACAACGTGTGGGAGAACCGGGTCGGGCACATGCCGCGGGAGCTCGCCGGGATACTGGAGTGGTGCCGTACCCACGGCACGCCGACCGTGTTCTGGAACAAGGAAGACCCTGTTCACTTCTCGACGTTCCTCAACGTCGCGTCGCGCTTCGATCACATCTTCACAACGGACATCGACTCGATCCCCGCCTACAAGCACGCCGTCGGGCACGACCGCGTGTGGTTGATGCCTTTCGCCTGCCAGCCCGCGATCCACAACCCGGTCGCCACCGTCGAGCGGCAGGCGGCCATCATGTTCGCCGGGGCGTTCTACCGCAGGTATCCCGAACGGAACCAAGATTTCGAGTCGATGGTCGACGAGCTCGCGCCCGCCTACGCCATCGACATCTATGACCGGAACTTCGGCTCGGACCTCGAGGACTACCGGTTCCCGGACCGCTACGCCGAGCACATCCGCGGCACGCTCGCCCCGGGCGACGTCCCCGATGCTTACAAGAGGTATCGCTTCGGTCTGAACATGAACTCCGTGAAGCAGTCGACGACTATGTTCGCTCGACGCGTCTTCGAGCTCATGGGTTCAGGGACGCTCGTCCTGGGGAACTACTCGCGCGGCGTTCGGACGTTGTTCGGCGACCTCACGATCGCCGTGGACGACGGGGGCAGCGCGAGAGAGCTGATCGATCGCCTCAGCGAGCTGGACGTCCGCAAGAAGCGCCACGCCGCGCTGCGCAAGGTCCTGGGCGAGCACACCTATGCAGACAGGTTCTCCTACCTACGTTCCAGGATCACCGGTGACCGCTTCGAGGCGTACGCGCCGAGCGTGGCGGTCCTCGTCGATGCACGCGGAGCAGACGAGCCGGAGAGCCTCGCGGCGGACCTGGTCGCGCAGCAGGGCGTGCACGCGACGGCGTTCCTGTGGAGGGGCAGCGACCTGCAGCCATTTCGCCTCGGCGCCGTCGAGGAGCACGCGAGTACGCGCACGGGTGCGCCGGAGAGCATCGGCCGTCTTCGACGACGCTTCGACTACGTCACGGTGTGGCGACCCGGCGACTACCACGGTCCTTACCTGCTCCGCGACCTGACTCTCGCGCATCGATACACCGCCGCGGAGGCGGTTGGTATCGACGGCGGGTTCGAGCTCGTCGCCGACGAGGTCGTCGAGAGGCCCGGCGCTCGCTACCGAATCGTCGGACCAGGCGCTCTTCGTGCGGCTGTCGTGAGTACGGCGGCACTCAGCGATCAGATGGGGTTCGCCGACCTGGTCGAGGGGTGGGACTTCGTCGCGGACGGGCTCGCCGTCGAGCCGTTCGGCTACTGCCGTGGCGCGCGCGGCGCGGACGTCTCGGATGCGGTCGAAGCCTCGCCGGGCGACGAAGGGCTGTCGATGACAGAGCTCTACGCGGCGGCCGAAGCACTGGGGGCGCAGTCCGAGGCGCGGTCACGAGGTGTCGACGCCGAGGAGGACATCGTCTCGGGGTTCGGAGGGTTCCGGCGTTCCGCCGTACGCACCGATGCCGAGGGCTCGAGCGTGGTGATCGAGTCGACTCTCGAGGTCGGCACGCACGACTATCTGTTCTCTCGGTCGGAGCACGAGACTGCGACGCTCGTTCAGGGTGACCAGCTGAAGCTGTACGTAGAGTGCACGCCTGGGCTCAACGTGCAGATCGCGGTGATCTACTACGACGCGGCCGAGAAGAGGATCGGCTCGTCGGTCCACTTCGCGAATCAGAACGCCGTCAGCACGCCGCCCGTCGGCGCGCGGACGCTGCGGGTCGCGCTCCGGGTGGCGGGTGAGGGTACGGCCCAGCTGCGAAGCGTGGAGTTCGACCACCGGTCGGAAGCCCCGGCCTTCATGCCGCTGCGGGGCGACGCCCTTCTGCTGACGAATGTGTACCCGTCGAGAGACGACCGCTATCGGAACGGGTTCGTGCACTCACGCGTGCTGGCATACGCCCGCGCCGGTGTCGGTGTCGACGTCCTAGCGGTGCAACCCGGGCAGACCTATCGGACCTACGAGCACGAGGGCGTCGACGTCGCCGTCGGTTCCCCCGAGGTCCTCGACATGGCCTTGCGCTCGCGTGCTGACAACGTGATCCTCATCCACTTCCTGGACTCCGCCATGTGGAAGTCCGTTCGCACGCACCACCGGGGCCGACGCGTCGTCGTGTGGTTGCACGGCGCTGAGGTGCAGCCATGGTGGCGTAGGTCGTACAACTACCAGAGCGACCACGAGCTCGATGCGGCGAAGCGTGCGTCGGAGGCGCGCATCGCGTTCTGGCGCGAGGTCTTCGAGGACACCGCGGTCGACGTCCACTTCGTCTTCGTGTCGCAGTACTTCGCGGACGAGGTGATGGAGGACGTCGGCGTGACGCTCCGCTCATCGCGCTACAGCATCGTGCACAATCCCGTCGACACGGACCTCTTCGCCTTCACGCAGAAGGAGGAGGACGCGCGGCTCAAGGTGTTGTCGATCCGGCCGTTCGCCTCCCCCAAGTACGCGAACGACCTGAGCGTCGCGGCGGTCGACCTCCTCCGAGGAGAACCAGAGTTCGAGAACATGCACTTCTGCTTCGTGGGTGACGGCCCCTTGTTCGACGCGACCCTGGAGCCGATACGAGGTCTTGCGAACGTGCGGGTGGAGCGACGCTTCCTGTCGCACGACGAGATCGCGCGAATGCACCGGCAGTACGGCGTCTTCCTGGTCCCGACCCGCATGGACGCCCAAGGAGTGTCTCGGGACGAGGCGATGTCGTCTGGGCTGGTACCTGTGACGTCGCGCGTTGCCGCAGTACCTGAGTTCGTCGACTCGGAGTCGGGCATGCTGTGCGATCCGGAGAGCGCAGAGTCGTTGGCGGCGGCACTGCTCCGGCTGGCGCGCGACCCGGGTCTTTTCATGCGGCTCTCCCGCGGTGCCGCGGAACGGGTGAGATCCCAGGTCGACAAGTCGCTGGTGCTGCAGTCCGAGCTGAACCTCATCGGCAAGACCGGAGCGCGATAGTGGAGCGGCCTCCCGAGTCCGTGCTTCGTCCCAGCGCGCGGATGCGGCTCGAGCGCGGCTCGATCCAGCGCGTCAACTCCGTCGTTCCCCGAGGTCTCGGGCTGATTGCAGGGGCATCGTGATGAACCAGAGAGCCGTCCGCCTCACCATCATCGGCAGCTGCGTGACGAGGGATGCTTTCGATCTCAGCTCGGACCGACGATGGGAGCTGAGCGCGTACTACGCCCGTTCGGGGCTCGCGAGCGCGATGTCGGATGTGGAGTATGCGGGGGTCGACCTCACGGGCATCGAATCGGCGTTTCAACGGCGCATGGTCGAGCAAGACCTAGGAAAGAGCCTCGCAAGCTACCTCGCGGAGGACACCTCGGACCTCGTCGTCTACGACCCCATCGACGAACGATTCGACCTCGCGGTCCATCCGGTGAGCGGTGCGGTCTGCACGCTCTCCGCCGAGCTCTCGCGAGCCGCGCACGTGCCCGTCTCACGGACGATCCCCTCCGGCTCCGATGAGTTCTACGTCCTGTGGGAGCAGGGGTGGGTGCGCCTGTTGGCCACGCTCGACGCGCGCGGTCGGCGCGCGCACCTGCGTGTCAACGCCGCGAAGTGGGCCACGACGCTCGACGACGGATCAGAGTTCCCGGCCATGTACGCACCCGACCGCATCCGGCGGGCTAACGAGTTCTTGGACCGCCTCTACAGCAGGATGAGCGAGGACATCTCCGCGGACCAGTTCGTCTCGTTCAGTGCCAAGGACGCCGGTGTAGCGGCGAGCGACCACAAGTGGGGGAGGTCACCGTTCCACTACCAGGACGCGTTCTACGATCATCTACGATCGGCGCTCGTCAGGAGCCTCGGCTCCTCGTCGTCGGCGGACCTCGACGTCCTTGCGACCTTCCACGCCCGGTCCGGTGAGGACCGCCGGTTCGTCTTCGACGTCCGGCCGGAGCACGCGACCGGAGACGTGCTCGTCGCAGAGTTTCGTCTCTCTGGGTGGGCTGACGTGTCGTACGTTGGTCTCGGGTACATGATCGAGGGCGCGTACTACCGGATCCTTCTCGCGCCCGTCGAGCAGGGAACGTGGATCCGTGTCGCTGTCCCGCGGGCGGTGCTGAAGGCTCCCGACGCCGCGATCGACTCCACGGGCGACGTCGATGCGGTCCGGTTCTACGTCAGTGGTCGAGCGGCCAGCAGTACGGCGGTCCTGGAAGTGAGGACCGCTGACCTCGCAGAGTATCGGGCCGAGCGCACGGCCTCCCGAAGCGGCGAGACCCTTTGGATCGAGGGCTGGCACTCGCGCTATCAGCTGCCGATCGCTGAGACGTCGTCGGTTGCTGCCTTCAACCCGATCCCGGGACTCGTTGCTCTGTACCCCGTCGTGGCCGACAGCCTGACGCTGTGGGCGGCCGCGGGGATCAGGACGAGCGAGCGCCTGACCGTAGGTTTCCACGGAGCGGCCGATCGCGGCACCACGGAGTACCCCTACTTCGAGCGGATGGCGTCTCGAAAGGACAGCCCGTGGTCGTTCGTGCTCTTCTCCGACCCCACGCTCACGATGGACCCGGAGCTGAGTCTTGGCTGGTTCCTGGGGACAGCGGAGCACGACCTGGTGGACGTCATCCAGCTGGTGGTGGAGAAGGTCGCCGCCGTGTCAGGGGCGCGATCGACCGCCATCACCGGCGGGAGCGGCGGCGGATTCGCCGCTCTCCAGCTCGCTGCGCGAATGCCGAGGTCGATCGCCGTCGTCTTCGCCCCGCAGACGGTCCTGTCGCGATATGAGACGCAGGACTGGGCCAGTGCCGCGCGGGTGGTGTTCGGCTCGACGGACGTAGAGTCAGACCCGACCGTTCTCCGGCGGGTATCGGCCGTGGAGAGGTATCGCGCTGGTACCGAGAATCTCGTCGACTACGTCATCAACCGTCACGATCATCACCACGTCGCGGAACATTGCGCCCCGTTCGCAGCGGTGTTCGGCCTGTCGCCGGAGGGCGGGGAGTCTGTCGATCGTCGAGTGCGCATCGTGCCCGTGGACCTCGGTCCCGGGCACGTCCCGGCCTCGAGGGAGCAGTTCGAATCGGCGCTCGCTTCCGCCTTCACGAGAGCGGAGGGGTACCTTGCGCGCTCCTGAGGCACAGGCGGGCCGTCGTACGGTGCCGTTCGTCCCGCTCGCGGCCCCGATGCTCGATTTCGCCGTGATCTCCTTGGCTCCGCACCGGGCCGGTCTCCTGGCACCGGAGCCCTTCACCGATGGAACGTTGTATCTCGAGCCGGTAGGGGATGCGAAGGACGGCCTGTGGCTGGCTTCCTCTGCGCCGGCGCGCGTGCACCGGTGGCCCGGCGGTGCCTGTGGCGTGTCCGGGCTCGGCATGCTCAACGACGGTCTCTTCATGGCGCGGGCTCCGGCGCGCCCGGAGCAGATCGAAGCGCTCAGCCCTGACCAGGGCCAGTACAGCCGCTTCGTTATCCGCGACGGCGAGGCCACGGTGCAGACCGACGTCTTCGGCTTCGGGACCGTCTTCGAGTACGCCTGGGACGGCGTCGCCATCGTCAGCAACCGCGCGCACATGGTCTCGATCCTGTTGGCCGCCCTGGGGCGTCCGCCCAAGCCTGACTGGGTCTACGTGACGGCTTCGTTGTTCAGCGAGCACGGCTTCTTCGCGCAGCAGAATGCGCTGAGCCGTACAGCCGTGGAGGGCGTGCGCCCCTCCGAAGCGACCAACACGTTGCTGGTGAGCGCGGGGCAGCTGGTCCGCCGACAGCACCCCGATGCCGGGTTGCTGACGAGCAGCGACTCCTACGGCACCTCGCTGGAACTCGGCGTCGAGCAGATCGTCTCCTCGGTCCGCGCTGCCGTCACCTGCGAGTCTGTCGAGCAGACGGTCGTCGACGTCACCGCGGGCAAGGACAGTCGTCTCGTGCTGGGGGCGCTCCTCGGGTCTACGGGATGGAAGGACCGCGTCTCGTTCAACACGCTCGGCGCCGAGTCGAGCCCCGACGTGCGGATCGCGTCGACGTTGGTCGACCTCGTCGGAGGGCGGTTCTACACCGGGCACGACGAGAGCGTGCTGCGGCCCGTCACGCTCGAGTGGAACACCGACTTCTGGCTCAGCTACTACGCCGGGGAGTATCACCGCTTCGGCGCGGCCTCTCACAGCCCGCTCGGGGCGAACAGAACAGAGCTGGGCGTCGGGGGAGCCTGCGGCGAGCTGTTCCGTGGTTTCTGGACGGAGGTCGTCCAGGACCACATCCAGACGTCCGCCACGGCTGCCGAGCTCGCCACCCGCCTGGTGTCGGCGGCGTCGCAGCCCGAGTGGCGCTCGCACGCCTACCTGGATGCTGTCGCCGACGATCTCGCGGCCGACCTCGAGAGAGGTGCTGGAGAGACGCTGGAGGACATGGTGGAGGACCACTACCTACGCCATCGAAATAGGTCGCACTGTGGCATGCGCGGTTTCACCCTCGTCCACGAGCGCGCGGTGTGGTATCCGCTGTTGTCCAGCAACTTGTTCGCTGCGGCGCGCAGCCTCGACCATGGCGAGCGATCCAGCAATCGCGTCATCTTCGACGTGCTCGCCCGACTTCACCCCGCGCTCGTGGATGTGCCGTTCGGCGGGGGCTACCCCTTCGGGCGGGTGCAGCGGGAGCTCCGGAGCGGCCCGGAGCGGATCGTGCTCAACATCCAGGAGTCTGCGTCGACCGAAGCGTGGTCGGACGCCACGCGGCGTCGTCATGTGCACACGTCACGTCGTCGCCAGGGGCCGCAGAGTCTGGTCTGGGCGGAGATGGCCGGGAGGATTCACCTGCAGGCGACGCGCGCGCTGCAACGCGTCGAGGAGATCGGCTTGTCCGCAGAGGTTGCCGCCGCCCTGCAGCGCCGGATGGATGCGCTCTTCGACGCCTCGGCGCGCCGTGGCTATCAGCTGGCGATGCGCATCCTGGCCATCGATGCGCTGCTGGCGCCACCTCCCTTTGCCGCGGTGCCAGGACCCGGGTTGCGGCAGGACTGATGACCCGGTCACGCCGGACCGCGGCCGGACGCTCGATGAGCGAAGGAGCGAGGCCCCGCGTGCTGCAGCAGCCTCGGCGGGTCCCCGGCCCGGGTCAGCGAGACATCGCCGATCGTGCGGGGACGGGGACGACGACCTTCTAGAGGGTGGGTCGTGACGCGGGGACGTCGTCGCGATCCGTGGCGCCCTGCTCGGGGTCGATCAGCGTGACGACGGTGGATCGCTGGCTGCCGGCGAGATCTCGAACGAAGCACGCCACGCTGTCCACCCCGCCCAGCTCGCGAGGATCGAAGACGAAGTCGGCGTCGGACTCGTACCAGCGCACCTTCGCACGTCGCGTACCGTCCATCGCGTAGTACGCGAAGGTCATTCCCGGGGGGTGCGGGCCCTTCGCCGAGATCCGGATCCCGCTGTGCGTGCGCTCCCAGAAGTACTGGGGCACGTGATCCTCCGCGCTGGGAAGCTCAGGGAAATGTGCGGGATGGTCTCTCTGCAGCTGCTCGAGGCACTCGAGCGGCGTCGATCCCAGTGCCATCAGTGTCAGTGCACGCAGGATCACGTCACGCGGCGGGACGGCGTGACCTTCGCCCCAGGAGCCGAACCCGACCACCGTGCTCCCGTCCGGGTGGTACGCCCTGCCACCATCGAGCGAGAGGCCCAATCGATCGACGAACGGCGCCACGTGCTTGCCGACGTGCCAGTCGCCGGAGTTCTGCAGGTACAGGATGTCCCGGGCGACGTCGGCTCGACCGACGACCGTCTGCTTGTCGGCCGTCCGCAGGAGATCTCGTGCCTCGGCGAGGTCGACGGTTCCACTCTCACGGTCGAATGCGGACTCGACGTACCGGGTTACGTCTCGCGGGTTGTACTCGAGGACATCGGTCTGGGGGTTCCAGCACAGGACGCTGGCGCACCCCTCGAGCCTCTCCGCGATCGCCAGGGCCGCGTAGCCTCCGCCGGAACCGCCCACGAGCAGGAAGCGGCACCCGTACCGTGCGGCGAGCCTCCTGAGCAGACGGGCGATCGCTCCCAGCGCGTCGAACCGGTCGCACCCCAGGTACCACCCGAGTGAGAGCTCAGGGTGGTCCGTGATGGTGGGGTCGGCGATGAGGATCGCAGGGAGGCCCTGCGAGGCAGAGATGGTGTGGCCGGAGAAAAAGGGGCCCGGCCGGTTCGCGCGGTTCGTCACCGCCCCGGCGAAGAACACGGGCACTCGAGCGACCGTGCTGGAGACGCCGAGCGGTGAACCACGGAGCAGCACGTCCACGACTCCATTGTCGGCGACGTGCAACCGGTGGATCCCGTCGGCGGGGTTGCCAGTGATGAACTCGTCCTCGTCCCAGTCCTCGACGTGGACGCCCCACTGCCTGAGGTCCGGCTCGCCGTGGGAGTGCATGGGCGTGTCTCTTGTCGTCACGCCGCTGCTCACAGCGGAAAGTCGCGAAGCGCGGCGAGCGTCTTCTCGGCCGCGTCGCCGTCGCCGTACGGGTTTCTCGCGCGTGCCATGGCGCCGTAGCGGTCATCGTCGGTGAGCAGTGCGGTGACCTCGTCGACGATCCGGGCTTCGTCTGTCCCGACGAGGCGTACCGTCCGAGCCTCGACCGCCTCAGGGCGCTCCGTGTTCTCGCGCATGACCAGCACCGGCTTGCCGAGGCTGGGGGCTTCTTCCTGGACGCCGCCGGAGTCCGAGAGGATGAGGATGCTCGCGGCCATCAGACGCGCGAACTCGCCGTAGGGCAGCGGCTCGGTCACGGTGACGTTCTCGATGCCCTCAAGCTGGGGGAGGACGGCCTCCCGCACGACGGGGTTGCGGTGCGCCGGGAGGACGATCTCCACGTCGGGGAACGACCGTGCGATCCGTGCCAGCGCTCGCCCTACGCCTTCCATCGCGCCGCCCCAGTTCTCGCGGCGGTGGGTGGTCACGAGGAGGATGCGCCGCCCCGACGCGGCGAGGTCCTCGAGGCGCGCGTCGGTGAAGGGGATCTCCTTGCCGACCGTGGTGAGCAGCGCATCGATGACGGTGTTGCCGGTGACGACGATCGTGGAGTCGTCGACCCCCTCGGCGAGGAGGTTTGCCCGGCTGGTCTCGGTGGGAGCGAGGTGGAGGGCGGCGATCTGGGTCGTGATCTTCCGGTTCGCCTCCTCCGGGAACGGGGACTGGATGTTCCCGGAGCGCAGGCCTGCCTCCAGGTGCACCACGGGGATCTGCCGGTAGAACGCGGCGAGTGCGGCGGCCGTCGAGGTGGAGGTGTCGCCCTGGACGATGACCGCGGTGGGCCTCTCCTTCTCGAGGATCGGGTCGAGACCCTCGATGACCCGCGCGAAGATCTGCGCCAGCGTCTGCCCGTGGCTCATGATGTCGAGGTCGTGGTCGGGGACGATGCCGAAGAGCTCGTTCACCTGGTCGAGCATCTCGCGGTGCTGGCCGGTCACGACGGTCACCGACTCGAAGTCGGGGCTCTCCTCGAGCGCCTTGATGACGGGAGCGACCTTGATCGCCTCCGGTCGGGTGCCGTAGACGGTCATGATGCGAGCGGTCATGCTTCTCTCTTCTCTGCTGCGGCCGCGTCCCGGCCGTGTCCCCGGACGTGCCGGGGGCGGTAGCTGCGTCCAGGGGACTCCTCCACCTGCACGTGCGTCTCGGTCTTCTCCGCGAGGGCGTCCTCGATGATCTTCTTCGCCTCGTCGGGCTTCTCCTTGGCGATCGCCCAGGCCCACTTGCGGTAGCGCAGCGCGACGTCCTCGGCCGGGCCGTCGAGCACGAGGCGGCCGTAGTTGAGCCAGATCGCGCGGGTGCACGTCTCCTCGATGGTCTGCGCCGCGTGGCTCACGAGGAACACCGTGCCGGCGTTCTCCCGCAGCCGGTTCATGCGGGCCTCGCTGCGCTCCTTGAACGCCGCGTCGCCGGTGGCGAGGGCCTCGTCGATGAGCATGATGTGCGGGTTCGCGGCGGTCGCGATGGCGAACCGCAGCCGTGCCCCCATGCCGGACGAGTACGTCTTCATCGGCAGGTAGATCGACTTGCCGAGGCCGGCGAGCTCGACGACGTCGGGAATCGCCTTCTCCGTCTGCTCGGGGGTGAGCCCCATGGCGAGGCAGCCGAGCCGGACGTTCTGCTCTCCCGAGAGGTCGGGCACGAGGGCGGCGTTGACCCCGATGAGGACGGGCGTGCTCTCGGCGAGCACACGCCCGCGCGCGGGCCGCTCGAGCCCGGCGATGATCCGCAGGAGCGTGCTCTTGCCGGAGCCGTTCTGGCCGACGAGGCCGATCTGCTCGCCCGAGCGTGCCACGAAGGAGATCCCGGAGAGCGCCCGCACGAGCACCATGGGCTGCTGGCCGAGCACGGTCTTCGCGGCCCGGACGAGCCGGTTCGAGCGCCGACGCTCGGCCGCGTCCGTGGACGGGACGCGGTAGCGCACGTGCACGTCCTGGACCGCGACCGTGGCGGACGCGAAGGGGTCAAGCTCGGCCATAGGACTCCTCCCCGTGGTAGAAGAAGAGGAACCCCACGACGAGCGTCCCGACGGCCCAGGCGCCCAGCCCGAGCCACGACGACAGCGCCGGCGTCACGCCGTAGAGCAGGCAGTCGCGGACCATGCTTAGCACCATGAACATCGGGTTCGCCTCCATGAGGGCGAGCGCCGTCGGGTGGTCGATGAACTGGTCGTAGGAGAAGAACACCGCGGAGCCGTAGAGCCACAGCCGCATGCCGAAGCTGATGAGCTGGTTGAGGTCGGGAACGACGGCGACGCACCGCGCGAGCAGCAGTGCCAGGCCGGTGGTGAACAGCACCTGGAGCGCAAGGACGCCGGGCACGAGCACGACGCGCCAGGTGAACACCTCGGCGGGGGGCATGACGGTGAGCAGCACGACCATGGCACCGAGCACCGGGATCATGTCGAGCATCCCGCGCAGGATCACCGAGATGGGCAGAGAGGCGCGGGGGAAGGAGAACGCCCGGATGAGGTTGCGGCCGTTCCTGATGGAGTTGGCCCCGCCCGTCACAGCCTTCGTCGTGAACGAGAAGAGGAACACCCCGACGATGAGGTAGCCGATGAAGTTGTCGATGCCGCGCGACGACTTCAGCAGCAGGCCGAAGATGAGGAAGTACGTCAGCCCGTCGAGCACGGGCTTGAGCACGAGCCACACGGTGCCGAGCAGGTTCTCGCGCGTCCCGCTCGTCACCTTTGCGCGGGCCTCGGCCCACAGGAAGTGCCGACGGTTCCACAGCTGCCCGAGGTACACCCCGAGCGGCGGGCGAGCCCCGACGCGGGTGAGCCGACCCGCGGAGACGACCTCCGTCGTCGACGGCGGGCCAGCGAACAGCATCGAGTACAGGTCCCCGCGAGGGGACCTGCTCTCGGTGGTGCTCGTCTCTCCGGTCATCGCGGCATCCTAGGATCCCGTCGGCGCGTACGCCGTGCCGTACGTCGCGACGTACTCGTCGAGCGTGTCCGTGCGCACCGCGTCGCCGAGCGCGGCGGTCTGGTCCGCGTCCACGAGGTTGACCGACGCGCCGCCCCTGTCGCCGAACCCGGTGATCGGCACCATGAGCCCGACGACGTCCTCGCGCTCCAGCTCGGCCGCGAGCGGGACGAGCGCGAGCACGTCGTCCACGTCGAGGTCGCCGGAGATCTTGACGTTGCGCACGAGCATCGGCACGAGCTCGGCGAGCACCTCCGGCTCGTCCGCCCGCTCGGCGATGCGGTCGAGCATCCCGACGACCGCGGCGCGCTGGCGCTCGGTGCGGTCGAGGTCGCCGAGAGGGAGCCGCTTGCGCTCGCGCACGTAGATGAGACCGTCCGTGCCGGACAGCGTGATGCGCCCCTCGGGGAAGTCGACGACGCGTCCCGTGCTCTGCACCGTCACCGTGCTCGCGTGCTGGTTGTCCACCTCGAACCCGTCGAGCGCGCGCGTGAGGGCGATGAACCCCGCGAAGTTCGACTGGACGACGTAGTCGATCTCCGCACCGCCGAGCAGGCCGGACACCGTCTGGACGAGCGTGTCCGTCCCGCCGCGCGAGAACGCCGCGTTGATCTTCCCCTCGCCGAGCCCCGGGATGTCGACCCACATGTCGCGCGTGAAGGACACGAGGTACAGCTTCTCCCGGTCCGCCGGCACGTGGACGAGCAGGATCGTGTCGGCGTTGCCCGTGAGGTCGGCCGGGTCTCGTGAGTCCGTGCCGACGAGGAGCGCGTTCACCGGCCCCTCGGGCAGCGGGTCCGCCGGTCCTGTCGGCGTGGGCGTCGGGCTGGGAGCCGCGGAGCGCGTCGGCGCGGGGGACGCGCTCGTCGCCGACGGCGCGGGCTCCGGCGCCGCCGTCGTGCAGCCGGCGAGCAGTGCCGTCGCGACGAGGGCGCCGAGGGGACGACGCAGGAGGGCGGTGCTCATCGCGCTCCTCCTGCCAGTGCTCGGGCGTACACCTCGCGGTACCGGGCCGTGTTCGCGGCCCACGTCCTGGTGGCCGCGAGCTCGCGACCGCGCGTCAGCATGCCACGGCGCGCGTCGTCGTCGCCCAGGACGTCCGCCACGGCGGTGGTCCACGCGGCGACGTCGCCCGCGGGCACGAGGCGTCCCGCGGCCCCGACGGCCTCCCGCAGCGCGGGGAGGTCGCTCGCGACCACCGGCCGGCCCACGGCCATCGCCTCGACCGGCTTGAGCGGGGTGACGAGGCGCGTCACGCGGTCGTCCCGGCGCGGGACGAGGACGACGTCGAGCGCCGCGAGGTACGTCGTGGCGAGGGCGCGCGGCACGCGCCCCGGCAGGATCGCGTGCTCGCCGAGCCCGAGCTCGTCGGCGAGGCGGAGGAGGCCGGGGCGGGCGACGCCGTCGCCCACCACGAGCGCGGTCGCGTCGACGCCGTCCGCCCGGAGCGCGGCGACCGTGCGCAGGGCCGTGTCGAGGCCCTCGTAGTCGACGACGCTGCTCACCGTGCCGACCACGGGCCCGCGCGCCGGGATGCCGAGGCGCTCGCGGGCGGCGTCGGGCGTGGGGTGCGTCGCGTCCAGGAGCGACGTCGGCACGGCGTTGGGGACCACCGTGACGCGGGCCGCCGGCACGCCGCGCCCGACGAGCTCGGCCCGCATGGTCTCGCTGAGCGTCACCACATGGTCCGCGGCGAGCGCGAGCTCGGTCTCCTTCGCCCGGACGAGGGCGTACCGGCCCGAGGCCTCGGCGGCGCGCCGCGCCTCGGGCGTGCGGTGCGACGCGGCCCAGGTCTCCTCGGGCAGGCCTCGCACTTCGTACACCCACGGCACGCCGAGGCGTCGGGCCGCGGCGCGCGCCGCCGCGCCGGTCGTATAGGGGGTGGTGGCGTGCACGACGTCGGGCGCGAACCTCCGCGCCGCACGCACCAGCAGGTCGACCTCGACCTCGGCACGCCGCGCCGGGTCGCCGTGCAGCACCCAGGGCAGCAGCCGCTCGTACCGCACGCCGTCCACGACGTCCGCGGCGCGTGCGCCGAGCACGCCGATCGTCACCGGGTAGGCGCCGCGCGTCGTCGCCGCCACGGCCAGCCCGTCCTCGTGCTGCGCGCGGAGGATCGCGTGGCTGCGCAGCGTGTACCCGCTCTGCGTGTGGGGGAGCGAGTTCGTCAGGTGGTGGAGCACCCGCGCCTGCCCGACGTCGCCCCGCACCGGGTGCGGCGAGGTCCCGCTGGTCGGGGCGTCGGGCCGGAGCGCGTCGACCTGGGCGCGGATCGTGCGGAGCGTGCGACGCTCGCCGCGGCCGGACGCGCTGGCGCGATCGAGCGCGTCCACGTCACCCGCCTGCCAGAGCGCGCGCAACCGGGCGGGGCCGGGGTGGGGGACGCCGTCGAGCAGCTCGGGGTGACCGACCGCGACGGCGACCTCGGCGGCCACGCGGCGCCCGAGCCGCGACCCGGGCGCTCGGAGCACCGCAGCGACGGTGCGGGCTGCGTCGTCGGGGGAGCCGTCGAGGAAGAGGCCGAGCGTACGGCGCGCGGACGGGTCGCGCGCCACGAGGAGCAGGCGCACCGCGCCGCGCCGGGCCCGGGCGGGCGCGCGCCGCGCGGCCTGGATCGCGAGCCACACCGGGTCGTCGACGACGGCGCGTGCCCCGAAGGAGAGCGCGAGGACGAGGGCGCGGACGGCGTCGCGCGGTGCCGCCGCCCTCATCGACGCAGTCCGTCGAGCAGCTCGACGTACCGGGCCGCGAGCGCGTCGTCGTCCGCGTTGAGCGCGACCCACTCCTGGGCGGCGGGACCGATCTCCGGGACGGAGCCGGCGGCGACGAAGCCGGCCCAGAGCGCGGCGAGCGCCTCGACGTCCCCGGGCGGGACGACGTCGCCCGCCTCGAGGGAGAGCACGAGCTCCGCGGCCTCGCCCGCGACGCACGCCGTGACGTGCCGGCGCGTCGCCATCGTCTCGTAGAGCTTCGAGGGCACCGTCCACTGGAAGGGCTCCCAGTCGCGCAGCGACACGAGCACGGTGTCGGCCCACGCGTACAGCGCGGGGACGTCCGTGTGCGGCACACGACCGAGGAACGTCACCGGCGCGCCGAGCGTCGTGGCCAGGGCCTTGAGGTGGGGGATGTCCGCCCCCGCGCCGGCGAGGTGCACCTCGAGCGGCACGCCCCGCGCGGCGAGCGCCGCGGCGGCCTCCACGACGACCTCGAGACCCTGCGACCGGCCGATGGTCCCCACGTAGACGGCGCGCAGCGGCCGGTCCGGGCCCAGGGGGTGCGCGTCGTCGTCGGGCAGGGCGTCGACCTCGTCGTCGACCTTGTCCGCGAGCCGGTCGGTGAACGCCGTGCCGTTCCGGACGACGCCCACGTTCGCGGCTCCCCGGCTCTCGACGATGCCGGCGAACGTCTCCGTCGTCGTCACGACGAGGTCGCTGCGGGTCTGCATGCGGACGATCACGCGGTGCACGAGGGCGACCACGGCGGCCCGCGCCCGGCGGCCGGAGCCGTCCGCGACGACACCGGACGGCCGGATGAGGTCGGGCCACGCGTCGCGCATCTCGACGACGAAGCGGGCGCGGAAGAGCCGGGCGAGGGCCCATGCGGCGAACATGCTGGGGATGCCGGGCACGGTGCCGACGACGACGGTCGGGCGGTGCGCCCGGGCGCGCAGGTGCCGCCACCCGAGGACGACCGAGTGGGCAGCAGCGACGACGTGGTCGGCCGTGCGGGACACGAGCGACGACGAGTGCTCGCGATAGCTGACGCGCAGGATCCGCTCGCCGTGGCGACCGCGCTGGACGAGCCCGGGGCGCAGGTGCGCGTGCTCGGGGTCGAGCACGCCGGCCGGGTAGTGCGGAGGCGGGGCGAGGACGGTCACGCGGAAGCCCGCGCCGACCAGGCGGGGCACGAGCGCACCCCAGCGGCGCTGCGGCGCGCCCGTCTCCGGCTCGTAGTGGTGGGTGACCAGGAGCAGGTGGTCGTGCCGGTCCCGGTGACGTGGCCCTGGGACCGGTCGACGACGCGGACGGGCGTGCCGCGCGGCACTCGTAGACATGTCGCCCCCTGCGATCGACGGCTCGCCGGGGCGCGCCTCCGCCGGTGCCTTCATGGAACTGAGCGTCACGAGCGTACCGCCCGGCGGCCCGGCACCCCCGTGGAGCGCTGGTGCGCGGGGGGTGAAGAGGAGGGTGACAAGGCGCCGAACAGCGGTGCCACGCCGGTCATCAGCCGTAGGATGCCAGCCGTGGCCGACACCCTGTTCCCCGAGTCCTCGCCCGAGCCGCCTGCCGACCGGCGGCACGCGCGCCGTCGTCGTGGTGGCCGGACGGCGCTCGTCGTGCTCGTGTCGCTCCTCGCCGTGCTCGTCCTGGCCGGCGTCGGGGGCGCCTGGTGGTTCCAGCGCCAGCTCGACGGCAACATCGAGAAGCTCGCCGACCCGTTCGAGGGCCTGGAGAACCGTCCCGACCCGGCACCGAGCGACCCCGAGGTCGCGACCGAGGCCGTGAACTTCCTGGTGCTCGGCTCCGACAGCCGTATCTCGGCGGGGGACCCCTCCCAGTGGGAGGCGGGCGCGCAGCGCACGGACGCGATCATGCTCGTGCACCTGCCGGCCGACCGGCAGACGGCGCAGGTGGTCTCCATCCCGCGCGACGCGTGGGTCCCGATCCCCGGTCACGGGGAGGCGAAGATCAACGCCGCCTTCTCCTACGGTGGCCCGCCCCTCATGATCCAGACGGTCGAGGACCTCACCGGGGTGCGGATCGACCACTTCGCCGTGACCGACTTCGAGTCCTTCACGACCCTCACCGACGCGCTGGGCGGCGTGCAGATCCGCATCCCGGAGGACATCGGCGACGGCAAGAAGGTGTTCTTCGAGGCGGGCGTGCACCAGATGACGGGTGAGGAGGCGCTCACCTACACGCGTCAGCGCCACGGCCTGTCGAACGGCGACTTCGGGCGCGTGCAGCGCCAGCAGAACTGGATGCGCGCGATGCTCGGCAAGATCAACAACAACCGCAACGACGTCGCGATGATGACGCGCTTCTTCACCGCGGTGAGCGAGTCCGTGGCGACCGACGACGGCCTGACCATCGACGAGATGCGGAACCTCTACATGAGCGCCCGCGGTCTGAGCACGAACGACGTCACGTTCATGACGGCGCCCAACTCCGGGACCGGGCGCAGCGCCGACGGGCAGTCGATCGTCGTGCTCGACCGTGCCCGGTTCGACCCGCTCATGGCGTCGATCGCGAACGACTCCGTCGGGGACTACCTCGTCCAGAACGCCGAGGCGCTCGAGGTCCTGCCGCCCACGGTCAAGTGATCGGGCGCCGGTGACCGACCGCTCCAGCAGCCCGCAGCGCAGCGTCCTCGTCCACGGGAGCTGCGTCACCCGCGACGCGTTCGCGCTGGCGGAGGAGACGCGGTTCCGCCTCGCCGACTACTACGCACGCAGCTCCCTGGCGTCGGCGTTCGCGGCCGGTGGTCTGGGCGGCGTGGACCTCGCCCGCGTCGAGTCGTCGTTCCAGCGCCGCATGGTCGAGCGGGACCTGGCCAAGACCTTCGCCACGGAGCTGGTGACCACGGACGCGGACGTCGTCGTTCTCGACCTCGTCGACGAGCAGTACGACCTCGTCGTCGGGTCGGACGGTGGCGTGGCGACGCGCTCCATGGAGTTCCTGCGGGCCGGTGGCGACGGCGTGCGGTCGCGTCGCGTCGCGTCGGGGTCGCCGGAGTTCCTCGTCCGGTGGGAGGCCGGCTGGGCTGCGCTCGTGGCCACCGCGCGCCGGCAGGGTCGACTGGGCCGCGTCGTCGTGCACGAGGCGTACTGGGCGCGGGGCGACGCGGCGGGCGGGGCGTTCGACCAGCAGCGCGTCGAGGCGGCGAACCGCACGCTCACCTACCTCTACGCGCGCATGCGCAAGGACCTGGGCGAGGCCCGCTTCCTCCGGGTCCCGGACCGGCTCGTGGTCGGCGACCCGGCGCACCGGTGGGGACCGTCGCCGGTCCACTACGTCGAGGACTACTACCGCGCGTTCCTCGACCTCCTCGACGAGGCGACGCGCGCCGCCGTCTGACGCGGGCTCCGCCGGACCGCCGGCCCACCGAGGGGACGCGGCTCCCGCGGAGCCGGGCTCTCGCGCGACGGGTCAGGCGACGCCGTCGAGGACGACGACGCCGTCCTTGAACGCCACGCCGCTCACGCGCGCACCCGGGGTGCGTGCCTGGAGGAGGCGCTGGACGTCGAGGGCGACGCGCGCGTCCGGGAGCACCCGCACGGACCCGGCGGGGAGGCCCTTCGCCGCGACGACGGACTCGATCCGGCTCGCCGCGAGACCGAGGAGCTTGTGCGCGGGCAGGCCGCCGGCGCTCGCGTCGACGGAGATCGTCGCGACGCCGTCCTGCACGTCGACCACACGCAGCGTGGCGCGGACCGTCGGGGCGAGACGCGTCGCGAGCCGGAGCGGCGCGGGCAGGCGCTTCACCTGGCGCGGGTCGGCGACGACCTCGAGCGCGTCCCCGCGACCCGACACGGACGTGACGAACGAGGGGAGCCTGCGGCCCATGAGGCCGAGCAGGTGGAGCGTCTCGGCGAGGGTCAGTTCCTGGTGCACGGCGCACACCATAGCGGACGTCCAGGACGTCTCGGACGCCCGCTCGTGACGGGGATCTCCACCCGCAGGCCTTTCCTTACCCAAGGTAATGAGTTAGGGTAACTATCATGCCTGCTGCGGACCTCACTGCTCCCACCCGGAACCAGTACCGGCCCGCGACGCTCGGCGGCGACCTGCGGGTCGCGCTCACCCGGATCTCCCGGCGGCTGCGTGCCCAGCGCGGCGAGGCGGACCTCCCCGAGGGGCGGTTCGGCGTCCTCACCGTCCTGCACAAGCACGGCGCCATGTCGCCCAGCGAGCTCGCGGAGCACGAGCGCGTCCGGCCGCCCTCGATGACCCGCGCCGTCAACGCCCTCGTCGAGATGGGTCTCGTCGAGAAGGGGGAGCACGCGAGCGACCGCCGTCAGGTCGTCGTGCGCCTCACGGACGCCGGCGTGCGCGAGGTCAAGGAGACGCGGCGCCGCCGGGACGCGTGGCTCACGCAGCAGCTGTCCTCCCTCACCCCTGACGAAAGAGAGACCTTGGCCCGCGCCAGTGAGCTGTTGACCCGGATCGCCGCCCGATGAGCACCACGTTCTCCTCCCTCCAGTACTACAACTACCGCGTCTGGTTCGGCGCCGCGCTCGTCGCGAACGTCGGCACCTGGATGCAGCGCGTCGCGCAGGACTGGCTCGTCCTCAGCGACCTCACCGACAACTCCGGCGTCGCCGTCGGCGTCGTCACCGCGCTGCAGTTCGCGCCCGTGCTCGCCCTGTCCGCGTGGGCGGGGCTGCTCGCCGACCGCCTCCCGCGCCGTCGGCTCCTCATGGCCACCCAGGGCGCGATGGGACTGCTCGCGCTCGGCCTGGGCGCGCTCGTGCTGTCCGGGAACGTCGAGCTGTGGCACGTCTACGTCTTCGCCGGCCTGCTCGGCGTCGTCTCGGCGTTCGACAACCCCGTGCGCCAGACGTTCGTCGCCGAGATGGTGCCCCCCGACAAGCTCTCCAACGCCGTCGGGCTCAACAGCGCGTCGTTCAACGCGGCGCGCCTCGTGGGGCCGGGCGTCGCCGGGCTGCTCATCGCGGCCGTCGGCTCCGGCTGGCTGTTCATCATCAACGGCGTGACGTTCGGGGCGACCATCCTCGCGCTGATGTACATGCGCACGCGCGAGCTCCACGTGCTGCCGAGCGCGCCGCGCGAGAAGGGTCAGATCCGCGAGGGCATCCGGTACGTGCGCGGGCGGACGGACATCATCGTCATCATGGTCGTCGTCGGCGTCGTGTCGACGTTCGGGCTCAACTTCCAGCTCACGTCCGCGATGATGGCGAAGGTCGAGTTCGGCATGGGGCCGGGGGAGTACGGGATCCTGGGGTCCATCCTCGCGATCGGCTCGCTCACCGGGGCCCTGCTCGCCGCGCGTCGGGAGCGCCCGCGCGTCCGGCTCGTCATCGGGTCCGCGTTCGGGTTCGCCGTCGCCACCGGGGTCATGGCGCTCATGCCCACGTACGCGACCTTCGCCGTCGCGTGCATCCCCGTGGGGCTCGCGTCGCTCACGATGATGACCGCGGCCAACTCGACCATCCAGATGTCGGTGGACCCCGTCATGCGCGGGCGCGTCATGTCGCTCTACATGATCGTGTTCCTCGGTGCGACGCCCGTCGGCTCCCCGCTCGTCGGCTGGATCGCCGAGGCGTGGGGCCCGCGCTGGGCGATCGGCGTCGGGTCGATCACCGCCGCGCTCGTCGCGGTGGGTGCCGCCGTCTGGGCGGTGCGCAACTGGCACCTCGAGGTCCGCTACCGCGTCCTGCAGCGCCCGCACCTCGTGGTGCGCTATCTCGACGCCGGCACGCCGACTGACCGCTCCGCGCGCGCCGAGACGCGCCGCCGGCTCGAGGCCGAGGACGCGCAGGAGGCCGCCCGGGCGGCCTGACGCCGTCCCTCCCGCCCAGCCGCGAGGCCGGTGCCGCCCTGGTCTCCCGGGCGGCACCGGCCTCGTGCTGGACGCAGACCTCGGCCGTGCTCGTCAGGCGAGGTGGTCGACGACGTGGTCCACGCACGCGGTGAGGGCGCGGACGTCGTCGGGCTCGATCGCCGGGAACATCGCGACGCGCAGCTGGTTGCGGCCGAGCTTGCGGTACGGGAAGACGTCGAGGATGCCGTTCTCGCGCAGCGCGGCCACGACGGCCGTCGCGTCGATGCTGTCGTCGAGGTCGATCGTGCCGACGACCGTCGATCGCTCCGCCGGGTTCGCGACGAAGGGCGTCGCCCACTCGCGCGAGTCCGCCCAGCCGTAGAGGTGCGCGGCCGACTCGGCAGACCGGGCGGCGGCCCACTCCAGGCCCCCGTTGCCCAGGAGCCACTCCACCTGCTCGGCGAGCATGACGAGCGTCGCGATCGCGGGCGTGTTGAGCGTCTGGTCCTGGCGCGAGTTCGCCGCCGCGGTGCGCAGCGACAGCGACTCCGGGACCCAGCGGGTGCCGCTGCTCTCGACCTCGTCCGCGCGCGCGAGCGCGTCGGGCGAGCACAGCGCGAGCCACAGGCCGCCGTCCGACCCGAAGACCTTCTGCGGGGCGAAGTAGTAGACGTCCGTCTGCCCGACGTCCACGGGGATCGCACCCGCGCCGGACGTGGCGTCCACGAGCGTGAGCGCGCCGCGCTCGCGCGAGCCGGGGACGCGGCGCACGGGCGCCATCGCGCCGGTCGAGGTCTCGTTGTGCGGCCAGGCGTGCACGTCGACGTCGTCCGCGGGCTCCGGGAGCGCGACCGTCCCGGCCGGGGCCGAGATCACCTGGGACGGCTCGAGGAACGGCGCGGCGGTCGTCGCGGCGGCGAACTTCGCGCCGAACTCGCCGAACGCCGCGTGCTGCGCCTTCGAGCGGACGAGGCACGCGGTCGCGACGTCCCAGAACGTCGTGGAGCCGCCGTTGCCCAGCACGACCTCGTAGCCGTCGGGCAGCGCGAACAGCGTGGCCAGGCCCTCGCGCGTGCGGCGCACCAGGGACCGGACGGGCGCCTGCCGGTGGGACGTCCCCAGCAGGGAGGTCCCGGCGTCGGACAGCGCCCGGACCTGCGCGGCGCGGACCTTGGACGGCCCGGACCCGAAGCGGCCGTCGGCCGGCAGGAGGTCCGAGGGGATCGTGATCGGGGTGTTCGCGAGATCGGGCACGGCGTCACCCTACGCGCGCGCGACGCGCCCCGGGAGCCTCGTCCACAGGCCCCGTCGCCCGCGCGGGCCGGGGAGGGGTCTGCGAGGAGGTGCGGGCGGCGACGCACCACGGGTGCCCCCGGACGGCACCCCGGCCGGGTCACGGGCTCGCCATAGACTGACCCCCAGCGGCCCGCCGGTGCGGGCAGGCGCCCCGTGGCTGCGACGACCGGGCGCCCCGAGCCGACGAGCGACTGGGAGCGTGACGTGACCGATCTGATCGATACCACCGAGATGTATCTGAAGACGATCTACGAGCTCGTGGAAGAGGGCATCGTCCCGCTGCGCGCGCGCATCGCGGAGCGCCTCGGGCACTCGGGGCCCACGGTGTCGCAGACGGTCGCGCGCATGGAGCGCGACGGGCTCGTCGTCGTCACGGGCGACCGCCACCTCGAGCTCACGCCCGTGGGCCACGAGAAGGCGACGCGCGTCATGCGCAAGCACCGGCTCGCCGAGCGGCTCCTCACGGACGTCATCAAGCTCGACTGGGAGTACGTGCACACCGAGGCGTGCCGCTGGGAGCACGTGATGAGCGAGCTCGTCGAGGAGCGTCTCCTCGGGCTGCTCGACCACCCGCACTTCGACCCGTACGGCAACCCCATCCCGGGCCTGCCGGAGCTCGGTGAGCAGCTCGACGAGGTCGACTTCCTCGACGGCGTCGTCTCGCTCCCCGTCCACCTCGCCCAGCACGGCCTCGCTGGGGGCGAGGCGCGCGTCGTGCTCCAGCGGATCGCCGAGCCGGTCCAGGTCGACGTCGATCTCCTCGCCCGGTTCGTCCAGGCCGGGGTGCTGCCGCGCCGCACGCTCGTCGTGCGTCCCGCGCCGGCCGGCGGGGTCACCGTGCAGGGCGAGGGCGCGCCGGTCGTCCTCGACCTGCCCGACGACGTCGCGCGCCACCTCTTCGTCGCCCGCGGATAGCCGTCCGTTCATCGGCCGGAACGCCGTGACCTGCGGTGATGCGGAGAGCGGCGTTCCGTCGTGATGGGAACGTGACTTTTGCCGAGGGCTCCTGTACGGTCGTCCTGCTCCGTCGGGATACCCATCTGGCGGAGACCTCGCGCGGAACGCCTAACCCTGTCACCGCGAGAGGCCCACGACGACCCGATGACAGGGACGGGGGACCCACTTCCGGGTGCTGGAGACAGCGCCCTTGGGGTGAAGCCCGACGGACTTCGGTCCGCCAGGCCGGGTGACTCTTCCACCCGAACCCGACAGCTGACCTCGCAGGCGTCCAGGAGAGGCAACAGTGACCGTGAGCACGACTCGCGCCCGCCACCGCGCGGCGCGGCGTCCCGTGACGCCACTCAGCACCATCGCCCAGGCCGCATCGGACCAGATGTCGAGCGTCGGTCGTCGTACCGCCGTCGTCGCCGCGTCCTCCGGCCTCATCGTCTCGATGATCGGCGCCGCCGCCCCCGCGACGGCCGCCCCGGTCGACAACGAGTCCGGCAAGCTCAACGCCGTCGACCTCAGCGCGCTCACCGCGCAGGCCCGCCAGGCCCTCGAGGCCGCACCGGCCGTGACCGTCGCGGCCGACGCGGCGTTCACCATCGAGGAGGCCCCGGTCACCGTGACCCCGGCCCCCGAGCCGGAGCCGGAGCCCGAGCCCGAGCCCGTCCGCACCACGCAGACGAGCCGCACGCAGGAGCGCCAGTCCACGCAGTCGTCCTCGTCCGACGAGGCCCAGGCCCCGGCCCAGCAGGAGGCGTCGGTCGGCGCCCCCGCGTCGGCGCACGGCTCGGCGATCGTCTCGATCGCGGCCCGCTACGTGGGCGTGCCGTACGTCTACGGCGGCACCACCCCCGACGGCTTCGACTGCTCGGGCTTCACCAGCTACGTCTACGCGCAGGTCGGCATCAACCTGCCGCGCACGTCGGGCGCCCAGGGTTCGGTCGGCACCAAGGTGTCGCGCGACCAGGCGCAGCCGGGCGACCTCATCTGGACGCCGGGCCACATCGCCATCTACGCGGGCGACAACATGATGATCGACGCCCCGCGCCCCGGGAAGTCGGTCCAGTTCCGCCAGATCTGGCAGTCGAACCCCACCTTCATCCGCGTGGCCTGATCGCTCACCCGATCAGGACCCCTGCGGTCACTGGCTGGACGAACCCCGTCCGCTCGCACTCTGCGCGAGCGGGCGGGGTTCGTGGCATTCTTGACGTGTTCGTGACTCGTGGCAGACGGACGGCCGGGCCTGGTCTCGGCTAGGTTGGTCGTCCGATGGCACCGGGCCGTCGAGAGGAGAGTCGCTCATGACCCGCACGGAATCCGTCCTCGTCGGTGTCGACGGCTCGGCGCCGAGCCTCCACGCCCTGGACTGGGCCGCGGCGTACGCGTTGCGCGTCGGGTGGCCGCTCCACATCGTGTGCACCTACTCGCTGCCGTCGTTCACGGCGGCCTCGCTCGACGGCGGCTACGCGGCCCTCGACGACTCGGCCATCCAGGAGGGCGCGCGCGCCGTCCTGGAGGAGGCTCGCGCCCGCGCCGAGGGCGCCGGCGTCCGCACGACGGCGACCGTCACGACCGGCGACGCCGCAGGGGTTCTCGTCGAGATGTCGCGCGAGCACGCGCTCGTCGTCGTCGGCACCCGGGGCCGTGGTGGCTTCACCGAGCGGCTGCTCGGCACGGTCTCCTCCGCGCTGCCCGCGCACGCGCACTGCCCGACGGTCGTCGTGCCGTACCGCGCGGGCGGGAAGGACGACGAGGGCGGCGTCCAGGAGCTGCCGCCGGTGCGGGACCTGCGCCGGATCGTCGTCGGGGTGGACGGGTCGCCGTCCGCCGAGATCGCGCTGCGGCACGCGATCCGCCAGGCCCGCGCGTGGGACGCCGAGCTCGTCGCGGTCGCGGGCGTGCCGGTCGGTGCCGGTGCGGGCCTGCTCGCGTGGCTGCCGGCGTCGATCGACCACGAGCAGGTGCTCGCGGACGTCACCGAAGGGCTCAACGTCATCATCGACCGCCACGAGGCGGAGCACCCCGGGCTCACGATCAAGCGCATCGTGCTCGACGGCACGGGCGCCGAGCTCCTCACGGAGTTCTCCACGGCGTCCGACCTCATCGTCGTGGGCTCGCGCGGGCGTGGTGGGTTCCGCGGCCTGCTGCTGGGCTCCACGAGCCAGGCGGTGCTGCACCACTCCGCGTGCCCCGTCATGGTCGTGACCAAGAAGTGCGAGGACGACGCGCCGGCGGCCCCGGAGGGCTGAGCCGCCGGCACACCCGAGGGCGGCGCCCCGGCGGGTGTGCCGCGCGGGAGGTCAGCTCCGGTTGCGGTACAGCCGCATGGTGATCGGCGCGAGGATCGCGGTGAGCACGACCGACGCCACGAGGACCCACACGATCCCCTCCGTCGCGGGCTCGCCCGCCATGAGCCCGCGCACCGCGGTGACGAGATGCGTGACCGGGTTGACGTCGACGAAGCGCTGGAGCACGACGGGCATCGTCGACGGGTCGACGAAGATGTTCGATGCGAACGTGAGCGGCATGAGCACGAGCATCGACGTCCCCATGACGGCGTTGGGGGAGCGCAGGACGAGCCCGAGCGCCGTGAACACCCAGCTCAGCGCGAACGCGAACACGAGCAGCAGCACGATCCCCAGGACCACGCCGACGACGCCGCCCGGCGGGCGGAAGCCCAGCACGAGGCCGAGCGCGAGGGTCACGACCGACGCGATCGTGTACCGCACGGTGTCGCCGAGCAGCGCGCCGACGATCGGCGCGGGCCGCCACACGGGCAGCGACCGGAACCGGTCGAACACGCCCTTGCTGATGTCCGTGTTCATCGTGTAGCCGGTGTAGATCGTCGTGAAGAGCACCGCCTGCACGAGGATGCCGGGCAGCAGGAACTGCAGGTAGCTCTGCACGTCGCCGGCGAGCGCGCCGCCGAACAGGTACGTGAACATCAGCGTGAAGATGATCGGCGAGACCGTGACGTCGAACAGCTGCTCGGGCACGTGCTTGATCTTGAGCAGCGCGCGCCACGTGTACGTCAGGGTCGCCGAGACGGGGGACGGGCGGTCCGGTCGCCGCTCGAGCGCGACCGCCGCCCGCAGCGCGTTCGCCTCGGGCGCGCGCAGCTCCGCGGCTGTGGTCGTAGGGTCCGCGGCCATCAGGCCACCTCCTCGATCGTCTCGTCGTCGTCCATGGGCTGGCCGGTGAGCGCGAGGAACACCTCGTCGAGGCTGGGCTGGCCGAGCGTGAACTCGGGCACCGCGATCCCCTCGTCGCCGAGAGCGGGCAGGATCCGCGCGACGTCCGCCGCGCCGTCGTCGGGCACGCGCGCGGTGAAGGCGTACGGGTCGTTCGCGAGGGTGATGTCGGTGCCGAGCAGCGCGCCCACGACCTCCGCGGCCCGGCCCCGCTGCGTCGCGTCCGCGAGGCGCAGGTGGACCGCACCCTCGCCCACCGAGCGCTTGAGCTCGGTCGCGGTGCCTTCCGCGATGACCTTGCCGTGGTCGATCACGGCGATGCGGTCGGCGAGCTGGTCAGCCTCCTCCAGGTACTGGGTCGTGAGCAGCACGGTCGCGCCGTCGGCGACGAGCACGCGCACGATGTCCCACACCTGGTTGCGGCTGCGCGGGTCGAGGCCGGTGGTCGGCTCGTCGAGGAAGATGACGCGCGGGCTCATGACGAGGCTCGCCGCGAGGTCGATCCGCCGCCGCATGCCGCCCGAGTACGTCTTCACCTGGCGGTCGCCCGCGTCCCCGAGCCCGAACGCGTCGAGGAGCTCGGCGGAGCGACCGCGCGCCGTGCCCCCGAGGAACCCGTACAGCCGCGCGAGCATGACGAGGTTCTCCGTGCCCGTGAGGTCGTCGTCCACGGACGCGTACTGCCCGGTGAGCCCGACGACGGACCGCACCTTGTCGGCGTCGTGCACCACGTCGTGGCCGAGCACGCGCGCCGTCCCCGCGTCGGGGCGCAGGAGCGTCGCGAGCATGCGGACGGCGGTCGTCTTGCCCGCGCCGTTCGGCCCGAGGACGCCGAAGACGGTGCCCTCCGGGATGAGGAGGTCGATGCCGTCGACCGCCTTGGTCACCGACTTCCCGGTCGTGAAGTGCTTGACGAGGCCGCGTGCCTCGACGGCGAGGTCGCCGCGTGCAGGTTCGGTCATGTCCCCTCCTGGCCGTTGCCGACGGGCCGCCCGGAACCTCCGGGTCACCCACGCACCCACCGACCGCCCGGGTCGGCAGAACTCATCGGTCGTGCACGTCTCTCCATCGTGCGCCGAGAAGGACACGGAAGACCAGGACGAGACGCTGACGCCGCATCGGGCGCCCGAGAGTCGAACAGGCGGTCGTGGCGCGTCAGGAGACCGGGACGCGCCACGACCGCCTGCTCGGCGGAGGAAGGGGGAGGGAGGGGGACCGGCTACTTCGCGGCGTGCTCCGCGGCAGCGAGGAGGACGCACGTCGCGACGCCGTCCATCGCGACGCGGACCTCCTCGATCGGGGGGAGGGTCGGGGCGAGGCGGAGGACCTTGTCCTCCGGGTCCTGGCCGTAGGGGAACGGGGCGCCCGCGGGCGTGAGCGCGATGCCGGCGGCCTTCGCGAGCTCGACGACGCGCGACGCGGTGCCCGGCACGACCTCGAGGCTGACGAAGTAGCCGCCCTTCGGCTCGGTCCACGACGCGACGCCCGTGCCGCCGAGACGGTCGGCGAGGATGCGCGTCACGGCGTCGAACTTGGGGGCGATGATGTCGCGGTGCTTGCGCATGTGGGTGCGCACGCCGTCGGCGTCGCCGAAGAACAGCGCGTGCCGGAGCTGGTTGACCTTGTCCGGGCCGATGGACTGGGCGGACAGGTGCTTCTTGTACCAGGCGACGTTCGCGGGGGACGACGCGAGGAACGCGACGCCGGCGCCCGCGAACGTGATCTTCGACGTCGAGGCGTAGAGGATCACACGGTCGGGGTGCCCGGCGTCCGCGGCGAGCCCGATCGCGTCGGCGCTCGTCACCTCGTCGTCGGTGAGGTGGTGCAGCGCGTACGCGTTGTCCCAGAGGATGCGGAAGTCGGGGGCGGCGGCGGGCACGGACACGAGCGCCCGCGCGACCTCCTCGGTGACGACCGAGCCGTCCGGGTTGGCGTACGTCGGCACGACCCACATGCCCTTGATCGTGGGGTCGTCGGCGACGAGCGCGGCGACGGCCGCGGCGTCGGGGCCGTCCGCCGTCACGGGGACGGTGACCATCTCGATGCCGAGCGCCTCGCACACCGAGAAGTGGCGGTCGTAGCCGGGCACGGGGCAGATCCAGCGGACCTTCTCCTCGCGGCCCCACGGACGCTCGGAGCCGGGCACGCCGAAGAGCGTCGCGTACGCGAGCGTGTCGTACATGAGCGTGAGGCTCGCGTTGCCGCCCGCGAGGAGCTGCTCGACGGGCACGCCGAGCAGCTCGGCGAAGATGCGCCGGAGCTGCGGCAGCCCGTCGAGGCCGCCGTAGTTGCGCACGTCCGTGCCGTCGGCGTCCGTGTGCACACCCTCGCCCGGGAGCGCGAGCAGGGCCTCGGAGAGGTCGAGCTGCTCGGTTGAGGGCTTGCCGCGCGTCAGGTCGAGCTTCAGCCCCAGCGCCTGCAGGTCGGCGTACGCGCGACGCAGGTCGTCGAGGGACGACGCGAGGGTGGTGGTACCGGGTGCGGTGGGCTCGGGCGTGGTCACCCTCCGGACTCTACCGACCCCGCGCCAGGTCCGTCAGGGCGTCCTCCAGGGCGGACAGCCCGGTCTCGAGATCCTCGGTCGTGATCGTGAGCGGGGGAGCGAGGCGGATGGTCGAGCCGTGCGTGTCCTTGGCGAGGACGCCGCGCGCGAGCAGCGCCTCGCACAGGTCGCGTCCCGTCCCCCGGGCGGGGTCGAGGTCGAGGCCCGACCACAGGCCGAGGCCACGGACGTCGTCGAGCAGGCCCGCGTCGACGAGCCCGGCGAGACGGTCCTGGAACCCGGCGCCGAGCTCGCGCGCCCGCCGCTGCGGCTCGCCCGTGCGCAGGAGCTCGACGACGGCGAGCCCGACCGCGCACGCGAGCGGGTTGCCGCCGAACGTGCTGCCGTGCGTCCCGGGCGTGAGCACCTCGAGCACGTCGCGCCGTCCGACGACGGCCGAGACCGGCACGATCCCGCCGCCGAGCGCCTTGCCGAGGGTCACGAGGTCGGGCCGCACGCCCCACGTCTCGGTCGCGAGCGTCGCACCGGCGCGCCCGAGGCCGGACTGGATCTCGTCGGCCACGAGGAGCACGTCCCGCGCGGTCGTGATCGCGCGCAGGCGCGGCCAGTAGTCGTCGGGCGGCACGACGACGCCGGACTCGCCCTGCACCGGCTCCAGGAGCACCGCGACGGTCGTGTCGTCGATCGCGGCGGCGACCGCGTCGGCGTCGCCGTAGGGCACGAGCCGGAACCCCGGCGTGTACGGGTCGAACCCGCGCCGGGCGTCGGGGTCGTCGGAGAACGACACGATCGTCGTCGTGCGGCCGTGGAAGTTCCCGGAGCCGACGACGACGGTCGCCTCGCCCGGGGGCACGCCCTTGGCGTCGTAGCCCCACTTGCGCGCCGTCTTGATCGCGGTCTCGACGGCCTCCGCGCCCGTGTTCATCGGGAGCACGAGGGAGTCTTCGCCGCCCGTGGTGAGCGGCCCGACGAGCGCGGCGAGCGCCTCGGCGAACGGGTGCAGGAGGTCGTGGTCGAACGCCCGCGACGTGAGGGTGACGCGGCCGAGCTGGCGTGTGGCGGCGTCGACGAGCGCGGGGTGCCGGTGCCCGAAGTTGAGCGCCGAGTACCCCGCGAGGAGGTCGAGGTAGCGGCGACCGGTCACGTCGGTGACCCACGACCCCTCGGCGCTCGCGACCGTCACGGGCAGCGGGTGGTAGTTGTGCGCGAGCGCGCCGCCGCCGCTGCCGTCACCCCGACGGCCGCCGTCGAGCCGGCCCTCGGCGTGGCTCCCGCCCGTGCCGCCGCCCGACGCGCGGACCTCCTGGGCGGTCACGACGCGCTCCCGGACGGCGCCGGGGCATGGACGGCGGGCTCGCGGACCTCGAGCGTGCAGCACTTCGCCCCGCCCCCGCCGCGCAGGAGCTCCGACGTGTCCACCGCGACCGTCTCGTAGCCGCGCTCGCGCAGCGCCCCGGCGAGCCGGTCCGCGCGCGGCGAGTGCACGACGTGCGTCCCGTCGCTCACGGCGTTGAGCCCGAGCACGGCGGCGTCCTCCTCGGTCGCGAGGAGCGCGTCGGGGTAGCGCTCGCGCAGAACCTCCTGGGCGGCGGGGGAGAACGCGGCGGGCAGGTAGACGACGTCGACGGGCGGCGGGCCGGTGAGCGCGGGGTGGGCGGCGTCGGCGGGGCGCGCGCCGTCCTCGGGCACGGGGGCGCCGGTGCTGCCCTCGTTGCCGCGCAGCACCGTGAGGGCCGTGTCGAGGTGGTAGAACCGCGGGTCCACGAGCTCGAGCGTCACGACCTCCCGGCCCCACAGGGCCGCGGCCTCGGCGTGCGCGGCGCGGTCGGTGCGGAAGCCGGTGCCGGCGAGCACGACGTCGCCCGCCACCAGGAGGTCGCCCTCGCCCTCGTTGACGTGCTCCGCGAGGTGGGTGACGTATCCGTGGTCGGCGAACCACTTGAGGTAGGCGGGGCCCTCGGGCCCCCGCTCGGGGTGGGTGAAGCGCGCGGAGTACACGAGGCCGTCGACGACGGTCGCGCCGTTGGCCGCGTAGACCATGTCCGGGAGGCCGGGGACGGGGTCGATCGTCTCGACGGTGTGGCCGAGGTCGCGGAAGGTGTCGCGCAGGCGTTCCCACTGCGCGACGGCGAGCGCGGTGTCGACCGGCGTGTGCCGGTCCATCCAGGGGTTGATCTCGTAGCTGACGGTGAAGTACGTCGGCCGGCACATCAGGTAGTGCCGGGGCTGGCCTGGGCGCATCGCCGCCTCCTCGCGGGAGCCGGGCCGCCGGGGTGGTGCGGCCCGGGTGGGTGCCGGACGGGGGATGCGTCCGGTGCTGCTGGTGGGCTGCCGGTTGGCTGCTGGAAGTCAGCGTACGTCCGGGAGGTGTGCACGTCCTGGGACGGCGCGCGAGCGACGAGGGCGTTGACAGCGATATTCTATCGATATATCGTTACCGTATCGCTGAGCCCACCACGTGGCTCGCGACGACCGCGCGGCCGGACCGGCCCGCCACGCTCCGCGGATCACCCGGAGCCCTCGATCACACGCACAGGAGACACCACTCATGCACCACGCACACCAGCACCGGGGCACGACCCCGGAGAACGTCCAGAACATGTCCCAGCCGTTCGGCGAGCGACCCGGGCCGCGCCCGGACCGCCGTCGTCGTGACGGCTTCCCGCCCGTGCCCGACGACGCGGCGTGGTTCCGCGGCGACGGCCCCCGTGGCCGCGGCGGAGCCCGCCGCGGTGGCGGGCGCGGGTTCGGCGGACCGGCCGACGGCGGCCGAGGCTTCGGCCCCGGCGGCCCGGCTGACGAGCGTCGCGGGTTCGGCCCCGGACCGGGAGGCCCCGGGTTCGGCCCGGGCGGTCCCGGCTTCGGGCCGGGTCACGGCGGTCGCCGGCACGGGGGCCGCGGTCGCGGCCCCGGGCGCGCCGGCCGCGGAGACGTCCGCGCCGCCGTCCTGCTGCTCCTCGCCGAGCAGCCCATGCACGGGTACCAGGTCATCCAGGAGATCGCGGAGCGCAGCGAGGGCCAGTGGCGCCCGAGCCCGGGCGCGGTCTACCCGGCGCTGAACCTGCTCCAGGACGAGGGGCTCGTCGAGCTCTCGGCCGACGGCGGGCGCCGCCTCGCGACGCTCACCGAGGCGGGCGCCGCGTACGTCGCGGAGCACGCCAGTGAGCTGGGCGACCCGTTCGCCGACGCCGCCGGTCGCGGCGGCCGCCCGCGGCGCGAGCTGCGCGCGGGCGTCGAGGCCGTGGCTGCGGCGGTCCACCAGGTCGCCCGCACCGGCACCGACGAGCAGACGACGGCCGCGGCGGAGCTCCTCGAGCGCACGCGCCGCGAGCTCTACCTGATCCTCGCGGGCCCGGCCGTGCCCGATGCCACGCCCGGCACAGCCCCGGGTGCCACGGCGACCGCTGCGGGCGACCGTGCGCCGTCGGGCAGCCCGGTGGAGGACGCTCCGGTGGAGGACGCGCCGGTCGAGGACGGGCCGACGGCCTGACCTCCCCTACCGCGGACCCGGGGTCGCGCAGCACCGGCGCTGGTCGGTGCGGCGCGGCCCCGGGTCCGTCGCGTCCGCGGGGCGGCGGGCCGCCGGCGACCTACCGGCGGGCGCGCAGACGCGCGTCGAGGCGGCGCAGCGACACGTGCATCATGACGCGCAGCGCGACCCCGACGAGGGGCGCGGTGACCCCGCGGGGGACAGGCCCGGCGAGGTAGGCCTCCTCCCACCACACGACCCGGCAGCGGCCCGTGCCGAGCGGTACGACCTCGAAGCCCGCGTCGCCGAGCAGCGCCGGACCCAGCTTGCGGATCCGCGTGCTGCCCGGGCGGCCCGCCGCCACGGACGGGCGGTCGAGCGACTCGACGACCATGCGGTCCGGGAAGCCGCGGCCCGTGCGGCGGACGAGCGGGCCGCTCACCATGGTGAACCGGTCGCCCACCTCGGGGCCCCGGCCCGCCGGGGTCGTCATCACCGTGAGGGGGATGAACCGCGGATGGGTCCGCGGGTCCGCGACCCACGCGAACGCGACGGACGCGTCGACGTCGAGCTCGCGCGCGACGGCGACGCGCCGCACGCCCCGGGTCGTCACTCGGCGTCGCGGGCGGGGGAGCGGTCGCGACGCCCCCGCCCCGGCAGCAGCCGACGACGGCGGCGCGGTCCCGCGTCCTCGGGGACGGGGACGAGCCGCGGCGACGCGTCCTGCACGGGCGACTCCACGACCTCGAGGAGCCGGCCGAACACCGACGGCGGCGGACCGAACGCGCGCCGCGACTGGGCGATCACGCCGTGCCCGAGCGCCCGCGCCCCCGCCACGCCCACGACGGCACCGACGCCGAACGGCACGAGCCGGCCGAGCGCGAGCCCGGACTGCTTCGCGAGCTGGGTGCGCAGGAACCGGTTGCCGAGCGCCTTGTTGACCTTGACGAGCGTCCCGGCGGGCATGCTCGTGAGGAGCACCTTGCCCCACGCGAGGCCGGACCCCTGGGTCGCGCGCTCGACGTCGCGCGCGCCCTTCTCGCCGAGCACCGTGGCGAGCAGGAGCGCCCGACGGCGGCCGACGTCGTCCACCGCGATGCCGTGCACGTCCGCCACGGCGAGCGCGAAGGCCGCCGAGGACGCGAAGAACGTCGCGACGTCGCTCGACGTCAGCGCGATCCCCACCCCCGTCCCGACCGCAGGGAAGGCGGCCGCCGCGCCGACGGCGCCGCCCGCCGTCTGGATGACGAGCAGGTACTCGCGCTCGAGGATCCGGACGATCTGCGCAGGGCTCGCCTCGGGGTTGCGACGGCGCACCGAGTCGACGTGCGCCCGGATGACGTGCGACGGGATGGTCACGGCCTTGTCGAGCGCGGCGTCGAGCAGCGGGGTCGGCCGGTAGGCGGACCACTCGACCGCGTCCTGCGTCGACAGGTCCCTGCGCCCGGGCTCCCGGGGCGGGGTCCCGTACTCGGGCGCGCCGCCGCGCGGCACGGGGCTTCTCGAGGGGTCCTGCTGGTGCGCCATGGCGCCTCCCGTCATCCCGTGGTCAGGCCTGGGTCTCGACCTCGCGGCCGGCACCCTCCGGCTGGAACAGGTACTCGACCTCGGCGCCGGCCTTGACCGTCCGTCCTACCGTGCACGCCTTGTCGATCGCTCGCGCGGCGACGGTGACGAGACGGTCGCGCGCGTCGTCGTCGAGCGACGTGAGGTCGATGTCGTACGTGCCCGTGATCTTCGGGTAGCGCTCCTCCTCGAGGAGCTTGTCGCCCTGGACGTGGATCGTCACGGCGTAGTCGTCGCCGAGGCGGCGGGCGAACGTGCGGTCCGTGCTCATGCCCGCGCACGCGGCGAGGGCGATCTTCAGCAGCTCGCCGGGCGTGAACACCGCACCCTCGCCCGCCGGGCCGATCGAGACCTCGGCGCCGCGCGCCGACCGGCCCGTGTACGTGCGGGTGCCCGTGCGCTCGACCCACAGCGCGTCGGCCGGGGCGGGCGACGGCGCGGGGACGTCGTGCGCGGCCTCGTCGGCGGCGTTCAGGGAGCTCTCGGCAGGCTGCGTCGTCATGCGTGAATCCTCGCACTCGTCGGGTCGCGGCGTCGGGGCGTCCGCCCTCCGGGGAACGTGCGGCGGGCGCGCGCGATTCCCGCGCGCGCGTGCCTGTCACACCGGGGACGGTCGTCCGGTCGTGAGGGTGATGCGCGGCACCCGCCGCGCCGGAGAGAGGAGACATCATGAGAGTCGTCGTCGTCGGAGGCACCGGGCTGATCGGGAGCCAGGTCGTGCAGGACGTGCGCGACGCCGGGCACGAGGTGGTCGTCGCCGCGCCCAGCACCGGCGTGGACACGTTGTCCGGCGCGGGTGTCGACGAGGCGCTCGCGGGTGCGGACGTGGTCGTCGACGTGTCGAACTCGCCGTCGTTCGCGGACGACGACGTCCTGCGGTTCTTCGAGACGTCCACCCGCACGCTCCTCGACGCGGAGGCCCGCGCCGGGATCGGGCACCACGTCGTCCTGTCGATCGTCGGCACGGACCGGACCGACGCCGGCTACCTGCGGGCCAAGGTCGCCCAGGAGCGGCTCGTGCGTGCTTCCGGGCACGGGTGGTCGGTCGTGCGCGCGACGCAGTTCTTCGAGTTCGCGCGCTCCATCGCGGACGGCGCGACCGTCGGCGGCGTGGTGCACATCCCGCCCGTCGCGTTCCAGCCCGTCGCCTCGGCGGACGTCGCGCGCACCGTGGCCGACGTCGCGACGGGTGTGCCGCTCGCGGACGTCGTCGAGCTCGCGGGGCCGGAGCGGTTCCGCTTCGACGAGTTCGTCCGCGAGGCGCTCGCGGCGCAGGGCGACGACCGGGAGGTGGTCGCGGACCCGGAGGCGACCTACTTCGGGGCGCAGCTCGTCGAGGACGCGCTCGTGCCCCGGGGGGAGTCCCTGCGAGGTGCCACGACCTTCGCGCAGCACGCGGAGCGCGTCGCGTGACGTCGTCGTGCGGCAGGGCCGCGCGAGCCTGGTCCGCGTCGTAGCGTGGCGGCATGAGTCTCGGCCCACGAACGCCCGAGAGCCCCGTCGTCCGGGAGGACGAGGGGGCTCTCGACGCGTTCCTGAGCGTCCGGTCCCGGCTCTTCGGCATCGCCTACCGCATGCTCGGCAGCGCGACGGAGGCGGAGGACGTCGTGCAGGAGGCGTGGGTCCGCTGGCAGGGCACGGACCGGTCCGTGGTGCGGAACCCGGCGGCGTTCCTCACGACGACGGTGACGCGGCTCGCGATCAACGCCGCGACGTCCGCCCGTGCGCGCCGCGAGACGTATGTGGGTCCGTGGCTCCCCGAGCCCGTCGACACCTCGGACGACCCCGCCCTGGGCGCGGAGCGGGCCGAGGCGCTCGAGATCGCGACCCTCGTGCTGCTCGAACGGCTCGGGCCGGTCGAGCGCGCCGTCTACGTGCTCCGCGAGGCGTTCGACTACCCGTACCGGCGCGTCGCGGAGATCCTCGACCTGACGGAGGCGAACGCCCGGCAGCTCGCGCGTCGGGCGCGGGAGCGGCTCGGCGCGCGCCCGGCGGTCCCGGTCGACCCCGGAGAGCACCGTCGGCTGCTCGACGAGTTCGTGGCCGCCGCGCACGACGGCGACCTGGCCCGCTTCGAGCGGTACCTGGCCGACGACGTGGTCGCCCGCCCTGACGGCGGCGGGAAGGTGCACGCGTCGCGCGTCGAGCTCGTCGGACTCGCGCGGGTGTCGCTGTTCCTCGACAACGTGTGGCGCAAGTACTGGGCGGACGCCGTGGTGCACGTCGTCGAGGCGAACGGTCGCCCCGCGCTCCTCGTCGTCGTCGACGACGCGCCGTTCGCCCTGGTGTCGCTCGACGTGACGGCGCGCGGGATCGAGCACGTGTATCTCCAGGTGAACCCGGAGAAGCTCGGCGGCTACGCGGCCGCGGGCTGACGCGCGGCCGCGTACCGCCTCAGGCGACGCGAGCCGGCTCGTCGCCGTGCGTCGCCGCAGCCCGTGCCGCGGCGTCGGCGTGCCCGGCGGTGCTCGCCTCGGTGGAGCCGACGTCCGCCCGCGGCACGCCTGCGACGAACGCGGCGCGCGGACGCTGCACGGCGCTGAGCGAGACGACGTCGCGCCCGAAGATCGCCGCGGTCAGCCAGACCGCCAGGACCCGGACCTTCCGCTCCCAGGTGGGGATCGCGAGCACGTGGTACCCGCGGTGCGCGAGCCAGGCGAGCGCGCCGCGCACGACGAGCCCGCGGTACTCGAACAGGCCCGTCCCGATCCCGAGCGTCGCCACGACACCGAGGCTGCCGTGCCGGTAGGGGTGGGTCCGGCGCCCACGTCGGACGGCGACCAGGTTGCGCGCGAGGCGTCGCCCCTGCCGCACGGCGTGCTGCGCGTTGGGCACGGTGAGCGCACCCGGTCGGGCGGTCGAGAGATCCGGCACGGCTGCCCCGTCTCCCGCGGCCCAGGCGTCCGGGACGAGCTCGTCGCCGGTGCCGACCCGGAGGTCCGCTCGCGTGACGACGTACCCCCGAGCATCCACGGGCAGGTCGGTGTGCGTCGCGACGACGGGGTTCGCGGCGTTCCCCGCCGTCCACACGAGGAGGCCCGAGGCGAACTCCTCCCCGGTCGAGAGCCGGACGACGCCGCCCTCGGCCGACTCGAGCCCGGCGCCCAGGTGGACGTGCGCCCCGCGGGCCTCGAGCCGGCCGACCACCCAGCGGCCGGGGCGGTCGGTGACCTCGGGCAGGATCCGTGGGCTCCGCTCGACGAGGTGGAACTGCACCTCGGGCGCCGCGATCTCGGGGTAGAGGTGCAGGAGGTCGTGCGCGAGCGACAGGAGCTCGGCGAAGCCCTCGACCCCGGAGAACCCGCCGCCGACGAACGTCACGGTGAGCAGGCGCTCGCGCTCCGGACCCCGCGGCAGGCTCGCGGCACGGTCGAACGACGTGAGCAGGCGGTCTCGGACGGCGACGGCCTCCTCGACGTGCTTGAGGCCGATCGCGTGCTCTGCGACGCCCGGGACGGGGAAGACTCGCGTCACCGCGCCTGCGGTGACGACCACGGTGCCGTACGGCAGCCGGTACGCCGGACCGGACCGGGGCTGCACGACGACCGCGCGGTCCGCGTGGTCGATGCGCGTGACCGTGCCGTCGACGAGGCGCGTCCGGCGCAGGTGGCGTCGGTGCGAGACCGCTGCGTGGCGTGCCTCGACCGAGCCCGCGACCACCTCGGGCAGGAACGGCTGATAGGTCATGTACGGGCGGGGGTCGACCAGGACGAGCTCGATCTCGCCGCGCCGCAGCTCGCGCCGCAGGTCCTTCTCGAGCTCCCGGGCCACGGTGAACCCGGCGTAGCCCCCGCCGACGACGACGATCCGTTCCATCACGAGCCTCCTGGTGCTTGTGGGCGCCTCTCCGACGTCCCTACCCCTCCGACCGATCCGGACGTCGTCGCGTGACATGACGTGCGTCACGCCGACCGCGAGGCCGCGAGGTCGCGGACCGTCGACGTGGGGACTGGCCGGCCGCGGTGTTTGACCCACCCCGTGGCGACGACCGACACTGGCGACCGTGGCCCCCGACGCACCCTCCTCGACCCTTGCCGTGGCGACCGAGGGCGAGCGTGCGCCGTCGGGCAGCGCGCCCGGGCCCGTGCCCACCCCGTACGAGGACCTCCTGCGCGACGTCCTCGCGCACGGCACGCCCAAGGGCGACCGCACGGGGACCGGCACGCGCAGCGTGTTCGGCCGCCAGCTCCGGTTCGACCTCGCGCAGGGCTTCCCGCTCGTCACGACCAAGCGCGTGCACCTCAAGTCCGTCGCGTACGAGCTGCTGTGGTTCCTGCGCGGCGACTCGAACGTGCGCTGGCTGCAGGAGCGCGGCGTGCGCATCTGGGACGAGTGGGCCGACGCCGACGGCGAGCTCGGACCCGTCTACGGCGTGCAGTGGCGCTCGTGGCCGACGCCGGACGGCCGCCACGTCGACCAGGTCGCGCAGGTGATCGAGCAGATCAAGGCGAACCCCGACTCGCGGCGGCACATCGTCTCCGCGTGGAACGTCGGGGAGATCGAGAACATGGCGCTGCCGCCGTGCCACGCGTTCTTCCAGTTCTACGTGGCCGACGGGAAGCTGTCGTGCCAGCTCTACCAGCGCTCGGCAGACCTGTTCCTCGGCGTGCCGTTCAACATCGCGTCGTACGCGCTGCTCGTCCACATGGTCGCCGCGCAGACCGGCCTCGAGGTCGGCGACTTCGTCTGGACCGGCGGCGACGTGCACATCTACGACAACCACGTCGAGCAGGTGCGCGAGCAGCTCACGCGCGACCCGTACCCGTACCCGACCCTGCGCCTCGCGCCCCGCGACTCGATCGACGCCTACGAGTACGAGGACATCGAGGTCGTCGGGTACCAGCACCACCCGACGATCAAGGCGCCGATCGCGGTCTGATGCTGGGACTGATCTGGGCCCAGGCGCGCGACGCCGCCGGGCGGCCCGTCATCGGCGCGGGCGGCACCATGCCGTGGCACCTGCCCGAGGACCTCGCGCACTTCCGACGCGTCACGTCGGGCCACCCCGTGGTCATGGGCCGCCGCACGTGGGACTCGCTCCCGCCGCGGTTCCGGCCCCTGCCGGGGCGCCTCAACGTCGTCGTCACGCGCCAGGAGGCATGGGTGCCCGACGGCGGCCGCCCCGCCGGCGAGGGCGGCGCGCCCGTGCGCGTGGCCGGGTCGGTCGACGCGGCGCTCGCGGACGCTCGCGCCGCGGCCCGCGCGAGCGGCTCCGACGAGGTGTGGGTCATGGGCGGCGCCCAGCTCTACGCCGCGACCGTCGCCGACGCGGACCGGTGCGTGGTCACCGAGATCGACACCGTGGTCGAGGGTGACACGTACGCGCCCGAGATCCCCGCGGGCAGCGTGCGAGACGTCGGGGAGTGGCAGGTCTCGCAGACGGGCACGCGGTACCGCGTCGTCTTCGTGTCTCGCTGATCAGACCCGCGCGACCGCAGCGTGCGGGTCAGAGCAGGCCGGTCGGTTCGATGGGGTCGAGGCGCGGCGGCGGGACGGGGTGGGGCTCCTCGAGCGTCTCGACGTCGGCGTCCTGCGGGGCGGTGAGCCGCGCGACCGCCGCGTCCAGGTTGGCGGTGATCGCCGTGACCAGGCCGTCGGCGTCCCGCTGCTCGAGGCGGGTCACGATCTCCTCGTGGGACGCCGCCGAGTCGGCACGCACGGCGTACTCGTCGCTCACGGTGAAGCTGGCGACGCGCACCTCGACGATGAGGGTGGTCATCCACCGCAGGAGCCACGGGTTCCCTCCCGCCGCGACGAGCGCCCAGTGCAGGTTGAGGTCGGCGTCGCCGATGCGGCGAGGGTCCTGGGAGGCTCCGGCCGTGACGAGCGCGTCGTACGCGGTGCGGACGGACGCGACGTCGGTCTCGGAGGCGCGGGCGACGGCGAGCCGCGCCGCGGCGGTCTCGACGCTGGTGCGCGCGGCGTAGAGCGCGGGGATGCGGTCGCGCCCGATGGTCACGACGCTCAGGCCGCGTCCCGGCGTCGCGGTGAGCAGGCCCTCCTGGACCAGCCGCTGGGCCGCCTCGCGGAAGGGGCCGCGGCTCACGCCGAGCTGCCCGGCGATCTCGACCTCGCGGATGGGTGAGCCGACGCGCAGCGCGCCGGAGTAGATCGCGTCGCGCAGCTCGCGCGCGATGAGGTCGACCGTCGAGGGTCGGGTCACCGGCGAGAGGAACGGTGCGGTGAGCGGTGCGCGCGAGGCCGGGCTCATCGGCTCTCTCCCTCCGAGGTCGTGGTCGTGCGGTCGATCGAGGTCACGATCGGGTATCACATCATCCCCTGTCGGCGACGCTCGATCGGACGAACGCGCACGTGGGCACCGATTGTAGACAATCAGACGCTCTGACCGTTCGATTGTCGAACGGTCGACAGAAGGCTAACGTGGTCGACCGTCCAACCAGCCATGACCGTCACGCCCCGGCGTCGACGGGCACGAAGGGAACCATGACTTCCACGCGAACCACCGCGCACCGGCGCCGCGCCCTGCTGGGTGCCGGCACCGTCGTCCTCCTCGCCGCCACCGCGGCCTGCACGAGCGTCGACGGGGGTGGCGCCGGCGAGCCCGGGACCGCGTCCGCGGACGGCGGCGCGCTGGAGGCGCTCCAGGACCGCGGCACCATCACCGTCGGCTTCGCCGGGGAGGCCCCCTACAGCTACGAGGAGGGTGGGGAGCTCACCGGGGCGACCGTCGCGCTCCACCGCGCGATCTTCGCCGAGCTGGGGATCGAGACGGTCGAGGGTGTGAACACCGAGTTCGGCTCCCTCATCCCGGGGCTCACCGCGAACCGGTTCGACGCCGTCAGCGCCGGGATGTCGATCCTCCCGGACCGTTGCGCGCAAGCCGCCTTCAGCGAGCCGGAGTTCATGTACACCACCGCGTTCATGACGCCCGCGGGGAACCCTGACGGCCTGACGGACATGCAGTCCGCCGCCGACGCGGGTGTCCGGCTGGCAACGATGACGGGTGCCATCGAGGGCGACTACGCCCGAGAGCTCGGCATCGAGAACCTCGAGGTCGGCTCGCCGCAGGACGGCCTCGACGCCGTCGTCGCCGGGCGCGCGGACGCCTTCGCCCTCACCGGCATCTCGCTCAACCACCTCGCGGACAGCTCCGACGCCCCGGTCGAGGTCACCGAGTCGTTCGTCGCCGAGATCGACGGCGTCCCCCAGATCGGTGCCGGCGGGACGGTCTTCCGCACGAGCGACACCGCGCTGCTCGAGGCGTACAACGAGAAGCTCGCCGAGATCGTCGCCGACGAGGACCGCTATCTGGAGATCGTGGGGGAGTTCGGCTTCACCGCGTCCGAGCGTCCCGTGGAGGGCCTCACCACGGAGAAGCTCTGCGCCGGCGACCTCGACGCCCTCGCCACCGAGCTCGCCCCGGAGCTCGGCGCGGACTCCTGAGGGACGCCGGGTGTCCGACAACCTCAGCACGCTGCTCGACGCGCTGCCGCGGCTCGGCGAGGGCGTGCTGGTCACCCTCCAGCTCACGCTGGGCGGTGCCGCGCTCGCTCTCGTCCTGGCGCTGCTGCTCGGTCTCGGCTCGCGTGCGCACCGCCTGTGGGTCCGTGGCCCGTCACGCGTCGTCGTGGAGTTCTTCCGCGGCACGTCGCTCGTCGTCCAGCTCTTCTGGCTCTTCTACGTCCTGCCGGTCTTCGGCTTCCGCATGGAGTCCCTCGCGTGCGGCATCCTCGCGCTCGGGCTCAACTACGGCGCGTACGGCGCCGAGGTGGTCCGCGGGTCGATCAACGCCGTGCCGCGCGGGCAGTGGGAGGCGGCGGTCGCGCTCGACCTCGGTCCCGTGCACCGGCTGCGCCGCGTGATCCTGCCTCAGGCGTGGGCGCTCATGATCCCGCTGCTGACCAACCTGCTGATCCAGCTCCTCAAGGGGTCTGCCCTCGCCACCTACATCCTGCTGCACGACGTCAACTACTTCATCGAGCAGCTCCGCCGCAGCACGCAGGACACGTTCTTCTCCTACTCCGTGGGTCTGCTCGTCTACTTCGCGCTCGCCTACGCGCTGACGCTCGGCATGAACGCCCTCGAGGTCCGGGCGAAGCACCGGCTCGGCCGCGGACCGTCTCTTCGTGAGGTGCTCCGTCTCGCACCGGTCCCCGCCACGGCGAGGGGAGGTGCCGCATGAGCGACGTCTGGAGCTGGGAGCGCGCCGCCCAGGCGCTCCCGCCGATCCTGGAGGGCTTTCGCGTCACGCTGCTCGCGACGGTCGTCGGCACGGCGATCGCCGCGGTGCTCGGCCTCGTCGTCGCGCTCGTGCGACGCTCGCCGTCGCGGTGGGTCAGCGCCCCGGTGGGCCTCGTCGTGGAGTTCGTCCGGTCGACGCCGCTGCTCGTGCAGCTCGTGTTCGTCTACCTCATGCTGCCGGGCGCCCCGGCGCTGGTGGTCGGCTGCGCGGTGCTCGGCGTGCACTACGCGACCTACATGTCGGAGGTCTACCGGGCGGGGATCGACGCCGTCCCCCGCGGCCAGTGGGAGGCCGCGAAGGCGCTCGACCTGCCTCGGCCGCGCGTGTGGCGCGCGGTCGTGCTGCCGCAGGCGATCCGCAAGACGCTGCCGGGGCTGGGGAACTACGCCGTCTCCATGTTCAAGGAGACCCCGTTCCTCTTCGCGATCAGCGTCGTGGAGATGTTCACTGCCGCGCAGCAGTTCGGGGCCCGCACGTTCGTCTACACCGAGGCGCTCACGATGGTCGGCCTGCTCTTCCTCCTGGCGAGCTACCCGACATCGCTCCTCGTCCGCAGATTGGAGAATCGCCTTGCCTGAGACCACTGCCCCCGAGGGTGCCCGCGCGCCGGTACCTGCGACGTCCCCCGCTCGGACGGTCTCCGGCGACCCCGACGTGGTTCCCATGATCGAGTTCCGGGGCGTCGTCAAGAGCTTCGGCGACAACACCGTGCTCGACGGGCTCGACTTCCGCGTCGCGCGCGGCGACCGGGTCACGCTCATCGGACCCTCCGGGTCCGGGAAGACGACGATCCTGCGGCTCCTCATGACCCTCGAGGAGGCGGACGGCGGGATCATCCTCGTCGACGGCGACCCGTACACGCACGAGATGCGGAACGGGAAGCGGGTCGCGATCCCCGAGAAGCGTCGGAGGCCGATCCGCCGCCGCGTCGGGATGGTCTTCCAGCAGTTCAATCTCTTTCCGAACATGTCCGTGCTGGAGAACATCATCGAGGCGCCGATGCACGTGCTCGGCCTCACCCGAGCGCAGGCGACGGTCCGTGCGGAGGAGCTGCTCGAGCAGGTCGGGCTCGCGGACAAGCGCGACGCCCGCTGCACGCAGCTGTCCGGCGGCCAGCAGCAGCGTGTCGCGATCGCGCGCGCGCTGGCGATGGACCCGGAGATCCTGCTCCTCGACGAGGTGACGTCCGCCCTCGACCCCGAGATCGTCGCCGACGTGCTCGGCGTCCTGCGCGAGGTCGCGGAGACGACGGACATCACGATGCTCATCGTCACGCACGAGATGCAGTTCGCGCGCGAGGTCTCGCACCGGGTGCTCATGTTCGACCACGGTCGCATCGTCGAGGAGGCCGACCCCGAGACGATGTTCACCTCGCCGCGGCACGAGCGCACCCAGGAGTTCCTCCGCGCCGTCCTCGGGGCCTGAGCAGTCGGCGACCCGGCTCAGGCAGGCTCGCCGACGCGCCCGAGCGCGTCGAGCACGAGGTCCCAGAACCGGGCGTGGTCGAGGGTGACCGCGACCTGTGTGCGGCACTCCTCGGGGCCGGGCTCGTCGCCGCGCAGGTCGGCGACGGTCATGCCGGTCGTCAGGCCGCCGTGCAGCTCGACGTCCAGCGGGGCGCGGCGCGTCGTCATGACCGACGGGTCGACGACGTACGCGACCGCGCACGGGTCGTGCACGGGCGGGGAGGGGAAACCCTGCGCGGTGCGGTACGTCGTGCCGTAGAAGTCGAGCAGCTCGCCGACGAACCGGGCCGGGGCGGTGCCGAGCGCGGCGATGCCGTCGCGCACGTCCGCCGTCGCGACGGCCTGGTGCGTGAGGTCGAGACCCACCATCGTCACCGGCCACGCCTCGGTGAGCACGACGTGCGCCGCCTCCGGGTCCGCGAGGACGTTGAACTCCGCGACCGGCGTCCGGTTGCCCACGTGGTACCCGCCGCCCATGAGGACGACCTCGCGGACGCGCGGCACGATCCGCGGCTCCTTGCGCGCCGCCATCGCGACGTTCGTCAGCGGGCCCGTCGGCACGAGCGTGATCTCGCCCGGCTCGGCCGCCAGGACCGTCTCGATGATGAGGTCCACCGCGTGCCGGTCGTCGACGGCGCGCCGCGGGGCGGGCAGCACCGGCCCGTCCATGCCCGAGTCGCCGTGGATGTCCGGCGCGACGATCCGGGGCCGGACGAGCGGACGGTCGCACCCGGCCGCGACCGGGACGTCGATCCCGGCGAGCTCCGCGACCGCGAGCGCGTTCCGCGTCACCTTCTCGAGCGTCTGGTTCCCGGCGACCGTGGTCACCGCGACCAGGTCGACGGCGGGGCTCCCGTGCGCGAGGAGCATCGCGATCGCGTCGTCGTGGCCGGGGTCGCAGTCGAGGACGATCCGGCGGGGCGGGGTCGTGCGGGAGTCGGGGGTGGGCGGGACGGGCTGGGCCGGGTCGTGAGCGGACATCGACCCATCCTCGCGCGTCCCCGGGGCCGGGGCGGCCGCCGGGGCGCTTCGCCTCCGGGCGCCCGTGACGGCTAGGCTGTGCTGCGGCCCTGACCCGGGGCCACGCGCCTGTAGCTCAGGGGATAGAGCACCGCTCTCCTAAAGCGGGTGTCGCCAGTTCGAATCTGGCCAGGCGCACCGAGCAGGACAGAGGTCGAACGCCCGTCACCGACCCTGGCAGGTGTGCGCGTGCTGCGGGACGTCGGCCCGGTCGTCATCCGCACCACGCTCTGGTCAGTTGATGATCTCGCCGCGCTCCCCGGTCCGCAGAGCCGTGAGGCGCGCGCGCCAGCTCGCGAGCTCCTCGGGGCTCAGGCGTGGCCACTCGGCGACCTCACGGACCACCCGCAGGGGCGCGCTGCTCCGGTAGGACCGCGTGGGGTTGCCCGGGAGCTTCTTGTCGGTGACGTTCGGGTCGTCCTCGAACGGGCCGGTCGGCTCGACCTCGTAGACACGCGGGGCGGCGTCGCCGGCCGCCAGCTCGGCGGCGAGCGCGGCGCCGCCGACGAGCGCGGTGAAGTAGACGTGGTTCATGACGATCTCGGGCCGGTAGTTCGACCGGAACCCCGCGGTCAGCAGATCACCTGCCCGCAGGTCGGCCTTCGTCCCGTGGAAGAACGGTCCCTCGTCCGGCACGTGGTTCACCCGCTCAGCGTAGACAGCACCGGGGCCGGTCGTGCGCGTCCCGGTGCGGCGCACGCGGAGCCCGCCTGGGCGACGGCCGCCGTTCGATCTCTGGTCGAGCGCTGGTCGGTCAGAGGTGCACCGGCTGCGGGCTTCTTCACGGGCCGGTGCCCCCTGCGGCACCTCGGCCGCAAGGACACCCTAAGAACCGTCTCCCCGTGCTCGCCACCTGTCGGACTTCACGGTTCGGGAGTACGGTCGAAGGGTTGAGTCTGGACCTGGCTCCTCATCCTCTGGAGAAGACGGAGCACCGACATGTCCGTAGACGACCATGCCATCGACCCGTCCCTGACCCGCGAGACGGGCCAGAAGATCGGCCAGTACCGCCTCGACCTGGAGACCGGCACCTGGTGGTGGTCGTCGGAGACGTACCGGGTCCACGGGTTCGAGCCGGGCGACGTGGTGCCGACCACCGAGCTCGTCCTGGCGCACAAGCATCCCGCCGACCGCGAGCACGTCCGTGCGGTCCTCGACCACGCCGAGGCCACGGGCGAGCCCTTCTCGAGCGTGCACCGCATCATGGACGCCCACGGCGTCGAGCGGTACGTCGTCCTCGTGGGGCAGGGGCGCCGGGACCGCGAGTCGGGTGAGGTCGTCGAGCTGCTGGGCTACTTCGTCGACATCACGACGACGGTCGCGGGGCGCGCGCAGGAGCGTGCGCGCCGGGACATCACCGCGGCCGCCGAGGGCCGCGGCCCGATCGAGCAGGCCAAGGGCATCCTCATCGCCACCCACGGCGTGAGCGCCGACGAGGCGTTCGCCCGCCTCAAGCAGGTCTCGAACGACAAGAACGTCCGCCTGCGCGAGCTCGCGTCCGTCGTCGTCGACGAGGCGGGACGCGCCGGCGGGGACTGTGCCGAGCGCATCGACGCGATCCTGCGGTAGGCGCCGCAGACGGCAGAGCCCCGCACTCCCGGACGGGACTGCGGGGCTCTCTCGCGTGCGGCCGCCGTCCGGCTGCCTGGGTCGGCTAGGCCGACGCGGGCGCCGGGACGTGCCCGGTGCCGGGCGTCGACGGCGTCGGCGCGGTCCCGGTGCTCCCGTCATCCGCCCCGGTCTCCGCCTCGGACTCGGTTCCGCCGGCGCCGCCGGAACCGCCCGTGCCTCCGGCGCCCTCGCCCGGGCCGGGCGAGGGCGTCGGCGCGGGCGTCTCCGGCGGCGTCGGCTCGGGTGTGGGATCCACCGTCGGCTCCGGTGCAGGAGCGGGGGTCGTGGACGGCTCGTCGGACGGCGCCGTCGACGGCGACGGGCTCGGGCCCGGCGTCGGGACGGTCGCCGGGTCCTGCGAGGGCGCGCTGGGCGCCGGCGTCGCCGGGTCCTCGCTGCTCGGGGTGCGCTCGCGGCTGATCGTCGTCCCCGATCCCTCGACGCCGCGGACGGCGTCCGCGAGGGGCTTGCCGATGACGAGCTCGACCACGAGGACCACGCCCATGACGGCCACGAACAGCGCGAGCGCCGTCACGGTGAGCACGCGGCCGCGCCCGTACCGGTCCACGAGCCGCAGCCAGCGGTTCGGGCCACCCGCGGGGTCGTCCGCCTCGCCCGCCTGGGCCACCTCGTCGCCGGTCCCGCCCGAGCCGACGGCGGTGGCCACCGCCGTCTCGACGGTGTCCGCCTGCCCGTCCGGCTCGACCGCCCCGCGGGGGACCGACGCGACCGCGGTCGTGGTGCGGGTGCGTGTGGTGCCCGTGCCCGCCGTGGCCTGCACGACCTTGCCGACTACGGGCACGAGCTGCTCGCGCGTCTTCTGGATCGAGCGTGTGTAGACGTAGTTCGCGACGACGGTCAGGGCGCTCGCGATGCCGGCGCCGATGATGGTCCCGGCGGTCCCGAAGTAGGACAGGAGCACGGTGGTGCTCACCGCGGCGAGCGCGCTCGCGATGACCTGGGTGAGCGAGAGGCGGGCGGGGGCCTCGCGCTCCTTCTCGGGCGCCGGCTCCGCGGTGGTGCGTCCCGCGGGGGACCCGGCGTCGGGGCCGGGCTCGTCGCGCGGGACGCGGGTGGCGTCGCGGTCGAGGCGGGGGCTGTCGGAGGGCGTGGTCACGTGGTGCTGGCTTCCGGTCGTCGGACGGGCTGGTCCGCCCGCCGCCACCGGCCGTGACGGCCGCGCGCCAGGGACCGGCGTCGGGCCACGGGCGTCCCTCCACGGTAGGACGCCCGTGTGGACCTCGCTCACGGGGGCCGTGCCCGGTCCTCAGAGGATCCGGGAAGATCCTGTGACGCCGCCGGTCACGGTGCCGGACGCCGGACCGGTGGGCTCGCGCGGCGCTCCGCCGCGCCGGACCGCGGGGGAGGGCCGTATCCTGCCGAGGGTCGTCGTGGTCGGTCCGACCCCGTGCGGCGAGCCGTGATGTGATGCGCACCACATTTCCTCCTCCCGCGACGAGGGGTCCGGACGCCCGGAATTCCGCGCTTCTCGTGGACGCTCGTCCAGGTCGTTCTCAGGCCATTCCGCGTCTCGTCCGGTGATCGAGCGTCCAGCGCTCCGGGCCGTGTTGACGCCTGCTGTCCCGGCCGTGCAAAATAGTTCTCGACAGCGCGCATCGCCTGCCCCCTGCGCGGTGCGCGCTGTTTCACACTTCTCCGGGAGTTCCTCTCGGAATCGTTGGGAACGACGGCCTCGGAACACGAATTCTCGTGATCCGGGGCCGTTCGTCGTCCAGGTGCCGCCCCGCTCCGCTGGGGTCGCCGCCCGTCGTCGTGCGGCGCAGCGGGTCGCGGCCTCCCCGGCGCGCCGCGCCGAGCGGCGCGAGGCGGCCGGTTAGCGTCGGAGGGTGAATGCCGCAGCCCGCACCAGCTCAGCCGCCCGGAGCGTGGCCGATCCTGCTCGGCTGCCCTCGACCCCTCCCGGCGGAACCGACCAGCCGGACGCCGAGCCCGCCGACGTGACGCCGTCGCGCCCCGTGCTCGTGCCCGAGCCCACGACGTCCGACCTCGTCGACGAGGCGGTCGCCCGCTGGCGTGCCGGGCTCGTCGAGCTCGCCGGGGGGTCGTCGCTCGCCGACGTCTCCCTCCTCGGCGACGCCGTCGTCGACCTCACCGCCGCGCACCCCTCGGGCGTCGCGCAGCTCTTCGCGGGACGGCCGACCCGGTTGTCGAACCTCTTCCGCGAGGGCGGCTCCCTGCCCGCCGCCCGCCGCCGCGCGCGCGCCGTCGTGGTGCGGGCCGCCGAGCACGCGCAGCGCTACGGCGTCGCTCCGACGTACCTCGCCATCGGCGTCGCGACCTGGACCCAGAGCCCGACGGCGCCTCTCGCCGAGGACGACGTCGCCGCGCTCGCCCGCGTCGCCGGCCGTGCGCCCACGGTGGTGCCCGGCGACGGGGACGCGAGCGCCCCGACGGACCCGGAGCCCGCGGCGGCGGCACCCGACGCCGAGGACACCCAGCTCGCGCACCCCGGCGACCGGTCCGACGGCGTGGTGGGCCCCGAGGAGGAGCCCGCGCCCCGGACGGTGCGCGCGCCCGTCCTGCTGCGCCCCCTCACCGTCACGCCCCGCGGCGACGGCGAGACGGACTACGAGCTGACGCTCGAGCCCACCGCCGAGATCAACCCGCTCCTCGCGCGCACGCTCCGTGCGCACGGAGCGCTGCTCGACCCCGTGACCCTGGCGCGGTCCACGTTCACCGGCGCGGGCTTCGACCCGGGCGACGCGACCCGGCGGATCGCGGCCCTCGGGCAGGCGGTCCTCGACGACTTCGACCTCACCCACCGGGTCCTCGTCGGCACGTTCGTGCACCCGGGCCAGGTGCTGGTCGACGACCTCGACGAGCTCGCGCCCGCGCTCGAGCGGCACGAGGTCGTCGCCGCGCTCGCCGGGGACGAGCGGTCCGCCGCCGCGCTGCGGGCCGACCTCCCGGCACCGCGCGTCGGCGACGCCGACCCCGTGCTCGAGCGCGGCGCGGGCGACCTCGACCCGTCCCAGCGGCACGTCGTCGACGTCCTCGCGAGCGGCTCGCACCTGTTCGTCGACGCCCCCACCGGGTCCGACGTCGCGGGCACGCTCGCCGCCGTCGTCGCGGAGGCTGCGGCGTCGGGACGCCACGTCCTCTACGTCCCCGGCCACCGCCGCGCCGCCGACGCGCTGCTGGCCCGCCTCGACGCGCTGGGCCTCGGCGGGCTCGCGCTCGACGTCGCGCCCGAGCCGACGTGGCGCGAGACCGCCTCGCACCGGCTGCTCGCCGCGATGGCGACGGAGCCGGAGCCGGTCGAGGACGACGACCTCGTGCGCACGCGCGACGCCCTGCTCGGCGCGCGCGCCCGGCTCGCCGGGTACATCGAGGCGCTGCACCTCGTCCGCGACCCGTGGGGCGTGTCGGCCTACGACGCGCTCCAGGCGCTCGCCCGGCTCACCGCCGAGCGACCGGCGCCGGACACGCGGGTGCGCCTCTCGACGGAGGTCGTGCTCGGCGTCGGGCCGCAGCGCGAGCGGGTCGCCGCGGAGCTGCGCGAGGCCGCGATGCTCGGCGCCTTCACCGCGCGCGCGACGTCGACCCCCTGGCACGGCGCCGCGCTCACGACGCCGCAGGAGGCGCACGACGCCCTCGTGCGCGTGGAGCGGCTGCGCGCGCACACGCTGCCGCAGCTGCGGGCACAGGTCGAGCAGGTCGCGGAGCGCACCGGGCTCACCACCGCGACGACGCTCCGCCAGTGGGGCGACCAGCTCACGATGCTCGGCGGGATGCGCGGGACGCTCGACGTGTTCCAGCCGCTCATCTTCGAGCGCACCGCGCAGGACATGGTGGAGGCCACCGCGACGAAGCAGTGGCGCGAGCAGCACGGGATCGAGATGGGTTGGTTCGCGCGTCGTCGGCTGCGCCGTCAGGCACGCGACATGGTGCGGCCCGGCGTCCGCGTGCCCGACCTGCACGCCGCGCTCGTCGAGGTGCAGGCGCAGCGCGCCGTCTGGCAGGAGCAGTGCCCCCGCGGCGGCTGGCCCGTGCTGCCCGAGGGGCTGTCGGCCATCGAGGACACGCACGAGGCCGTCCGCATCGACGTCGAGGAGCTCGAGCCGGTGCTCGCGGGCACGCCCGCAGGCGGAGGCCTGCTCGACGTGCCGCTCGACGCGCTCGCCGCCCGCCTCGACGCGCTCGCCGAGGACGCCGCCGCGCTCGACGCGCTCCCGGCGCGGACCGCGATCCAGCACCGGCTCACCGACCTCGGCCTCGGCGAGCTGCTCACCGACCTCGCAGCGCGCCGCGTCGAGGCCGACGAGGTCGGCCCCGAGCTGGAGCTCGCCTGGTGGAGCTCGGTGTTCGAGCAGATCCTCGCTCAGGACCAGGCGCTCGCCGGGCAGGACGGCGCGGGCCTCGACGCGCTCGCGCGCCGGTTCCGCGAGCTCGACCGCGCGCACGTCGCGTCCCTCGCGGCACCCGTCCGGGCGGCCGTCCGCGACCACCTCGGGACCGCGATGCGCGAGCACCGCGACGAGGCGGAGGCCCTCTTCACCGAGCTGCTCGAGGGCCGGCTCGTGAGCCTGCGCGAGACGGCGGAGCAGCACCCCGCCGTGCTGCGCCGGCTGCGTCCCGTGCTCGTCGCCACCCCGACGCTCGTCCCGCACCTCGTGCCCGCGACCCGCACCGTCGACCTCGTCGTGCTCGACGCGATCGAGCACACGCCCGTCGAGCTCGTCCTGTCGGCGCTCGCCCGCGGGCGCCAGGTCGTCGCCGTCGGCGACCCGCGTGCCGCGTCCACGGACACCGTGCGCGAGCTCGCCGAGCTCCTGCCCACGGTCGAGCTGCTCGCCGACGGCTCGCGGCGCGACCCGTTCGTCACCACGTTCCTCGCCGAGCACGGCTATGCGGGGGTCCTGCGCCCGTCGCCGCTGCCGCGCGCGGAGGTCCTCGTCCAGCTCGACGTCGTCGACGGTGCCGGGATGCCCGACACGGCGTCCGGCGCGGTCGAGAGCACGCAGGCCGAGGTCGACCGCGTCGTCGAGGTCGCGATCGAGCACGCGCTCACCCGGCCGGACGAGTCCCTCGCGATCGTCACCGTCACGCCCCTGCACGCCGACCGCATCCGCGACGCGCTCCTCGTCGAGGTCCGGCAGAACCCGGCGCTCGCCGGGTTCTTCTCCGGCGCGCGCGCCGAGCCGGTCGTCGTCGCGGACGTCTCGGGCGTCGCCGGGCTCGTGCGCGACACGATCGTGCTGTCCGTCGGCTTCGGGCGGACGCCGCACGGCCGCGTGCTGCACCGGTTCGGCATCCTCAACACCCCGGGCGCCGAGGCCATGCTGCTCGACGCCGTCGGGGCGACGCGGCGGCGTCTCCACGTCGTCTCGTGCTTCACCGCGGGCGACCTCGACCCCGAGCGCCTGCGCGGCGCGGGCGCCCGGCTGCTCGCCGAGGTCCTCGACCTGGCCGAGCAGCGCAGCGGCGCCGCCGACCAGGTCACGCTGGGCAACGGCGTCGACCTCGGCGGCAGCCCCGACCGGCTCGTGCTGGACCTCGCCGAGCGGCTCTGGCGCGCGGGGCTCGTCGTCGAGACCGACTACGGCATCGGCGACGGCGACCGCATCCCGCTCGTCGTCGGCCACCCGGACCTGCCCGGCGAGCTCCTCGTCGCCGTCCTCACCGACGACGCGGCGTACGTCGCCGAGCGCAGCGTCCGCGTGCGCGACCGGCAGGTCGCCGAGCGGCTCGAGCGCATCGGCTGGACGGTCGCGCAGGTCTGGTCCGCCGCGGCGTTCCTCGACCCCGCCAAGGAGGCCGAGCGCATCCGGCGGGTCGTGCAGGCCGTGCGCGACGCGCGGCTCCCGGAGACGGGCGGCGTCGCGCAGACGGGCGGTGGTGACCGGATCGTCGTCGTGCCGGTGCTCGACGACGACGAGCAGCACGGCGACGAGGACCTGTAGCAGCCCGCCGGTGGGACCATGGGAGGCGTGAGCACGACCGCCGACCCGAGCCCTGACCCGCAGCACCTGCCCGACGACGCGCGCGACCGTCCCGAGACCGGGCACCGTCGGCGTCCGCGGCGGGCCGTGCGGCGGGGGACCGAGAGCACGGTGGTGCCCGGAACGAGCGCCGACGAGCGCGCCGAAGGATGGGGCGACGAGGCGGCGCCGCGCCGCGGCGCGCCGGGCGAGAACGACGACCGCCTGCTGGGCGACGTGCCGCCCCACTACGGGCGCCACTGACGGCCCGCCGGGTGACCACCTGCTCGTGAGCGACGGCCGCGTCAGAGGTGGCGCGGGGGCGTCGGCCCTCCGGGTGCGATCCCGCCCGCTGTCGCGCCGGGTCCGCCGCCCGCCTGGGCGGCGAGGAGGTCACGAATCTCCTGGAGCACGCGCACGTCCTCGGCCGGCGCCTCGGGCTCGGGCTCCTCGTCCTTCTTGCGTCGCTCCGCGAGCTTGTTCATCGGCAGGACGATGACGAAGTAGAGGGCGACGGCGATGATGAGGAACTGGAGGATCGCGTTGAGGACCCCGCCGACGGAGATGACGGAGGGCGGGATGTCCTTCGCCGCGTCTCCGGCGCGCAGCGTGATGTCCCACAGGCCGGTGAGGTCGGGCTTGCCGAAGATCGCCCCGATGAGGGGGTTGATGAAGTCCTCGACGATCGCCGTGACGACCCCGGAGAACGCCGCCCCGATGACGACGCCGACCGCCAGGTCGATCGCGTTGCCGCGGAGCACGAACTCCTTGAACCCTTGGAACACGCCCTTCATGTGCTGCTTCCCTCTCCTGTCGACGATCGCGCGTCACGACGGTGCCACGGCGCGTGCACGCGCGATCCTGCCAACGTGCGCGGCACGGGGCAACGGTTCGGCCCGGCGGGTCGGGTCCGGCCGGTCCCGCGACGTCCTCAGGGCACCAGCACCGCCGTGACCGGGGCGTGGCCGGTCCGGGCCGCGAGCCGTACGGCCTCCTCGGGGCGCACCGCGACGAGCGTCACGACGTCGGAGCCCGACCCACCGGTGCCGAGCAGCCCTCCGCCGTCGTCGGGCTCGGGCGCCGGCACGACGACCGCGGCGCGGGCCAGGTACGGATCATGCGGGGGAGCGGTCCCCGCGTCCGCGACGTCCGTCGGCACCGGGGCGAGCGCCGGGTCGCCCGCGGCCAGCAGGTCGACGCGGTCGCCCGGCCCGAGGAGCGCGGCGACGCCCGGGTCGAGCCGGACGGGTGCGACCACGGTCCCGTCGGGCGCCCCGGCGGCGAGCTCCCCGCCGGCGACCAAGCCGTCCTGGAGGAGCGTGCCCTCCGGCAGGGCGACGGTCGCGCGGCGCCCGACGACGTCGTCGGCCCGGGTCGGTGCCCCGGCGGGCAGGAGGGAGGCCGGGACGTGGTCCACCCGCACGTCGGGTGCCGTCAGCGTGGTGCCGGGCGGCACGGCGCGGGCCGTCACGACGGCGGTCGTCGTCGGCGGGGGCGGGGGCCGCAGCGCGCCGACGACGACCGACGCCGCGAGCCCGCAGCAGAGCGCCGCGACGACGTACCGGGACCGCCACCACAGGCCGTGCAGCAGGCGTCGCCGCGCGGCGGTGCGACCGGGGCGGGTCGACGGGCCGGGCGGGCGGGAGGAGCGAGGCATGGCGCGACCGTAGCCGCGCGCGGCGGGCCGGCGGACGCGATGCGCGGCGACCTGTGGACGACGCGGCGCGGGGACCCGCGCACCGTGCGCCGACCGACCCGTTGTGGTCGGCCGCGCACCGGTGGGGCGCCGACGCCGGCCCGGCCGAGCAGCCGGCCGAGCCCGGGGCGAGCAGCCCGGCGGCGCCGCGTCAGGTCAGGACGACGCGGCGGAGCTGCTCGACGTGCCGCTCGAGCTCGTGCCGCCCGACGACGAGGACGACCCCGACGACGAGGACGACGACGCGCTGGACGTCGAGGCGGCGGGCGCCGTCGACGTCTTGCCGCCGGACCGCGAGTCCGTGCGGTAGAAGCCGGAGCCCTTGAAGGTCACGCCCACCGAGGAGAACACCTTGCGCAGGCGGCCCGAGCACTCGGGGCACACGGTGAGGGCGTCGTCGCTGAACGACTGGTGGATGTCGAAGGCGTGACCGCAGGCGGTGCAGGTGTACGCGTAGGTGGGCACGGGTTCTCCTCGTTCACGAGACGGCCGTCGAGGCGGCCACCGGCGGGTCGGGATCGGGACGGTCTCGGCCTGGTCGACGGTGTCAACACCGCCTGGCACTCGAAACTTCCGAGTGCTAATCATACGCGGACCGGCGCCCGGGCAGGGCCGGGGTAGTCTCGCATCCGTGTCTGCGCACGAACCCGCCGAGGCCCCTGCCGGTGACCCCGTCACCGGTGCCGACCCCGCGACCCCGGGCGAGGCGTCGGCCCCGCCGCGGCGCCGTCGCCGGTCCGCGCGCCGGCGCGTCCTGATCGGCGTGGCGGCGCTGCTCGTCGTCGCGCTCGTCGCGGGTGCGGCGTTCGTCGTGGTCACCGTCCGGCGTCCGCTGCCGCAGGCGTCCGGCGAGATCTCCGTGCCCGGGCTCGGCAGCGAGGTGACCGTGCTGCGCGACGCCCAGGGCGTCCCGCAGATCTACGCCGACACCCCCGAGGACCTCTTCCGCGCCCAGGGCTACGTCCAGGCGCAGGACCGCTTCTTCGAGATGGACTACCGCCGCCACGTCACCTCGGGGCGGCTCGCCGAGCTCGTCGGGGACAACCCGGATGCGATCGCCGCCGACACGGTCACGCGCACGTTCGGCTGGCGCCAGGTCGCGGAGGAGGAGTGGGACGTCGTCTCCCCGGAGACGAAGGCGTACCTCCAGGCGTACGCGGAGGGCGTGAACGCCTACCTGGAGAACCGCAGCCCGTCGGAGATCGCGCTCGAGTACACGGTGCTGGGCCTCCAGGTCGACGTCGCCGAGCCCGAGCCGTGGGACCCGGTCGACTCCCTCGCCTGGCTCAAGGCGATGGCCTGGGACCTGCGGGGCAACTACGACGACGAGCTCGACCGCGCGCTGGCCTACGGGACGATCCAGGACGCGGCGCGCGTGGCGGAGCTGTTCCCCGCCTACCCGTCCGAGCTCAACGCGCCGATCCTCGACCCCGGCGAGCTGGAGAACCCGCAGCAGGTCGCGCTGGACCTCGGTCCGCAGGCCCGTGCGGAGTACGGCTCCGACCACCTCCAGGCCGCGCTCGAGGCCGCGGACCGCGCCCTCGGTGCCGTCCCCGTGCTCATCGGCCGCGGCGAGGGCACCGGCTCGAACTCGTGGGTCGTGTCCGGCGAGCACACGGCGTCGGGCAAGCCGATCCTCGCGAACGACCCGCACCTCGCGCTCGGGGCGCCCGGCATCTGGGCGCAGGTGGGGCTGCACTGCAACGAGGTCTCCCCGGCGTGCGGGTTCGACGTCGCGGGCTTCTCGTTCGCGGGATTCCCCGGCGTCGTCATCGGGCACAACGCCCAGCTCGCCTGGGGCCTGACGAACATGGGTGCCGACGTCACCGACTTCTTCGTCGAGCGCGTGCGCGACGACACCTACCTCCGCGGCGACGAGTGGGTCCCGCTGGAGACCCGCACCGAGACGCTGCGGGTCGCCGGGGGCGACGACATCGAGATCGAGGTCCGCTCGACGCTCCACGGCCCGATCGTCTCCGAGGCGATCCCGGCGACCGAGGCGGCGGTCGACACGCCCGCGCTGGACACGCGGCTGGGGGAGTACGCCGTCGCGCTCCAGTGGACCGCGCTCGAGCCGGGCCGCACGGCCGACGCCGTCTTCGCGTTCAACCTCGCGCAGGACGCCGAGGACATGCAGGCGGCCGCCGCGCTCTTCGAGGTGCCGGCCCAGAACATCGTCTTCGCGACCGCGGACGGCCACATCGGCTACCAGGCTCCGGGCAAGATCCCCGTCCGCCAGGCGGTCCCCGACGCCGAGGTGCCCTCCGACGGCACGTGGCCGCGCGACGGGTCCGACGAGCGCTACGACTGGCAGGGCTACGTCCCCAGCGAGGAGATGCCGCGCGTCGTGGACCCGGCCGAGGGCTTCATCGTGGCCGCCAACCAGGCCGTGCTGCCGGACGGCGTCGCGCCGTTCCTCACGACCGACTGGGACTACGGGTACCGCTCGCAGCGCATCCGTCAGCTCCTGGAGGCCGAGATCGCGGCCGGGCGCACCGTGGACGTCGACACGATGAACGAGGTCCAGGTCGACGACCGCAGCCCGTACGCCGAGGTGCTCGTGCAGCCTCTGCTCGAGCAGGAGATCGACGACGACTTCGCGGCCGAGGGCCAGCAGCTCCTCGCGGGCTGGGACTACCGGACCGACACCGACTCCGCCGCGGCGGCGTACTTCGCCGCCGTGTGGCGGAACCTGCTCCAGCTCACCTTCTGGGACGACCTGCCCGAGTCGGCGCGCCCGAGCGGCGGGAGCCGTTGGCTCGCCGTCGTGCAGAACCTCCTGGAGAACCCGACCGACCCGTTCTGGGACGACCGCCAGACGGTCAGCGTCGTCGAGACGCGCGACGAGGTGCTCACGCAGGCGCTCGTCTCCGCGCGCCTCGACCTCACCGTCGAGCAGAGCAAGCAGCCGTCGGACTGGGCGTGGGGCAAGATCCACGTGCTCGCCCTGGAGCACCCGGTGCTGGGCGGCGAGTCGATCCCGGGGCCGGTGCGCGACTTCGTCAACCCCGCCCCGGTGGGCATGCCCGGTGGCTCGTCGATCGTCAACGCGACCGCGTGGGACGCCGCGTCCGGGTCGTTCGACGTGACGGCCGGCCCGTCGATGCGCATGGTCGTCGACCTCGGCGACCTCGACCGCTCGACGTGGGTGACCGTCACGGGCACCTCGGGCCACCCGGCGTCGAAGCACTACGCGGACCAGCTCTCGACCTGGGCCCGTGGCGAGACCTACACGTGGCCGTTCTCCACCGAGGCCGTCGCCGAGGCGAGCAAGGACGAGCTCACCCTCGTCCCGTAGCGGCGTCGGGGCTCGGAGCCTCCCCGGGGGCGGAGATCGCCCCGGGGGAGGACGGCACGGGCCGCTACGGCAGCCAGCGCCACCCGAGGGGTGTCGCGACGGCGTCGACCGTGCGGTCGTGCGGCTCGACGGGCAGCGGTCGGTCGCTCGCGTCGTAGACCTCCTCCGGGAAGACGACCGCCACGACCTTCGTCCCGGGGCGCACGTGCTCGAGCGCGCGGTCGTACCACCCGCCGCCCTGGCCGAGCCGGACGCCGCGCGAGTCGACGGCGAGCGCGGGGGCGACGACGACGTCGGCCTCGGCGATCGCCTCCGGGCCCAGGGTCGGGGTGCCGGGTTCGGGAGGCCGCCCGGGTGCGCGGACCTGGAGGTCGGCGGGGCCGTCGTAGACGGCCCAGTCCCGCTGGAGCCCCGCGCCGAGCACGGGCAGCAGCAGGCGGACGCCGCGCGCGGCGAGACGCTCGAGCATCGCCGACGTGCCCGGCTCGCCCGGACGCGCGGCGTAGGTCGCGACGCACGTGGCGGCCGCGACCTCGGGGATGGTCTCGACGACGTCGGCGATGGCGGCGTCCGCTTCCTTGCGGAGCCGCTCGGACCGCGCCTGGCGGTGGGTGCGGATGGCCTTGCGGAGGATCTCCTTCGCGTCCTCGGCTTCGATGCTTCCGTGCAGGGGGTATGGCTGGACCGGGCCACTCATGTCCCTATTGTCACCCGGCGCGCGCCTCCGCGCCGACGCCGCGCGGGTGACCTTCGGCCCCGGACGCCCGGAGCGGGTTCCGTGCACGCGTCCCGGGTGCCTATGATCGGAGGGAGCCAGTAGTTCGGACTCCTGACAAATGGGTCGCCGTCCGACAGAGGTGCCGACAGTGAGGACGCCATGACCGCGACGACCGCGAACCCCACCGCGACCACCCCGCGAGGGGGCGCCCACCCGAGGACGGGCCGCGCCGCCGTCGTGCTCGCCGCAGGCCACGACGACGCGTCGCGCGAGCTCCTGTCGCGGCCGCTCGGCGACGCGACGGTCGTCGAGCTGGCGGTCGCGAACGTCCGCCGCGTCGTGGACGCGGGCCGCATCGTCGTGGTCGTGTCGCCCGACGACCCGACCGTGCGCGAGCTGCTCGGCGAGGACGTCGTCTACGTGGAGCAGGAGTCGCCGCTCGGCACGGGCGACGCGGTCCTCGCGGCGCGCGAGGCGGTCGCGTCGGTGCTCGGGCCGGGCGTCGACGAGCCGGTCCTCGTCGCCTACGCGGACACGCCGCTGCTGCGCTCCGAGTCGCTCCTCGGGCTGCTCACGCGGCACACCCTCACGGGCGCCGACCTGTCGCTGCTCTCCGCCGTCGTCGACGACCCGGACGGGTACGGGCGCGTGGTCCGCGCCGGGGGCGAGATCACGGCGATCCTCGAGTCGTCCGAGGTCGCGGACGCCGCTCCCGAGCCGCGCACCGAGATCAACGTGGGCGCGTACGTCGCGGCCCCCCGCCTGCTGTTCGGGGAGCTGGAGCGCATGGCGGCCGACGGCGAGCACCGGCTCACCGAGCTCGCCCGCCGCGTCATCGGGGCGGGCAAGCGCATCTCGTCGTACCGCATCGTCGACGTGGACGAGGTCCGCGGCATCAACACCCCGGACGAGCTCGCCCAGGCGGCGGACATCGTCCTCAAGCGCCTGTTCGTGCCGAAGAAGAACACCGACACGAAGATCGTGTTCGGCACCGGCGGCTGGCGCGCGGTCATCGGCGAGGGCTACACGCTCGCCAACGTGCGCCGGCTGTGCCAGGCCATCGCGAACGAGACGATCCGCCGGGGGCTGGACGCGAAGGGCGTCGTGATCGGCGGCGACCGCCGCTTCCTCTCGCGCGAGTCGGCCATCGCCGCGGCCGAGGTCTTCGCCGGCAACAACATCGCGGTGACCCTCCTGCCCGACGACGTCCCGACCCCGCTCGTGACGTTCGCCGCGCCCTACCTCGGGGCGGCCTACGGCATCATCGTCACGTCGAGCCACAACCCGCCCGAGTGGAACGGCATGAAGGTGTTCCGCCAGGACGGCTCGCTCCCGCTCGACGACGAGACGGACCGCTACCAGGACGAGGCGAACGCGCTCTCGGTCGACGACGTCATCACGCTCGACATCGACGTGGCCCGCCGCACGGGCGTCGTCGTCGACCGGTCGCTCACGGACCCGTACGTCGACGCGATCGAGCGGATCATCGACGTCGAGGCGGTCCGCGGCTCGGACCTCCAGGTCGTGGTCGACCCGATGTACGGCACGAGCCAGCTCACGCTCGGCACCATCCTGTCCGACATGCGCGTGCGGTCGGAGTTCATCCACGCGGCGCACAACCCGCTGTTCGGCGGCGTCGCGCCGGCACCGGACCTCCAGCGCCTCAGCACGCTCGTGACGATGATCCAGCAGGGCGGCGGCCGCTACGACCTCGGCATGGCGACGGACGGCGACTCGGACCGCATCGGGATCGTCGACGAGACGGGCGAGTACATCTCGACGAACGACCTGCTCCTCCTCCTGTACTGGTACCTGCACGAGGTCCGCGGGGAGAAGGGCGGCGTGGTGCGCAACCTCGCGACGACGCACCTGCTCGACCGGCTCGCGGCGCACTTCGGCGAGGAGTCGCGCGAGGTCAAGGTCGGGTTCAAGCACGTGACGGCCGGCATGGAGGAGATCGGCGCGGTGCTCGGCGGCGAGTCGTCGGGCGGCCTGACGATCCGCGGCTGGATCCTCGGCAAGGACGGCATCTTCGCGTGCGCCCTGGTGGCCGAGATGCTCGCGCGCACGGGCAAGCGGATCTCCGAGCTGCGCGCGATGCTCTACGAGATCACCGGTCGCCTGTACACGCTCGAGGCGGGCGTGCCGGCCACCCCGGAGATGCGCGTCGAGGTGCCGCGCCGGCTCGAGGCGCAGCCCCTCACGCACGTCGGGCCGTACCCGGTCGTCTCGGTCTCCCACCTCGACGGCACCAAGATCTTCCTCGAGAACGACAACTGGGCGCTCCTGCGGTTCTCCGGGACCGAGCCCGTCCTGCGCATGTTCGTCGAGGCAGACACCCCCGAGAAGGCCGCCGAGCTCCTCGAGTGGCTGCAGGGGTTCGTCACGGCCGGCGTCTGACGTCCGCGTCCCCACCCGGCACCCCCGCCGCACCCAGCCCCAGCCCCACCCCAGGACAGGAACCAGAGCAACGATGCGCTACGGCCACTTCGACACCACGCACGACGAGTACGTCGTCGAGCGCCCCGACGTCCCCGTCTCGTGGACGAACTACCTCGGCACCAAGGACATGTGCACGGTCCTGTCGCACCACGGCGGCGGGTACTCGTACTACAAGAGCTCGCAGTACGGGCGCATCTCGCGCTTCCGCCAGAACGGGGTGCCGCTCGACCGCCCCGGCCACTACGTCTACCTGCGCGACGACGCGGACGGCGACTACTGGTCGGTGTCCTGGCAGCCGGTCGGCAAGCCGTTCGTCGGGCCGGACGAGGAGCTCGACCCGGCCGGCGGCGCGGGGCGCTGGACCACGCGCCACGGCCTGAGCTACACGACGTTCCGCGCCGAGTACAAGGGCATCGACGCCGAGCAGACGGTCTTCATCCCCCTCGACGACGACGTCGAGCTGTGGGACGTGCGCGTCACCAACACGACGGACGAGGTGCGCGAGCTCACCGTCGGGTCGTACGTCGAGTTCTCGTTCCACACGATCACGATCGACAACCAGAACCTGCAGATGTCGCTCTACGCTTCCGGCTCCTCGTACGAGGACGGGATCATCGAGTACGACTTCTACTACGAGCCCTGGACGTACCACTACTTCGCGTCGAGCGAGACGCCGTCGTCGTACGACTCGCTGCGCGACAGCTTCGTCGGCCCGTACCGCACCGAGAGCAACCCGATCGCGATCGAGCGGGGCGAGGGCACCAACGCGAGCGCGACGACGCAGAACCACTGCGGCGCGCTGCTGCACAAGGTGACGCTCGCGCCGGGCGAGACCAAGCGCCTCGTCTTCATGCTCGGCTACGGCTCGCGTGACGCGGTCGGGCGAGCGATCCAGGCGAAGTACTCGGACGTCGCGGCGGTGGACCACGAGCGCGAGCGCCTGCGCGACTTCTGGCGCGCCAAGCAGGACAAGCTGCGCATCCGCACGCCCCACGAGGGCATGAACACGATGATCAACGCGTGGACGCTGCTCCAGGCGGAGACGTGCGTCGTGTGGTCGCGGTTCGCGTCGTTCGTCGAGGTGGGCGGGCGCGCCGGGCTCGGCTACCGCGACACCGCGCAGGACGTCATGAGCGTCATCCACTCGAACCCCACGAAGACGCGGCAGCGCATCGTCGAGCTCCTGCGGGCCCAGACGGAGGCGGGCTACGGCCTGCACCTGTTCGACCCCAAGGCGTTCGACCCCGACGCGGAGAAGCTGCCCGACGTCCCGTCGCCCACGATCGTCCCGACGGTCGACCCGAAGGACCTCATCCACGGCCTCGAGGACACGTGCTCGGACGACCACCTGTGGCTCGTGCCGTCGGTCGTGGAGTACGTCAAGGAGACGGGCGACCGCGCGTTCCTCGACCTGGAGATCCCGTTCGCCGAGGGCACGCCCGCGACCGTCTACGACCACCTCGTCCGCGCGCTCGAGTTCTCCGCGGAGCAGGTGGGCCAGAACGGCGTCGCGCTCGGTCTGCGCGCCGACTGGAACGACTGCCTCAACCTCGGCGGCGGCGAGACGTCGCTCGTGACGTTCCTCCACGCGTGGGCGATCGGCGCGTTCCTCGAGGTCGCGGAGCCGCTCGCGGCGGCGGGCGACGAGCGGGCCGAGGCGGACGTCGTCCGGTTCACGGCGGAGCGCGAGCGCATCGCGAAGGTCGCGGACGCGCAGCTCTGGGACGGGCGCTGGTGGATCCGCGGCTACACGCGCGACGGCGTGAAGATCGGCTCGGCGCAGAACGACGAGGGCAAGATCTTCCTCGAGCACCAGGCCTGGCCCGTCATCGCGGGGATCACGACCCAGGAGCGCGGCGAGGCGTCGATGGACGCGGTGCGCGAGCTCCTGGGCTCCGAGTACGGCAACCACCTCAACTGGCCGGCGTTCACGAAGGTCGACGACACCGTCGGCTTCGTGACGCGCGTCTACCCGGGCATCAAGGAGAACGCCGCGATCTTCTCCCACCCGAACGCGTGGCCGATCATCGCCGAGGCGATGCTCGGGCGCGGCGACGAGGCGGTGCAGTTCTACGACGCGATCCTGCCGTACCACCAGAACGACAACATCGAGGTCCGCGGGGCGGAGCCGTACGCGTACGTCCAGTTCCTCTACGGCCGCGACCACGAGTGGTTCGGCAAGGCGCAGAACCCGTGGCTCACGGGCACGGCCGGCTGGATGTACACCGCCGTGACCAAGTACGTCCTCGGCGTCCGCCTCGCGCTCGACGGCCTGGTCGTCGACCCGTCGATCCCGAAGGACTGGGACGGGTTCGAGGTGCGTCGTGAGTGGCGCGGCGCCGTCTACGACATCGAGGTCCGCAACCCGGACCACGTGTCGAAGGGCGTGCGCTCGGTGACGGTCGACGGCGTCGAGCACGACCCGGCGAGCCCGATCCCCGCGCTGCCCGCGGGCACGGAGGCGAAGGTCGTCGTCACGCTGGGCTGATCGCGGGACAGCGCACGGGTGACACCACCGGGTGCCCGCGTCACCGGTCGGTGGCGCGCGGGCGCCCGGTGGTGTCACCCTGTGCACCGAGGGTCGGGCGCACCGTCTGTCCTCGTCGCCACGCCCACCGACAGGCCGAGGACGGTACACCGCCGCATGACCCACAAGATCGCCCGCGGCTGGACCGTCGCCAAGCCGTGGCCCGTGACGCTGCGGGACGACACGCTGGGCGGGTCCGTCGTCCTGCGCCCGCTGCGGCGTCGGGACGCGAACGCCTGGATGCGCCTGCGCGCCCGCAACGCCGACTGGCTGGAGCGGTGGGAGGGCACGTCGCCCCGCCCCGGCACGCCGGGCGGACCGCCCACGTTCGCGGAGTACGTCCGGGTCCTGTCGGCCCAGGCGCGCGCCGGGTCCTCGCTGCCGTTCGCCGTCGAGCTGGACGGCGAGCTCGTCGGCCAGCTCACCGTGTCGTCCATCACGTACGGCTCGCTGTGCGGTGCGAGCATCGGCTACTGGGTAAGCGAGCACGTCGCGGGCCGCGGCGTCATCCCGACCGCCGTCGCGATGGCCACGGACTACTGCTTCACGATCCTCGGGCTGCACCGGATCGAGATCAACATCCGCCCGGAGAACGGCCCGAGCCTGCGCGTCGTGGAGAAGCTGGGCCTGCGCGACGAGGGCGTCCGCGAGCGGTACCTGCACATCCAGGGGGAGTGGCGCGACCACCGGACGTTCGCCGTCACGAGCGAGGAGGTCCCGGACGGGCTCCTCGCGCGCTGGCAGGCGACGCGCCGCGAGAGCATCTGAGCCGCCCGACACGCCGGGGCGCGTGCGGAGCGTGGCCGCGGGCCTCGCCTACGGTCGTGATGTGGAATCGGCCTCGGGGATCGTCGCGCTCGCGGTGTTCCTGCTGTGGGTCGGCTTCTACGTCCCGCACCGGGTGCGTCACCGGCAGCAGCTGCTGGACGCGCGCACGGACGACCGCTTCTCCGGCTCCCTGCGCGTCCTGGCCGTCGCCGGCCCGGGCGGCGGGGGCTTCGACCGCTGGGACGCCCGGCTCGACGGCGTCACGACGGCCGCGGCGATCGCCTCCGGTCCCGCCGGTGGCGGAGGGCGCCCCCTGCTCGGGGGAACGGGAACGGGGACGCAGGGCCGGTCCGAGGACCGGACGCACGACGAGGAGGGAACGCACGCCATGGGGAGCACCGTCAGCGCGTCACCCTCGCGCGGGGCACCGCCGCGCCGTCAGCCGGCCTCCGAGCAGTCCCGCCTCGAGCTCCTCGAGCGGCGCGCCGCCGCGGCACGCCGTCGTCTCACGCTCACGGTCGTGCTGCTCCTCGCGACCGTCGGGGTGTGGGTCGTCGTCGCGCTCGGGCTCGTCCCGTGGTGGGCGGGCGTGGTCCCGACGGCGTTCCTCGGGCTGGTGCTCGTGCTCGGCCGTCGTGCGGTGCTCGCCGCGCAGCGGTCCGACGCCGCGTGGCTGGCCGAGCGTCGTGCCGCGGCCCGCGCGGCGCGCGGCGCCGTGCTCGGCGCACCGCCCGCACCCCGGGGCGCGCGGCCGCGCGTCACCGGCCGCGCCGTCCACGGGTCGCAGGTGAGCACGCAGATGATCCCGCGCGTCACGCCGCAGGACCTCGCGCGGGCCAACGCCGCGGCGTCGGCCGACGCGGGCGCGCCTGCCGCGTCGTCCCGCGAGCGGGTCACCGCGTCCGGTGCGACCGAGGGCCCGGCCTCCGAGGAGCCCGCCCCAGCGTCCGACGAGCCGACCACCGCTCGCGAGACGGCCCCGGTCGTCGAGGCCGAGGTCGTCGACGCGGAGCGCGTCCCGACGGGCCGCGCGTGGGACCCCGTGCCGGTGCCCCCGCCGACGTACACCATGAAGCCCACGGCTCCTCGCCGCGAGCCCGCCCCGCTCACGGACGACGACGTCGTCTCGCCGACGCGGTCGGCCCGCGTCGAGCCCGTGGTCGCGGCCGTCGCAGACGCTGCCCCGTCGGGCGCCCCGGCGCCCGCCGCGGGCGACGAGCGCAAGCCCTCCACGGAGACGCTCGGTCTCGACCTCAACGAGATCCTGGCGCGCCGTCGGGCGGCGGGCCAGTAGACCCCCCGGGGGCGGCCGGTTTGCGAGACCCCGCCCTCGGGGTGCTAATCTGTTCCTCGCTTGAGGGGCTATGGCGCAGTTGGTAGCGCGTCTCGTTCGCAATGAGAAGGTCGGGGGTTCGAATCCCCCTAGCTCCACCGGTGGAAGGCCGTCGGCCAGGACAAGAGTCCTGACCGGCGGCCTTCCGCATGTCGCGGAGCGCTCGTCGTCGGGCGTCCCGGCTGCTCCGCGGCGCGGCTCACGAGACCTGGACGGCACGGACGACGTCGGTGACCGCCAGCTCGTGCACGGTCGCCTGCAGCGGACGCGTGGTCGGTGCGGCGTCCAGGTCGAAGCTCGCGTCCCGGCTCGCCCCGGTCGCCGCGCGCAGCTCCCGGGGCCAGGCGTCCCACCCCACGTCGGCGATACGCGTCGGCCTCGTTCGCCCACGCGTCGTCTGCGGTCTCGCGCGATGCGCGGCAGGGGCAAGCAGCCGCACCGGGCGCCGGGGGAGGCGGGCGTCGTCGGGATGCGCGGTCGGTACGGCGCGGCGGGGCGGCGCGCCGCGGACGTCCGCCGACAGCGAGCCGGTGGCCGCCGCTGCCGCCGCGGGCACGACGAAGGCCCCCACCGAGCGGTGAGGGCCTTCGCGGAGCGGCGTCGCCGCCGGGAGGTCAGGGGCAGGTGACGGGCTCGCCACGCACCTCGACGACCGTGCCGGACGGCACGCCGGAGCAGGCGTCGAGGACCTCCTGCGTCACGGCGCCGACGGTGCTGAAGAACACGATCGAGCCGATGATCGTCAGGACGAGCACGATCGCGCCGACGATGATGCCGGCGAGCGCCAGGCCGTTCTTGTAGCCGGCCTTCTTCGACTTGTTGAAGGCCACGATGCTGAGGATCAGACCCACGATCGAGAGGCAGCCGAGGAACGACAGCACGAGGCCGACGATCCCCATCGTCTTGCCCGGGTCCTGGCCCGGGGCGGCGTACGACGGCGTGCCCGCCTGCGGGGCGCCGTACTGGGGCGCCTGCGGGGCGCCGTACTGCGGGGCCTGCGGGGCGCCGTACTGCGGGGCCTGCGGCGGCTGCTGCGGCTCGCCGGACTGCGGCGCGCCGTAGGCGGGCGGGCCGGACGGCGTCCCGCCGGGCTGCTGCGGGTTCTGGTCGGGCTGGTCGGGGGTCGACATGCGATCTCCTCGGCGTTCGGTCAGGGCCTGCCCAGTATGCCGGTCGGGGCCGCCGCGCGCCCTGTGATTCCGCGCGCGTCCGGCGACCGGCGCAGGTGGTGCGGGTCACGCGGGCCGGGTCCGACCATCACGAGTCCCTCACATCCCTCGGTCTGCGTGGCACGCGGGGTGCGCGATGATGGGGACGTGAACACTCGGAAGGTCCGATTCGTCCCTGTCGCCCTCCCCGTCGTCCTCTCGCTCGGTGCGGTCGTCGCACTGGGCGGCTGTGCCGCGGAGACCGCGAAGGCCGACGGGCCGTCCTCGGGCGAGACCGGGCTCGTCGCCCGCGCTGCGGAGCCGAGCGACGGCGTCCTCGTGCTCGGCTCGACCGAGCCGGCGGAGCTCGCGCTGACGAGCAGCCAGGCGTTCTTCACCAACGCGCCCGTCGTCGTGCTCGCCACGGCCGACGACGAGGCCGCGCGCGCGACCGCGGCCGCGGCCGCCGTCGATCTCGCCGCGCCCGTGCTCCTCGTGGGCGGCGCCATCTCGGACGGCGGGCTGCGCACCGAGCTGAGCCGGCTCGGCACGGTCGCCGTCGTCGAGGTGGGCGAGGCGGAGGCGCCTCCCGGCCAGGAGGACGCGGGCGAGGAGCCCGCGCGAGCAACCCTGGGCGACGTCGACGGCGTCGAGCGCGTCCTGCTCGAGGTCGGGGCGCTCCTGCCCGACGGGACGCTCGACGAGCGCGACCTCGACGAGGTCCGCTCCGCGCTGCCCGAGCGGGGCGAGCCGGAGACGCTGACCGAGGTCCTCGCCCTCACGGAGCCCGGGAGCCTCGCGACGCCCGGCGGGCCGCAGTCCGCGGCCATCGCGACCGCGCGCGCCGCGGGGGCCGTGCCGCTCGAGGTGCCGCAGGGCGACCCGCGGGCGTCCGCGGAGGTCGTCGACGCGATCTCGGCCGCGAAAGCGCTCGCGGTCGTCGGCATCGGCGAGGGCTTCGGCACGGCCGACGACCTCGCGTGGCGGCTGCGGTCGGCCGAGGCGGGCGACCTGCTCCCCAGCGGTTCCCAGCTCGTCCTCGCCGACGGCGTCCGGTACGTCGCGGTCGAGGCGGACGCCGTGACGTCGGGCCTCGTGGCGGTGGGGGAGCGTTCGGCGTCGGAGGCCGTCACGCGCGCGCAGGAGGCGGCGGCGGCGTACGCCGAGGCGGCCCCGGAGGACGTGGTGGTCCCGGTGCTCGAGGTGCCGGCCACGCGGGCGTCGTCGAACCCGGGCGCGGACCGCGACTACTCGACGGAGATCCCCGCCGAGGAGCTCGTGCCGCTCGTCGACACCGCGGCGGCCGCCGGGGTGCTCGTGGTGCTGCGCCTGGAGCCCGGCCGAGCGAGCTTCGACGAGCAGGTCGCCGAGTACGCGGACGTGCTCGCACGCCCGACCGTGGGCGTCGCGCTCGCGGTCGACGCGCGTCGTGCAGGGGAGGGGTCGCGCGCGGGCACGGTGGGCGCTGCGGAGCTCAGCGCCGCGATCGACGCCGTCGGGGAGGTCGTGCGCACGCAGGGCCTGCCGCAGAAGCTCGTCGTCGTGCAGCGACCCGACGCCGAGGCGGTGCTCGACGCCGCCGCGCTCGACGTGGGGGCGGGCGAGGCCGCCGTCGTGCTCCAGCCGACCTCGCAGTCGGGCTTCGGCGCCCGCGCGCGCGAGTGGGGGACGCTGCTCGACGACGTGCCGGCGGGCGTGGTGGGCGGCTGGACCACGGGTTCGGCGGACCCGGCGCGGGACGTCGAGGGCGTCCTGTCGCTCGACCCGAGCCCGCGCTACGTGGCGCCGTCGCGCTGACGGGTCCGCCCGGTCGGGCACTTGGTCGGTCCCGCGCAGGCGGGTTAGGGTGTGGCGCTCGCAAAAGCCGAATCGATTCGACCAGACCCAGACGACGAGGTACCTGATGGTCTCGATCATCCCCCAGCCCCTGCACGTCGAGCCCGGCGAGGGCCACGTGCCCGCCGGCGCCCTGGAGGTCCACGCGGTCGGGCTCGACGGCGCCGCCCCGTGGCTCGCCGACCTCGCCGCGGGCCTCCTCTCCGGCCTCGACGGCGTCACCGCGACCCACGACGACCCCGCCGCCGGCCCGTCCGCCGCTGACGGAGGGCGCACCGCGCTCGTGCTGCGCGTCGACGGGTCGGCCGGTCCGCAGGGCTCCACGAGCCCCGAGCGCTACAGCCTCGTCGTCGACGCCGGCGGGGTGACCGCCACGGCGCCCGGACCGGCGGGGCTCTTCCACGCGGTGCAGACGCTGCGCCAGCTCGTCGTCCCGGCGGGCGACGGCGCGCCCGCGCGGGTGCCGTACGTCGTCGTGCACGACGCGCCGCGCTACCCCTGGCGCGGCCTCTCCGTGGACGTGGCGCGCACGTTCTTCGGGCTGGACGCGCTGCGGGCCGTGGTCGACGTCGTGGCGGCGTACAAGCTCAACGTGCTGCACCTGCACCTCACGGACGACCAGGGCTGGCGCATCGAGTCGCCGTCGCGGCCCGAGCTCGCCAAGCTGTCCTCGGGCGGCGACACGTCCGGGGGGACGGGCGGCCACCTCTCGCTCGCCGACTTCCGCGCCCTGCAGGACCACGCCGCCGAGCGCTTCGTGCGTGTCGTGCCGGAGATCGACGTGCCGGGCCACATCAACGCGGCGACCCACGTGTACGGCGACCTCATGCCCGACGGCGTCCCCACGGACGCCTACTCCGGCATCGAGGTGGGCTTCTCGCGCCTGACGTTCGACCTCCCGGCCACCGAGCCCTTCCTGCGCGACGTCTTCACGGACCTCGCGCACGCGACCGACGGCGAGCACGTGCACCTCGGCGGTGACGAGGTGCTGAAGATGGAGCCCGCCGAGTACGCGCGGTTCGTCGAGCTGTGCGAGCGGCTGATCCTCGAGGCGGGCAGGAAGCCCGTCGCGTGGCAGGAGGCGGCGAAGGCGCCGCTGCGTCCGGGCACGCTCGTGCAGTACTGGGACACCCACCCCATGGACCTCACGTACCTCGTCGACGCCGCGACGGCGGGAGCGCGCGTCATCATGTCGCCCGCGAACCGCGTCTACCTGGACATGAAGTACACGGCCGACTTCCCGCTCGGCCAGGACTGGGCGGGGCTCGTCGAGGTGCGCGACGCGTACGACTGGGAGCCCGAGCAGGCGGTCCCGGGGATGCCGGCCGACGCGATCGAGGGCGTGGAGGCCGCGGTCTGGACGGAGCGCATCCCCACGCTCGACGCGCTGTTCACGATGCTCCTGCCGCGCCTGACCGCCGTCGCGGAGGTCGCGTGGACGGCCCCCGACCGCAAGGACTGGGACGACTACCGCCGCCGCGTCGCGCGCGAGGCGCACGCGTGGCGACGCACCGGCACCGCGTTCCACCCCTCGGAGCAGGTCGACTGGTGACGCAGGCGGGCGACGCCCGCGGGGTGGCGGACGTCACCGGGGAAAACCCCGCCAGCGGTCGCGAGGCGGGTGACCGCTGACGGACCATCGATCGATGGCCTTCGTGACCCTGTCCGCCTCCCGCCACGACGACCCGACCGGATCTCCCTCCTCCACCGCGCGTCCCGGTACCCGCACGGGCCGGCGCGGCGCCCGCCGTCGTGCGGTCGCGCTCGCCGCCACGCTCACCCTGGCGACCGCGCTCGCCGCGTGCACGGGCGGGGACCCGGACCCCGCCGCGAGCACCGCGGCACCTGCCGTCGAGGCCGACGGCGCGCGCGCCGCGGCGCCCGAGGGCGTCGTCACCCTCGCCGAGGAGGACCCCGCCGCGCTCGCCCTCGCGGCGAGCCGCACGTTCTTCACGACCGCGCCGGTCGCGGTCGTCGTGCCGGCCGACGTCGCCGAGGACGCCGTCGCGGTCGGCGTCGCCGGGGCGCTGGCCGAGCGGGTCGTCGCCCCGGTCCTCGTCGCCGGGGACGACGCGGCGCTCGCCGACGAGCTGGCGCGTCTCGACGCCGCCGCGGCGGTCGTCGTCGCGCCGGAGGGGACGAGCGTCCCCGGTCTCGGCGACGTCACCGCAGTGCACGTCGACCCGGCGGCCGTCGCGCCGGACGGGGCCGTCGACGAGGAGTCGCTCGCGGGCGCCGCCGACCTCGCGGTCCAGGACGTGCCGGCGACGGGCACCGCCGAGACGTCGACCGGCGTCCTCGCGCTCACGGACCCCGCGACCGGGAGCGCGGCCCGACCGGCGGCCGCGACAGCCCGCGCGTCGGGCGCGACGGTGGTCGACGCCCCCGGCGGCGACCCCCGCACCACGTCCGAGGCCGTCCAGGCGGTCGCCGCGGCCGGGGCGACGGCGACCGTCGGCCTCGGGGCGTCGTTCGGCAGCCCGGACGACCTCGCGTGGCGCGTCGAGGCGGCCGCGACGGGCACGGAGCTGCCCGGCGGCGGGCAGCTCGCCCTGCCCGGCAAGCGCTACGTGGCGCTCTACGGGTCGCCGGGGGCACCGGTGCTCGGCGTGCTCGGCGAGCAGGACGTCGCCGCGACGATCGCTCGCGCCCAGGAGCACGCCGCCTGGTACCAGGGGTTCACGGACGAGCCCGTGGTCCCGACGCTCGAGATCATCACGACGGTCGCCTCCGGCTCCGCGGGCTCCGACGGCAACTACTCCAACGAGCGTGCCGCCGACCTCGCGCGCCCCTACGTGGACGCCGCGCGCGAGGCGGGGGTGTACGTCGTGCTGGACTTCCAGCCGGGCCGCACCGACTTCCTCACGCAGGTGCGCGCGTACGAAGACCTCGTGGCGCAGCCGCACGTCGGCGTCGCGCTCGACCCGGAGTGGCGCCTCGGCCCCGACCAGGTGCACCTCGCCCAGATCGGCTCCGTCGGGGTGGACGAGGTCAACGCCGTCGGCGACTACCTCGCGGGCCTCGTGCGCGAGCGCGACCTCCCGCAGAAGGTCTTCCTGCTGCACCAGTTCCGGACGTCGATGATCACCGACCGCGCGCGCCTCGACACCGCGCACCCCGAGCTCGCGACCGTCGTCCACGCCGACGGCCAGGGCGGCCAGGAGGCGAAGGCCGCCACGTGGTCCACGCTGCACCGGGACGCTCCGGCGGGGCTGTTCTGGGGCTGGAAGAACTTCTACGACGAGGACGCGCCCATGCTCACGCCCGAGCAGACGTGGGGGATCAGCCCGACCCCGGACTTCGTCAGCTACCAGTGAGGCCGGCAGCGCGTCAGATCCACGTGGGCAGCCACATGTGCATGCGCCAGAACCAGTACGGCACCTGCCACGCCGTCCAGATCGGGTAGAAGAACACGCTCACGGCGCCGATCGTCGTGAGGAGCACCGTGATCCCGACGCGCACGCGGGCCCGGGCGACGGCCCGGCCCTCCGTGCGCTCGAGCGCGAGCGTGATCGCGTAGACGAGCGTGAGCACGACCCACGGCAGGAACACGATCGAGTAGAACGTGAAGATCGTCCGCTCGGCGTAGAGGAACCACGGCGCCCAGCCGGCGACGAGCCCGCTGAGCACGGCGAGCGCGCGCCAGTCCTTGAGCCGGACGAGCGCGTAGAGCGCGACGAGGATCGCGAGCGCCGCCGTCCACCACAGGACGGGGTTGCCGAGCGACGTGATCGCCCGCGCGCACCGCTCGACCTCGCAGCCCGCCTCGCCGGCCTCGTACGAGCGCCAGTAGAAGGACGTGGGCCGCCACTGGAGGATCCAGCCGAGCGGGTGCGCCTCGTACGTGTGCTCGGACGTGAGCCCCGTGTGGAAGTCCCACATCTTCAGGTGGTACTCCCACAGCGAGCGCAGCGCCGGGGGCAGCCATCCGACGCCCTCCCCGGGGTGGTCGACGGCCCACTGGCGCATGTACGCGCCGGGGGACCGGAACCACGACGTCCACGTCGCGACGTACGTGAGCGCGGCGGTGGGGAGCATGACGAGCGCGGCCGGGATCGCGTCGCGCACGAGCGCGTCCTCCCACCAGCGCCCGACGCCCGCGGTGCGCCGCGCCGTCGCGTCCCAGAGCACGGAGACGACCGCGAGCACCGCGAGGAAGTACAGGCCGGACCACTTGACCCCGCACGCGAGCCCGAGCGCGACGGCCGCGGCGAACCGCCACCACCGCCACCCGAGCCCCGGGCCGTAGCGGCCGATGCGCCCGCCCGCGTCGAGGATCGCCGCGCAGCGCTCGGCGAGGCGTCGCCTCGCCTGCTCGCGGTCGAGCAGGAGGCAGCCGAACGCGACGAGCACCCAGAGCATGAGCATGTTGTCGAGCAGGCCGGTGCGGGAGTGGACGATCGCCTCGCCGTCCACGGCCATGAGCGCACCCGCGACGATGCCCATCGCCGTCGAGGCGAACAGCCGGCGCGCGATGCGCGCGACGAGCACGACGGCGACCACCCCGACGACGGCGGACGCGATCCGCCACGACCACGGGTTCTCGGCCCCGCCGAGCGCCTTCATGCCGAGCGCGATCATCCACTTGCCGAGCGGCGGGTGGACCACGTAGTCGGCCGTGGGCAGGAACGAGTTCACGTCCCCGGCCTCGAACGCCGGGTTCGGCTCCTCGGGCCAGTCGGCCTCGTACCCGACCTGGAGCAGCGTCCACGCGTGCTTGACGTAGTACGTCTCGTCGAACACGAGGGTGCCGGGCCGGCCGAGGTTCCACAGCCGCAGCACCGCCGCGACGACGGCGACGATCGCGACCCCGAGCCACCCCCACAGCCGGTCGTGCGCGGTCGCGCCGAGCGCGAGCCGTCGTGGGCCGAGCAGCGCGAGGAGGAGCCGCTCGCGGTGGCTCTGCGTGGGGCCGTCGTCCGTCGTCACGGCCGACGGCGGAGCACCGTCGTGACCCGCGGGGTGCTCGTCGACCGGCAGGTCGGGCACCGGCCGAAGCTCGGCGTCGTCGCCCGTGCCGGGCGGCGCGTCGGTGGCGTCGGCCGGGGGACGAGGGCCGGGGGTCGCGTCGGCGGGCGGCTGGGACACGCTGGCCATCGTAGGGCCGCGCACGTGTGCAACCCTGGGAGCCATGTCCTCCTCGACCGACGTGCCCGGCCCCGACGCGCCCACGACCCGGCGGGAGGCCGGGCAACTCGTCCTCGGCGGCACGCCCATCGGGAACGCGGAGGACGCGAGCCCGCGCCTGCGCCGTCTGCTCGCGGAGGCCGACGTCGTCGCGGCGGAGGACACGCGCCGCCTGCACGCGCTCGCGGGTCGCCTCGGCGTCCAGGTGGGCGGGCGGGTCGTGAGCTTCCACGAGCACAACGAGGCGGAGCGCGCCGACGACCTGCTCGACGTCGTCGACGGCGGCGGCACGGTGCTCGTCGTGTCGGACGCGGGGATGCCGAGCGTGTCCGACCCGGGCTTCCGCGTCGTGGGCCGCGCGGTCGAGCGCGGTCTCCCCGTGACGACGGCGCCCGGCCCGAGCGCGGTCCTCACCGCTCTCGCGCTCTCGGGGCTCCCGACGGACCGGTTCTGCTTCGAGGGCTTCCTGCCCCGCAAGGCGGGGGACCGGTCACGCGCGCTCGCGGCGCTCGTCGACGAGCCGCGCACGCTCGTGTTCTTCGAGGCGCCGCACCGCGTCGCGGAGACGCTCGTCGCGATGGCCGACGCGTTCGGCCCGGACCGGCCGGCCGCCGTCGCGCGCGAGCTGACCAAGACGTACGAGGAGGTGCTGCGCGGTCCGCTCGCCGAGCTCGCGGAGCACGCGGGGCAGGAGCAGCTGCGCGGGGAGATCTGCGTGGTGGTCGGCGGGGCGCCGCCGCGCGGGCCCGTGCCGCTCGCGGAGCTCGTCCCCGCCGTCCTGGCGCGTGTCGACGGCGGGGAGCGGCTCAAGGACGTGGTCGCGGACGTCGCCCAGGGCGCCGGGGTGCCCAAGCGCGACCTGTACGCCGCGGCGCTCGACGCACGCCGCGGGTGAGCACGGGCCGGGCGCCCCGCAGGGTGGCCGGGCCCGCGCCCGCGGTGCTCAGCGCCCGACGGCGTCGCTCGGCACGAGCGCGACGCCCGCCGCGGCGAGCTCCTCGCGCGCGGCGGCACCGAGCTCGGGCGTGACCGGCACGGTGAGGTCGGTGAGGACCCGCGTCGCGAGGCCGAGCGCGTGCGCGTCGAGCGCGGTCGCCCGCACGCAGTGGGACTCGGCGATGCCGACGACGTCGACAGCCTCGATCCCGGCGTCGCGCAGCAGGTCCGCGAGCGGGCGGCCCGCGACGTCGACGCCCTCGAAGCCCGAGTAGGCGGCCTGGTACTCGCCCTTCTTCACCCCGGCGTCGGGCGCCAGGTCGGCGAGCGCCGGGTGCAGCTCGGCGTTCGGGGTGCCCGCGATCCCGTGCGGCGGCCAGGTGTCGACGAAGTCCGGGTCGGGGCTCCAGTGCTGGCCCGGGTCGACGTGCCAGTCCTGGGTGGTCACGACGAGGTCGTACGCGTCGCGGTGGTCGCGCGCGTGCTCGGCGATGCGCTCGGCGACGGCGTTCCCGCCCTCGACGCCCAGCTCGCCGCCCTCGCAGAACGTGGGCTGGACGTCGACGACGATCAGCGCGCGGCGCGGCGCGGGGGTGCTCTCGGTCATGCGCCCACTCTGCCACCCCCGGCGGGCACCGGGGGAGCGCGGGTGCGAGAGTGGGGCCAGCCGTGATCCGACCGGGAGGCAGCCCATGACCGAGGACCAGACACCGCCCACGACCCCCTCCGGCGCGGACGCCGGACGCCCCATCGGGTACTGGCTCAAGCTCGTGGACCGGCTCATCGACGAGAACCTCGACGGCGTCTTCCAGCACTCGGGCCTCACGCGCCGGCACTGGCAGGTGCTCAACACCATCCGCGACGGCGTGAGCGAGGAGACGAGCGTCGACGGCGTGCTGTCACCCTTCACGGGTGCCGCGGCGGGCGGCGCGAGCGCCGTGACGGCGGAGATCGACGACCTCGTGCGCCGCGGCTGGGTCGCGCGCGGCGACCAGGGGCTGTCCGTGACGGTCGCGGGCAACCACGCGTACCACGACCTGCTCGACGCGGTGTCGGTCGCGCGCGAGCGCGTCGCGCAGGGCGTGAGCCGCGAGGAGTACGCGCGGACGGTCGCGACGCTCGAGCGCATGGCGCGCAACCTCGGCTGGTCGGGCTGACCCGCGGCCGGTGAGCCGGTCGCGAGACGCGGTGTCGCGCCGTCGGGCGGCAGGCGTACCCTGCGAGACCCGCGACCCGTGCGCACCCCCGCGCCCGGGAGCGCCGCACAGAGCTGGAGCACTGCGATGGAGTTCCGCCGGATCCCCGGTCTGCCGCCCTACGTCTTCACGATCATCGACGGGCTCAAGATCGAGGCACGCCGAGCGGGGCGCGACGTCGTGGACCTCGGCTTCGGCAACCCGGACCTGCCGAGCCCGCAGGTCGCGGTCGACAAGCTCGCCGAGGCCGCGCAGAACTCGCGCAACCACCGATACTCCGCGTCGCGCGGCATCCCGAAGCTCCGCGAGGCCGTCGCCGGGCTGTACCAGCGCCGGTTCGGCGTGAGCCTCGACCCGGACACGGAGATCATCTCGACCATCGGCGCCAAGGAGGGCTTCAGCCACCTCATGTGGGTGCTGCTGCAGCCGGGCGACGTCGCGCTCGTCCCCACCCCGAGCTACCCGATCCACATCTGGGGCCCCTACTTCGCGGGCGCCGACGCGCGCCAGGTCCCCATCGGCGACGGGACCGACGCCGCGGGGTACATCGACCGCATCATCGAGGCGTGGGAGCTCGGCTGGCCCAAGCCGCGCGTCGTCGTGCTGTCGTTCCCGCACAACCCGACGACCACCGTCGCGACCAAGGAAGACCTCCAGCGCCTCGTCGACTGGGCGCGGGACAAGGACGTCGTGCTCGTGCACGACCTCGCGTACGCCGACATGACGTTCGACGGGTTCGAGCCGCCGTCGATCATGGAGTGCGAGGGCGCGCGCGAGGTCGCGGTCGAGCTGTACTCGATGACGAAGTCGTTCTCCATGGCGGGCTGGCGCGTCGCGTTCCTCGTGGGGCGCCGGGACGTCGTCGGGGCGCTCGCGAAGCTCAAGAGCTACCTCGACTACGGCACGTTCCAGCCCATCCAGATCGCCGCGACCGTCACGCTCAACGAGGCGACGGAGTTCCCCCGGGAGATCTCGTCCGTCTACGAGTCGCGACGCGACGCCCTGCACGACGGCCTGCAGCGCATCGGCTGGGACATCCACAAGCCCGGCGGCACGATGTTCGCGTGGGCCCGCATCCCCGAGCCGTACCGCGACATGGGCTCGATCGAGTTCGCGACGCACCTCGTCGAGGAGTGCGACGTCGCGGTGTCCCCGGGCGTCGGGTTCGGCCCCGGCGGCGACGAGTTCGTGCGGTTCGCGCTCATCGAGAACGAGCACCGCATCGGTCAGGCCGTCCGGGGCCTGCGCCGCGGGCTCACGCGACTGGGCTAGGGACCGTCCCCGTCCACACGTCGTCGCCGCGCAGCACGGCGTCGGCGCCGCCGTCGTCGTAGATCGTCTGCCCGGTGACGTGCGTGTTCGCGACGTCGGTCAGCCACAGCAGGAGCGACGCGACCGACTCGGGCGACTGGTGCCCGTTGAGGGGCATCGGCACCGCGGCGTCGACCATGGCGACCGACTCCGGGGTCGACAGGAGCTGGGCCGTCATGGGCGTGAGCACGGTCCCGGGGGCGACGGCGTTGAGCGGGACGCCCCGCCCGGCCCACGCCGGCGTCACGCACTCGCGCCGCACCCAGCGCGACAGCGCGCGCTTGGACGACGGGTAGGCGAGGTACCCGACCTGCGGGCCCTGCTCGGCGAGCGTGCCCGCGACGCGCAGGGCCTCCTCCTCGTCGTCCGCGAGGCACGCGTCCACGATCGCCTCGGACACGGGCTGGAGCGTCGCCATCGACGACACGACGGCGACGCGCGGCGCCTGCGAGCGCTCGAGCGCGGGCAGGAGTCCCGTGAGGAACCGGGTGACGCCGAAGAAGTTCACCGCGACCGTCGTCGGCACGGGTGCGGAGATCCCGGCGCACGCGACGACGGCGTCGACCGTGCCGTCCGTGGCGGCGAGCACCTCCTCGACCGCACGCTCGCGACCCTCGTCGGTGCTGAGGTCCGCCTGGACCTCGGCGTCGCGCAGGTCCACGCCGACGACCCGGTCGCCCCGCTCGCGCAGCAACCCGGCCACGCAGGCCCCCACGCCCGATGCCGATCCCGTCACCACGTACGTCCGCGACATGTGCACACGCCTCCTCGCCCACGTCCCCGGATCTCGGGGACACCTCCAGCATGCCTGGTCGTCCGGCCCCCGACGGCCGCCGAAGGACCGGTGGCGCGGGCCGAAGGTCCGTCGCCCCTGCCGATCGTCGCCCGGCACGACCCGCCGCTGCGGGTGACGATGGGCGGGTGCGACGCCACCACAGGACCCGGGCCTCAGGTCGAGGTCCCGCCGTGCGCGCGCGGACCGGCGTGCCCGTGCTCGCCGTCGGGCTCGCCGTCGTGCTCGGCGCGGGCGCGTGCTCGGACGGGGCGCCCGACGACGCGCCCGCCCCTGCGCCGTCGGCCACGACCGTCCCGTCCCCGCCCGCCGACCCGGTCGCGCCCGACGCGTCCGCCCTGTCACCGGAGGCCGCCTCCGACGGCCTGGTCGTGGTGCCCGAGGTGCGCGTCGACGTGGTCGAGGTCGCGACCGGGCTCCCGGCGCCGTGGGGGCTCGCGGCGCTCGCGGACGGCACGCTGCTCGTCTCGCTGCGCGACGAGCGCCGGCTGGTCGTCGTCGACCCGGCGACGGGCGCCGTCGAACCGGTGACCGGGCCAGGAGCGGACGACCTGCGCGACGGCACGGTCGCGCGCGGCGAGTCGGGGCTCCTCGGCGTCGCGGTGGGCCCGGTGGGCGGGGTCGCGGCGGGGGAGGTGTTCGCGTACCGGACCGCGCCGGACGGCAACGAGGTGCTGCGCGGGACGCTCGCGGGGCGTGAGCTCTCCGCCCTGACCACGGTCGTCGAGGGCGTGCCCGCGGCGTCCACGCACGACGGCGGACGGCTCGCGTTCGGTCCCGACGGCCAGCTCTACGTCACGACGGGGGACGCGCAGCAGCGCGGCGCGGCGCAGGACCCGGGCGCGCTCGCGGGCAAGATCCTGCGCGTCACGGTGGACGGCGACCCCGCGCCCGGCAACCCGGACCCGGCCTCGCCCGTGTGGAGCCTCGGGCACCGCAACGTCCAGGGGATCGCGTGGGACGTGACGGGCCGGATGCTCGCGTCCGAGTTCGGCCAGGACACGTTCGACGAGCTCAACGTCGTCGTGCCCGGCGGGAACTACGGCTGGCCCGACGTCGAGGGCACGGGCGGGGCGGCGGCCGGGTTCGTCGACCCGGTGGCGACGTGGCCGACGTCGGACGCCTCGCCGAGCGGGCTCGCGGTGACCCGCGAGGGCGCGTACCTCGCCGGGCTGCGCGGGGAGCGCCTGTGGCGCGTGCCGTTCACGTCGCCCGACGGCGGCACCGACGCCGCCGCCTTCGGCGCGCCGCAGGCGGTGCTCACGGACCGCGGCCGGCTGCGCGCGGTCCTCGTCGACCCGGCGACGCCGCCCGGTGCCGACGGGAGCGCGGTGCTCTACGTGCTGACGGGCAGCACGGACGGTCGGGGGGACCCGCGCGACGGGGACGACCGGCTCCTGCGCGTCACGGTGACGCCGACGAGGTGAGCACCGGGACCGCCCGGCGCCCGGCCGCGAGATCGGCCCGGGCGTCCGGGATCGACCTCCTGAGGGCCGATCGGGAGACCGCAGGGCCGATGTCGGGGACGCGCGGGGTGACCAGGCGGTTTGGTGTGCGATAACGAATCGGTTACGGTCGAGTGTCTCGCGTAGCCGCTCACCGGGGACAGGTGTATTGGCCGGCCGTGGGACGCGGCCTCTCCCGGGCGCCCAGGGCGCCGAGGGCCGCAGGACGCCGGATCGGCCGGTCGAGCCGGGTGCGCCCGCCACGCTGCGGAGCACCCCGGAGGCGCGTGCGCGCCGTCGACCCCCGTGCCCGGGAGCCCCCGACGACTTGGACCACTGTGCACAACCCCTTCCGTTCCCGCGCGCCCGAGACGGCCGACGTCATGGCGCACACCCCCGAGACCACCCCGGAGGCGGTGCCGACCGCCGAGAGCCCCGAGAACCCCACCCGTCGGTCCGCCCGCGCGGCCCGGAGCCTCCGGTCGACGCGCCGGCGGCGCTGGTCGATCGTCACGGCGGCCACCGCCGTCGCGCTCGTCGGCTCCGGTGCCGTCGCCTACGGCGAGGCCAGCAAGACCGTGACGATCGACGTCGACGGCGAGACGACCACCGTCAGCACGCTCGCCGGCTCCGTCGGCGGCGCGCTCGACGCCGCCGGGGTCGAGGTCGGCGCGCGCGACCAGGTCGCGCCCGACCCCGGCTCCGCGCTCAGCGACGGCGACGACGTCGTGGTGCGCCTCGGCAAGAAGGTCACCGTCCAGACCGACGGCGCGCAGTCCGACGTCTGGCTCACCGCGCTCGACGCCGACGAGGCGCTCGACACCCTCGCGGAGCGCGGCGGCGACGTCCGCCTCGTCGCGTCGCGGTCCGGCGAGCGCGCGTCGCTCGACCTGCGCCTCGACACCGACGGGCCGGTGAACGTGGTCGCCGACGGGCAGACGAAGGTCGCGCCCGACGGCAGCATCGGCATCCCCGCGATCCTCGACCAGCAGGGCATCGAGCTCAGCGAGCTGGACCGCGTGAGCGTCCAGCGCGTCGAGGCGCCCGAGCCGGGCGCACCGGCGGTGTCGCTCGTCGTGCAGCGCGTCGTCGTCGAGCAGCAGCAGACGACGACCCCCGTGCCGCACGGGACCGTGCAGCAGCCCGACGACGCCAGGTACACCGACGAGTCGGCCGTCACCCAGGCGGGCGCCGACGGCGTCACCACGACGACGTTCGAGGTCACCCTCGTGGACGGCGTCGAGGAGTCGCGCGAGCAGCTCTCGCAAGAGGTGACGACCGCTCCCGTGGACGAGGTCGTCGCGACCGGCACGAAGGAGCGCCCGAAGGACCCGCGCTCCATCGGGCAGGCCATGGCCGCCGAGCGCGGGTGGACCGGCTCGCAGTGGACGTGCCTCGAGAGCCTGTGGACCAAGGAGTCCAACTGGAACCCGACGGCGGACAACCCGACGTCGAGCGCCTACGGCATCCCGCAGTCGCTGCCCGGCTCGAAGATGGCGAGCAAGGGCGCCGACTGGGCCACCAACCCCGCGACCCAGATCGCCTGGGGCCTCGACTACATCGCCGGCTCCTACGGCTCGCCGTGCGGCGCGTGGTCGCACTCGCAGGCCGTCAACTGGTACTGAGCACGCGCTTTCTCTCCGCCGAGCACGGGGTCGCCGACGTTCTGGAGCTGAGAACGTCGGCAACCCCGTTCTCGGCGTCGCTCGAACTCCGGGGGGCGGACGACGCCGCGGAGCGCGGCGCGGCCCGACTAGGATCGGGCACCATGACCCACATCCTCTCGGCCGTGGCGTGGCCGTATGCCAACGGGCCGCGCCACATCGGCCACGTCGCAGGTTTCGGTGTCCCGTCGGACGTCTTCAGCCGGCACATGCGGATGGCGGGTCACGACGTCCTCATGGTCTCGGGCACCGACGAGCACGGCACGCCGATCCTCGTCCAGGCCGACAAGGAGGGCGTGAGCCCGCAGGAGCTCGCGGACCGGTACAACCGGGTCATCGTCGAGGACCTGCACCAGCTCGGCCTGTCGTACGACCTGTTCACGCGGACCACGACGCGCAACCACTACGCCGTCGTGCAGGAGATGTTCCGCACGGTCCACAAGAACGGGTACATGGTCGAGCAGACGACCATGGGCGCGATCTCGCCGTCGACGGGCCGCACGCTGCCCGACCGCTACATCGAGGGCACGTGCCCCATCTGCGGCTACGACGGCGCGCGCGGCGACCAGTGCGACAACTGCGGCAACCAGCTCGACGCGATCGACCTCATCAACCCGCACAGCCGCATCAACGGCGAGACGCCGAAGTTCGTCGAGTCGAACCACTTCTTCCTCGACCTGCCCGCGTTCGTCGACGCGCTGGGGGACTGGCTGCGCACGCGCACCGCGTGGCGCCCGAACGTCCTGAAGTTCTCGCTCAACCTGCTCGACGACGTGCGCCCGCGCGCCATGACGCGCGACATCGACTGGGGCATCCCGGTCCCCCTGCCCGGGTGGGAGGAGAACTCGAGCAAGCGCCTGTACGTGTGGTTCGACGCGGTGATCGGGTACCTCTCGGCGTCGATCGAGTGGGCGCGGCGCAGCGGCGACCCGGACGCGTGGCGCGCGTTCTGGAACGACCCGGAGGCGCGGTCGTACTACTTCATGGGCAAGGACAACATCACGTTCCACTCCCAGATCTGGCCGGCCGAGCTGCTCGGCTACGACGGCCGGGGGAGCAAGGGCGGCGCCCCGGGCCCGTACGGGAACCTCCAGCTCCCGACCGAGGTCGTGTCGAGCGAGTTCCTCAACGTCGAGGGCCAGAAGTTCTCGTCGTCGCGCGGCGTCGTCATCTACGTGCGCGACATGCTGGCCCGCTACCAGCCGGACGCGTTCCGGTACTACGTGGCGTCGGCCGGGCCGGAGACGCAGGACGTCGACTTCACGTGGGCGGACTTCCAGCGCCGCACGAACGACGAGCTCGTGGCCGGCTGGGGCAACCTCGTGAACCGCACGGCGAACCTCGTGCACAAGAACTTCGGGGCGATCCCGGAGCCGGGGCAGCGCCAGCCGATCGACGAGGGCGTCCTCGCGACGACGACGACCGCGTTCGGGCGCGTGGGCGAGCTCATCGCGACGCACCGTCAGCGCGCGGCTGTCGCCGAGGCCATGAAGACGGTCGGCGAGGTGAACAAGTACGTGTCGGACACCGAGCCGTGGAAGCTCAAGACCGACCCGGACCGGCTCGCGACCGTGCTGCACACCGTGACCCAGGCCGTGAGCGACCTCAACACGATCCTGTCCCCGTTCCTGCCGCACTCGGCGCAGCAGGTGCACGAGGCGTTCGGCGGCACGGGCACGTTCGCCGCCCAGCCGCGCATCGACGAGGTGACCGACCTCGACGACGACTCGCGCCACTACCCGGTCATCACGGGCGACTACCGCGCCGAGGGCCTGGCGACGTGGGAGCCGAAGGCCGTCGTGCCCGGCACCCCGGTCGGCAAGCCGACGCCGGTGTTCACCAAGCTCGACGACTCGATCGTCGAGGAGGAGCTCGACCGCCTGCGCGAGAACGCCTGACGGTGGCCAAGCAGCGCGAGCGCGGCTGGCCGCCGGACCCGGAGCCGCTGCCGGTCCCGGTGGTGGACAACCACACGCACCTCGACTCGATCGCCCACGTCCTCCCCGAGGGCACCCCTGCCCCGACCGTCGCGGACCACCTGGCCCGGGCGGCGGCCGTCGGCGTGGACCGGCTCGTGCAGGTCGGCTGCGACCTGCCGGCGGCGCGGTGGACCGACGCCCTCCTGAGGGAACCGGCGTCTGCCGAGCATGGGGTTGCTGCCCGCCCGGCGGCCGTGACGGGCGACAACCCCGTGCTCGGCCCCGGGGTGGGGAAGGTGCTCGGGGCCGTGGCGATCCATCCGAACGAGGCCGTGCTGCACGGTGGGGTGCGGGAGGTCGGCCCGGACGGGCTCGAGCCCGACCCGCGGCCGCACCACGACGTGCCGCTCGACGTCGCGGTCGCGGAGATCGCGGCGATCGCCCGCGCGAACGACCGCGTGCGCGCGATCGGCGAGACCGGGATGGACCTGTTCCGGACCGGCCCCCGGGGGGAGGCCGTCCAGCGCGAGGCGTTCCGCGCGCACGTCGCGCTCGCGAAGGAGCTCGGCCTCGCGCTCCAGATCCACGACCGCGACGCCCACGCGCAGGTGCTCGACGTCCTGGCGCGCGACGGCGCCCCGGAGCGGACGGTCTTCCACTGCTACTCGGGAGACGCCGCGATGGCCCGGTTCTGCGCGGAGCAGGGCTGGTACCTGTCCTTCGCGGGTCCGGTGACGTTCCGCGCGAACGACGAGCTGCGGGCGGCGCTGCGCGCCGTCCCGCTCGCGCAGGTCCTCGTCGAGACGGACGCCCCGTACCTCACGCCGCACCCGTACCGCGGGCGTCCCAACGCTCCGTACGTCCTGCCGACGACGGTCCGTACCGTCGCCGAGGTCGTGGACCGACCGCTCGCGGACGTGTGCGAGCGCCTGGCCGCGACCTCCGTCGCGGTCTACGGACCCTGGTGACGACGACGCGTCCGGGCGGGCGGACCGCGTCCGGTGCGCGAGGGCTGCGAGGTTTCGCCCCAGGTCACGTTTCGGCTACGGTCGGGTCCGTGCGTCGTGCGCCCCGCGCCGACGACGTCCCGCACCTCGCCCTCGGCGCTCGCCGACGGGCGTCCTCCCGCAGAAGGGACCGCCCGCGTGCTCGCACCTGACGGAACCGGTCGGCGGCGCGTGCAGCGCCTCGCGGCCCAGGGCCTCGTCGTCGCGAGCCTCGTCGGGGTCACCGGCGCGTTCGCCACGCTCCACAAGGACGTCACGCTCGACGTCGACGGCGAGCTGCACCAGGTCTCCGCGTACGGGCGCACGGTCGCCGCGGTGCTCGACTACCAGGGCGTCGCGGTCGGTGAGCAGGACCTCGTCGAGCCGGCGCTCGCCGACCCGGCGCGCGACGGCGGCACGATCGTCGTGCGCACGAGCCACGACGTCACCGTCGAGATCGACGGCCAGGTGCAGACGATCCCGACGACGGCCCGCACCGTGGGCGAGCTGCTCACGTACCTCGGCCCGCGTGCCGAGGGTGCCGTGACCGAGGTGTCGCGCACGCAGGCCCTCGGGCGCGAGCCGATCCGGGTCTCCACGCTCAAGACGGTCCACGTCGCGGTGGACGGCGCGGTCATGCCCATCACGACGGCCGAGCCCACGGTGCGCGGGGTCCTCGCGACCGCGGGCATCGTGCTCGCCGAGGGCGACGGCACGTCCGCGCCGCTCGACGCCGCGGCGGTGGACGGCATGCTCGTGCTCGTGAGCCGCGCGGCGGCCACCGCGGACACGGTCACGGAGGTCCTGCCGTTCGAGACGGAGGAGCGCGAGGACCCCACGCTCCCGCAGGGGCACCGCGTCGTCGTGCAGTCCGGTCGCGTCGGCGAGGCGGTCACGACCTACTCGGTGCAGACGCTCGGCGGGGCGGAGGTGTCGCGCACGGTCCTCACGCGCACGGTCACGACGGAGCCGCGCAACGAGGTCATCAAGGTCGGGACGATGGACGTCTCGGTCTCGGTCGACCCCGGCTCGGCGCGCGCCGTAGGCCGCTCCCTCGCCGCGCAGCGCGGCTGGGGCGACGACCAGTTCGTGTGCCTCGACAAGCTCTGGACCAAGGAGAGCAACTGGCGCGTCGACGCGGACAACCCGAGCTCGAGCGCGTACGGGATCCCGCAGGCCCTCCCCGGCTCCAAGATGGCGAGCGCCGGCTCCGACTGGCGCACCAACCCGGCGACGCAGATCACGTGGGGCCTCGGGTACATCGAGGGCCGCTACGGCACGCCGTGCTCGGCGTGGTCCCACTCCGTGGCCAAGGGCTGGTACTGACCGCTCCCCGTTGTCGCCCCGCTACCGGCCCGTCATCGCCCGAGCATCTCCAGGTAGTGCGGGTTCTGCATGATCCCGAGGACGTTGCCGAACGGGTCCACGACCGAGGCGGTGACGAAGCCCTCGCCCTGCCCGCGCTCGACGACGCCCTCGTACTCGGTCGCGCCGAGAGCCAGGAGCCGGGCGAACGCGGCCCGCACGTCGTCGACGTGCCAGTTCGCGATCGCGCCGCCCGGCGTCCCCGGCTGGGGGTGCGGCGACCACGACCGGGCGATGATGCCCAGCTCGTCCTGCCGGTCGCCCACCCGGAACTCGACGTACCCGCCGGGCACCACGTAGTAGGGCTCGGTCCCCAGCACCTCCGCGTACCACGCGGACGCGGCCTCGAGGTCGTCGGCCCACAGGTTCAGCGTCGCCATCCCACGCAGCATCGTCGTCTCCTTCGTCGTCGGGCGGTGCCCGGTGCTGTCGTCCCGTCGTCCCCGGCGGGGCCGACACCTCGACCGTAGGACCCTCTGCGGAACGTGCGGTTCCGCATGGTGCGGCACGATGGGGGCGTGCTCGACACCTCGGTCCGGCTCCTGCGCCTCCTGGCGCTCCTGCCGGCGCGCCCGTCGTGGTCCGGGCCCGAGCTCGCCGAGCGCCTGGGCGTGACGACCCGCACGGTACGCAACGACGTCGAGCGCCTGCGCCTCCTCGGCTACGAGGTGCGGTCGGCCCCCGGGGCCGCGGGCGGGTACCGGCTGGGCTCGGGGGCGGCGCTGCCGCCGCTCCTGCTCGACGACGAGGAGGCGACCGTCGTGGCGGTCACGCTGCGCGCCGCCGCCGCCGGGTCGATCGTCGGGGTCGAGGAGGTCGCGGCACGCGCGCTGGTCAAGCTCGACACGGTCCTGCCCGCCCGCCTGCGGGCCCGGGCGGACGCCCTGCGCGCCGCCGTGGTGAGCGCGCCCGGCGGCGGGCCGGCCGTCGGGGCGCAGGTGCTGGCGGACGTCGCGGCGGCGATCGCCGCGCGCACGGGGCTGCGCCTCGACTACCGCGCGCACGACGGCTCGACGACGTCCCGCGCCGTCGAGCCCTACCGTCTCGTCCACGTGGGGCGCCGCTGGTACCTGCTCGCGTTCGACCTCGACCGGGACGACTGGCGCACGTTCCGCGTGGACCGGCTCGCGCTGCGCACGCCCGGCGGCCCGCGGTTCGTGCCGCGCGCCGTGCCGGGCGGCGACGCCGTCGCGCACGTCGTGCGCGGCGTCGGCTCGGCCGCGTGGGCCCGGCCGGTGCGGGTGCGGCTGCACGCCCCGGCGGTCGTCGTGGCGGAGCGGCTCTCCCCGGTCGCGGGCGCGCTCGCCGACGACGGCCCCGACGCGTGCCTGCTCGAGACCGGCGGCACGTCGCTCGCCCAGGTCGCGGGGTTCCTGCTGAGCCTGGACGTGGACCTCACCGTGCTGGACCCGCCCGAGCTCGCGGTCGTCCTCGCCCGGCTCGGGGCGCGCGGCGTGCGCGCCGGGCGTGCGCGCGCGGAGGGGGAGGGCCCGTGAGACGGCGTGCGGGAGTCGTGGAGGACGCACGACATTCACGGCGAAATACGGACAGAACTCACTAGCGTATCCCCCCAGGGGTTGGACTTCGATAACAGATCGGTTACGGTCGATCGTCGCTCGCGCGTGAACGGCGTGCTCCGACGGTCCACCCGGACCGGCGGGACGTGCCCGGACCGACGCGAGCGGTGCGCCGTCGACGGACCCTGGGGAAGGGGTGCCGAGGGTGGCGCCGGCAGCCGGATCGGCCGCTCGAGACCCGTGGTCGCACGTGTGCGCCCGCCGCGGAGGACGACAGTCCGCCGTGGGCCACGGGTGGTGCTACGCGCCGTCGAGCCTCCGTGCCCGGGACGCACGACGACTGGACCCGAGTGAAGAACCCCTTCCACCGGACCGCTGACGCGGCCGGCGCCCCCGAGGGCGCCGACATCACCCCCGACACCACCGAGACCCTCGCGGAGAGCCCCCAGAGCCCCGCGACCACCACCGCGCACCGTCGCCGCCGCTGGCCGCTCGTCGCCGGCGCGACCACCGTCGTGCTCCTCGCGACCGGTGCCGTCGCCTACGGCCAGGCGCGCAAGACCGTCGAGCTCGACGTCGACGGCCAGATCACCACCGTCACGACCTTCGCCGGATCCGTCGAGGGCCTGCTCGCCGAGCAGGACGTCGCCGTGGGCGACCGTGACCTCGTCGTCCCGGACGTCGACTCGGCCCTGCGCGGCGGCGGCGACGTCGTCGTGCGCTACGGGCGCGAGGTGCCCGTGCAGGTCGACGGCTCCCAGTCCTCCGTCTGGCTCACGTCGCTCGACGCCGACGAGGCGCTCACGACCCTCGCCTCGCGCGGCAGCGACGTGCGCCTCGTGGCGTCGCGCTCCGGCGAGCGTGCCTCCCTCCCGATCCGCCTCGACGCGGACGGCCCCGTGAACGTCGTCGTCGACGGCGAGACGAAGGTCGCTCCCGACGGGAGCATCGGGATCGACGCGATCCTCGACCAGCAGGGCGTCCAGCTCGGCGAGCTCGACCGTGTCCACGTCGAGAAGACCGAGCAGGTCGAGGCGGCCCAGGCCGCCGCGGCCCCGGCCGAGGAGGCGCCCGCCGCCGACGCGGCAGCCACCGAGGAGCCTGCCGCCGTCGCGACGTCCGAGGACGCCGAGGCTGCGGCGGACGCCGCGCCCGTCTCCCTCGTCGTGCAGCGCGTCAAGGTCGAGGAGGTGCCCACCGACAAGGCCGTCCCGTTCGAGACGGTCACGGAGGAGGACGCCGACCGCTTCAAGGACCTCGACCCGGTCGTCAAGCAGGAGGGCGCCGAGGGCGTCCACACGACGGTGCACCGCGTCACGACGGTCGACGGCGTCGAGGAGTCCCGCGAGCTCGTCTCCGAGGGCGTCACGACGCCCCCGGTGAACAAGATCCTCGTGCAGGGCACCAAGGAGCGCCCCAAGCCGGAGCCCAAGCCCGCTGCGTCGCAGCGCTCGTCGTCCTCGTCGTCGAGCGGCGGCTCGTCGTCGGGCGGTTCGTCCGCCCCGGCGCCGACCCCGGCCGCCGACCTCGGGTCGGCCCCGGCGGGCGTCTGGTCGGCCCTCGCGCAGTGCGAGTCCGGGGGCAACCCCGCGACGAACACGGGCAACGGCTACTACGGCCTGTACCAGTTCTCGCTGTCCACGTGGCGCGCGATGGGCGGCTCCGGCCTCCCTTCGGAGGCCTCGGCGGCCGAGCAGACGCAGCGTGCCCAGGCGCTCCAGGCCCGTTCGGGCTGGGGCCAGTGGCCCGCGTGCGCGCGCAAGCTCGGGCTCCTCTGAGCCCGCACGGCACGCACGCGGCCGCCTGACGGCGGACCGACGAACACCGCGGAGGGCGGGGCGCACGGCGCCCCGCCCTTCGTCGTCCCCGGCGAGGGCCGGTCGGCGTCGGGTCGGTAGGCTTGCGTCCCATGAGCGATACCCGAGGCGCCCTGCTGGGTCCGGCCGAGATCCGTGACCTGGCGGGGCGTCTCGGCGTCCGCCCCACGAAGACCCTCGGCCAGAACTTCGTGCACGACGGCGGCACCGTCCGCAAGATCGTGCGTGCGGCGGACGTCCGCCCGGGCGAGCGCGTCGTCGAGGTCGGGCCCGGGCTCGGCTCGCTGACCCTCGGGCTGCTCGAGGCGGGCGCGAGCGTCGTCGCGGTCGAGATCGACCCCGTCCTCGCGCGCCAGCTCCCCGACACGGTCGCGGCGCACGTGCCCGACGTCGGCGAGCGGCTCGAGGTCGTGGGCGCGGACGCGCTCGAGGTGACGACGCTGCCCGGCGAGGCCCCGACGGCGCTCGTCGCCAACCTCCCGTACAACGTCGCGGTGCCGGTGCTGCTCACGTTCCTCGAGCGCTTCGACTCGCTCGAGCGCGTGCTCGTCATGGTGCAGGCCGAGGTCGCGGACCGGCTCGCGGCGCCCCCGGGGTCGCGCACGTACGGCGTGCCGTCGGTGAAGGCCGCCTGGTACGCCGACGCGCGACGCGCGGGCACGATCGGGCGCAACGTGTTCTGGCCCGTCCCCAACGTCGACTCGGCCCTCGTCGCGCTCGACCGTCGCGAGCCCCCCGCCACCGCGGCGACCCGGGAGCAGGTCTTCGCCGTCGTGGACGCCGCGTTCGCGCAGCGCCGCAAGATGCTGCGCTCGGCCCTGTCCGGCCTCGCCGGCTCGGCGAGCGTCGCGGCCGAGGTGCTGGAGGCCGCGGACGTCGACCCGCAGGCGCGCGGCGAGGTGCTCGACGTCGCGGCCTTCGCGCGCGTCGCCGAGCAGCTCGTCCGCCGCGTCGGCCTCGCCGACCGACCGGCGCGCGGCGCCGGCCCGGCCGCGGGGCGGCCCACCGGCCGACCTGGCACAGTGGACGCGTGACACCCCCGCGCCCGCCGAGCATCTCCCTCGCGCCGCCCCCGTCCGTCCGCGTGCGCGCGCCCGGCAAGGTCAACCTCTCGCTGCGCGTCGGTGCGGTGCAGGACGACGGCTACCACCCGCTCGTGACGATCTTCCAGGCCGTCGGGCTCAGCGAGGACGTCGTCGCGCACCAGGTGCCGCCCGGCTCCGGGGTGTCGCTCAGCGTCTCGGGCCTCCAGGCGGACGCCGTGCCGACCGACGAGACGAACCTCGCGTGGCGCGCCGCCGTCGCGCTCGCGGAGCACGTGGGGCTCGACCCCGACGTCCGGCTGGAGATCCACAAGGAGGTCCCGGTCGCGGGCGGCATGGCCGGCGGGTCGGCCGACGCCGCCGCCGCGCTCGTCGCGTGCGACGCGCTCTGGGACGCGGGCGTGCCGCGGGCCGAGCTCGTCCGCCTCGCCGCGGGGCTCGGGGCCGACGTCGCGTTCGGCCTCGTCGGGCACACCGCCGTCGGCACGGGGCGCGGCGACGTGCTCACGCCCGCGATGACGCGCGGGGAGTTCCACTGGGTGTTCGCGGTCCAGGCCGAGGGCCTGTCGACCGCCCAGGTCTACCGCACGTTCGACGAGACCGTGGGCGGGCCGGCCGAGCTCGACCTCGCGGAGGACACCGCGCTCATGCAGGCCCTGCGCGCGGGCGACGCCGTCGGGCTCGGGCAGGTGCTGCGCAACGACCTCCAGGGCCCGGCGCTCGCGCTGCGGCCCGAGCTCCGGCGGACGATCGACGTCGCGACCGAGGCCGGCGCCCTGGGCGCGATCGTGTCCGGCTCCGGCCCGACCGTCGCCGCGCTCGCGCGCAGCCGCCAGCACGCGCTCGCGATCGCCGCCTCGTGGACCGCGAACGACGCGTGCGACACCGTGTGGTGCACGACGGCCCCCGCGGCGGGCGCGCGCGTCGTCGCGCACTGACCTCCCGGCGGTCTAGCGGTCGCGCAGCCAGGCGAGCTGGCGGGGGAAGCGGTAGCCCTGGCCGCCCTCGTGCTCGTTGTAGCGGTAGACGTCGATCGCGCGCTCGGCCGCGGGTGCCGCCCCGGCGGCCGCGCCCCAGCCGTTGTACGCCGCGTAGACGGTGGACGGCGGGCAGACCTGGTCCATGAGCGCGACGGAGAACAGCGCCGGCGCGGTGGCGCGGCGCCCGAGGACCGCGCCGTCGAGGTAGGACAGCGTGCGGAACACGGTCTCCTCCGCGTCGCGGTGGACGGCGAGGTAGCGCGTCAGCTCGCGGTACGGGTCCCGGTCCGTGATCTCGACGGCGCGGCGGTAGTGGCACAGGAACGGGACGTCCGGGAGGGCCGCGACGAGCCCGTCGGCGAGGCCCGCGACGGCGATGGCGATGCCGCCGCCCTGGCTCACGCCGTGCACCGCGACACGCTCGGGGTCGATGCCGGGCAGGGAGCGGACGGCGTCGACGGCGCGCACGCCGTCGGTGAAGACGCGACGGTAGTAGTGGTCGTGCGGGTCCTCGATGCCGCGCGTGAGGACGCCCGGGACGGCGGGTCCCGACCCGGCCGGGTCGGGCGTGCCGCCGCCGCTGCCCCACTGGCTGCCCTGCCCGCGCGTGTCCACGACGAGGTGCGCGTACCCGGCGTTCGCCCACGCGAGGTGCTCGTGGGGCAGGCCGCGACCGCCGCCGTACCCGAGGAACTCGACGACCGCGGGCAGCGGGTCGTCGTCGCCGGCCGCGGCGGCGCGGGCGGCCTCGGCGGGCCGCACGAGCCACGCCTTGACGGGCTGGCCGGCGAACCCGGGGAACGTCACGTCGTCGACCACGACGAGGTCGAGGCCGGTCTCCGCGCGCTCCAGCCGCACCGACCCGGCCAGGTCCCCGCCCGCCTCGCGCGACTCCGCGAGGGTCTTCGCCCAGAAGGCGTCGAGGTCGGCGGGCTCGTCGAGCACGGGGGCGTAGGTCTCGAGCTCGGCGAGGGGCAGGTCGAAGAGCGGCACGGGGCGATCCTCCGGTCAATACATCTGATGTCCGACATTCAGGTGCGGTCGGGACGACTCTAGCGTCGTCGCCCCAGGCACCGTGAGCACGCTAATAATGCGCATCATCCCTTTGACCTCCACCGTGCTCGTCCGGCGACACTGCCAGCAGCCCACGTCCCGACGTGGCGCCCGGCGGCGACGACGCCGCCGGCGAGGAACCGACGGAGGTCCCCTGTGAGAACCCGAGCAGCAGCACCACGCCGCAGACCGCGCACCGTGGCGACGGCGGTCGCCACCCTGACGGCGGTCCTCGCCGCCGGGGCGCTCGTCCCGGCCACGGCCCAGGCCGCGGGCGCGCCGTCCGCGGCCACCGCCCCGACGACGACCGGGGCGACCACCGGAACGACGACGACCCCAGCGACGACCGGAGCGACGACCGGAGCGACGACCGGAGCGACGACCGACGGCCCGTCGGCGTCCGACCTGCCCGTGTTCGAGTACCGCGGCGTGGTCACCGACAAGGAGTCGATGATCTACAACCCGACGGACGAGTTCATCTTCCCGAGCGTCTTCCACGCGGGCGCGTACCTCGACGACCCGCTGGGGGAGTGGTACCTCTACTACGCCCCGCACGACTCCCCGGGCGGGATCTCGGTCATGTACGCCGACTCCCTCGAGGGCCCGTGGACGGAGTACGCCCACAACCCGATCGTCGCGGACGAGTGGCTGCCGTTCTACGAGCGCGTCTCGCACGTCTCGTCGCCCGACGTCCTGTGGGACGACGCGACGGACCAGGTGCTCCTGTACTTCCACGGCGAGAACTCCACGACGCGCTGGGCGACGTCGCCCGACGGGCTCGCGTTCGACGACTCGGGGGTCGCCGTGACGAACGCCGACAGCGGCGCGGGGACCACGGAGACCTCGTACGCGCGCGTCGTCGAGCACCCGGACCCGTCGTCCGGCTACCGGTTCGCGATGACGTACATGCAGAACCGGACCGACAACATCCGCCGCATCAAGGTGGCCGAGTCGGTCGACGGCAAGACCTGGGTCGTGCGGCCGGACCCGCTCGTCGTGCCCGACGCCGCGACCGGCACCAACGTGTCCGGCGGCAACCTGTGGGAGTGGGAGGGCCAGCTGTACGTGATCTACCACGGCTCCACGGGCATCACGTTCGCCCGCACGCTCGACCCGACGATGACGCAGGTCGGCCCGCGGTGGGAGCTGCACCGGGCGAGCGGCGTGGGCGACGACACGGGCCGGGTCGCGGCCCCCGAGATCGTCACCGACGGTGACGAGACGTACCTCTTCTACGAGTCCGGCGACCGCCTGGGCGCGACGATCGCGTGGGCGCAGCGCGACCCCGACGCCGTGCGACCCCCGGAGCCGGGCCAGGACCCCGACCCGCTGCGCGAGCGGTGCAGCGGCGCGGCGTCCGACGAGTTCGACGGGACGACGCTCGACCCGGCGCGCTGGACCGTCGTCCGGCCGGGGACCGCCCGGCACGAGCTCGTCGACGGCTCCCTGCGCGTCCCCGCGTACCCGACCGGCGTCGCCGGCGCCGCGCTGCCGCTCCAGGCCGTCCCCGCCGGGCCGTGGGAGGTCACGACGGCCGTCTCCGTCTCCCCGACGGAGCGGTTCCAGCAGGGCGGTCTCCTGCTGTACCGCGACGACGCGAACTACGCAAAGCTCGACCTGGTGCACGGGTCGCTCGGACCGCGGGTCGAGTTCATCTGGCGCCAGGACGGGACGGACCGCAACACCGGCTTCGACTCGGTCGTCCCGCCCGCGGGTCTCGGCGACACCTTCTGGTTGCGCCTGACGAGCGACGGGACCGCCGTGCAGGCGTCGGTGTCGGTCGACGGCGTCGAGTTCGCGCCGTGGGGCCGCACGGTGGACGTCGCCGCGCTCCGGGCGACCGGCGTCGGCCCGTTCGCGATGCGCGGCTCGGCGACGCCGCCGGAGATCGTCGCGTCGTTCGACTGGTTCCGTTGGACGCCGACCGCGGACGAGGCGGCGGCGTGCGACGACGGCGAGCCCGCCGTCGAGGTCGAGGCCGTCACGCGGTGCCTCGCGGGCCGCGCGTACGTGGCCGTGACGGCGCGCAACGCGGGCGAGGGCGCGGTGGCGGTCCGGCTCGCGACGCCGTTCGGCGAGCGCACCGTGGCCGACGTCGCGTCCGGGCGCAGCGCCTACCAGTCGTTCGCGACGCGGGCCGCGACGGTCGCGGCGGGGGAGGCGACGGTCGAGGTCGTCGGGACGGACGGCGTCGGGCAGGGGACGACGACCGCGCCGTACGGCGCGCTGACCTGCGGGTAGCGCGCGGCGCGAGCGGGGGCGACGGGCCCGGGGACGCACCACGGTGCGGCCCCGGGCCCGTCGTGCGTCCCCGCGCCCCGCCCGCCCGGCCGCAGCGCCGGCCTCAGCCCGTGGCGCACGGCATTATGCGGATCACCGGGCGGCCGCCCGCCCGCGGAGTCGCGCGGGTCCCGGCGTAATAATGCGTATTATCGCGTTGACCGGCCGGGCCCGGCCTGGCGAGACTCCTTCCACGTCATCGACGACGTGATCGAGGAGGATCCATGCCGAGGCACCGCATCACCCAGGCCGACGTCGCCGCCATGGCGGGCGTCAGCCAGGCGACGGTCTCGTTCGTGCTGAACGACTCCACGCCCGCGGGGGTGCGGATCAGCGAGGAGACGCGGCAGCGCGTGCTCGACGCGATCCGGATCACGGGCTACTCGGCGAACCCCGTCGCGCAGCGTCTCGCGGGCGGGCGCAACCAGATCCTCGGCGTCTTCACCTACGAGGCGACGTTCCCGCGCGCCGGGCGCGACTTCTACGGGCCGTTCCTCGTCGGGATCGAGCACGCGGCCGAGAAGCTCGGCATCGACATCCTGCTCTTCACGAGCGCGCGCGTCGTCGACGGGCGCCGCCGCCTCACGCGCGACGGCTGGCAGCGCCTCGGGATCGCCGACGGCTGCCTGCTGCTCGGCCAGCACGAGGACCGCGGCGAGCTCCAGCACCTGCTCGACACGAACTACCCCTTCGTCTTCATCGGCAAGCGCGGCAGCGACGGCGGACGCCTGCCCTACGTCGGTGCCGACTACGTCGCGGCGACCGCGCGCCAGGTCGAGCGGCTCGTCGAGCTCGGGCACGAGCGCATCGGGTACGTCGGGCCCCGCGGCACGGACCAGCCCACGCTCGACCGCGTCGACGCCTACCGCGCGACGATGAAGGCGCACGGCCTGACCGTGCGGTTCGTCGAGCTGGACGACGTCCCCGCGACGGCGACCGAGATCGTGGACCAGCGGCTCACCGCCGTCGTCGTGGCGCCCGAGAACTCCCCGGAGGAGCTCGTCGACGAGCTCGAGGACCGGGGCGTGCGCGTGCCGGCGGACGTCTCGGTGCTCCTGCTCGGCCAGCCGCACCACGGGCGCCCGGGCGGGCGCCGCTGGTCGGGCTTCTCCATCCCGCGCGAGGAGATGGGCGCGCGCGCCCTCGTGCTGCTGTCCCGCCTCGTCGCGGCCGAGTCCGGCTCGGGCCGCTCGGACCGCCGCGCGTCGCGCGCCGTCGCCGTCCCGGAGGAGGAGCTCCACCAGCTCCTCGAGTGCGTGGACGTCGACGGCGAGACCGTCGCCGCGCCGTCGGGCGTCGCCGCGCCCGCCTGACCGACCTCAGACCGCACCACCGAGCACCAGAGAAACGGAAACCCCAGCGTGACCCATGCAGACCTCCAGGCAGACGTCCTCGTCGTCGGCGGCGGGCTCGGCGGCGTGGCCGCCGCGCTCGCGGCGGCGGAGCGCGGCGCCCGCGTCGTCCTCACCGAGGAGCACCCGTGGATCGGCGGGCAGCTCACGTCCCAGGCGGTACCGCCGGACGAGAGCCCGTGGGTCGAGCGGTTCGGCGTGACCGCGCGTTACCGCGCGCTGCGCGACGGCATCCGCGACGTCTACCGCCGCTCCTACCCGCTCACCGACGCCGCGCGCACGTGGGACGCCCTCAACCCCGGGGCGGGCTGGGTCTCCAAGCTGTGCCACGAGCCGCGCGTCGCGGTGGGCGTGCTCGAGGAGATGCTCGCCCCGTGGCGGTCCGCGGGCCGCGTCCGCCTGCTCGAGCGCGTGCGCCCGACGGCGGCCACCACCGACGGCGACCGCGTCACCTCCGTGACGCTCACCCCGGTCACCGCCGACGGCGCGGGCGCGGCCGTGACGGTCCACGCCGCGTTCGTCGTCGACGCGACGGAGACGGGCGAGCTCCTGCCGCTGACGGGCACCGAGTACGTCACCGGGTTCGAGTCGAACCGCGAGACCGGGGAGCCGAGCGCGCCGGACGAGGCGCAGCCGGACAACGTGCAGGCCCTCAGCGTGTGCTTCGCCGTCGAGCACGTGGACGGCGACCACACGATCGACCGTCCCGAGCGCTACGACTTCTGGAGCACGTACACCCCCGGACCGTGGAACGGGCGGCGGATGCTGTCGTGGGAGGCGCCCAACCCGCGCACGCTCGCGATGGACGTGCGGTCGTTCACCCCGAACCCGGGCGACGACCCGCGCGCCGTCGACGCCGACCAGTCGAAGAACCCCGGCGACGGCAACCTCTGGACGTTCCGGCGCATCGCGGCCCGCGACCTCTTCGCGCCGGGTCACTACGCGAGCGACCTGTGCCTCGTGAACTGGCCGAGCATCGACTACTTCCTCGAGCCCGTGCTCGACGTGCCGCGCGACGTGGAGGAGGCCCGGATCGCCGACGCCCGGCAGCTCAGCCTCTCGATGCTCTACTGGATGCAGACCGAGGCGCCCCGCGCCGACGGCGGGACCGGCTTCCCGGGCCTGCGCCTGCGGCCCGACGTCATGGGCTCGGCCGACGGGCTCGCCCAGGCGGCCTACCACCGCGAGTCCCGCCGCCTGCGCGCCGTGACGACGGTGACGGAGAACGACGTCTCGTACGCCGTGCGCGGCGACCGCGGCGCGACGCGCTACGACGACTCGGTCGGCGTCGGCATGTACCGGATCGACCTGCACCCCTCCACGGGCGGCGACACGTACATCGACGTCGCGTCGACGCCGTTCGAGATCCCGCTCGGCGCCCTGCTGCCGCAGCGCGTGACCAACCTGCTCGCCGCCAACAAGAACATCGGCACGACGCACATCACCAACGGCTGCTACCGCCTGCACCCGGTCGAGTGGAACATCGGCGAGGCCGCCGGCCACCTCGCGGCGCACTGCCTCGCGACCGGGCGCACGCCGCACGCCGTCCAGTCGAAGGCCGACCTCCTCGCCGACTACCAGGACGAGCTCGTCCGGGCGGGCGTCGAGCTGCGCTGGCCCGCCGAGGCCCACCCCTACTGACCCGGGCTCCCCGCGCCCGACACCCCGCCCACCCTCAGTCCGAAGGAGAACTGATGAACCCCCTCACCCCGCGCACCCGACGCCGCCTCGTCGGCGCACCTCTCGCCGTCGGCGGCGTCGCGCTCGCCCTCGTCCTCACCGCGTGCTCCGGCGGCGGCGACGACGTCGCGGGCGAGCCGAGCACCCCGAGCGAGCCGGTCGAGCTGCGCATGACCGTCTGGACGGCCGACGAGACGCAGCTCGCGCAGTTCCAGGAGATCGCCGACGCGTACGTCGCGGAGAACCCGGACCTCGTGTCCGGCGTGACGTTCGAGACGATCCCGTTCGAGGACTACACGACGTCGCTCACGACGCAGCTCGCCGGCGGCAACGCGCCGGACCTGGCCTGGATCCTCGAGAGCTACGCGCCCGAGTTCGTGGCGAGCGGCGCGCTCGTCGACGTCGCCCCCAAGCTGCAGGAGACCGAGGGGTACGCGTACGACGACCTGCTCGAGTCCTCGCTCGCGCTGTGGCAGAAGGACGACGGCCTGTACGCCTACCCGTTCTCCAACTCGCCGTTCGCGCTGTTCGTCAACACCGACCAGGTCGCCGCGGCGGGCCAGCCGAACCCGGCGGACCTCGTCGCGTCGGGCGACTGGACCTACGACCAGGTCCGTGAGATCGCGGCGGCGGCCGCCGCGACGTCGGGCAAGCAGGGCCTCGTGGTCCGCGACTTCGACTACAAGGTGTGGGAGAACCTGTCGACGATCTGGGACGGCTGGGACGCGACGCCCTGGAGCGAGGACGGCACGCAGTGCACGTTCACCGACCCCGAGATGGTCGACGCGCTCACGTGGATCCACGACGCGACGTTCGTCGACAAGGCGCTGCCCGGTCCCGGCACGACGGCCGACTTCTTCGCGGGCGACTCCGCCATGACGATCACGCAGATCAGCCGCGCGTCGTCGCTCGACGACTCGTTCGGGTGGGACGTCGTGCCGCTCCCGGCGGGCCCGGCGGGCCAGCAGAACGTCATCGGCCAGGCCGGCATCGGCGTCTTCGCGGCCGGGGAGCACCCCGACGTCGCGGCCGACTTCCTCGCGTGGTTCACCAACCCGGAGAACGCCGAGACGCTCGCCGCGTACTTCCCGCCGCCGCGCGAGTCGCTCCTCACGGCCGAGACGCTCGGGGCGGCCAACCCGAAGCTCAGCGAGGAGCAGCTCCAGGCGGTCGTCGTCGACGGCATCCAGGGCGCCGTGACGAAGCCGTCGCACCAGAACTTCGCCAAGCTGCAGGACACGGTGCGGTCCCAGCTCGACGCGCTGTGGACCGCCGACGCGGACGTCGAGGGCGTCCTCGCCGACACGTGCGCGGCGATCCAGCCCCTGCTCGGGGACTGAGCGTGGCGTCCTCCGCGCTCGCACGACGGGACGCGGCCGTGGGCTACACCATGGTCGCGCCCGCCGTGCTCGGCGCGCTCGCGTTCGTCGTCGCGCCGCTGGTCGCCGTCGTCTGGTACTCGCTGCACGAGTGGAACGTCCTCGCGAACACGTTCACGTTCGCGGGCGCGGACAACTACGAGCGGATGCTCGCCGACCCCGGGCTGCGGGACTCGCTCCTCGCGAGCCTGTGGTTCTCCGTCGGGCTCGTCGTGCTCAACATCTCGCTCGCGCTCGTCCTCGCGGTGCTGCTCAACCAGCGGCTCCCCGGCACGACGACGTTCCGCACGTTCTTCTTCTCGCCGGTCGTCGTGTCCCTCGTGGCGTGGACGATCGTGTGGAGCTTCCTGCTCCAGGCCGACGGCGGGATCAACGGGTTCCTGTCGCTGCTCGGCGTCGACGGCCCGAACTGGCTGCGCGGGGAGACGACGGCGATGCTCTCGGTGATCGTCGTGCAGGTCTTCAAGAACGTGGGCCTCAACATGATCCTGTTCCTCGCGGCCCTGCAGGGGGTGCCCGAGGAGATCCAGGAGGCCGCGCGCATCGACGGCGCCGGCGCGTGGCGCCGGTTCCGGTCCATCACGCTCCCGCTCATCAGCCCGACCGTCCTGCTGGTCTCGATCCTTACCATCGTGGGCTCGCTCGAGGTGTTCGCGCAGATCGCCGTGCTCACGGGCGGGGGGCCGGGGAGCTCGACCACCGTGCTCGTCTACTACCTGTACCAGCAGGCGTTCCGGTTCAACGACTTCGGCTACGCGAGCGCGATCTCCGTCCTGCTGTTCGTCATCGTCCTCGTCCTGACACTCGTGCAGTGGCAGACGCGCAAGAGGTGGGTCTTCCATGAAGTCTGACGTGATGCCCGGCCCGGCCACGCTCCCGGGCGCGGACGCCGGCCCGGCCCGGCCCGCGACGTCGGGCAGGGGCGGCGACGACGGCGCAGCGGCCCGGGGCGGTCGGCACGGGCGCCGCACGGGGAGCGCGCGCACGCGCCGCCGCTGGGGGCGTGCGGCGCTCGTGGCGCTCCTCGTCGTGCTCAGCGTGCCCTTCGTCTTCCCGACGTGGTGGATGGCGACGTCGAGCCTCAAGCCGATGAGCGAGATCCTGCGGGCCGTGCCGACGCTCTGGCCCCAGGACCCGTCGTTCGCGGCCTACGGCGAGGTGTTCCGGCTGCAGCCGTTCGCGCAGCAGTACTGGAACAGCCTCTACATCGCCGTGGTCGTGACCGTCGGGACGATCCTCGTGGCCTCGATGGCCGGGTACGCGTTCGCGCGCATCCGGTTCCCCGGGGCGAACGCGCTGTTCCTGCTCGTGCTCGTCGGGCTGCTCGTGCCGTCGGAGGTGACGATCGTCCCGCTGTTCCGGATGGTCAACTCGCTCGGGCTCATCGACACGCACTGGCCGCTCGTGGTCATCCCGATCCTCGGGGCGCCGAGCGTCCTCGCGACGTTCATCATGCGCCAGTTCTTCCTCGGGCTCCCCAGCGAGCTCGAGGAGGCGGGGCGCATGGACGGTCTCGGGCGGTGGGGGATCTTCTGGCGGATCGCGTTCCCGCTGTCGCGCTCGGCGATCTCGGCCGTCGCGATCTTCACGTTCCTCAAGTCGTGGAACCTGTACCTCGAGCCGATCGTGTACCTGTCCAGCAAGGACCGGTTCACGCTCCCGCAGGCGCTCACGCAGTACGTCGACGCCTACGGCGGCCCGATGTGGAACGTGCAGCTCGCCGCGACCACGCTCACCGTGCTGCCCGTGCTCGCGGTGTTCCTCGTCGCGCAGAAGCAGTTCGTCCAGGGCCTCGCGCACACCGGCCTCAAGGGCTGACCGCCCCTCCCGCGAGTGCGGGGGATGGTCGTGGTCTCGTCGCGGATCGGCGACCATTTCCCGCACTCACGGGGTGCGGCCTAGGCTCGACGGCGTGGCTCACCTTCTCGGCGCCGACGGCATCTCGCTGACCGTCGGCACCCGCACCCTGCTCGACGACGTCTCCCTCGGTCTCGACGACGGCGACCGCGTCGGCATCGTCGGCCCCAACGGGGCCGGCAAGACGACGCTCCTGCGCCTCCTCGCGGGCACGCAGCAGCCCGACGGCGGCCGTGTCACCCGCGTGGGCGGCCTGCGGGTGGGCCTGCTCGACCAGCGCGACGACGTCGGCACCGGCGCGACGATCCGCGACCTCGTGCACGGCGACGCCGCGACCCACGCCTGGGCGTCGGACGCGAGCGTCCGCACCGTCCACGCGGGGCTGCTGGGCGACCTCGACCTCGACGCCCCGGCGGACACGCTGTCCGGCGGGCAGCGTCGCCGCGTCGCGCTCGCGGCCCTCCTCGTCGCCGACCACGACGTGCTGTTCCTCGACGAGCCCACGAACCACCTCGACGTCGAGGGCGTCGCGTGGCTCGCCGCGCACCTGGGCGACCGCTTCGCCCGCCCGGGCGCGAAGGGCGCCCTCGTGGTCGTCACGCACGACCGCTGGTTCCTCGACGCCGTGTGCTCGCGCATGTGGGAGGTGCGGGGCGACGGCTCGGGCCAGGTCGAGGGCTACGAGGGCGGGTACGCGGCGTACGTGCTCGCGCGCGCCGAGCGCCAGCGCACCGCGGCCGTCGCGGCGGAGAAGCGCGACAACCTGCTGCGCAAGGAGCTCGCGTGGCTCCGGCGGGGCGCGCCCGCGCGCACGTCCAAGCCCAAGTTCCGGCTCGACGCCGCCGCCGCGCTCATCGCCGACGTCCCGCCGCCGCGCGACACGCTCGAGCTCACGCGCACCGCGACGAAGCGCCTCGGCAAGGACGTGCTCGACCTCGAGGACGTGACGGTCGCGGTGCCGCGCCAGGACGGCCAGGGCGAGCGCGTGCTGCTCGACGACGTCACGTGGCGCCTGGGGCCCGGCGACCGGTACGGGGTCGTCGGGGTCAACGGCGCCGGGAAGACGACGCTCCTCGCGCTCCTCGCCGGGCGGCGCGAGCCCGACTCCGGGCGGGTCAAGCGCGGCAAGACCGTCCACGTCGCCGAGCTGTCGCAGGACGTCGGCGAGCTCGACGACATCGCCGGGGCGCGCGTGATCCAGGTGATCGAGGACGAGAAGCGCTCGGTCGTCGTCGACGGCAAGGAGCTCTCCGCGTCCCAGCTCGTCGAGCGGCTCGGCTTCACGCGCGAGCGGTCGCAGACGCTCGTTCGCGACCTCTCGGGCGGCGAGCGGCGGCGCCTGCAGCTCCTGCGCCTGCTCGTCGCCGAGCCCAACGTGCTCCTGCTCGACGAGCCGACGAACGACCTCGACACCGACACGCTCGCCGCGCTCGAGGACCTGCTCGACGGCTGGCCCGGCACGCTCATCGTCGTCTCGCACGACCGCTACCTGCTGGAGCGCGTCGCGGACCGCCAGGTCGCGCTGCTCGGCGACGGCCAGGTGCGCGACCTGCCGGGCGGCGTCGAGCAGTACCTCGAGCTGCGGCGCGCGGCGCTCGCGGGCGGCACGGGCGCGGCGTCGACCGGGTTCGCGCCCACGGGCGCCGACGGGACGCCGGACGCGGGGTCGGCCGCGGAGGCCCCGGGCCCGAGCGCGGCCGAGGTGCGGGCGGCGAAGAAGGAGATCAACCGCATCGAGCGGCGCCTGAGCAAGATCGCAGAGGTCGAGGGCCGGCTGCACGAGAAGATCGCGGCGAACGCGACCGACTTCGCGGCGGTCGCGGAGCTCGACGCCGAGCTGCGCACGCTCGCGGCGGAGAAGGACGAGCTCGAGGCGGCGTGGCTCGAGGCGGCGGAGGTCGCCGGGTGACGGCCGACCGCATGCGGGTCGCGGTGTCCGCGCGCGGCGTCGAGGTCGACGACGGTCAGGGCGGCGTCCTCGCGCCCTGGGCGGACGTGCGCCGCGTCACCGCGTTCGCGCTCGGCGGCCCGGGCGGCACCGCCCGGTACGTGTCGTTCGACCTCGTGAACGGGCACAGCGTCGAGGTGGACGACGCCGCCCCGGAGTGGGACGACGTGCTCGCCGCCCTGCCCGGGCGGGTCGAGCTCGCGGTGGACGACCCGCTCGCGGCGCTCGGCGCGCTCGCGCCGGGCGGGAGGCTCGTCCTCGCGGGGCCCGTGCGGACCCGCTGACCGCCGGGGACCCGCGTCCGGGCGCGCGGCTCAGCGCCGCAGGAAGCCCATGCGGTCGTCGGGGTCGACGCGCTCGAGGATGGCGCCCGCGATGGCGTCGAGCTGCTCGACCTGCTCGTCGGTGAGCGCGTCGATCACGTGGTCGCGCACCGTCGCCACGTGCCCGGGCGCCGTCGCGACGACCTTCTCCCAGCCGGCGTCGGTGAGGTGCGCGTTCGTCGCGCGGCGGTCCTCGGGGCACGGCACGCGCTCGACGAGGCCGCGCTTCTCGAGGCGCGCGACGACGTGCGACAGCCGGGGGAGCGTGGCGTTCGTGGCGCCCGCGAGGTCGGTCATGCGCAGCGTGCGCCGCGGAGCCTCCGAGAGCATGGCCAGCACGTAGTACTCGAAGTGGCTGAGGTCGGCGTCGCGCCGGAGCTGGGAGTCGAGGACGCCCGGCAGCAGCTCCACGACCGCCACGAGCCGCTTCCACGCGTCGAGCTGCTGGTCGTCGAGCCAGCGGGGTTCCGTCGCCATCACTCCTCCTCCGGTCCGGCGATCCACATAGTTGACGGTACAAGTTTAGCGGCGTACGGTGTTAGTTGTAGCAACAACTAATAGCCGACCGTCGGGCCGGCGGAGGAAGGGAAGCCACCATGAGCAGCATCACCATCATCGGCGCCGGGAACATGGGCTCGGCCATCGCCGGTCTCGCGCTCGCCGCGGGCAGCCAGGTGCAGGTCCTGACCCGTGAGGCCACCGAGGTCGACCCGCGCGTCACGGCGGGCACGGTCGGCGACGAGATCACGGGCGACGTCGTCGTCCTCGCGCTCCCGTACGGGGCGCTCGACGACGTCCTCGGCGCCTACGCGGGCCGCCTCGACGGCAAGGTCCTCGTCGACATCACCAACCCGCTCGACTTCGCGACGTTCGACTCCCTCGTCGTGCCCGCCGGCTCGTCGGCCGCGGCGCAGATCCAGGAGCGCGTCCCGGGCGCGCGCGTCCTCAAGGCGTTCAACACGAACTTCGCGGCGACGCTCGCGACGGGCCAGGTCGGGCCGCTCCCGACGACGGTCCTCGTCGCAGGCGACGACGCGGACGCGAAGGCCGCCCTCGCGGGCGCCGTGTCCGGGGTCCGCGTCGTCGACGCCGGCTCGCTGAAGCGCGCGCGCGAGCTCGAGGCCCTCGGCTTCCTGCAGCTCACGCTCGCGGCGGGGGAGAAGACCTCCTGGACGACGGGCTTCGCGCTCGCCGAGTGACCCCACCCGCTCGCGCACGACGACGGCCGGCCACCCCGCGGGGTGACCGGCCGTCGTCGTGCCCGGAGGGTCAGCCGCGCGCCTTCTCGACGGCGGCGCGGGCCGCCTCGTGCTCCGCCTTCTGGGCCTCGCGCAGCGCCTTCTCCAGCTCGCGCACCTTCTTCTGCGCCTCGCGCACGCGCCGCTCCGCGTCGCGCCGCCGGAGCGTCGCCTTCTTGACCCGCGGGTCCTTGACGTGGACCGCGACCTCGACCGGCGCGACGGCGTCGCGCGGGTCCGCCGCCGGCGCGGGCTCCGTGTCCGTGGCGGGCTGCTTTCCGGGCGCGCTCCCCGCGCCGGGCGCCCCGGCGGCCCGAGCGTCGACGTAGACGGCGATCCCGTCGAGCACCCGCTCCAGGCCCCACGCGGTGTCGTCGATCTCGCCCTCGCCCGCGTACGTCCCCGCCTCGACGAGGGGCCGCAGGTAGGGGAACCGCACCTCGTCCACGAGCCCGCGCAGCGCGTCGGCCCACGCACCGCCCTGGACCGCCTCGTCGCCCCCTGCCGCGGCGACGGCGCGCGCGAGGTCGGTCTGCAGCCGGGCCGCGTTCCGGGCGTACCCGCTGACGAGGAGGATGACGGACATCTTCTCCTCGTCGTCGAGCGGCGTGGACCGCAGCGCGCGCAGCCCGGCGTCCGCGCCGCGCAGGTTGTTCGGCGTGAGCGGCGCACCGGTCACGGGGATGTCGAGGAACCACGGGTGCGACGCGAACACCGCCATCGTGAACTGCGCCCACTCGCGCAGCTCGGCGCGCCAGTCGGCGGGCTCGTGCGCGGGCGGGTACTCGACGTCGAGCGCCGCCTCCTGCATGAGGAGCAGCAGGTCGTCCTTGCTCGTGACGTACCGGTAGAGCGACATCGTCGTGAAGCCGAGGCTCTGCGCGACCTTCGCCATGGACACGGCCCCGAGCCCGTCGGCGTCGGCGATCTCCGTCGCCGCGTCGACGATCCGCTCGATGCTCAGCTCGCGCTTCGGCGCGCGCTCGGGGCGTTCGGCCACGCCCCACGCGAGCGCGAGCCGGGGCGGGAGGTCGGGTGCGTCCGTCATGGCTTCATCCTCCCCGACGGCGCCCGGACGTGGGTCGCAGCCGTGCCGAGCAGGCCCTCCCGGTGGCGCGAGCAGGTGGTCCTGGTGCGTCCTGCCGACCGGACGCACCAGGACCACCTGCTCGGCCGCGCGGGAGGGCCAGGGGGGAAGAGTGTGGGGGGTGGGGTCAGCGGGCCGTCCGCCGGCGGTAGAGCAGGGAGCCGGCGGTGCAGCTCGCGACGAGGAAGCCGGCGAGCCACGCGACGGCCGTGAGGGCCGTCGACGCGTCGGGCGCGCCTGCGAGCAGCCCGCGGAACGTCTCGATGACCGGCGTGAACGGCTGGTTCTCCGCGAACCCGTGCAGCCACGACGGCATGGTGTCGATCGGGACGAACCCCGAGCTGAGGTAGGGCACGAACAGGAAGAGGAAGTTCACCGACTGCGACGCCTCGACGCTCAGCACGAGGCCGAGCGCCACGCTCAGCCACGTGAACGTCAGCACGGCGAGGACGGCGAAGGCGACGAGCCCCGCCCAGTCGGCGGGCCCGGAGTCGGGCCGGAAGCCGAGCGCGAGCGCGACCCCCACGACGACGACGGCGGACGCGAGGTTGCGCACGACGCTCGCCACGACGTGCCCCCACAGCGCGGACGGCCCGAAGATCGGCAGGGTCTTGAACCGGTCGATCGTCCCGGACGTCATGTCCTGCGCGACGCCGACCGCCGCCGTCGCGGAGCCGAACCCCAGGCACATCACGAGCACGCCGGGCACGACGTAGTCGATGTAGTCGTCCCCGCCGATCGCCCCGCCGAAGATCACGACGAAGACGAGCATGATCATCACGGGCAGCGCGAAGGCCGTGACGAGCCCGTCGACGCTGCGGAGCTGGCGGCGCGTCTCGCGCCCGACCATCGTCCGGACGTCGCGCGCGGCGGTGGCGGGGGTCCGTCGGACGCGCGGCGGCGCGGTGCGGGACGGTCGGGACAGGGTGGTCGTGGGTGCGGCGCTCATCGGGCGCCCTCCTTCCGGGTCAGGGCGAGGAACACGTCGTCGAGCGTGGGCCGGACGACGCTGACCCCCACGACCGCGAGCCCGCGGGCGTCGGCGGCCGCGAGCACGTCGCGGACCGTGCGGACGGGGTCGTCGCTCGGTGCGGTGAGCGAGAGGTCCTTCTCGTCGCTCGTCGTGCGGGCCAGCCCGATCGAGGCGGCGAGCCCGACGGCGGCGGCCAGGCTCTCCGGGTCGTCGAACGTGACGCGCACGTGGTCGCCCGCGACGAGCGCCTTGAGCTCGGCGGCCGTGCCGCGCGCCGCGACGCGGCCGCCGTGCAGGACGGCGATCGTGTCGGCCAGGCGGTCGGCCTCCTCCAGGTACTGGGTCGTCAGCAGGACGGTCGTCCCGTCGGCGGCGAGGCCGCGCACGACCTCCCAGAGCTGCGCGCGCGACGCCGGGTCGAGGCCCGTCGTCGGCTCGTCGAGCACGAGCACCGCCGGGTCGGCCACGAGGCTGATCGCCAGGTCGAGGCGGCGGCGCATGCCGCCCGAGTAGGTCGCGACCCGCCGGTCCGCGGCGTCGGTGAGGTCGAAGCGCTCGAGCAGGGCGGCGACGCGCGGGCGCACCGCACGGCGGGGCAGGTGGGCGAGCTCGCCCATCATCACGAGGTTCTCGCGGCCCGTCTGGAACTCGTCCACCGACGCGTACTGGCCCGTGAGCGCGATGGTCTCGCGCACCCGGGCGGCGTCGTGCACGACGTCGGCGCCCGCGACGCGCGCGGTGCCGCCGTCGGGCCGGACGAGGGTCGTGAGGATGTTGACGGTCGTCGTCTTGCCCGCGCCGTTGGGCCCCAGCAGCGCGAAGATCTCGCCGCGGCGCACGGTCAGGTCGACGCCGCGCAGCACGGCGTGGTCGCCGTAGGACTTCTCCAGCCCCTGCGCGGCGATCATCGGTCCGGTCATCGCCTTCTCCTTCTCCGTCGGCCGTTCGTGTGCGGCGCACACGTCATGTGTGTGCCATAAACTGTGTGTACACCATAAACAGGTGTGGAGCCGAGGGTCAAGGGTTCGAGGAGGGCCTGGCGGGGAAGGTCGGGCCCGGTGCTCAGCCCGCGCGACGACGGGGCGCGCCGGTGAGGACCAGCCCGATCCCGGTCATCACCACGAGCGCGCCCAGCACGACGGCGACCGGCACGGTCCACGTCCCCGTCGCCGTCTGCAGGGCCCCGGCCGCGGTGGGCGCGACGGCGGCGAGGCAGTACCCGACGGACTGCACCGTCGCCGACGCCTGCCGGCCGCGCCGGACCGTCGGGTACCGCTGCGCGACGAGCGTGAAGATCACGACGAAGTTCGCCGCCTGGGCGACGCCCGCCGCGGACGCCCACACCGCCCAGAGCCCCGGCGCGACGAGCAGGCCCACGGGCAGCGTGAGCCACAGCACCGCGATCCCCACGAACGTCTGCCGCAGGCTGAGACGACGCGCGGCGAGCGGCACCGCGAGACCACCGACGATCGCGAAGCCCTGGAACAGCGACGCCGCCCCGCCCGACGCCGAGCGCGGGATGCCCGCGAGGTCCTCGAGGATCAGCGGCAGCCACGCCGTGAGCGCGTAGAAGCTCGACGACTGGAGCGCGAACATCGCGCACAGCCACCACGTGAACGAGGTCGCGAGGACGTGGCGCTCGCGGGCCGTCGTCGGGTCGGTCCCCGTGACCCCCTCCGCCGCGGCTGCCGCCAGCGCGTCCTCGTCAGCCGCAGCCTTCGTCCCCGCCGCCGTCGGGCCGGGCACGCGCTCTGCCGGGCCGCCCCGGGGCTCGCGCGCCTCGCGCGGCACCGCGCGCAGCCACCACACGAGCGCGACGACCGCGAGCACGGACCACGACGCGAGCGCCCAGCGCCACCCGACGGTGTCCGCCAGCGGCGCGGTGAGCGCCGTCGTCGCGACGGTCCCGACGTTGATCGCGGCCGTGTACAGGCCCGTCACCGTCGCGACGTGCCCGGGGAAGTCGCGCTGGGCGATCATCGGCACCGCGAGGTTCGCCGTCGTGATGCCCAGCCCGAGGAGCACCGTGCCCGCGAACGTCCCGGCCGCGCCGAGCGGCGCGAGGTCTGCCGAGCGCAGGACCGTCCCGGCGAAGATCAGCGCGAGCGCGACGGCGATCGCCGTCCGCAGCGACGACCGCCCGAGCACGCCCGCGACGGCGGGCGTCGCCAGCGCGAAGCACAGCACCGGGATGCCGGTGAGCAGGCCCGCCGCGGCGGCGGTGAGGTCGAGGTCGGCCGCGACGTCCCCGACGACGGGCGGGAGCGCCGTGAGCGGCGCCCGCAGGTTGACGGCCACGAGCAGGACGGCGACCAGCAGGACCCCGTCGATCCCGCCGCGGAAGGTGCTCGGGCGGGGCGGCCGTGACGACGGCATCGGGCGGGGACCTCCGGGTGCGGGCGCGTGCGGCGACGCCCGCCCGGTCGTCCGGGCCGTCGGTCAGTCGTCGAACTGTCCTCCGACTGTACGCAGGAGCGCCGCGAGCGCAGGTCGTTCGCCGGGCTCGAGCGCGTCGAGGATGCGGGCCTCGACGGCGAGGAGGTCGGTCATCGCCGTGTCCACGCGCGCCAGGCCCTCCGGCGTGAGCTCGACGAGCACGCCGCGCCGGTCGTCGGGCGAGCGCCGACGCACCACGAGCCCGCGCTCCTCGAGCCGGTCGATGCGGTTCGTCATGGTCCCGCTCGTCACGAGCGTCTGGGTGACGAGCGCCCCCGGAGAGAGGCGGTACGGCTCGCCCGCGCGGCGCAGCGCGGACAGGACGTCGAACTCCCACGTCTCCAGGTGCCCGCGCGCGAACGCCGTGCGCCGCGCCCGGTCCAGGTGCCGGGCGAGCCGGTCGACCCGGGAGAACACGGTCAGCGGCTCGACGTCGAGGTCCGGCCGCTCCCGCTGCCACGCCGCGACGATGCGGTCGACCTCGTCCTCGTGCTGCTGGTCCATGACGCGAGGGTACTCGACGTGTCTCGACGTCAAGACTCTTGACGGCTCGGCGGTCGCCGCGGCGCGCCACGGGAAGCCCACCGAGTCGCGAGGTAGAGCCATGGTCCCCGAGGTAGAGCCCAGGTCCCCCGAGGTAGAGCCGTGGTCCGGCGAGGTAGAGCCGTGGTCTCGCGAGGTAGAGCCGTGGTCATGCAGGTCGTGCCCGGGGGCGCGCCCTCCCGGGTGAGACCAGCGCCGGTGGGATAACCACACGCCGTCGACCCGCCGGACCAGGCCTCTACCTCGCCGGACCAGGCCTCTACCTCGGGGGACCGGGCCTCTACCTCGCCGGACCAGGCCTCTACCTCGGGGGACCGGGCCTCTACCTCGCCGGACCAGGCCTCTACCTCGGGGGACCGGGGGCTCTACTTCGGCGGACCGGGCCTCTACTTCGGGGGACCGGGGGCTCTACTTCGGGGGACCGGGGCTCTACCTCGGTGGACCTGGGCTCTCCCTCGCGGTCAGGACGTGCGGAGGGCGTCCTTGAGGCGCACGCGGGCGCCGGTGCGCAGGACGGCGTTGGAGTAGATCTTCGCCGCGAGCCACACGAGCAGGGGGATGACCGCGACGGAGAGACCCAGCGCGACGAGGGCCTCCCACGGCTCGGCGCTGCCGAGCGCGATGCGGACCGGCATGAGCAGCGGCGAGCACAGCGGCACGTACGACAGCCAGACGACGAGCGGGTTGTCCGGCGCCCACGGCGCGACGGAGACGCCCACGATGTACGGCACGATCATGAGGAACGTGACGGGCGTGGTGACCGCGCCGACGTCCTCCTGGCGCGAGACCAGCGCGCCGAGGCCCGCCATGAGCAGCGCGTAGCTGACGAACCCGACGACGAACCACACGAGCGCCCAGGCGGCGGCGGTCCCGAGGTCGATCGTCGAGGTGTCGACGAGGCCGAGGCCGAGCGCGGTCCCGACGCCCGCGAGCACGACGAGCGCGACCTGCCCGAGCCCGACGAGCCCGATGCCGAGGACCTTGCCCGCCATGAGCTGCCACGGGCGCACGGTCGAGAGCAGGAGCTCGACGACGCGGCTCGTCTTCTCCTCGACGACCCCCTGCGCGATGAGCTGGCCGCTGATCATGATGGCCATGAAGAGCAGGATGCCGGTGACCAGTCCGGTGACGTAGCGCGCGGGGTCGAACTCGCTCGGCTCGCCGATGGTGCGCACCTCCGGCGCGGCCGTCGCGACGTCGCCCGCGACCTGGGCGGGGTCGCCCCCGAGGCTGGCGACGGCGTCGGACAGCGCGGTCTGCTGGGCGAGCGTCGTGAAGACGGCCGTGAGGCCCGACGACAGCTCGGTGTCGACGACGACGGTGGGGGAGCCGGCGCTCCCGGTGACGAGGGCGTCGAGGTCGCCGTCGCGCACCTGGGCCTCGCCCGCGGCGTCGTCCGCGACGTCGACGGTCTCGACGTCGGTCCCGAGCGTGCTCCCGGTGGTCTCGATCGTCTCGGCGAGCGCGGCGGTCTGCGGCGTGACACCGACGCGCTCGGCGCTCGGGCCGGACCCGTTCGCGAGGTTGAGCACGACCCCGCCGAGCACGACGGCGCCGACGAGGATCACGGTCAGCCACACGAAGGACTTGGAGCGCAGCCGCGTCATGATCTCGCGGCCCGCGACGAGGCGGATCGCGCCCCACGACGTCAGCGACGTGCCCTGGCCCGCGCTCATGCCCCCACCTCCACGGTCTCGGCGGCCGTCGCGGCCGGCTTCTCCTCGGCGCTCACGACGTCGCGGTAGAGCTCGGTGAGCGACGGCCGGACGAGCGCGAACTCGTGCACGGGCCCGGCGGCGAGCGCCGCGCGCAGCACGGCCTGCTCGCGCCCACCGGGGACGCCCCCGGTACCGTCACCGGTCCCGGCACCGGGCGGACCGCCGGGCGCGAGCTCGACGACGGTGCGCGACCCCTCCAGGCTGACGGCCCGCGCGTCGGGCACCGCGCCGATCCACGTCGCCCCGGGCGGGCCGTCCACGACCCAGCGCTCCTGCTCGGTGCGGCGGAGCTCGTCGATCGTGCCGACCTCGACCATCGCGCCGTCCTTGATGATGCCGACGCGGTCGCACAGCCGTTCTACGAGGTCGAGCTGGTGCGACGAGAACACGACGGGCACGCCCGCGTCGGCGCGGTCGCGCAGCACCCCGCTCATGACGTCGACGGCGACCGGGTCGAGCCCGCTGAACGGCTCGTCGAGCACGAGCAGCTCGGGGTCGTGGGTGAGCGCGGCGGCGAGCTGGACGCGCTGCTGGTTGCCGAGCGAGAGCTTCTGCACCTCGTCGTCGCGGCGCGCCTCGACACCGAGCGTGGTGGTCCAGCGCTCCATCGCGTCCTTCGCCCCGGCGGCGGAGAGCCCGTGCAGCCGGGCGAGGTAGACGAGCTGCTCGCCGACCTTCATGCGGGGGTAGAGGCCGCGCTCCTCGGGCATGTAGCCGATGCGACGGCGGGCGGCCAGGTCGAGGGGCCGCCCCTCCCACCGGACCTCGCCGCCGTCGGCGGCGAGGACGCCGAGGACGATGCGCATCGTCGTCGTCTTCCCGGCGCCGTTCGAGCCGACGAAGCCGAAGATCTCCCCGGCGCGCACGTCGAACGACGTGCCGCGCAGGGCGCGCACGGCGCCGTAGGACTTGGTGAGCGAGTCGATCTCGAGTGTCGCCATGCGCTCCACACAACCACGCGCGAGCGCGTGCGGCACGGGACAGATGTCACGTCCTGGCCGTGTGGAGGCAGGGGGTGCACCCCTGCCTCCGTCGGGCTGGCCCGCCGGTCAGCCGAGGTGCTCGTCGCGCACCGGGGGCACCGTCCGGGCGGCCCGCACGGCGAGGCGCAGCATGGTCCCGGTCGCCTCGTCGACCGCCGCGGCGTCGTCGCGCCCCACGGCGTCGAGCGAGACCCAGAGCAGCTCGCGGGCGAGCGCGGCGTCCTGCTCCTCGAGCCGTCCGGACACCGACTCGACGGCGCTCATCGCGACGAGCACGCGCATCACGGCCGACGTCGGGGGCGCGACCCGCACGCGCCGGATCTCCACGGCGCGGCGCAGCGCGCGCCGCTCGACCCGCGTGAGGCGCGGGCCCGTCACGTGCAGGAGGGCGACGGTGAGGAGGGCCGCCACGAGCCCGAGGACCGCGGCGAGGAGCAGGGTCTCGGGCGCGGTCAGGTGCCGTCCCGCGACCAGGGCGGCGAGCGCGGTGGTCACGCCCGCGACGAGACCGATCCGCACCACGTCGACCGACGCGCGCCACTCGGCGTGCCTGCGTACCCGGTCCAGCTCGTGAGGCGTGAGGCCCGGGACGAGCACGTCGGTGCGCTGGACGACGCGCGCGGGCGCGCCCGCGACGTCGCCCTGCAGACAGCGTGCGGTCGTCCAGGTCACGTACCCCCAGACCGTGGGACGGATCTCGTCCCGTGGGTCGCCGTACCCCTGGTCGGTCGACCGGTCGTGCCCGTGCATCCGCTGCCCCGCTCCGTCGTTCTGCTCTGCCGCCAGAGAGACGGGCTGACCCCGCTGTCATGACGCGGGTTTCGGGGCCGGATCTGCGTCAGGACCTCGTGGTGATGAGGTGGGGCCGCTTCTCCATGTCCGCGAGGCCGTTCCAGGCCAGGTTGACGAGGTGCGCCGCGACCTCCGTCTTCTTGGGAGAGCGGGCGTCGAGCCAGTACTGGCCGGTCAGGGCGACCATGCCGACGAGCATCTGCGCGTAGATGGGCGCGACCTTCGGGTCGAGGCCGCGCGTGCGGAACTGGTTCGCCAGGAGGTGCTCGACCTGCGTCGCGACGTCGCCGATGAGGCTCGAGAACGTGCCCGTCGCCTGCGCGACGGGGGAGTCGCGCACGAGGATCCGGAAGCCGTCCTCGGACGCCTCGATGTAGGACAGGAGCGCCAGCGCGGTGCGCTCCAGCAGCACCTTCGGGTGGCCGCCCTCGTCGAGCGCGCCCGACAGCGCCGCGGTGAGCGCCTGCACCTCGCGGTCCACGACGACCGCGTAGATGCCCTCCTTGCCGCCGAAGTGCTCGTACACGACGGGCTTCGACACCTCGGCGCGCGCGGCGATCTCCTCGACGCTCGTCCCCTCGAACCCCTTCTCGGCGAACAGCCGACGGCTGACCGCGAGCAGCTGCTCGCGCCGCTGGCTCGCGGTCATGCGGGATCGGGGGGTGCGTCTGGAGTCGGCCACGGGTCCATCATGCCGTGCGGGCGCTCGCCGCAGCCGGAGGGTCCGCGCCCGCCGGTGCGGGCGTCGTCGGGCAGGTGCGCGCCCGGGTGTGGTGCGGGCCACGCCCCGCGTCCGGCGCGGATGGGGCGAGACGGGCACGCGCGGCGTCGGGCACGGGGACCGACCTGGCAGACTGTTCCCGGACCCGGCCCGCCCGCCGCGGCCCGGGGTCGTACCGGGGGCGTGGCGACGGGCAGGTGACGCGCACGTGCCGAGCACGTGACGAGCACGGCGTCGCCGGGTCCGGTCCGCCTTGGTGTAATCGGCAGCACAAGGGTTTTTGGTGCCCTTGGTCCAGGTTCGAGTCCTGGGGGCGGAGCTCGTGCCACCGATCCCGAGGGGAACACCCATGGAAGCTCAGCAGGGCACCGACACCACCGTCGCCCCCGCTGCCGTGATCGTCCTCGCCGCAGGCGAGGGCACGCGGATGAAGTCGTCCACCCCCAAGATGCTGCACACGCTCGCGGGCCGCAGCCTGCTCGGGCACGTGCTCGTCGCCGCGCGCTCGCTCGACCCGGCGCTGCTCGCCGTCGTCGTGCGGCACGAGCGCGACCGCGTCGCCGAGCACGCGGTGTCGGTCGACCCGGACGCGGTCGTCGTGGACCAGGACGAGATCCCGGGGACGGGCCGCGCCGTGCAGTGCGCGCTCGCCGCTCTCGACGCGAAGGCGCACGCGCAGTCGCTCGTCCACGGCGTGCCCGACGGCGAGGAGGGGCGCGGCGTCGGCGACGGCCTCGAGGGTCCCGTGGTCGTCACGGCGGGCGACACCCCGCTGCTCGACGGCGGCACGCTCGCCCAGCTCCTCGCGGCGCACGTCGCCGACGGCAACGCGGTCACGATGCTGACGACGCAGCTCGAGGACGCGACCGGCTACGGCCGCGTCGTGCGCGACGACGCGACGGGCGACGTCCTGCGGATCGTCGAGCACAAGGACGCATCGCCCGACGAGCTCGCGATCCGCGAGATCAACGCGTCGATCTACGTGTTCGACGCCGCCGTCCTGCGGCGCGGGCTCGGCACGCTCGGCCGCGACAACGCGCAGGGCGAGGTCTACCTGACGGACGTCGTCGCCGCGGCGCGCGCCGAGGGCGGCGTCGTGCGGGCGCTCGTCTCGGACGACCCGACCGTCGTGGAGGGGGTGAACGACCGCGTCCAGCTCGCGACGCTGCGGGCCGAGCTCAACCGCCGGATCCTCGAGGACTGGATGCGCGCGGGCGTGACCGTCGTCGACCCGGCCACGACGTGGGTCGACGTCGACGTCGAGCTCGCGCGCGACGTGACGCTGCTCCCGGGGACGCAGCTCCACGGCGCGACGGTCGTCGCCGAGGGGGCGACGGTCGGCCCCGACACCACGCTCACGGACACCGAGGTCGGCGCCGGCGCGACCGTGACCCGCACGCACGGCTCGCTCGCGGTCCTGGGCGCGGGGACGTCCGTCGGCCCGTTCGCGTACCTGCGGCCCGGCACCGTGCTGGGGGCGCACGGCAAGATCGGGACGTTCGTCGAGACGAAGAACGCGGAGATCGGCGAGGGGTCGAAGATCCCGCACCTGTCCTACGTGGGCGACGCGACGATCGGCGAGCACACGAACATCGGTGCCGCGTCGGTCACGGTCAACTACGACGGCGTGCACAAGCACCGCACCGTCATCGGCTCGCACGCCCGCACCGGCGCGGACAACATGTTCGTCGCGCCCGTGAGCGTCGGTGACGGCGCGTACACCGCCGCCGGGTCCGTCATCCGCCGCGACGTGCCCGCGGGCGCGCTCGGCGTGAGCGGCGGCCAGCAGCGCAACATCGAGGGCTGGGTCGAGCGCCGTCGCGCCGGCACGCCCGCCGCCGAGGCCGCGGCCGCCGCGCGCGCCGCGGACCCGGAGGCGCCCCCGCTCGGCGCGCAGGCGCAGGCCCAGCTCGCGGACCAGAGCGCCGCCGCGACGGCCGACCGCCCCACCCCGCCGCCGCCCGGTCCCGAGCTCGAGCACACGCTCGAGGCGCTGCGTGGCGGTCGTCCCGCCACCACGACAGACTGACCGCGACCGGCCAGCCGACCTCAGACCTCACCCCGCACCCGGAAACCCCACCGAAGGAACCCACTGGTATGAGCAGCACGATCGCCGGCAACGGGGAGAAGTCCCTCGTCCTCGCCTCGGGGCGCGCGCACCCCGAGCTGGCCAACGACGTCGCGCGGGAGCTGGGCATCGACCTGCTGCCCACGACCGCGTACGACTTCGCGAACGGCGAGATCTACGTCCGGTTCGGCGAGTCGGTGCGCGGCTCGGACGTCTTCATCCTCCAGAGCCACACCGCGCCGATCAACCAGTGGATCATGGAGCAGCTGCTCATGGTCGACGCCGCGAAGCGCGCCTCGGCCCGCACGATCACGGTCGTGCAGCCGTTCTACGGGTACGCCCGCCAGGACAAGAAGCACCGCGGGCGCGAGCCGATCTCGGCCCGCCTCATGTCCGACCTGTTCACCGCCGCGGGCGCCGACCGCCTCATGAGCGTCGACCTGCACGCCGCGCAGACGCAGGGCTTCTTCGACGGGCCGGTCGACCACCTGTGGGCGATGCCGATCCTCACGGACTACGTGCGCTCGCGCGTCGACACGTCGAACGTCACGGTCGTCTCGCCCGACGCGGGCCGCATCCGCGTCGCCGAGCAGTGGGCCGCGAAGCTCGGCGGCGGGCCGCTCGCGTTCGTCCACAAGACGCGCGACGTCACGCGCCCGAACCAGGCCGTCGCGAACCGCGTCGTCGGCGACGTCGAGGGCCGCGACTGCGTGCTCGTCGACGACCTCATCGACACCGGCGGCACGATCGCCGAGGCCGTGCGCGTCATCCTCGCCGCGGGCGCGCGGTCGGTCATCGTGGCCGCGACGCACGGCGTGCTGTCCGACCCGGCGGCCCAGCGCCTGTCCGAGTGCGGGGCGAGCGAGGTCGTCATCACCGACACGCTGCCCATCGCGGCGGACAAGCAGTTCCCGCAGCTCACGGTGCTCTCCATCGCGCCCCTCATCGCGCGCGCGATCCGCGAGGTGTTCGACGACGGCTCGGTCACCTCGCTGTTCGACGGCAACAGCTGAGGCTCAGCCCAGCCACGCGGCCAGCGCGGCCCGCAGCCGGTCGCGCTCCGACGGCGTGAGCCGCAGGCGCGTCACGCGGGACCGCAGGGCGCGGGCGACGTCGTCGGGGAGGCCCTGCCCGGCCGGGGGCAGGGCACCCACGTCGTGGGTGAGCAGCACGTCGAGCACGTCGCAGCGGCCCGGGAGCGCGGGGAGGTCCGCCGCGAGGTGCGCGGCGGCGCGCACCCTCGCGGCCTCCTCGGGCGTCGTCCCGAGGAGCGCCGCGAGGTCGGGAGGGGGGACCGCCACGATCCGCTGCTCCGTCGTCAGGCCCCACGCGCGCAGGGCCGGCGCGTACCGGGCGAACGGGGCGACCGCGAGCAGGTCGAGCGGGTCCTGGCCGAACTCCGCGGCGTACTCCGGCCGCTCGCGGTACGCGGCCAGCATCGGGTCGTCGTGGAGCCACGCGCGCAGGTCGGCGAGCACGACCGCGCGCCGCAGGTGGTCGGTCGTCCGGAGCGCGTCCTCGGCGTCGAGCGGGTCCGCGCGGACGGCGTACGTGCACGCCAGGTTGTACTCGCCGGTCGGCGTGGTGGGGGGCGGCGGGTCCCCGTCGTCGGGGTCGCGGGCCAGGGCGGCCCGGTAGGCGCGCCGCAGGCGCTGCCGGGGCGTCTCGGTCGGCTCGGCGGGCTCCGTGGGCTCGGCCGGCCCGGTCCCCGGGACCGGCGGCGCCCCCTGCGCCCGCACGGGCTCCAGCGCCCGGGCCGCGTCCTCCGCCTGGCGGTACAGGCTCTCGACGGCGTCCTGGAGCCGGACGACGAGCGCGTCCTCCCGCCCCGCGGCACGCTCCGCCGCGAGCGCCTCCAGCAGCGCGCGGACGGCGTCGACGGCGGTCGCGTCGAGCCTGCCCGCGGGGCCGCCCCCGTCGCGCCGCGGTGCGAAGCACGCGTTGACGGTCGTCACGGCGCGCGAGTACTGGGCCCGCAGCCGCAGCGCGCGGTACCCGCTGCGGCCCGCCGTCCGCGCGACGAACCCGTCGAGCCAGCGGCCGTACGCGTCGAGGTCCTCGCGCAGGGTGTGGTGCCGGCCCTCGGCGTGCGCGAGGGCGACCTGGGCCAGGTCGTTGCGCGGGTCGACGTCGACGGCGCGCGCCAGGAGCTCCCGCTCCCGGTCCGGCGCGGCGGCGAGGTCGCTCTGGGCGACGTACTGGAGGGCGAGGCTGCGCCACGACGTCGCGCCGCACAGCCCGTCGAAGCCCGCGTGGTGGCGCGCCAGGGTCAGGAGCACGACGGCGGCGGCGGCACGGTAGAGGTCGACCTGCGCCGCGGTGGCGGCCGACGTCGGGTCCGCGGCGTCGAACCGCAGGAGCCCGGCGCGGTCGAGCGCGGCCGAGCCCGCGGCTCGTCCGTTCCTCGTGACGACGACGGCCAGGTGGTCGGCGTCCCGCTCCTCGACCGTGACCCGCCAAGGAACCGACCCGACGACGCCCTGGGCCAGGCTGACGACCGCCTTGACGAACGCGCCCTGGGGCAGCTCGGACAGCGCGGACCCGCTGAGGGCGCTGATGTCCGTGCCGCGGGGCACCTCCAGCCCGCGCGGCGGTTCGGCGCCCAGCTCGCCCAGCAGCGCGACGAGGCGCGCGCCGCCCGTCCCCTCGTGCGACGTCGTCCGGTCGGCGGAGCGGCCCGACGTCACCTCGATCGTCAGCCGCAGCCGGGTCGCGAGCACCGTGGCCACGAGGAGCACGCCGAGCGCCGCCACGACGGCTCCGGCCGCGACGGACCTCGCCGTGAGCGGCTCCGCGCCGATCGTCCGCGCGCCGCCGAGGGCCAGCAGCACGACGGCCGCGACCGTGGCGACGCCGGCCACGGCGCACGCCCACGCCCACCAGCGGGTGCGGTCGTGGCGGGTACCCGGGTCGACGAGCCGGAGGAGGGCGAGCCCCACCGCCACGACCCCGGCGACGAACCCGAGGACGAGGACGACCCCCGCGAGGGTCGTGCCCGCGCCGCCGGAGCCCGTCCACGTGCTCGTGCTCGCGGCGGGCCCCCACACGAGGAGGGCCGCGCCGGCGACGAGCGCTCCCCACCCGGCGGCGCCCGCGCGCACGCGCTCGCCCGCGGACAGCACGGGCCAGCGCAGGGTCACGGGCACGACGAGCCGCGCCACGACGACGAGCACGAGGACGCCGACGAGGAGCGCGAGCAGCGGCGGACCCAGGGGAGACACCGCCTCGACGAGCCCGTCCCAGGCCGATGCCGCGCGCACCGGTACCGTGGCCTCCTCCTCCTGCGCCGCGCGGACCACGGCGGCTGCTCGCGCGTCCTGGGCGTCGAGCGCGAGCGCCTGCTCCGCGCGGTCCCGTGCGGCGGCCCAGGACTCGGGCTGCCCGGACGTCGGCGGCGCCCCGCCGGGCTCGAGGGCCTCCGCCTCCGCGGCGAGGGTGGCCGCGGTGTCCCGCGCGGCGACCGCCGCGTCCCGCGCGTCGGCGCACGCCGCTGCGCGCGCCACCGGGTCCGCGGGGGACGTGGCCGTCGCGCGGTAGGCGTCGATCAGCGCGATGGCGTCCCGGGGGCGAGAGTCGTCGAGCAGCGCGACCGCGTCGGCGCACGCGCGCGGCGTCGTGGCGGCCGGGTCGGTGCTCGCGGCGTCCGCGGCGGCTGCCCCCGGGACGGGGGCGAGCGCGACGAGCAGCGCGGCGAGAGCGAGGAGACGTCTCACGCGGACCTCCCGGGTGCGGCGACGGGCACGACGTCGTGCCCCTCTGACACGAGAGTGGCAGGCAGCGGGCCGTCCGTGCCGCGTCCACCCGGGTGAAACGGCGGCGGGCCCGGACGGTCCGTGCGAGCATGGCGGCCATGAACGGCTCTGGGGTGACGACCACCGGTCAGGGAGCGGTGACGGCCACGCCGGACGTCGCCGTCGTCGAGCTCGGCGCCGAGGCGAGCGCGCCCGGCGTGCAGGACGCCCTCGACCGCGCCAACGCCGGGCTCGCCGCGGCGCGTGACGCGCTCGTCGCGCGCGGCGTGGCGCCGTCCGACCTGCGCACGTCGCAGACGTCCACGTGGACCGAGCAGCGCGAGGACGGCCCGCGCACGACCGCCCGCCTCACAGTGCGCGCGACGCTGCGCGACGTGGGGGCGAGCGGCGAGGTCGTGCGCGCCGCGCTCGACGCCGCCGGCCCGGTGGGCCGGCTCGACTCGACGAGCCTCGCCGTGGGCGACCCCGGCCCGCTCGCGGCCGCGGCGCGCGAGGCCGCGTTCGCCGACGCGCGCGCACGCGCCGAGCAGTACGCCCGCCTCGCGGGACGCTCGCTCGGTCCGGTCGTCGAGGTCCGCGAGGACGACGGCGCACCCGCCCCGGTGGCACGCGTCCTCGCGGCGAAGGCGACGAGCGACGCGCTCGTCGTGGAGCCCGGCAGCCAGGAGGTCCGCGCGACCGTCACCGTCCGGTGGGAGCTCGCCGACCCGGCCTGACGGGGCCCGGCGTCGCCGACGGCGTGAGACCTGCACCGCGCACCGGTGACAAACGGCAGGTGCCCGGCCCCGTCGCGCGGTCCTAGCGTGGACGCATGCTCATCCTCGAGGACTACCTGCTGCTCACGCTCGACGACGTGACCGGGAAGGCCGTCGGTGACACCTCGTTCCGCGAGCAGGTCGCCGCCGGCGCTCTGCTCGTCGAGCTCGCGCTGCTCGGCCGGGCCGACCTCGCGGGCGACGGCGACGGCGGTCGGGTGGGCCGGATCGTCGTCCGGGACGCGTCCCCGACGGGCAACGCGCTGCTCGACGAGGCGCTCGACGTCGTGCGGGCGAAGGAGGGCTCCACGCCGAAGGCGCTCGTCGCGCCGATCGCGAAGCTCCGGCCCGCCGCCCGCGCGGTCGCGGCGCTCGCGGAGCGCGGTGTCCTGCGGCGCGAGGAGGGTCGCGTGCTCGGGATCTTCCCCACGACGCGCTGGCCCGCGGCGGACTCGCGCCACGAGGACGCCGTGCGCGCGGACCTGCGGCGCGTCCTCGTCGAGGGACAGCCGCCGGACGCGCGCGCGGCGGCGATCGTCGCGCTGCTCGCCGCGACGGGCCAGGCCGGCCGGGTCCTCGCGACCGGCGGGTCCGGCGCCGACGCCGACGGCGGGCCCGAGCGCACCCCCGCGGGCCGCCGCGACGTCGACGCCCGGGCGCGCGAGATCGCGCGCGAGAGCTGGGCGAGCGAGCCCGTGCGCGCGTACGTCGACGAGGTCACCGCGGTGATCCTCGTCGGGGCCACCGTCGCGACGACCGTCGCGACGACGACGGCCGTGACGGGCTGAGCGCGCGATCTCGCCCGGGTGAAAAGGCGGCGGGACCCTCGTGGTCGCCGCCGTCGCGACGGTAGGTTCGCACGGTCCGCGTCGGTCCCGACGACCGGCTCTCCCGGTCCGGTCGTGGCAGTCCCCGCGCGGTCCCGTCCGCAGCGTCCGGAGGTGACGACGTGCCCCGGCAGCAGCCCGTCGAACGCGTGCGCCTGCGCTGGCCCGACGCCGCGCGCGGCCTCGCGATCCTGCTCGTCGTCGTGCTCCACGCGACGCGCGCGCTCGGGGACCTCGACCTCACCGGCGCCTGGGGCACGGTCCTCGCCGGGTGGGACCGGGTGAACGCGGCGCTCGGCACGATGCGCATGCCGCTCTTCTTCGCCGTCGCCGGCCTCTTCGCCGGGAAGTGGGTGCGCGGGCCGTGGCGCGCGCTGCTCGCGTCCAAGGTCGCGCTCTTCGCGTGGCTTCTCCTCCTGTGGCCGTTCGTCCGTGCGCTCGGCTACCTCCTCGGGGCCGTCGTCGCGGGCGACCCCGACCCGGTGCACGAGGCGCTCGTCGGGCTCGAGCTCCCGCCCGGCCTGGCCGACGACGGCGGCCCCGCGCTCCAGGTCGGCGCGGCGGCGCTCTCGGCGTGGGTGTGGCCGTCGGGGATCCGCTGGTTCCTCTGGGCGCTCGCGGTGTTCTTCGTCGTCGCGAAGCTCCTCTCGCGGCTGTCGCCGCGCGTGCAGCTGGTCGGCGCGGCGGCCGTGTCGCTCGCGGCGTTCGCGTTCGCGCTCGAGCTGCCGAACAACGCGTGGGACAGCGCGCCCAAGTACTTCGTCTTCTTCCTGGGGGGCCTCCTCCTGCGCGACCGCGTCCTCGGGCTGGCCGAGCGCCTGACGGTGTGGTCGGGCGCGGCGGTCGTGGCCCTCTGGGTCGCCGGCTGCGTCCTCGCGGCGCACGTGGCGTCGGGCGTCCTGCTGTGGGTCGTGTGCGTGCTCGGCGTCGCGGCGGGCATCGTGCTCGGCGTCGCGACGAGCGGGCTGCGGCCCCTGCGCGCGCTCGGGACGCGGACGCTGCCCGTCTACCTCACGCACATGCTCGTCATCCACGCGATCCTGCTCGTCGGCGGCGGGGCGCTCGACGCGGTGCCCGCCCCGGTGGCAGCGCTCGCGCCGCCCGTGCTCGCGCTCGTGGCGACGCTGGTGTCGGTGGGCGTGTACGCCGTCGTCTCCCGGACCCCGGTCTACTGGCTGTACGAGCTGCCCCGGGGCCTCGCGCGCCGGCTCGCCGGCCGGCCCGCGGCCCGTCCCGAGACCGCCCGGGCCGACGCCACGCCCTGACGCCCCCGCGCCGACGCCCGACGACTGCGGCCCCGCGCGGCTCCCGGGGTGGCTCGGGACGTGCCGAGGGTCGCGACGGCGGGACGCGGGTTTCCGACTCGCGCCGCGCCCGGGTACAGTTATCAGGTTGCCTCGGCGAGGGACGTCTGACGGCCGGCAGCGCTGGACCGGTGAGCACACCGGCGGCGCGGGACCGCACGTGTCAGCCAGACCTGTTGGATCTCCGTTATCGACTGGGCGGTCGTCCTCCTGCGCGCCCGTCACACGTCCCGCGCCGACGCAGCCGCCCGTCCGGGAGGCCCTCTCACCGTCCGGACAGCCGACCGTCCCCCACTGGCGGCCGGCCCGCAACGTTCTTCCAGGAGTGATCCACGTGTCCGAGATCAAGCTCGCCGCCGAGGCCCGTACCGAGTTCGGCAAGGGTGCCGCCCGTCGTATCCGCCGTGCCGACAAGATCCCCGCGGTCCTCTACGGCCACGGCAGCGCGCCGGTGCACGTCACCCTCCCGGGCCACCAGACGATGATGGCGCTCAAGCACTCGAACGCGCTCTTCTCGATCGAGCTCGAGGGCAAGGGCCAGCTCGCCATCGCCAAGGACGTCCAGCGCGACCCGGTCCGCAACGTCATCGAGCACGTCGACCTGCTCATCGTGAAGAAGGGCGAGAAGGTCGCCGTCGAGGTCCCGGTCGCCGTCACCGGCGAGTCCGCCCCCGGCACCATCCACCTCGTCGACCTGCAGACCCTCGCCATCGAGGCCGAGGCGACGCACCTCCCCGAGTCCGTCGAGGTCTCCATCGAGGGCCTCGAGGCCGGCACGACCGTCACGGCGGGCGAGGTGAAGCTCCCCTCCGGCGCGACGCTCACGACGGACCCGGAGCTCGTCGTCGTGACGATCTCCGTGCCGCAGGACAACTCGGCGGACATCGAGGCCGCCGAGCAGGCCGCCGGCTCCGAGGCCGCCGCCGAGGCGACCGCGGGCGAGTGACCCCCCGCGCGGACCTCGTCCGCGCCATGCTCTCGGCGAGGCGTCCGGCACCCTGGTGCCGGACGCCTCGCGCGCGTCGGGAGCCGGGACCGTGCAGGACGTCAGCGAAGGAACGGTGCACATGAGCGACCAGCCGTGGCTCGTCGTCGGGCTCGGGAACCCGGGCCCCGGCTACGCCGGCAACCGCCACAACCTGGGCCACATGGTCCTGGACGTCCTGGCGGGCCGGGCGGGCGCCCGGTTCGCGCGGCACCCGCGGGCGCAGGCCGCCGTCGCGGAGGCGCGCCTCGGCATGCTGCCCGGCGGGCGTCCCGGGCCGCGCGTCGTGCTCGCGAAGCCCACGACGTACATGAACGTCTCGGGCGGGCCCGTGGCGGGGCTCGCGAAGTACTACGGCATCGCTCCTGAGCACGTGGTCGTGGTCCACGACGAGGTGGACATCCCCTTCGGCACCGTCAAGCTGAAGGTCGGCGGCGGCGAGGGCGGCCACAACGGGCTGCGCGACATCACCAAGGCGCTCGGCACGAAGGACTACGTCCGGGTCCGGGGCGGCGTCGGGCGTCCGCCCGGCCGCATGGACACCGCCGACTACGTGCTCAAGGACTTCAAGGGCACCGAGGCGAAGGAGCTGCCCTTCCTCCTCGACGACGCGGCCGACGCCGTCGAGATGCTGCTCACCGAGGGGCTGCTCGCCGCACAGGGCAAGTACCACGCCCGAGCCTGACCGGTCCCGCCCGCCGAGGCCCCTCCGCCCGTCCCGCCTGCGGAAATCACCCGGGTGAGGCTCGGCGAACCGGGCCTCGCGGGCCCCGCGCGCCACTAGCCTCGCAGGAAGGCACAGGGCGGCAGGGCGGGAGTGACGGTGGCGGCGACGCTGAGCATCGCGATGGTGGGCACGCGCGGCGTCCCGGCACGGTACGGCGGCTTCGAGACGGCGGTCGAGGAGGTCGGCTCGCGCCTCGCGGCGCGCGGGCACCGCGTGCGCGTCTACACGCGGACGGGGAACACCGAGGACGTCGTCCGCGAGCACCTCGGCATGGAGGTCGTCACGGCGGGCGCACTCCGCAGCCGCTCGCTCGAGACGCTGAGCCACACGGCCGTCTCGGTCGCCCACCTCGTCGCGCACCGCACGGACGCGGCCTTCGTCTTCAACGCGGCCAACGCCCCCTTCCTGCCGCTGCTGCGCGTGGCGCGCATCCCGGTCGCGACCCACGTGGACGGGCTCGAGTGGCGGCGTGCGAAGTGGGGCCCCGCGGGCCGCCGCTACTACCGCGCGGCCGAGACGACGGCGGTCCGGTGCTCCGACGCGATCATCGCCGACGCCCGGGGCATCCAGGACTACTACACGCGCGAGTACGGCGTGCCGTCGTCGCTCATCGCGTACGGCGCCCCGCTGCTCGACGACGACCGCGGTGCGCGCGTCGCCGAGCTCGGGCTGGAGCCCGGGGGGTACCACCTCGTCGTCGCGCGCTTCGAGCCCGAGAACCACGTCCAGGAGATCGTCGAGGGCTACGTGCGGTCCGCCGCGACGAAGCCGCTCGTGGTCGTCGGCTCCGCGCCGTACTCCGCGGAGTACACCGACCGCATCGACCGGCTCGCGCAGGGGGACGAGCGGGTCCGCCTGCTCGGCGCGGTGTGGGACCAGGAGCTCCTCGACGACCTCTACGCGTCCGCGTTCACCTACGTCCACGGGCACTCCGTCGGGGGCACCAACCCGTCGCTCCTGCGCGCCATCGGCGCAGGGGCGCCCGTCGTCGCGTTCGACGTCGACTTCAACCGCGAGGTGGTGCGCGACCCCGGCCTCTACTTCCGCGGCGTGCACGACCTCCCCGGGATCCTGGAGGACGCCGAGCGCGACGACGTCGGGACGATCGAGCGCGGCCACGCGAACCGCAAGCGCGCCGAGGACTACTCGTGGGACGACGTCGCCGACGGGTACGAGCGGCTCGCGCACGACCTCGCGGCCCGGCGGACGCCCGGGCCGTGGCGGACGGCGCGGCGCCGCGCCGGCGCCGCGGACCGGCAGGACGCGCCCCGTCGCGCCGCAGCCGCCGGTGACCCAGCCCTCGGTGACCCGGCCCTCGGTGACCCGGCCCGTCGGGTCCTGTTCGACGCCTACTGGTGGGACCGGGGGCCGTTCTCGAACCGGTCGGTCCAGCGCGCGCTCATCCACCACTGGCACGAGCGGTTCCCGCAGGACGAGCTCGTGCTAGCCGTCCGCGGCGGGCAGGGCGCCGCGCCGTCCGACCTGCCGCCCGGCGCGCGGACGATCGGGACGCGCCTGTACCCGCACGCGCTGTCGAACACGGTCGAGCTCGGGCGGCTCGCGCGGACGGTCCACGCCGACGTCGTCGTCGCCCACAACTACACGCCGCTCGGGCGGGTCCCGGCGGTGACGTTCGTCCACGACGTGATGTTCCGCGACCACCCCGAGTGGTTCTCGCGGACCGAGCGCGCGTACTTCGCGCCGATGATCCCGCTCCTGCGCGCGGCGGACGCGGTCGCGACGTCGTCGCGCACGGAGGCGGACCGCATCGAGGGCCGCTCCGGCCGCCCGGTCACGCCCGTGGGTCTCGGCGTGCCGCGCGCCCTGACCGACGCCGTCCCGCGCCCGCCCGCGGGCGTCGACCCGGGGGTCCCGTTCGCGCTGTGCGTCGGGCGCCTCAACGTCCGCAAGAACCTCGAGGCCGTGCTGCGCGCCGTCCCGCTGTCCGGGCGGCTGGGGCCCGCGGCGCCCCTCCTGGTCGTCGGGGGGGCCGAGCACTCCGGCGTCGCCCCGGACCTCCCGCCCGGCACGGACGCGCTCCTCGCGAGCGGCGCGGTGCGGCTGCTCGGCGCGATCGACGACGCGGAGCTCGCGTGGCTCTACTCCCGCGCCGCCGTCACGGCGTTCCTGTCGCGCGACGAAGGCTTCGGGCTGCCCGTGCTCGAGGCGACGCACTTCGGCTCGCCGCTCGTGCTCGCCGACACCCCGGTCTTTCGTGAGCTCGCCGACGGCCTCGCACGCTTCGTCCCGCTCGATGCGCCGTCGCGCGACGTCGCGGCCGCGCTGGACGCCGCCTGGGGGACGACCCCGGACCCCGGGGCCCGCGAGCGGCTGCTGGCCCGGTACGAGTGGAACCGCGTGGTGGAACGGCTGCGCGGGCTCGTCCCGTGACGCGGCGCGCGGCAGCCCAGGGGACCGAGCGCCCCGCCGCGCGGGCGGCGGCACGGCCGCGCGTCGTCGTGCACCTCGCGCACGAGCAGGACCCGGTGGCCTGGCGCGCGCGGCACGCGGCGGGGGAGACCCTGGACCGCACGCCCTACGGCTACGACCTCGCCGCGGGGGCGTTCGACCTCGCCTGGAGCGTGTCCCACCGCGAGCGACCGGTCGTGGCCCGCGTCCGGCGCGCGCTCGCGGCGCGGCTCGGGACCGACGTCGTGCACGCGTGGCGCAACCGCGCGCTCCTGGGGAGCGCGGACGTCGTGTGGACGCACACCGAGCGCGAGCACCTCGCGGTCGGCCTCGTGCGCACGACCCTGCCGCGACGCCGCCGGCCCGCCGTCCTCGCACAGTCCGTCTGGCTCTGGGACCGGTGGGACGACCTCGGCCGCGCCCGCCGGCGCCTCTTCGCGGCCGTGCTGCGCGGGCACGCGGTCGAGGCGGTGCACAGCGACGTCAACCGGCGCGTGGCGCTGGACCGCGTCCCCGGTCGGCGGGTCGTCCTCGTCCCGTTCGGGACGGCGCCCGCGACCGGGGAGGGGCGCGCGGCCGGGAGCGCCGCGTCCGCGCCCGAGGTGCTGGCCGTGGGCAACGACCGCGACCGGGACTGGGCCGTGCTGCGCGCCGCGCTCGACCTGCTGCCCGGGGTGACCGCGCGCATCGCGTCGCGGTCGGCGGCGGCGGCCCGGGTCGCGGTCGCGGGCCGGGTCGACGTCGCGCCCGCGGCGGGCCGCGCCGAGCTCGCGCGGCTCTACGAGGGCTGCCGGGTCGTCGTCGTGCCGCTGCGCGAGAACCGGCACGCGTCCGGGGCGACGGCGTGCGTCGAGGCGATGGCGGCGGGCCGCGCGCTCGTCGTGACCGACGCGGGCGGGGTGCGCGACTACGTCGCCGGGACGCGGGCCCGGCTCGTCGCCCCGCACGACGCCGCCGCGCTCGCCGACGCGGTGCGGCACGCGCTGGGCCCGGGGGAGGCGACGAGCGCCGCCGACGTCCGGGCGCGGGGCCTGCGCCAGGAGGACTACGTCGCGCGGTACGTGCTGCTCACGCGCGCGCTCCTCGCTCAGGCGGAGATCCCCGCCGCGGTCTCGTCGTTCGAGCCGGTCGCCGAGGAGGCGGGGCTCGCGCCCTGAGCCGCCACGGCGTCGCGGGCGTACTGCCGGTGCAGGTGCCCGAACGCCCCGGCGACCATGCCCCGGCCCCGGTGGCTCGTGCGCAGGCCGCGCGCGTCGCTCTCCAGGTCGCCCGTCCAGCGGCCCCAGACGTGCCGCGCCGCGCCCGCGACGGTGCGCCCCGCGCCCCCGACGAGAGCGCGCGCCCGCACGAGCGCACGACGCGCGGGGCCGCGGGCGAGGCGGAGCTCGACCTGCACGGCGCCGTTGCCGCCGTTGAACGCGCGCCGCATGGCCCACGCCCGGGTCATGCGCTCGGCCGGGACGAGGTCCTCGGCCTCGGACTCGTTGCACCACACGATCCGGCCGCCCGCGGCGACGAGCGCGCGGGAGAAGAGCGTGTCCTCGCCCCCGGCGAGGCCGAGCGTGACGTCGAACCGGGTCCCGAGCGACCGCACCTGCCGCAGGTCCAGCAGGAGGTTGCCGCTCGCCGCGACGGGGATCTCGAGCCCCGTCGGGCGCGGACGACGGCGGAACACGCCGGTCGCGAGCAGCCACGGGTCGGGCTCGTGCGCGAACACGGAGATCACGCGGCCCATGACGGCGGCCGGCCGGCCCGTGTCGCGCCACGTGCCCACGAGGGCGGCGAGCCACCGCTCGCGCGGGCGCTCGTCGTCGTCGAGGAACGCGAGCAGGTCGGCGTCAGCCGCCTCGTCGAGCGCGCGGTCGCGCACGGCGGCGATGCCCGGGCGCGGCTCGACGACGTAGCGCACGGGCAGCGGGGCGTCCCGCACGACCTGCCGCGCCGACCCGGCGGGGTCGTTGTCCAGGACGAGCACCTCCACCCGGGCGCCCTCCACCTCGGCCACCCGCTCGGGCAGCCGTGCGAGCAGCCCGGCGAGCGTCGCGGGGCGCCGGAACGTCGGGACCGCGACGACCAGCCGGAGCTCAGGAGGGGGCGTCACTGCGGATGAACCTCATCTTCCCGCCCACCTGCGGGATGTGGTCGACGAGCTCGAGCGTCACCGGCACGAGCCCGCGCGTCGCGCGGCGCAGCGTCGCGAGGGCCCGCTCGATGTCGGCGCGCTCGTCGCTCGCCGGGATGCAGCGCAGCGTCACCGCGTAGTCAGGGCCCTGCACGATCTCGAACTGGCGCACCGAGAGCGGCGCGTGGTCGAAGATGTGGCCCAGCGCGCCGGCGATGGTCGTCCCGTCCGGGAGCCGGACGGCGTCGGACGCCCGCCCGGAGACGGCGCCGAGCCGGGGCAGGGACCGCCCGCACGCGCACGTCTCGCGGCGGATGCTGCTCACGTCGCCGAGGCGGTACCGCACCACGGGGAACACGCGGTTCGTCAGGTCGGTGACGACGACGTTGCCCTCCTGCCCGTCGGGGACGGGGCGGTCGTCGTCGTCGAGGATCTCGACGCGGCGCACGTCCCAGAACACGTGCATCCCCGACTGCTCGGCGCACTCGCCGGCGATCCACGGCACCTCGGCGCTGCGGTAGTGGTCGTAGACGGGGGCCCGGAGCGCCGTCGCGATCTCCGCGCGGACGCCCGGGGCGAGCGGCGCGGCCGTGACCGCGACCGCGCGCGGCGGCGCGAGCTCGATGCCGAGCCGCCCGGTGCGCCGGACGAGCTCGAGCACGCCCCCGCCGTAGCCGAGCAGGAAGGGCGGCCGCAGCCGGTTCCAGCGGCGCGCGAACTCGGTGACCGTCTCGTCCGTGATGCGGAACGCGTCGAGCTGCACGCGGCGGCTCGGGAGCCACTGCAGGTCGTGGCGGACGCGCGCGAGCCCCTCCAGCATGTGCCGGGTGATGATGCCGCGGTCCTCCCACGGCTCGACGCCCCACCACCGGAACAGGCGCCACTCGAGCGCGCGCGCCGGGAAGCGCAGGTCGCGCAGCACGTGCAGCGGGAGACCCGTGCTGCCGCCCGTGCGCGACGTCGCCGACGTGCGGTCCGTCGCCTCGTCGGTGCGGATCGTGTCGAAGTGCTCGCGCAGCGCGGGCTTGTCGACGAGGGGGAGCGCGTCGAGCACCGCGTCGTCGTGGAGGTCGGCGGTGGTGATCCCGGCGTCGCGGTAGAGGTCCCGGTAGAACGGGCTGTGCTCGGACGCGAACCGGGCGTGCCGCAGCGCGCGCTCGCGCGAGAGCTGCTCGAGCGCCGGCCCCGGGAGGGCGTCGTGCCGCACGAACGCGTCGAGCTGCGCCGTGCTGTCCCGGCCCACGACGGCGGTCTTGGCGCGGAACGCCGCCTCGGCGATCACGCGGCCCCCTCCTGCCCGGGGCGTCGACGCGACCGCCGGCCCGCCAGGGCGGAGCGGTAGGCGCGGGCGTGCGCCGCCCCCGCGTCCGTCCACTCGCGGCGCGACAGGTCCGGTCGCGCGCCGTCCGGGATCGCGGCCGCCTCGGCGAGCGCCCCGACGAGGCGCTCGCCCGTGAGCCGGTCGTCGAACATGAGCACCCACTCGTCGCCCACCTCCTTCGCGAGGGCCTCGTTCACCGCGTTGCGCGGCACGAGGACCGGGCGGTCGAGCGACAGCGCGGCGAGCACGCTCCCGGAGTTGTGCATGAACCGGTACGCCAGCACCACGAGCTGCGAGCGCGAGGCGAGGGCGACGAGCTCGTCGTCCTGGAGGAAGCGCAGGGTCAGCTCGACGCCGGGCAGGTCCGCGGTCTCCGCGCGCAGCGAGGACTCGAGCTCGGCCGACGACGGGCGCCCGCCGATCTCCAGGCTCAGGTCGTCGCGCAGGACGCGCGCCTCGCGGTAGGCCCGCACGAGGTCGCCCACGCTCTTGTAGCGCCGCACGCCGCCGAAGTAGCCCGCGCGCCCCGGGACCTGCTCGTCCCGGGCGTACCGGGCGAACCAGTCGCGGTAGTGGCCGTGGAGGATCGTGGTGCGCGGCTGCTCCGGGGGCAGCTCGGTCGTCTCGTTGAGGACGATGCGGTGGTCCGTCGAGCGGTCGACGCGGACCAGCAGCCAGCGCGAGACGCGCGGGACGTCGGGCAGCTCGACGTTGTGGACCGTCCGCACGACGACCACGCGGCTCAGGCGGTGCCGCACGAGGATCGCGGCGACGAGCGCGTGCTTGGCAGCGGCCTTCCACCACGTGGTGCCCTCGAGCTTGCCCTCGGGCCAGTGCCAGTGGAAGACGTCGTAGCGGCCCACGATCGCCGTGCGCCAGTCGAAGCGCAGGTGCTCCACGGACGGCTCCGCCGCGAGCGCCGCGTCGAGCTGGGTGATGTACGGGTTCGTCGTCGGCCGCGGCGCGCGGAACGACTGCATCACCCGCACGGGCCTCACGAGGGCACCCCTGCCGTCGTCGTCGCGCTGCGTTCCAGGGCCTGGAGCGACCGGTACCACCGCACGGCCGCGACAGGGAGGACGAGCGCGTTGACGACGGCGAGCGCGGTGTACACGACGAGGAACGCGGAGGGGAGCCACAGCAGCGCGAACGACAGGCACAGGAAGCCGTAGTCGGTCGGGAGCACCGCGAGCGTGTAGAGCGGGTGCTCGCGGAGCCGGCCCCCGGTCCCGTGCGCGGCCCCGCCCGGCGAGCCCTTCGCGCGGCGCACGAGGTCCACCGCGACGATCCCGAAGAAGAACGTGCTGCTCACGACGCAGAACGCGAGCGGCACGAGGAGCCAGCCCGCGTCGACGTCGTCGTACCGGAACCAGCAGACGAGCACCGCGAGGTGCAGCGCCACCGTCTTGAACGCGTCGAAGAAGTGGTCGAGCCACTCGCCCGCCGCGCTGCCCGACCGCGAGAGCCGCGCGAGCTGGCCGTCCGCGGAGTCCAGCGCGTACCCGAGGACGAGGAGGGCGACGGCCGCGAGCGACGACGCGAGCGTCGGCTCGGCGAGCGCGATCGTCGCGATCCCGGCGAGCGTGGTCGCCGCGCTGACGAGCGTCACGGCGTCGGGCGTGAGGCCGAGCACGTACGCGCCGGCGGCGAGCGGGCGGCCGAGCGGGCGGTTGACGAAGCGCGAGTACGCGGCCGCGCCGCTCGAGGACTTCTGCGCGTCGTGCAGTCGCGTCATCGCCGCGCCGAACTCGGACATGGGCACCTCGCGAAAGAGACGGGGGGAGCTTCTGGGAAGCGGCGGCGACGGATTGTCTGCCCGCCCCCGACCGTGCCGAGAATCGTATCCAGGCGGGGCCGGGTGAACAGCGGGTGAGGTTGTATCTCGCCCGGGTGAATTCCGGCGTCACGGCCGCGCGACGGGCTTAGGATCGCCGCGACGGCCGACGTGCCAGGACCTGGAGGTGACGACCGTGGACGACGTCTCGGACGCCTCCGGCGACCTCGCGATCGTGGTCGTGAGCTACGGCTCCGCCGCCCTCCTGGAGCGCAACCTCGGCGCGCGCGGCGCTGTCGGGGAGGCGCGCGTGCTCGTCGTCGACAACCGGTCGACGGCGACGGAGCGCGAGCGGGTCTCGCGCCTGGCGGACGCGCGCGGCTGGGACCTGCTCGCCCCGGCGGAGAACCTCGGCTTCGGCGGCGGCGCCAACCTGGGGATGCGCGCGGCGTTCGACGCCGGCGCGGACGAGGTGCTGCTGCTCAACCCCGACGCGACGATCGCCGCGGCCGACGTCCGGACGCTGCGGGCGGCCGTCCACGACGACCGCCTGCTCCTCGTCTCCCCGGTCGTCCGCACGCCCGCCGGGCGCCGCTGGTTCGGGGGCCTCGACGTCTACCTCGACGACGGCACGTTCCGCTCGCCGTCGCGCCGCGACGAGCATCCGGGCGCCGCGCGCGTGGAGTGGCTGAGCGGCGCGTGCCTGCTCGTCACCCGGGAGGTCTGGGAGCGCACGGGCGGGTTCGACGACGCCTACTTCCTCTACTGGGAGGACGTCGACCTGTCCTACCGCCTGCAGCGTGCGGGCGGCCGGGTCGCGGTCGTCGAGGACGCCGTCGCGGTCCACGACGAGGGCGGGACCCACCGCGACGGCCGGCAGCGGCCGGAGGCCAAGTCGGAGACGTACTACTACTACAACATCCGCAACCGGATGCTGTTCGCCGCGCAGCACCTCGACGAGGTGTCCGTGCGGCGCTGGCGGCGCAGCGCGCCGGGCAACGCCCGCGCGGTCCTGCGGCGCGGCGGCCGGCGCCAGTTCCTGCGGCCGGTGGTCCCGCTGCGGGCGGCCTGGCGCGGGCTGCGCGACGGCCGACGGGCGGCCCGGCAGGGCGCCGCGACGGCGGACCGGCGCGAGCCGGCACGGAGCACGACCGGAGGCGGACGATGAACGCGGAGAACGACGGCGCCCCCGAGGGTGGCGCCACCCCGGCACGGCGGCCCTCCCGCCGCGTCGTCGCGGTGATCGGGGCAGCGGTCGCGCTCGCGGTCGCCGTCACCCTGGTCGTGCTGCAGCCGTGGCGGTCCGACGGCGACGAGTCCCCGGGCGGGACGGTCACGCCCGCGCCGGTCGCCTCCCCGGGGGCGAGCGGCGACGCCTCGGCCGACGCGACGCCGTCGGACGACACGGACGCCGGGGACGGCGCGGACGCGGTGGGCGGCGACGGGACCGCCGGGACGGCCCCGGCCGACGGGACGGACCCCGCCGTCGTGCCCGTGGCCCCCGAGCTCGAGCCGGCCGCGCCGGACCAGACGGTCCAGGCGCCCGACGGCGTGACCGTGCGGCTCGCGCAGGTCGAGCACGTCGAGGGCGAGGCCGTGGCCGCGGGCGAGACCTCGGGTCCGGCCGTCCGCCTCACCGTCGAGGTGACGAACGGGACCGACGCCCCGCTGGACCTCTCCTACGCCGTGGTCAACGCCTACACGGGCGAGGACCGCGCGCCGGCCGGGCGCCTCGTGCAGCCCGGCGGACAGCCCTTCGAGGGCGAGCTCGCCCCGGGCGAGAGCGGGACGGGCGTCGTCCTGTTCTCCATCCCCGACGCCGACCGCGACGACGTCACCGTCGCGGTGGAGTACGCGCCGGGCACGTCGACCGTGGTGTTTCGCGGCGATCTGTCCTGACCCGCGCGGGAAGGGGCGGTAAATTTCGCCCGCTCGCGCCGTTCTGCGGCCGGTTCACCGGCGCTACAGTCACAACGTCCGGCTGATGGACCGGCATTTCCGCGGGTCCGCGACGAAGAGAGTCACCCATGAAAAACAATGATGTGAGTCGGACGGTCGTCCAGGGCTCTCTTCGGGGCGCGCCGCCGGGACGACGACGCGTCGTCGGCCGGGTCGCCGGGCTGACCGTCGCCGCCCTCGTGGCGACGGCGCTGGTCGCCCCGTCGGCCGGTGCGGTCGAGACCGCGGCGCCCGTCGCGGCCCCCGCCGCCGTCGCGCCCGACGCGCCGGTGGCCGCGGCCGCCACCCCGGCCGACGCGACCGTCCCGGTCACGGCCGACCCTCTGCCCACGACCCAGATCGACGGGATCGTCTGGGCGCAGACCATCGTCGGCGGACGCGCGTACGCCGGCGGCCAGTTCACCTCGGCGCGCCCCGCGGGTGCGGCGGCCGGGACGGGGGAGACCCCGCGCGCGAACATCCTGCGGTACGACGTCGAGACCGGTGTGCTCGACGGGTCCTGGAACCCGGGCACGAACGGCCGCGTCCTCGCGATCTCGTCGTCGCCGGACGGCAAGCGGCTCTACGTCGCGGGCGCGTTCACCGAGATCGCCGGCCAGACGCGGTACCGCCTCGCGGCGTTCGACACCGCGACCGGGGCGCTCGTCTCGAGCTGGAACCCGGGCACGAACTCCACGGTCTACGACATCAAGGCGACGAACTCCACGGTCTACATCACCGGCGAGTTCTCCAACGTCAACAACACCGCGCGCGCCCGCATCGCCGCGCTGGACGCGTCCACGGGCGCGCTGCTCGGCTTCGCGCCGGAGCTCGCCGGCGGGTACGGCGGCCGCGCGATCGAGATCTCGCCCGACGGCGCCAAGGTGGTCGTCGCGGGCTCGTTCACGAGCACCAACGGGTCGACGAACCCGGGCCGCGGCATGGCGGCCCTCGACGCGACGACGGGCACCGTGCTCCCGTGGGCCGTCAACTCCGTGATCCGCAACGGCGGCGACAACGCCGCGATCTACTCGCTCGCGTCCGACGGCGACAGCGTCTACGGCTCGGGCTACGACTTCGGCGGCAGCAAGACGGACGACGACTTCGAGGGCTCGTTCCGCGCGAGCTGGTCCGACGGGTCGCTCGTCTGGATGGAGGACTGCCACGGCGACACGTACTCCGTGTACCCGGCCGGCGACTCCGTCTACGTCGCGACCCACGCGCACTACTGCGGCAACATCGGCGAGTTCCCGCAGACGGACCCCTGGACGGTGAACCACTCGCTGGCCTTCGCCAAGGAGCCGTCGGACCGCAAGATCACCCCGGACATCTGGGGCTACCGCAGCTTCACGGGCCAGACGGCGGGCAAGCTGCTGCACTGGTACCCGACGTGGAGCACGGGCAGCGCGTCCGGGATCTCGCAGGCCGGGTGGGACATCACGGCCAACGACAAGTACGTCGTGTACGGAGGCGAGTTCACGCGCGTCGCCGGGGCGCGGCAGCAGGGCCTGGTCCGGTTCGCGCGGCGCGACGTCGCCCCGACGAAGATCGGCCCGACGATCCAGGGCGGGCAGTACGTCATCTCGACGCGGTCCCTCGTCAGCGGGAGCGCCCGCGTCTCCTGGCCGGCGAACATCGACCAGGACAACGCCGAGCTCACGTACGAGCTGTACCGCCGCGGCACGACCGCCCCGATCTCCACGCAGAAGGCGTCGTCCACGTACTGGGTGCGCCCGACCATGGGCTACACCGACTCCGGCCTCGCGCCGGGCAGCAGGGTCGAGTACCGCGTCAAGGTGATCGACGGCGACGGCAACTCCACGGTCTCGAACTGGACGCCGGTCACGATCGCGGCGCAGGGGTCGAGCACGGCCTACAACGACTCGGTGCTCGGCGACTCGCCGGTGAGCTACTGGCCGATGAACGAGGCGAGCGGGAGCAGCGCGACCGACTGGGCCTCGCTGTCCGACCTCGCGCTTACGAACGGCACGACCCGCGGCGTCGACGGCAAGGACGTCCCGCCGACGGCGAAGGCGACGCGCTTCTCGGGCGCCAACGGCGTCTCCGGGAGCACCCCGACCGCGACCACCGGACCGCAGCGGTTCTCCGTCGAGGCCTGGTTCCGCACGACCTCGACGTCGGGCGGCAAGATCGTCGGCTTCGGCAACGCCAAGACCGGGACGTCGTCGAGCTACGACCGGCACATCTACATGAACAACTCGGGGCGCCTGACGTTCGGCGTCCACCCGGGGATGGTCCGCGAGATCACGACCGCCGGCTCGTACAACGACGGCGCGTGGCACCACGTGGTCGGCACGCTCGACGGCTCCGGCATGACCTTCTGGGTCGACGGCGTCAAGGCGGGTCAGCGCAGCGACACGACGTCGGCGCAGTCCTACTCGGGCTACTGGCGCGTCGGTGGGGACAGCCAGTCGGGCTGGCCGAACAGCGGGAGCTCGAACTTCTTCAACGGCACCATCTCCGACGTCGCCGTGTACGACCGTGCGCTCACCCGCGGCGAGGTCGCCGACCACTGGACGGCGAGCGGCCGTCCCGCGGCCGGGGCCACCGCGCCGCAGGACGCGTACGGCCAGGCGGTCTACTCGCTCGAGCCGACGCTGTACTGGCGGCTCGGCGAGTCCTCGGGCTCGGTCGCGAAGGACTCCGGCCCCGACGCGTCCGACGGCTCGTACTCCGGCCCCGTGACGAAGTCGCAGACCGGCGCGCTCACGGGCGTCACGGACACGGCGGTGCGCTTCCAGCCGACGAAGAACATCTTCGGCACCTGGAACGGCGGGCTGGTCGCGAGCCAGCGCAGCTACGCCAACCCGACGGTGTACTCGGTCGAGACCTGGTTCAAGACCGACACCACGACCGGCGGGAAGCTCATCGGGTTCGGCAGCAGCCGGACGGGCACGAGCTCCAACTACGACCGCCACGTCTACATGTCGGCCGACGGCAAGGTGAAGTTCGGCGCGTACGACGGCGCGCAGCAGGTGCTCAGCACCACGGGGTCGTACCGGGACAACGCCTGGCACCACGTCGTGGCGACGCAGTCGAGCGAGGGCATGCGGCTCTACCTCGACGGCGAGCTGGTCGGGTCGAACGACAAGGCCGTGCCGGAGAACACCACCGGCTACTGGCGGCTCGGCGGCGACAACGGCTGGGAGGGCGACACCTACTGGAAGGGCTACCTCGACGAGGCGGCCGTCTACCCGGTCGCGCTCACGCCGGCCCAGGTGAAGCAGCACTTCCAGCTGGGCTCCGGCACCACGCCGAACGTCCCGCCGCAGGCGGTCGTGACGGCGCAGGCCGACGGGCTCACGGTGTCGGTCGACGGGTCGGGCTCGAGCGACCCGGACGGCACGCTGACCGGGTACGCGTGGGACTTCGGTGACGGCGCGACCGGCACCGGGGCGACGGCGACCCACACCTACGACGCGCCGGGGACGTACACGATCACGCTCGACGTGACCGACGACCGCGGGGCCACGGCCACGGCGACGACCTCGGTGCAGGTGCTCGCGCCGAACGTGGAGCCCCAGGCGGCGTTCACGGCCTCCACGACGGACCTCACCGTCGCGGTGGACGGCTCGTCGTCGAGCGACCCGGACGGCACGATCGCGTCGTACGCGTGGAGCTTCGGCGACGACGCGACGGCGGAGGGCGCCACGGCCTCGCACACCTACGCGCAGGCCGGGACCTACACGGTCACGCTCACGGTGACGGACGACCGCGGGGGCACGTCCTCCGTGTCGCACGACGTCGTGGCGACCGCGCCGGCCGAGAACGTCGTCGTGCGCGACACGTTCGACCGCGCGGTGACCTCCGGCTGGGGCACCACGACGTCGGGCGCGGGGTGGTCCGCGCTCGGCGGCGCCGCGGCCTTCTCGGTCGCGGACTCGGCCGGCACGCTGGCGCTGTCGCCCTCCTGGACGCGCGAGGCGCGCCTCGTGGGGGTCTCCGAGTCGCGGGCTCGCACCGAGACGACGTTCTGGGCGGACGTCGCGTCCGTGGGCGGGACGACGTCGGTCACGCTCATCGGCCGGCAGGTCGGGACGAGCACGTACTCCGCGCGCGTCCGGCTCGAGCCCAACGGGCTCGTGCGGCTCTACCTGCTCCGGGACGAGACGCTCCTCGGCAACCAGCTGCTCCCCGTGACGTACGCACCCGGTGCGCGGTACACGGTCTCGCTCTCGGCGGTCGGGACGTCCCCGACGACGCTCTCCGCCAAGGTGTGGCCCACGGCGGCCGGCCCGGCGCAGGCGTGGCACCTCGAGGCGACCGACACCACGGCGGCGCTCCAGGCGCCCGGCACGGTGAGCATCAAGGTGGCCGTGAGCTCGGTGTCCACCAACCCGACGACGCGCGTGTCGTTCGACGACGTCAAGGTGGTGCGCGAGCCGTAGGCCCCGCGTCCCGCACGTCCGCCGGTGCCCCCGGGTCCTCGACCCGGGGGCACCGGCGTGCTCAGGGGGAGCCGACCGGGACGGTGCTGCCGCGGTCGGGCAGCGTGTACGGGGTCGCGATCGCCACGCCGAGCATGAGGACGGTGGCGGACACCGAGTAGAACGGGCTGAAGAGCAGGTCCCACGCGCACGACAGCGCGAGGTAGAGCAGGAGCGCGGACGCCGCGTTGCGGCCGAGGTCGGCCAGCGTGCCGCGCCAGACGACGACGACGCACACGACGGCGAACAGCATGCCGGCGAGCCCGAACCGGATCCACTGGTCGCCGAGCACGGAGTGCACCTCGAAGCCGGACCCGAAGAGGTACTTCTCCACGTAGCCGTTGTTCGGGTCGTAGTTGAGCCGCGCCATCCCGGTCTTGGCGGTGAGCAGGTCCTCGAGGTTGGGCACGGCGCCCGCGCCGTACCCCCAGGGCCTCGCCGCCACGAGCGCGGTCGCGGCGCCCATCTCGGGCCGCCCGCCCGTGAAGACGGAACCCGACGTCTGGATCTGCATCTCGGTGCGCTGCTGCGCGTCCGCGCCGAGGTAGCCGTCGAGCACGAGGGTCTGCATCCCGAGGAAGACGACGAGCGCGAGCACGCCGAGCTGCGTCGCGACGCGCACCCCGCCGGACCGCACGCGCAGGCCCGTGCGCATCGCCTGCCAGGCGACGAGGAGGGCGACCATGAGCATCGTGGTCGCGGCCGACCGCGAGTCGTTGACGGCGGAGACCCCGGCGAGCGCGAGGGCCGCGACGACCTGGAGCCCGCGCGACCGCGTGCTGAGGCACAGCGCGAGCACGAGCACGGTCACGGGCATGCCGAACGTGTACTTCCAGGGGTTGTCGGCGCCCCCCGTCCGGAGCACGGCCGCGGCGAGCGCACCGACCCCGAAGAGGACGGCGACGGTCGACGTCTCGAGGACGGCGCGGCACCACAGGAGCACGCCGGCGCCGAGGACGAGCGCGGAGAGGGTGATGAGGCCGTCGCGCAGGGCCAGCGAGGACAGCATGCGCTCCGGGGCGGAGAGCTCGGTGAGCAGGACGCCGCTGAGCAGCGCGAGGACGCCGAGCCCCACGAACCACCGGCCGGGCCGGGACCGGCGCACGACGGGGAGCCACACGGGGAGCAGCACGAGCCCGACGACGATCGCCGGGGTGATCCCCGCGACGATCGGGATCCAGGCGCCGCACGCGAGCGCGGCGGCGCCGGCCGCGATGCGCGTCGCGACGTCGGACACCCCGGGCAGCGGTGCCGCCGCCGGGGCGGTCCCCGCGGCCCCGGCTTCGGTGCCGGGCTCGGCTCGCGCCGTCATGGCCGCGTGCGGCGGTCCGCGTCCTCGACGGCGCGCGTCTCCGCGGCGCCCCCGGCCGACGACGCGTCCCCGGCCGCCGCAGCCTCCCCGGTCGCCGCGGCGGCCCGGACGTCCGGGGACCCGGGCTCGCGCGTGAACGCGCCGGGGACGCCGACCCGGGAGTCGTTGACGTAGTAGGCGCTGCGCCCGCGCGGCTTGACGTCGTTGAGCACGATGCCGATGACGTCCGCCTCGCCCCGCTCGAACTTGTCGACCGTCTGGCGCAGCCGCGAGATGCGGGTCTTGCGCGCCCGGGCGACGACGAGCACGCCGTCCACCGCGCGCGAGAGCCAGAGCGGGTCGCTCAGCGGGAGGATCGGCGCAGTGTCGATCACGACGTAGTCGTAGTGCGTGCGCAGGTCGCCGATCACGGCGACGAGCCGCTCGGAGGACAGCAGCACGCCGGGGTTCGCGGGCAGGACGCCGCTCGGCAGCACGAAGAGGTTGGGGCGCGTCCAGGGGAGCACGATGTCCTCCTGGGCCACGTCGCCGACGAGCAGGTTCGTCAGGCCGACCGACCCCTCCAGCCCGGTGACGCGCGCGATCGAGGGCCGGCGCAGGTCGGCGTCGACGAGGAGCACGCTGCTCCCGTCCTCGGCGAGCGAGAGCGCGAGGCTGATCGCGATCGAGCTCTTGCCCTCGCCCGCGTCGCCGGACGAGACCATGAGCACGCGGCGGCCGTGGTCGACGTCGGCGAAGCGGACGTTGGCGACGAGCGTGCGCACGCTCTCGGACGGGCGGCTCCCCGGCCCGGCGGCGACGACCGCGGGCAGCGACGTGCGCGACGGCACCTTGACGACCTCGCCGAGGAACGGCACGCCGAGCATCGACTGGATCGACGACGAGCTGACGACGCGGCGCGCGAGCAGCTCGCGCAGGACGGCGTACGTCACGCCGACGGCGAGCCCGGCGGCGAGGCCGACCATCATGAGCAGGCGCGTGTTGGGCGCGATGGGGTTCACCGGCTGGCGGGCGGGGGCGATCGTCGTGATCCGCACGGCCGACGAGCGGTCGGCCAGCTGCGGCGACAGCTCGGGGACGGCCAGCGCGAGCTGGTCGCTGATGCCGTCGGCGATCTCGCGCGCGCGGTCGGGCGAGGTGTCGCTCACCGCGATCTCGATGACGACCGTGTTGAGCGGCGTGTTGACGCTGACGCTGCGGGCCAGACGGGCGGGCGTGGTGTCGAGCCCCAGGTCCTCGATCACGGGCTCGAGCACGTACGGCGACTGCGCGAGCACCGCGTACGACGCGACGAGGTTCTGCACGTAGTTCGAGCCCTGCACCAGCTCCGCAGCGTTCTCGCCCTGCTCGGGCACGACCATCACGGACGCCGACGACTGGTAGACCTTCGGTTCCGAGCGGGCGTAGCCGAACCCGGCGACCGCCCCCAGGACGGCGCACACGGCGACCACGATCCAGTGGCGCAGCACCGCGGTCACGTACTCGCGCAGCGTCATCTCTCGCCCTCCGCGGCCGGTCGGCACCGTCGGCGACGGGCCCTGCCGTCCACCGTAGTCGGGCGCACCGGACGGTCGCCGCAGGTCGGGCGGGATTCACCCTCCCGCGGCGGTCGGATCTCGTGGAGAAGGTCCTAAGATCGTGAATTCCGGGCAGCGGTCCGGCGCTCGGGCCTGCGGGCGACGCACCGGGAGCACGAGGAGGACGAGTGGGCCTCTGGCGTTCGGTGACCGGGACGGCCGGCGCCAAGGTCGCCGTGATGGGACTGGCGGGCCTGCTCGGGATCGTCACCAGCCGTCTGATCATCGAGCACTTCGGCGTCGCGTCGTACGCCCAGTACGGGCTGCTCAACGGGCTGCGCAACCTTCTGCCGTTCGCCGACCTGGGCATCGGCGCGGTCGTCATCAACGCCATCGCGGAGGCGTCGTCGCCGCGCGAGTCGGAGCGCGTGCACCGGACGCTGACGACGGCGCTGCGCGTCCTCACCGTGTCGGGCCTGACGATCGCCGCCGTGTGCGTGGCGATCCAGCTCCTCGGGTGGTGGCCCCTCCTGCTGGGCGACGGCCTCGTCGCGGGCGGCGACGTCGTCGCGACCCTGTGCCTCGTCGTGTTCGGGCTCTCGCTCCCGCTCGGGATCGGCATCCGGGTCCTCATCGGGCTCAAGCAGAACGTGCTCCAGACGTTCCTCCAGGGCATCGTGTCGCCGCTCTTCTTCGTCGGCGTCGTCGTGCTCGTCCTCGTGGGCAAGGGGCAGGGCGGCGACTACGTGGCGCTCGTCTCCTACGTGGCGGCCGGGCTCGCGTCGGCCATCACGGTGAGCGTCGCCGCGCGTCTGCTGGCACCCCAGGTCGGCCGGGCGTTCCGCGACGTCCCGCGGCGCCGGGCGGTGCCCGGGGTCCCGGTGGCGGCGGTCGCGGTGCCGATGCTCGTGCAGTCCGTCGCGATGCCCGTGGCGATGCAGAGCGACCGGCTGCTCCTGTCCCACCTGTCCACGACGCAGGCGCTCGCGCAGTACACGTTCGCGACCCAGCTCTTCGGGCTCGTCATGCAGGCGATCATCGCGGCGGGGGTCAGCATGTGGCCCTACTTCGCGCAGGCGCGGGCGCGCGACGAGGTGATGAGCCCGTTCCGGATCTCGCTCGCGTTCCTCGCCGGGGGCGTGCTGCTGTCCGCGGTGCTCGCGCTGTGCCTGCCGTTCCTCCAGGACGTCGTGGCCGACGGCAAGATCACCGTGCCCCTCGCGCTCGTCCTCGGCTACTGCGCGCTCGTCGCGGTCCAGGCGCTCAACTACCCGCCGGGCATGTACATGACCGACGAGCGCGGCCTGCGGTTCCAGGTCGTCCCCGTCCTGCTCATGACCGTGAGCAACGTGGCGCTCTCGTGGGTGCTCATCGAGCCGTTGGGCGCGGCCGGGCCGGTCGTCGGGTCGGCGGTCGCGATCTTCGTCTTCCAGGTGGTGCCGAACTCGATCTGGGTCGCCCGGGACCTGCGCGCCCGACGGCGGGCCGCGGCGGCCGGTCGCTCGGAGGAGGCCCCGGTGGCAGGGGCCTGACGCAGGACCGCGCGCGGAACGATGTGGGTCCACGCGCGTAGTGTGGACGCCGGACCCGATCGCCCGCCCCGGTCGGGACCGTCGTCGTGCCCTCTCCTCGAAGGACCCCCATGAACCTCACCGGCATCCTGCCCGCGCTGCTCGCCGACCAGGCCGCGGCGGCCGCGGTCGAGCACGTGCGCGCACGCGGCGAGGCCGACGTCGTCGGCCCGGCCGGCGTCCGCCCGCCGCTCCTCGCGGCGATGGCGGGGGCGCGCGCGACGGGGCCGGTGCCGGACGGCGAGGCCCCGGCGGCCGACGCCCGGGCCGGCCAGGCGTGGGCCACCGGCTCGCGGCCGCTCGTCGTGGTCACCGCGACGGGCCGCGACGCCGACGAGCTGGCCGCGAGCGTGCGCGCCTACCTGCCGGACGAGCTCGGCGACGTCGTCGCGGTGCTGCCGAGCTGGGAGACCCTGCCGCACGAGCGCCTGAGCCCGCGCGCGGACACGGTCGCCAAGCGCATCGCGGTGTTCCGCCGCCTCGCGCACCCGGACCCGGAGGTCGGGCCGTCCGGTCCCGTCCGGGTGCTCGTCCTGCCCGTCCGGGCGCTCCTGCAGCCCGTCGTGGACGGTCTGGGGGACCTCGAGCCGGTCGCGCTGCACGCGGGCACGACCGCGGACCTCACGGACGTCGCGGAGCGGCTCGTCGCGGCGGCGTACACGCGCGTGGACATGGTCGAGCGGCGCGGCGAGTTCGCGGTCCGCGGCGGCATCCTCGACATCTTCCCGCCCACGGAGGACCACCCGCTGCGCGTGGAGTTCTGGGGCGACGAGGTGTCGGAGATCCGCTGGTTCGCGGTCGCGGACCAGCGCAGCCTGGAGATCGCCGAGCACGGGCTGTGGGCGCCGCCGTGCCGCGAGATCCTGCTCACGGACTCGGTGCGGGCGCGCGCCGCCGCGCTCGTGGAGGACCTGCCGGGCGCGACGGAGATGCTCGACCGGCTCGCGGCGGGCGTCGCCGTCGAGGGCATGGAGTCCCTCGCGCCGGTGCTCGTGGACCGCATGGTCCCGGTGCTGGAGCTCGTGCCCGACGACGCGCTCCTCGTCGTGGACGACGCCGAGCGCGTGCGCCGTCGCGCCCACGACCTGGTGGCGACGACGGAGGAGTTCCTCGCCGCGGCCTGGACGGGTGCGGTGGCGGGCGGCAAGGCGCCGGTGGACCTGTCCGCGGCGTCGTTCGAGACGTTCTCCGAGGTGCGCGCGGTCGCGCAGCGCCGCGGGCTGGGCTGGTGGACGCTGTCGTCGTTCGCGCTCGACAACCCCGACCTGGACGTCCCGCCGGACGCCGACGGGAGCACGGGCGGGAGCACCGCCGCGGCGAGCGACGGCGCGGGCACGACGGCCGCCCACGTCGGCGAGAGCGCCGACGGCGTGCCGACCTTCACGCTCGGCGCGCGCGACGTCGAGTCCTATCGCGGCGACGTGGCGCGCGCGCTCGACGACGTGCGCGGCCTGCAGCACGCGGGCTGGCGGCTCGTGCTCACGACGGAGGGCCACGGGCCGGCCAAGCGCATGGTCGAGCAGCTCGGCGCGGCGGACACGCCCGCGCGCCTCGTGCCGCGGCTCGACGACGAGCCGGAGGGCGGCATCGTCCTCGTCACCCCGGCGATGGTCGGCAAGGGCTTCGTCGCGCCGGGGCTGCGCCTCGCCGTCTTCTCCGAGGCCGACCTCACGGGCCGCGCCGGCACGAGCACGCGCGACATGCGCAAGATGCCCAGCCGGCGTCGCAACGTCGTCGACCCGCTCCAGCTCAAGGCGGGCGACTTCGTCGTGCACGAGCAGCACGGCGTGGGCCGCTTCGTCGAGCTCGTGCAGCGCACGCTCGGCACGGGCGGCAACGCCGCGACGCGCGAGTACCTCGTGATCGAGTACGCGTCGAGCAAGCGCGGCCAGCCGGGCGACCGCCTGTTCGTGCCCATGGACCAGCTCGACCAGGTCACGAAGTACACGGGCGGCGAGGCGCCGAGCCTCAACAAGATGGGCGGGTCGGACTGGGCCAAGACGAAGTCCCGCGCGCGCAAGCACGTCAAGGAGATCGCGGGCGAGCTCATCCGCCTGTACTCGGCCCGCATGGCGACGCAGGGCCACGCGTTCGGCCCGGACACGCCGTGGCAGCGCGAGCTCGAGGACGCGTTCGCGTACGTCGAGACGCCCGACCAGCTCGCGACGATCGACGAGGTCAAGGCCGACATGGAGAAGACGGTCCCCATGGACCGGCTCGTGTGCGGCGACGTCGGCTACGGCAAGACGGAGATCGCGATCCGCGCGGCGTTCAAGGCCGTCCAGGACGGCAAGCAGGTCGCGGTGCTCGTGCCCACGACGCTGCTCGTGCAGCAGCACCTCGAGACGTTCTCCGAGCGGTACGCGGGCTTCCCCGTGACGGTCAAGGCGCTCTCGCGCTTCCAGACCCCCAAGGAGTCCGAGGAGGTCGTGGACGGGCTGGCCCAGGGCACCGTGGACGTCGTCATCGGCACCCACCGCCTCATCACGGGCAGCGTGCGGTTCAAGGACCTGGGCCTCGTCATCATCGACGAGGAGCAGCGGTTCGGCGTCGAGCACAAGGAGACGCTCAAGCAGCTGCGGACCAACGTGGACGTGCTCGCCATGTCCGCGACCCCGATCCCGCGCACGCTCGAGATGGCCGTCACGGGCATCCGCGAGATGTCGACGCTCGCGACCCCGCCGGAGGAGCGGCACCCCGTCCTCACGTACGTCGGGGCGTACGAGGAGAAGCAGATCGCCGCCGCGCTGCGCCGCGAGCTCCTGCGCGAGGGCCAGGTGTTCTACGTGCACAACAAGGTCGAGACGATCGAGCGCACCGCGTCGCGGCTGCGCGAGCTCGTCCCCGAGGCCCGCGTGGGCGTCGCGCACGGCAAGATGAACGAGCACCAGCTCGACCAGGTGATCCGGGCGTTCTGGGAGAAGGAGCTCGACGTCCTCGTCTGCACGACGATCATCGAGACGGGCCTCGACATCTCCAACGCGAACACGCTCATCCTCGAGCGCGCGGACATGCTCGGGCTGTCCCAGCTCCACCAGCTCCGGGGCCGCGTGGGCCGTGGGCGCGAGCGCGCGTACGCGTACTTCCTGTACCCGCCCGAGCGGCCCCTCACCGAGACCGCGCACGACCGCCTCGCCACGATCGCGGCCCACACCGACCTCGGCGCGGGCATGCAGGTCGCGATGAAGGACCTCGAGATCCGCGGCGCGGGCAACCTGCTCGGCGGGGAGCAGTCCGGGCACATCGCGGGCGTCGGGTTCGACCTGTACGTGCGCATGGTGGGGGAGGCCGTGGCGAACTACCGCGGCGACGGGCCCGAGGAGCAGCCGGAGGTGTCGATCGAGCTCCCGGTCGACGCGCACCTGCCGGAGTCCTACATCGCGACCGAGCGCCTGCGGCTCGAGGCGTACAAGAAGATCGCCGCCGCGGCCGACGCGCCGGAGCTCGCCGAGGTGCGGGCCGAGCTCGTCGACCGCTACGGCGCGCTCCCGGACGTCGCGTCCGCGCTGTTCGACGTCGCGGACTTCCGCAACCACGCCCGCCGGGCAGGGCTCACGGACGTCACGGCGCAGGGCAAGTTCATCCGGTTCGCGCCGGTCGACCTCCCCGAGTCGGCGCAGCTGCGGCTCAAGCGCCTCTACCCGGGCACGCTGCTCAAGCCCGCGATCCGCGCGATCCTCGTGCCGTACCCGACGACGGCGCGCATCGGCGGCCGTCCGCTGCGAGGCGCGGAGGTCCTCGGGTGGGCGCGCCAGCTCATCGACGCCGTGGTGCTCGGCGAGGTGAGCGCGGCCGCGACGGTGGGGACGTCGTCGGCCCGCTGACGCGCGGTCAGCGCAGGCGCCAGCTCCGCCGGCCGCCGTGCCGGGGGGAGCTGCTGCCGCCGCGCCCGGTGGGGTCGGTGCCGTCGCCGGCGCCGGGGAACGGCGGCGTGCGCGCGCCGCGCTCGGTGAGGGTGGGGGACCACTCGAGGCGCCGGGCTGCGGGCGGGTGCACGACGCGGGCGACCGCCGCGACCGCGGTGTCGATCGTCGTGAACGCCTGCCGGTAGGCCCGCTCGGAGCGGCCGTGCGGGTCCGGGATGTCGAGGGGCGTGCGCGGGGTGATCGTCCGGACGCGCTGCGCGCTCGCGATCTCCGGGAGGCGGGCGATCCGGTCGGCGTCGGTCTCGTCCGGGTCGACGGGCAGGTCCACGGCCGAGAGCAGCGCGGCGAGCTCCAGGAGCGTGTAGGTGCGTCGCACGGCCTGCGGGACGAGGGTGACGACGGCGGCCCGCTGCGCCCGGGACATCGTGAGGACGAGGTCCGCCTGCTCGATCATCGCCGCGGTGAGCTGCCGGCCGGTGTGCGTCGACGCCTCCAGGCCGCGTGCCGCGAGCAGCCGCGCCATCGGCTCGTCGAGCGGGGCCCCCTCGAGCGCGTGCGTCCCGGCGCTCGACACCGTGACGCTCGTGTCGCTGCGGATGCTCAGCAGCCTCTCGGCGGTGGGGGAGCGGCAGACGTTCCCGGTGCACACGGTGAGGACCTGGGACGGCATGACTGAGGTCGGCACTCCCTCCGGTGCGCGGGGACGTCGTCCGGAAAGGCGACCGACCGAAGGTAGCACGCAGCGATCGGGGCCCTGCCGGGCGGACGGGCGGGTGCGCTCCCACGCGCTCGTGGGGCCCACAATTCACCCGGTGGGCCGCACTCTTCACCCTCGGGGGGCGTGGTTCCGGGCCTCCTCCCGGTCCTAGCCTGGACGCGGCCCCCTCGCCGTGCGGGGCGCGCGGCCGAGGACGGGAGGACGGGCATGAAGGTCGGGTACGCCCCCGGTGCGTGGGACCTGTTCCACGTCGGGCACCTCAACGTCCTCCGGCACGCCCGCAGCGAGTGCGACTACCTCGTCGCGGGCGTCGTGGACGACGACATGCTCGAGCTCGCCAAGGGGCGGCGCCCGGTCGTCCCCGTCACGGAGCGCGCGGAGATCGTCCGCCACGTCCGGTTCGTCGACGAGGTGTTCGTCGAGACCCAGCCCGACAAGCTCGAGACCTGGCGGCAGCGCCCGTTCGACGTGTTCTTCAAGGGCGACGACTGGCGCGGGACCCCGAAGGGCGCCGAGCTGGAGCGCCGCTTCGCCGAGGTGGGCGTCGAGGTCGTCTACTTCCCCTACACGGTGCACACGTCGAGCACCGCGCTGCGGCGCGCGCTGACGCTGCTCGAGCCGGCGGCCGGGATCACGGTCGAGGGCTGAGCCCTCCCGCGGTCAGCTCTTGCGGCCGTCGAGGAAGTACGCGATCGGGCCGACCCAGTTGACGAGGAGCGCGAGGCCCCACGCGAGCTTGGTCCCGTTCACCTGCTCGGCCGGCCGACGCACCAGGTCCCGGTACGCCGCGGCGGTGAGCGTGACCTGTGCCGCCCCCACGACCCCGACGGCGATGCGCTGACCCTTCGTCAGGTCCTTCCACCGGCGCTTGGTTCCCATGGCGTCTCCTCTCGGCGTGTCCTCCGACGCTATGCCGTCCGGGCCGCCGCCGCACCGGCACGGCCCGTCGACACGGGTCGTGACAGGCCGCGTCCGTCTCTGTAAGGTTGCAGCAACATCCGGAAACATCCTGCAAAGCCGCAGGATCCGGTCGCGCCCGCCACCCCGGGGCGCTCGTCATCACCGCGTGGCCCGCCCGTGCTCGACGCCGAGCGCGCGGCGGCCGCATCCTCGAAGGAGCTGCAATGACGCGCACCACCGACCTCGCCGCACCACCGGCGCCCACCCCTGTCCCCGCAGGACGCTCCGCCCGCCGGCCCCGCGGCCGCCGGCGCCACGGCCGCCTGCGCCGCGTCCTCGCGGCGGGCGCCTCGGCGGCCCTCGCGCTGACCGCGGCGCTGGCCGCGGTCCCGGTCGCCGCGCCCGCCGCGGCCGCGCCACCGGTGCCGACGCCCGTCGTCGACTCCCCGAACGGCCGGGGCGACGTGATCCTCAACCTCTTCCAGTGGACGTGGGACTCCGTGGCCGCCGAGTGCACGAGCACCATCGGCCCCGCCGGGTTCGGCTACGTCCAGGTCTCGCCGCCGCAGGAGCACATCCAGGGCACGGCCTGGTGGACCTCCTACCAGCCCGTCAGCTACAAGCTCGAGTCCAAGCTCGGCACGCGGGCCGAGTTCCAGCGCATGGTGAGCACGTGCAAGGCGGCGGGGGTCGGCGTGATCGTCGACGCCGTCGTCAACCACACGGCGGGCGCCGACACCGGGTCCGGCACCGGGACCGGCGGGACGAGCTACGCCGTGGACAGCTTCCCGGGCGTCCCGTACGGGCCGGACGACTTCAACGACTGCCGGTCGAACATCAGCAACTACGGCGACCGGTACAACGTCCAGAACTGCCGCCTCGTCTCGCTCCAGGACCTGCGGACGAGCTCCGACTACGTCCGCGGCAAGATCGCGGGGTACTTCAACGACCTCCTGTCGCTCGGCGTCTCGGGCTTCCGCATCGACGCCGCGAAGCACATCCCGGCGTCCGACCTCGCGGCGATCAAGGCGCGGCTGACGAACCCGGACGTCTTCTGGGTGCACGAGGTCATCGGCGCGAGCGGCGAGCCGATCCAGCCCGCGGAGTACCTCGGGTCGGGCGACTCGCACGAGTTCTTCTACGCGCGCGAGCTGAAGTCCCGGTTCGACGGCCAGATCAAGGACCTGCGGACGATCGGCGACGACAAGCTGCCCTCCGACCGCGCGGGCGTCTTCGTCGACAACCACGACACCGAGCGCAACGGCGAGACCATGAGCTACAAGTGGGGCGCCAAGTACACGCTCGCGAACACCTTCATGCTGTCGTGGCCCTACGGCGCGCCGAGCGTCTACTCGGGGTACCGCTGGGACGACAAGGACGCGGGTGCGCCCGGCGCGTCGGCCGCCTCCGTGCCCGACGCGAGCTGCGCGAGCAGCGCGTGGGTCTGCACGCAGCGCTGGACCGAGATCGCGGGCATGGTCGGCTTCCACAACGCCGTCGCGGGCACCGCGGTGACGAACTGGTGGGACGACGGGAACAACCACGTCGCCTACGGGCGGGGCGCCAAGGGCTACGTGACGATCAACAACTCCGCGAACGCCGTGACGCGCACGTACCAGACCTCGCTCCCCGCCGGGACGTACTGCGACGTCGTGGCGTCGAAGGACTGCTCGAAGAAGGTCACCGTCTCCGGCTCGGGGACCTTCACCGCGACGGTGCCCGCGTACGGGGCGCTCGCGCTCCACGTCGGGGCGCGCGACGACGGCGGCACCGGGGGTCCCGGGCCGGTCGACCCGACGGGCGCGACGACCGTCTACTACGCGACCGACAAGGGCTGGAACGCGTACAACGTCCACTACAGGGTCGGCACGGGCGCCTGGACCGCCGTCCCCGGGGTCCCGATGGCCGCGGCCTGCACGGGCTGGGTCTCGCGGCAGATCACGCTGCCCAGCGGGGCGACGGGCGCCGCCGCGACCGTCACCGCCGCCTTCACGAACGGCTCGGGCGCCTGGGACAGCAACGGCGGCAAGGACTACTCCCTGTCCGGCGCCGCGGTCGCCGTCTCCGGCGGGACGGTCACGGCGGGCAACCCGTGCGCCGGCGGCGGGTCCCCGGGCGGGCCGGTCGAGGGGCCGGGCGAGGGGCAGAGCGACGCGTCGTTCTCCGTCACCGCGAGCACCACGTGGGGCCAGACGGTCCACGTCGTCGGCAGCATCCCCGCGCTCGGCTCCTGGGCGCCCGCGAACGGGGTGCCGCTGTCGTCGTCGGCCTACCCGGTGTGGACCGCGCGCGTCGACCTCCCGGCCGGCACGACGTTCCAGTACAAGTACGTCAAGCGCGACGGCGGCGGGAACGTCGTCTGGGAGAGCGGCGGCAACCGCACGGCGACGGTCGGTGCCGACGGCTCCGTGACGCTGTCGGACACCTGGCGGTCGTGACCCGCTCCTGCTGACCTGCCGAGCACGCGGTCGCTGCCCGTCCACCGGGCCACGACCGCGTGCTCGGCGCGCAGGATCCGCACGCCCGGGCGAACCTACGATGAGGCGGTGACCGCCCCCGAGCCCTCGGCTGCCCCGCACCCGCACGAGCCCGCGCACGACCGCGCGCCCGGCACCGCGACCGACCCGCTGCGCGACGTCGTCGCCGTCATGGACCGCCTCTACTCCCCGGGCGGGTGCCCGTGGGACCGCGAGCAGACGCACGTCTCGCTCGTGCGGTACCTCCTCGAGGAGGCGCACGAGCTCGCGGACGCCATCGAGACCGACGACCGCGCCGGGATGCGCGAGGAGCTCGGCGACCTGCTCCTGCAGGTGCTGTTCCACGCGCGCATCGCGAGCGAGGAGCCGGACCCGTTCACCGTCGACGACGTCGCCGCCGACCTCGCGGCGAAGCTCGTGCGGCGCCACCCGCACGTGTTCGCGGACGCCGACGCGACCGACCTGCACGGGCAGTGGGACGCGATCAAGAAGGCGGAGAAGCAGCGCTCGTCGGTGCTCGAGGGCATCTCGCACACGCAGGGGGCGCTCGCCCGCGCGCAGAAGGTCCTGTCTCGGGCCGGTCGCGGCGGCCTGGGCGACGTCGTCGGCGCGGCGCTCGCGGCGCCGTCGGGCACCGGGCCCGCGGCGGCCGGCGAGGACGGCGCCGGCCCGACGCCCGACGAGCGCCTCGGGCGCGAGCTGCTCGCGCTCGTGGCCCGCGCGGAGGCGGACGGGCTCGACGCCGAGGCGGCGCTGCGCGGCGAGCTGCGGCGCGTCGAGGCGCGGATCGTCGCGGCCGAGACGTCGGAGGCGACGTCGGCAGGGGTGCAGGCGGAGACCGGGGCGGACGGGGGTCCGGCGGGGCAGGGCTGAGGCGGGACGTTCGTCCCGATCGTCGGCGCGCAGGTCCCCGACCCGGGGCCCACGGACCGGACGCAGCGGCGCAGGTCACAACCGGGCACTAGGCTGTGGTCGTAAACCCACCATCGTCGCGGGCGCGCACGCGGCGTCCCGGGTTTCCCTGCCCGGGTCCGCCACCACCGTTCGAAGCGCCCGCAGCCCTGCCCCGAAGGAGCACCTGTGGCCAGCATCGAAGCCGTTGGAGCGCGCGAGATCCTCGACTCCCGCGGAAACCCGACCGTCGAGGTCGAGGTCGTCCTGGACGACGGGACGTTCGCCCGCGCCGGAGTGCCGTCGGGCGCGTCGACCGGTGCGTTCGAGGCCGTCGAGCGTCGTGACGGCGACAAGTCCCGCTACCTGGGCAAGGGCGTCGAGGGCGCGGTGAACTCCGTGATCGACGACATCGCCCCGGAGCTCATCGGCTTCGAGGCCGAGGACCAGCGCCTCATCGACGCCGCCCTCATCGACCTCGACGGCACCCCGAACAAGGGCAAGCTCGGCGCGAACGCCATCCTCGGCGTCTCGCTCGCCGTCGCGAAGGCCGCCGCGAAGAGCGCGGGCCTCGACCTGTACCGCTACGTCGGCGGCCCGAACGCGCACGTCCTGCCCGTGCCGATGATGAACATCCTCAACGGCGGGTCGCACGCGGACTCGAACGTGGACATCCAGGAGTTCATGGTCGCCCCGATCGGCGCGTCCTCGTTCCGCGAGGCGCTGCGCACCGGCGCCGAGGTCTACCACGCGCTGAAGTCCGTGCTCAAGGAGAAGGGCCTGGCCACCGGCCTCGGCGACGAGGGCGGCTTCGCGCCGAACCTCGCGAGCAACCGCGAGGCGCTCGACCTCATCCTCGTCGCGATCGAGAAGGCCGGCTTCGCGCCGGGCACGGACGTGACGCTCGCGCTCGACGTCGCGTCGACCGAGTTCTTCAAGGACGGCGCATACCAGTTCGAGGGCGGCGCGAAGACGCCGGCCGAGATGATCGCGTACTACGAGCAGCTCGTGCGCGACTACCCGCTGGTCTCCATCGAGGACCCGCTGTCCGAGGACGAGTGGGACAGCTGGTCGCAGCTCGTCGCCGAGGTCGGCGACCGGGTCCAGATCGTCGGCGACGACCTGTTCGTCACCAACCCGGAGCGCCTCGCGAAGGGCATCGAGCTCAAGGCGGCGAACTCGCTCCTCGTGAAGCTCAACCAGATCGGCACGCTCACCGAGACGCTCGACGCCGTCGAGCTCGCGCAGCGCAACGGCTTCACCGCGATGGTGTCGCACCGCTCGGGCGAGACCGAGGACACGACGATCGCCGACCTGTCCGTCGCGACGAACGCCGGCCAGATCAAGACGGGCGCCCCCGCCCGCGGCGAGCGCATCAACAAGTACAACCAGCTCCTGCGCATCGAGGAGGCGCTCGACGACGCCGCCCGCTACGCCGGCCGTGGCGCGTTCCCGCGCTGGACGGTGCAGGGCTGACCTGCGGCTGACCGTCGGTCGCGCACGACCCCGCCGGGGAGACCCGGCACCCGGAGCCCGGAGGGCCGCTCGTCGGCCCGCCGGGCTCCGGCGCGTCCGGGCGGGTGAAGAAGTCGTGTCGATCGCCTCACGTTCGCGGGCGCACCGCGCGTGCTCCCGGCGAGCCGCGTCTCGCGGCAGCACAATCGGGGCATGCCGTCCTCGCGCCGTCCTCCGCGCCCCGGTGCCCCCGCGCGGCCGGGCTCCGGGCCCGCGCGCGGCACGTCCGGGACGAAGCCCACGAAGCGTTCCACGTCGTCCGGGTCCGCGAGCCCGCGCGCGGCGTCCCCGGGCGCCCCGCGGACGACGTCAGGCTCCTCGGCCAAGCCCGCGGCCGGCGGGTCGACCGCCCGGACCGCGTCGTCGTCCGGCGCGCGCCGCCCCGCCGCGCGGCCGAGCAGACCGACGTCGACGCGCCGCGCCGCCGGCCCCGCGCCGGAGGACCGGCGTCGGAGCCGCTACGGCTTCCTCCTGCCCGAGGTGGTGACCGTCCGGACCCTGGTCCTGTCCGTCGTCGTGCTCCTCGCCGCGGTGCTCCTGCTGCCCACGCTGCGCGCGTACGTCAACCAGACGGGGGAGCTGCGCGACCTGCGCGCCGGCCTCGAGCAGGCCCAGGCCGAGCACACCGAGCTCGAGGCCGAGCTCGCCCGCTGGGACGACCAGGCGTACGTCGAGCGCGAGGCGCGGGACCGGCTCAACTTCGTCATGCCGGGGGAGCGGCCGTGGCGCGTGCTCGACCCGGAGACGGTGGTCGACGACACCGACCCGCAGACCGGACGGACGATCACGGACGGCCCCGTCCAGGGGTACGCGGAGGGCACGCCCTGGTACGAGGCCATCTGGGAGTCGGTGCAGGTCGCGGGCGGTCCGCGCCCGGCCGCCGGTGACGACGCGGGGACGTCGGACGGGACCGCGCCCGCGGGCGAGGACCCGGGCGGCGACGAGGACGCGCCGCCGAGCGGGGAGAATGGGTGAGGCGTCGCCCCGACGCCGTCGACCGACCCGAAGGAAGTCCCGTGCCCGACGCCCGCCTGGCCATCCCCGCCGACGACCCGGACGCCGTCGTCACCGAGCGCGACCTCGAGACGCTCGCGGAGCAGCTCGGGCGCACGCCGCGCGGCGTCGTCGGCATCGCCGCGCGGTGCGCGTGCGGGCGGCCGCTCGTCGTCCGCACGGCGCCGCGGCTCGAGAACGGCACGCCGTTCCCCACGACGTTCTACCTCACGAGCCCGGGCGCGGTCGCGGCCGCCTCGACCCTCGAGGCGAACGGCGTCATGAAGGAGATGTCGGAGCGGCTCACCGAGGACGAGGAGCTCGCCGCCGCCTACCGGCGCGCGCACGAGCACTACCTCGCGCAGCGCGAGGCGCTCGGCCACGTCGAGGAGATCGACGGCATCTCCGCGGGCGGGATGCCCACGCGCGTGAAGTGCCTGCACGTGCTCGTGGGTCATGCGCTCGCGGCCGGGCCGGGCGTCAACCCGCTGGGCGACGAGGCGCTCGAGCGCGTGCGCGACGTGTGGCGCCCCGACCGCTGCACCTGCTGACCGCGTGGCACGCTTGGACGCATGACCTCAGGCTCCACCTCTCCTCTCACCCGGGACCCGGGCGCGACCGCCGCGCCGGCCACCTCGCCCGCCCCCGTCCCGCCCGGCGCCTCGCGCGTGGCGGCGATCGACTGCGGCACCAACTCGATCCGCCTCCTCGTCGCCGACGTCGATCCGCAGGCCGGGACGCTCGTCGACCTGGACCGCCGCATGGAGGTCGTCCGGCTCGGCCAGGGCGTCGACCGCACGGGGCGGCTCGCCCCCGAGGCGCTCGCGCGGACGCTCGACGCCGCGCGCCGCTACGCGCAGGTGATCGACGACCTGGGCGCGACGCGGACGCGCTTCGTGGCGACGTCGGCCACGCGGGACGCGGAGAACCGTGACGAGTTCGTCGCGGGCGTGCTCGACGCGCTCGGCGTCGAGCCCGAGGTCGTCTCGGGCGAGGAGGAGGCCGCGCTGTCGTTCCGCGGGGCGACGTCGACCGTCGCGGCCGTGCGCCCCGGCCCCTACGTCGTGGTGGACCTCGGCGGCGGCTCGACGGAGCTCGTGCTCGGCACGACGACGCCCGACGCCGCGTACTCGATGGACGTGGGGTGCGTGCGCATGACGGAGCGGCACCTGCGCTCCGACCCGCCGACCCCCGCGGAGGAGGCAGCGGCCCGTGCGGACGTGCGGGCTGCGCTCGACGACGCGGCCCGCGTGGTGCCGCTCGGGCAGGCGGCGACGCTCGTCGGCCTCGCCGGGTCCGTCACGACGGTCACGGCCCACGCGCTCGGCCTCGCGCGGTACGACCGCGACCGGATCAACGGGTCCGTGCTGCCGGTCGACACCGTGCTCGCCGCGTGCGACGACCTGCTGCACCGCACGCGCGCCGAGCGCACCGCCCTGGGGTTCATGCACCCCGGGCGGGTCGACGTCATCGGCGCGGGCGCGCTCGTGTGGTCGGAGGTCGTGCGCCGCGTGCGCGACGACGTCGCCGCCGCGGGCGGGTCGCTCACCGAGGTCGTGACGAGCGAGCACGACATCCTCGACGGCATCGCCTGGTCGCTCGCCTGACCCCGGGCCGCCCCGGCGGCCCCTCCTGCCCGACCGCCGAGCCCGGCGTCGCGCGGCACCGGACGCCTGGTGCCCGCGGCCCGGGCTCCGGCGTCTCTGGCGAGAGGGCGTGTCGTGTGCACGGTACTGCGCATCGCGCGGTAGTGTGCATCCCGTGATCCCGGTGGCCGAGCACCGGGACGGACCGGGGCCACGCCCGACGGAGGGACGGATGGACACCACGCAGCTGCTCAAGGGGGTGCTCGACGCGGCGGTGCTCGCCGCGGTCGAGGCCGAGGACGGGTACGGGTACGACGTCGTGCGACGCCTGCGCGCGGCGGGGCTCGAGGACGTGGGGGACGCGTCCGTGTACGGGACGCTGCGGCGCCTGTACGCGGGCGGGGCGCTGACCACCTACGTCGTACCGTCCGACGCCGGGCCGCACCGCAAGTACTACGGGATCAACCCGCAGGGCCGGGCCATGCTCGACCTGCACCGCAAGGAGTGGCAGACGTTCGCGGGCACCGTGTCCGCGCTGCTGCGGACCGGAGAGGTGGCCGCCTGATGAGCACGACGACCCCCGCGCAGCCGCCCGCCGGCGCGCCCGTGGGACGGGCCTTCTACGGGCACGTCCACGCCTACGCCCAGCAGGTGCGCGCGCACCTCGCCGACCTGCGGCCGGACCAGGTCGAGGAGCTCGCCGACGGGCTCGAGGCCGACCTCGCCGAGGCGGTCGTCGACGCGCCCGGGGCGCTCCCGCGCCGCACGACAGGGTCGGCACCCGCCGTCGACGGCCCCGACGGCGCTCCCGGTGGCGGTCCCGACGGCGCGGTCGGTACGGACGCCCCGGAGGTGCTCGACGACATCGGCCTCGACCTCGTCGCCTTCTTCGGTCCGCCCGCGGAGTACGCCGCGGAGCTGCGCGCCGCCGCCGGTCTCCCTCCCGCCGCCGCCCCGGACGGCACCCGGGGCCTGCGGCCCGGGGTGCGCCGCCGGGTGCGTGCCCTCGGCGCGTCGCTCGCGGCCGACTGGCACGCGGGGTGGCAGCCCGTCACCTCGTCGCCCCAGTGGGCCTCGACCGCGGAGTTCCTGCGCGCCCTCACGCCCGCGTGGTGGGTCCTGCGCGGCTGGGTCGTGGCGACGCTCGTGCTCGCCCTGGTCGCGGGGTACCGGGTGGCCGTGCTCCCGCCGGACCTGTCGGCGCGCGTCGTCGTGCTGCTCGCGGTCGTCGTGAGCGTGCAGTGGGGCCGGGGTCGCTGGCTCCCCACGCGCGGGCTGCGGAAGGTCGGCCGCCCGCTGTCGGTCGCCGCGGCCGTCGCGGCCGTGCCCGCCGTCCTCGTCGCCGCCTCGGCGAGCGCGTCGAGCCCGTACGCGTGGGACCGCGGCTACGAGCAGGGCCGCAGCGACGCGAGCAGCGGCCTCGTGAGCAGCGTGTCGTTCGGGAGCGGCGACTCCCCGGGCACGGCGGGCGTGTGGGTCGACGGCGCGCAGGTGTCCAACCTCTTCGTCTACGACGCAGCGGGCGAGCCGCTCCGCGACGTCCAGGTCTTCGACGACCGCGGCCGCCAGGTCCGCACGGTCACCGAGGAGGGTGCCTCCGGGCCGTGGGCGGTGCCGGACGTCGAGGGCATGTGGTACTTCCAGCCCGCCCTGGCGACGGACGGGCGCGAGCGGTGGAACGTCTACCCGCTGCGCGCGGTCGCCGAGGAGGACGTCGAGTACCCCGAGGGCGACGGCCGCCCCGTCCCGGCGACGGGGACGCGCACGCGCGACATGCCGTGGCCGTTCCTCCAGGCACCGACCGCGGTGCCGTCGAGCGTGGGCACGGGGGAGACGTCGTCGGGCACGGGCGGTACGGGCGAGGCGCCGGCCGACGAGTCCGCCGAGGGCGGGACGGGCGACCCGGGGCCGTCGCAGGAGCCGCCCGCGACCCCGCCCGCGGGCGGGGTGCCGCCCGCGCCGACCGGCCCGACGCCCGTCGTCGGCGCGATCGGCTGACCGGCAGGCCCGGGGTGGTGCGCCGACGGCGGACGGCGGCGCACCACCCCGGTCCCGGGCCATGCGGAATGTCGCCTGTGCCCGCGTGTGCCCGCCTCTGCCCCCCTCCGTCCGCGCAGCGTGGGGCGCGTCACGCCCGTCTGGCGGACGCTCCGGCTCGCCTGTGCCGCAACCGGTAATACTCTGGAACCATGCCTCAGAATGACCTGACCTCGGTCAGCCGTGCCCAGACCGCTTCGCCGCGGCCCCGCAAGGTGCCCCGCGTCGTCGTCCTCGGCGGCGGCTCGGTGGGTCTGTACGCCGCGCGCCGACTGCGCAAGAAGCTCGGTCGCCGCGAGGCGGCGATCGTCGTCGTCGACCCGCGCCCGTACATGACGTACGCGCCCTTCCTCCCCGAGGCGGCCGCGGGCTCGATCGACGGCCGCGACGTCGTCGCGCCGCACCGCCGTGCGCTCAAGGGCGTCGACGTGCTCCAGGGCAAGGTCGTCTCGATCGACCACACCGACCGCCGCGTGACGATCCACCCGGAGGAGGGCGACGACTACTCGGTCACGTACGACCACCTGATCGTCGGCCTCGGCTCGGTGTCGCGCACGCTGCCCATCCCGGGCCTGGCGGAGAACGCGATCGGCTTCAAGAACGTGGAGGAGGCCATCGCGGTCCGCAACCACGTCCTCAACCGCATGGACGTCGCGTCGTCCACGTGGGACGAGAAGCTGCGTCGCCGCATGCTCACGTTCACGTTCGTCGGCGGCGGGTTCGCGGGCATCGAGGCGCTGGCCGAGATCGAGGACATGGCCCGCTACGCGACGCGCAATTACGCGACGATCGAGGAGAAGGACCTCCGCTTCGTCATGATCGAGGGCGCGGGCCGCATCCTGCCCGAGCTCAGCGAGCCCATGGCGCAGTACGCGCTCGACGAGCTGAAGAAGCGCGGCATCGAGTTCCACCTCAGCACGTTCCTGTCGTCGTGCGTGGACGGCCACGTCGTCACCTCGACCGGGGTCGAGTTCGACTCCGACACGATCGTGTGGACCGCGGGCGTCAAGGCGAACCCGGTCCTCAAGGAGTCGTCGGACCTCCCGGTCGACAAGCTGGGCCGCATCACCGTGCTGCCGACGCTCCAGGTCGCGGACGCCGACGGCAACGTCGTGCCGAACGCGTGGGCCGCGGGCGACTGCGCCGCCGTCCCGGACGTGCTGAACCCGGGCAAGTTCTGCCCGCCGAACGCGCAGCACGCCATCCGTGAGGCCACGCGCCTCGCCGACAACCTCGCGCTCGAGCTGCACAGCGAGCCGCCGGTCGAGTACCGCCACAAGAGCGTCGGTACGGTCGCGTCGCTCGGTCTGTACAAGGGCGTCGCGGAGCTGTTCGGCGTGTTCAAGCTCCGCGGGACGCTCGCGTGGCTCATGCACCGCAGCTACCACGTCATGGCGATGCCGACGGGCAACCGCAAGATCCGCATCTTCATCGGCTGGATCGGCCAGTTCCTCATGGGCCGCGAGCTCGTCTCGCTCGGCTCGCTGCACGACCCGCGCGCGGAGTTCCGCGCCGCGTCCGTCCCGCCCAAGAAGGACGGCGACCCGGTCAAGCAGACCGCGCAGGGCTCGGCGGCCGCGGCGGAGTCCGGTGCGGGCACCGTCGACGCCGACGACCGGACGCCGGCGGCGAAGGCCTCCTGAGGCCGCGGCCGGGCCTGGCCCGGCCGTCGTGCCCGACGACGAGGGGCGAGCCGCGCGTGCGGCTCGCCCCTCGGCGCGTCCAGGTCCCGCGCGGGCGGCCGTCGCGCCGACGGGCCCGGGAGCTCCGCGCGCGCGGTAGATTCGGCCCGCGCCCCCATGGCCCAACTGGCAGAGGCGGCCGGCTTAAACCCGGCGTGTTCCGGGTTCGAGTCCCGGTGGGGGCACCGTGCCGGCGGGGAGCCGGCTCCGCGGCGCCTGCGACCGCGGGCTAGGACAGCCCCGTCGGGCCCTCCGGCTCGGCCGGGGGAGCGGCCTCCTGGCCGAGGACCACGACGGTGCCGTCCGGGTCCTGCACGCGTGCGACGCGCTCGCCCCACGGCTGGTCCGCGGGTGGCTCACCTAGACGGGCGGACCGCGTCGGGGAAGGCGTACTCGACCGTCCCGCGCAGCAGGTCACGGTAGAAGCCCAGCGACCGGTCGAGGTCGGCCACGGTGAGGACGGGGAAGAGGCTGCGGAACACGGTCGCTCCTCGGTGCGCTCGGCGGGTCCTCCCATCGTGCGCCTCGCGTCCCGGGCGCGCTCTCCGTGCCCGGGCCGGCGGGCCTCAGCGAGCGAGCAGCTCTTCGGTCGTCGTCCCCGGCACGGACAGCGTGACGCGCGTGCCCCACGGGTCGTGCACGACGACGGAGCGGCCGTCGTCCGCGTGCTCCAGCCCGCGGGCGCGGAGGCGCGCGACGAGCGCGTCGAGGTCCTCGCGGCCCGGCACCGTGACGGCGACGTCGCCGAGACCGAGGCTCGCGGCGCGGGGCCCGGCGCCCGCGCTGTTCCACACGTTCATCGCGACGTGGTGGTGGTACCCGCCCGCGGACGCGAAGAGCGCCCCGCTGTACCCGGTGAGCGTCGCCTCGAAGCCGACGGCGTCGACGTAGAAGGCGTGGGCGGTCGCGACGTCGCCCACCTGGAGGTGCACGTGGCCGACGCGGCCCGCGAGCGAGGGGCCGGCGTCGAACGTCTCCTGGTCGAGGTGCGTGCGCAGATAGGCGTTCGGGTCGAGGAACGTCGTCGTCATGAGGATCTGGCCGTGCTCGCGCACCCAGGTCTCGCGGGGGCGGTCGGTGTAGAGCTCGACGCCGTTGCCCTCGGGGTCGGTGAAGTAGAACGCCTCGCTGACGAGGTGGTCGCTCGACCCGACGAACGTGCCGCGGCGGTCCTGCGCGGCGCGGTACACGGTCGCGGCGAGGCTCGGGCCGTCGTCGAACAGGAAGGCCGTGTGGAACAGGCCGGCCTGGCGCGGGTCGACGGGCGGGAGCCCGGGCGTGTGCACGAGGCGCAGCATGGGCGTGCGGCCGCGGCCCAGCACACGGTGCACCTCCGCGCCGCGCGACCGCTCCTCGAGCGGGGCGAGGGCGAACGCGCCCGTGTAGTACGAGGTCATGAGCTCGAGGTCGCCCACGCGCAGCGTGACGGCGTCCATGCTCGTGGACGGGGACAGGAGGCGGTCGGTCGGCGCGCCCGGCGTGCTCGTGGTCATGTCTTCTCCAACTTGTTGTCGCTACAACTATATTCCCACACCGTGGCGAGAACTCCCGCACCGGCGCCGTCCTTGCTAGGGTCGGCGCGAACCACGCGGGGCGTCCCGCCCGGGCCACGGCCCGGGCCGAGGGACTGAGACGAGCGGTACGGCCGCCCGGACCCGTCGAACCTGATCTCGCTAGCACGAGCGGAGGAACGTGGGCATGACGACGCCTGCTGCCATCACCCTGAACCCTGTCCTCGCGGACGACCCGACCGCGCTCGTCCGGCAGGAGGAGACCGGCTTCACCGCCGACCTCGCCCGCCGGTACGCGGACCTCTTCGAGACGTTCTACGACCACCCCTTCCTGGCCGGGCTGCGCGACGGCTCCGTCGAGCCCGCCGCGGTCCGCCACTACGTGGGCCAGGACCACCAGTACCTCACGGCCTACCTGCGCTGCTACGGCCTCGGCATGGCCCTCGCGCCCGACCGGTCGTGGGCGGCCTACTTCCACGACAAGGCCGGCTTCCTCCTCGACGACGAGTCGCACGCGCACCACGCGATGTGCGACTTCCTCGGCGTGACGTACGAGGAGGCGCAGACGCACCGCCTCGCGCCGAGCGCGCAGGCCTACGTCGACCACATGACGGCGGCCGGCCGCGACTCGCTCGGCGTGCTGCTCGCCGCGCTGCTGCCGTGCCCGTGGACCTACATCTGGTCCGCGCGACGCTTCTGGCTCGGCGAGCGCGAGACGACGCCCGGCGCCCTCGCCGACGACCACCCGCTCGCGGGCTGGTGGCAGTTCTACGCGGCCGAGCGCACCGAGGACGTCCTCACGGACCTGCGCGCACGCCTCGACGCGCTCGCCGCGGACGCGGGCGAGGCGGAGCGCGCGCGCATGGAGCGCGCGTTCGAGCTGAGCTGCCGCCACGAGATCCGCTTCTGGCAGATGGCCTGGTCGCTCGAGGGTTGGTGACGCGTCCGGCCGGGCCCGCGGCCGACCGTCGCGCCGTGCGCCCGGCCTTACGCCAGCAGCAGATGACCGCCCGGGTGCCTCGGCACCCGGGCGGGCCGCGGGTAGCGTGATCGCATGGACGCGACGAGCGCGGTGCCGGACGGGGTGCGCGATGCGGTGCCGGACGTGGTGACGCCGCGCCCCCGGTCCCGGACGGGCGGACGGGCGGAACCCCTCCTGCGCCACGTCATCGGCGGGATCCTGCGGCGGGCGCGGCTCGCGCAGGGGCGCACGCTCGTGGACGTCGCGGCCGCCGCGCGCGTCTCCACCGCCTACCTGTCCGAGGTGGAGCGCGGGCGCAAGGAGGCGTCGTCCGAGGTCCTCGCCGCCGTCTGCGGCGCCCTCGGCCTGCGGCTCGTCGACCTCGTCGCCCGCACGGGCGAGGAGCTGCGGCCGCTCGCACCTGTCCGCGTGCTGTCCTCCGCGCGGGAGCGGGGTGCCCTCTCCGCGCCGCGGCACGTCGCGCCGGTGGGCGAACCCGTGCGAGACCTCCCCGTCGCCGAGACGCTCCGCCGTCCGACCGCGCGCGCCGGCGACGTCCTGCTCCTCGCGGCCTGAGCGGCGGTCCCCACCGCACCGCACCGCGTGTCGTGCGGAGGCCGGGCACCGTGCGCGCCGATACCGTCGGTCCATGACGGAGCCGCAGACCGCGCACGGCACGGCAGCCCAGGACGTCCCGGCCCTCCAGGACCTCGTCGACGACGCCGCGTTCCTCTCCCACGAGCACCAGCTCCACCTGTCGGACCTCCACGGCGACGACGCCTGGGCCGCCGACATGACCACGGGCGTCTTCACCTTCACCGCGCCCGACGGTGGGACCGCGACGTGCCGCCTCCAGTTCCTCGGTACGGCCGCGCCCGGTCCGGGCACGTGGATGTGGGCGTGGCAGAACGTCAACGGCTTCCCCGACGGCGTGCTCACCGCCGCCGAGAGCGCCCGGCGGACCGGGCTGCGCGAGGCCGCCGAGCCGGAGCTCCCCCTCGCCGACGACCTCGCCCACCGGCTCGCGCTCGCGGCCAAGGCCGTGACCGGGTCGTTCACCCACTACAGCGCGCCCGTCGGCGGCGGCACGCGCGCGTGGTTCCTCCTGGACGACGCCGACCTCGCCCTGCCCGCACCGAGCGTGCCGCGCGTCGTGCGCACGCTGAGCGAGGGGCTGCTGTCCGTCACGGTCGTCGACCACCGGCGCGCCGTCGCGTCCTACGCGAGCGCGCGCGGCCTGCCGGCCGCCGAGGACGGGACCGGCGCCGTCGTGCTCGACGTGCCCGACGGCACCGTGACCGTGCGGTTCGACGAGCGCGGCCGGATCGCGGGCATCTCCGCGTCGTCACCGCGCCCGGCCGCGCCCGAGGCCGCGACGGCGGAGCCCGCCGCGGCAGCCCCTGCCGGCTCGGCACCGACGGCGCCCGGGCTCACCGTCTCGGAGCCGTCGGCGGACGACCCGGCAGCGCCCGAGCCTGCGCCCGCGGAGCACGAGTCCGCCGCACCCGCGCCGTCGCCCGCGGGGACGGCCCCCGAGCCGCGCCGCCGGTCGTGGTTCCGGCGACGCGGCTGACGACGCACGCGGTCGCCTCCGCGGGCGGGCGTCACGCCGCCGCAGCGAGCTTGCGCGAGGTGACGACGGCGTCCGCGACGCCGTACTCCACGGCCTGGCGCGCGGTGAGGACGAGGTCGCGGTCGGTGTCGGCGCGCAGGCGCTCGACGGTCTGGCCCGTGTGCCGCGCCAGCACCTCCTCCGTCTCGGACCGGATCCGGAGGATCTCCTCGGCCTGGATCGACAGGTCCGAGATCGTGCCCTCCCCGCCGCCCGACGGCTGGTGCAGCAGGACGCGCGAGTGCTCCAGCACGAACCGCTTGCCCGGCGTCCCCGCCGCGAGCAGGACGGCCGCGGCCGAGGCCGCCTGGCCCATGCAGATGGTCGAGACGTCGCAGCGGACGAACTGCATCGTGTCGTAGATCGCCATGAGCGCGGTCGCGGAGCCGCCCGGGGAGTTGATGTACAGCCCGATCTCCTGGTCCGGGGCGTCCGACTCCAGGTGCAGGAGCTGCGCCATGACGACGTTCGCGACGCCGTCGTCGATCTCGGTGCCGAGGAACACGATGCGCTCGGACAGCAGGCGGGAGAAGACGTCGAACGCGCGCTCGCCCAGCGGCGTGCGCTCGACCACGGTCGGGATCGTGTAGCTCGCCATCACAGACCCACCTTCCGGGCCGCGCGGGCGGGGCGGACGTCGTCGACGCTCTCGACGATCCGGTCGACCATCCCGTACTCGAGCGCCTGCTGCGCGGTGAACCAGCGGTCGCGGTCGGAGTCGTCGGCGATGGTCTCGACGGACTGCCCGGTGCTCTCCGCGAGCAGCCGGTGCATGAGCCCCTTGGTGTACACGAGGTTCTCCGCCTGGATCGCGATGTCGACGGCGGTGCCCCCGATCCCGGCCGACGGCTGGTGCATCATGATCCGCGCGTGCGGCAGCGCGAACCGCTTGCCCGGCGTCCCCGCGCACAGGAGGAACTGGCCCATGCTCGCGGCGAAGCCCATCGCCACGGTCGACACGTCGTTGGGGATGAGCCGCATCGTGTCGTAGATGGCGAGGCCGGCGCTCACCGAGCCGCCGGGGGAGTTGACGTAGAGCGCGACGTCCGCGCGCGGGTCCTCCGCCGAGAGCAGGAGGAGCTGGGCGCACAGGCGGTTCGCGACGGCGTCGTCCACGGCCGTGCCGAGGACGACGATGCGCTGGTGGAGGAGGCGCGTCGTGAGCTGGTCGTCGAACGACGAGGGCGTCGGGGCGGCGGCCTCCGCGCGCGGGGTCCGGTGGTCGCCGACGGCGGGTCGGCCGGTCAGGTGCGTGGTCATGCGACCACCCTGCGCCCGCCCGGGCCGCGCGAGGAGGCCGATCTGCCGTCGGCTCATACGCCGACGGCAGATCGGCCGTCTCAGGACCGCGTCACAGGATGGGCCAGGGCTTCGGTTCGACGGTCACGCCGTTCCCCGGCGAGATGCTCACCGTCACCGTCGCCGTGCGCTGGGTCCCGTACGGGTTGCCGAGGATGCACCCGAGGTCGACGTAGCTGCCGGCCGCGAGGTACTCGGTCCAGGAGTAGCTCCCGACCTGGTTGCCGTCGTAGTAGCACCGGAAGGTGTAGGTGCCGGACGGGAACGTCGAGTTCGCGTTGACCCGGAACACCGTGCACATGTGGCCGGTGCAGTTGCCGTAGCCGGGCTGCGTGTTGCGCTGCGGACCGCGGGTCACCCAGACGCTCGGCGGGACCGGGCGCGGGTCGGTGCGGTGTGTCGCCCAGCCGCTCCACGGTCCGCAGCCGGCGGCGTTGCACGCCTGCGCCCGGAGGCGGAACGTCTGGTCGTAGTCGTTCCCGACGTCGACCGTCTGCCCCGAGCCGCTGGACCCGCCCTCGATCTGCCAGTTGTAGCGCGAGACGCCGTTGCCGCCGTTCGACGAGGGTGCGGAGATCGAGAAGCGGCCCGAGGTCGCGCTCAGTCGGGACACGGACACGCCCGGTTCGCTGGGCTTGCCGTACGCGCTGATCTGCCCCGACGCCGGGCTCGACGTGGACGTGCCGCCCTTGTTCGTCGCGGTGACGGTGAACGTGTAGTTCCCGGCGGGGAGGCCCGTGAAGTCGACGGACGTACCGTCGACGTCCCTCTTCGCGCCCCCGGGCGACGCCGTGACGGTGTACTTCGTGATCGGGCTGCCGTTCGCGTCGGCGGCGCCCCAGGACACGCGCGGGATGCCGCTGTCCTGCCCGCCGCCGCCCACGTTCTGCACGCTCGGCCGGGGCGGAGCCTCGGGGCGCCCGTAGGGGACCACGGCCGCGGACGCCGCGCTCTCCGCCGTCCGGCCCGCCTTGTTCTCGGCCGTCACCGTGAACGTGTACGACGACTCGTTGTCGAGGCCCGTCGCCTTGTGGCTCGTCGCGGTGAGGGAGAGCGCGGCGCCGTCGCGGGAGCCGTTCTTGTACCGCTGCAGGGTGTAGCCCTTGATCGCGTCACCGTTCTCGAACGGCGCCTTCCACGACACGTCGATCGAGCCGCCGTTGAGCGGCGAGTCCGCGGCGCGGCTCGCGCTCGGCGTCTCCGGGACGTCCGGCAGACCCGCCGGGACCTCCTCGGCCGAGTACTCGCCCCAGTCCGAGGGGTCGGGGGCGAGGTTGTTCGCCCGGACCCGGACGCTGTACGCGGTGCCGTTGTCGAGTCCGTTCCACACGTACTGGGTGCCCGAGAGCGCCGTGACCTGGACGGCGCCGCCCTTCGGTGCCGGGGAGATCTCGAGGTCGACCGTCTCGATCGGCGAGCGGTCGGTGTAGGTCTTGTTGGTCCAGGTGACCGTGAGGGACGTGTCGCCGAACTCGAGGGTGGGTGCGGCGGGCGGGTCGGGCTTCTCGTCGGGTCGGGCGACGGCGGAGGCCGGGGAGGCGGGTCCGTCGCCGACGGCGTTGGTCGCGTAGACGGTGAAGGTGTACTCGACGTTGTTGGTCAGGCCGTCCAGGGTGCAGGTGGTGGTGCCGCAGGCCTTCTCGTAGCCGTTCTGGGAGCGCACGGTGTAGCCGGTGATGTCGGCGCCGTTGTTGTTCGGCGGGTCCCAGGTGAGCACGACGGTCTTGGAGCGGACCTCGAGGACCTGCGGGGTCGCGGGCGCCTCGGGCTTGCCCAGGACCTTGAGCTGGACGCGGCCCTCGACCATGCGGTCGGGGTCCTTCGTGGCGTCCTGGATCCGGTAGACGACCACCATGACGCCCACGAACGAGTCGGCCGGCGTCACGACGACGTCGCCGCCGCTGTACGACACGTCGCCGCTGCCCGTCTCGACGCTCGCCGCCACGATCTCGAGCGGCGTGTCGGGGAAGGGGTTGGAGTCGTTGGCCAGGACGGGCACGGTGGTGGCCTTGCCCTGGTGGGCGTCGTCGACGGTGTCGGGGTTGGCGCGGGCCAGGGGCCGGGTGGAGGCCACGACGGTCAGGGTCGCGGTGCCCTCGACCGGGGGGTGCTCGCCGTCGGTGACGGTGATCGGGACCTGCACGACCGAGCCCTTGGGCACGTCCGGGGTCGCCTGGGCGCGCAGCGTGGTGCCCTCGACGGACACGGTCACGCCCTGGGCCTGGCCGGTGGCCCGGAACGTCAGGGGGTCGCCGTCGGGGTCGGTCGCGAAGCGCGCGAGGTCGATCGAGGCCTCCTCGCCCGCCGCGACGTCGAGCGTCGGGGTCGACAGCTCCGGCGGCAGGTTCTCCGGCGGCACGACGCTGATCGGCAGCGTGAGCAGCGCGGTGTGGCCGTCGGGGTCGTCGGGGCCGGAGCCGTCGGTGACCTCGAAGGTCACGGCGGCGGGACCCACGTAGTCCGCAGCGGACGTGTAGGTGATCTCCGTGGTCGAGAGGACCTCGCGCGTGCCCTCGAGCGCGGTGACCTTCTCCTCCGTGGTGAGCCGGGGCGTCTTGCCCTCGACGACCAGGACGTAGTCCGTGATGTCGATGGGCAGCGGCTCGCCGCTGACGACCTCCAGGGGCGTGATGCCGGGACGGAGGGTCGGGGCCTGGTCGGTGAGGCCGGGGACCTTGACGAAGGCCTTGGCGGTCAGGCCGTCGATGTCGGTCGCGGTGTAGGTGATGACCTGGCGGCCCTCGGTGA
>NZ_JBVHRG010000008.1:0-229545 GCF_055567015.1 Sphaerisporangium cinnabarinum
GACCTCCGTTGGCACGAGCCGGGTTCCTAGACAGCTCCCACTCGACACGGAGGTCTCTCGCTACGTCAATAACGCTCCTGGTCAGTACACCTAGCTCGCGGCGCCGGGGCACGGGACGAGGGCGGGGTCGGTCTCCTCGGGCGCGGTGCCCGTCACCGCGGCGGCTGCCGCGACCGGCGCCAGGCCGGGCACCGGGGCCAGGGCCCGCTCGCGTCGTGCCGCACGGAACCGGACGGCGGTGTCGACGAGGACGCCGAGCAGGATGCCCCCCACGACGCCCACCACGACGGCGAGCAGCGGGCTGTCGCCGACCCAGGCGGCGGCGAGCGTCCCGATGACGACGGAGTACGTCGCCCACGTCACGGAGGCGACGGCGGACAGCGCCATGAACCGGCGCCGCGAGAATCCGACCGCACCGGCGGTCACGTTGACGGCGGTGCGCCCGACGGGGACGAACCGCGCCCCGAGCACGACGGACGCGCCGCGCCGGTCGAGGGACCGTGTGGCCCACTCGACGGCGCGCCGCCCGCGCGTGCCCCGTAGCGCGGGCAGGGCGCGGGTGCCGAGCGCGCGGCCCAGGGCGTAGGCGAGCTGGTCACCGCACCAGGCGCCGAGCGCGGCGACCGCGAGCACGAGCCCCCAGGCGACGCCGCCGCCCGACTGGGCCGCGACGGCGAGCATGACGATCACCGTCTCGCCCGGGATCGGCGGGAAGAACCCGTCACCGGCGGTCGTCGCGAAGAGCACGGGGAGCGCCCACGCCGAGTCCACGAGCGCGAGCAGCCACGACTCGACCTGTCCCCACAGCTCCACGACCCACGCGACCATGCGTCCCAGCCTCGACGGCGCCGCCCCGCCGCACCATGGGGTATCCCCCCGGTTCTCCCCTGAGGCGACCCCGAGCGACGGCGTCGGGACGGGCGCCGTCGGACGCGTGCACCACGACCCTCCCGGGCGGGGGACAATGGCGCCGACGCATTCGCCTCCCCGCGCCGCAGCCGGCGGGCGGGGTCGTCCGTGATCGAGGAGCGCTGTGATCACTGTCAGCACCGACGGCTCGTGCCTGAGCAACCCGGGCGGCGCCATCGGGTGGGCGTGGATCAACCACGACGGCACGTTCGACTCCGGCGGCGCCGTGAGCGGGACCAACCAGGTCGCCGAGCTCACCGCGCTGCTCCAGGCGGTCCGCGCGCACCCGGGCGCGGAGCCGCTGCTCATCGAGTCCGACTCGCAGTACGCCATCAAGTGCGCGTCCGAGTGGGTCGTCGCCTGGAAGCGCAAGGGGTGGCGGACGGCGGGCGGCCAGCCCGTGAAGAACCTCGAGCTCGTCCAGGCGATCGACCGGGTCATCGCCGAGCGCGCGGGGCCCGTGCGGTTCCGCTGGGTGCGGGGCCACGTGGGCGACCCGTTCAACGAGCGCGCGGACCAGCTCGCGGGCCTCGCCGCCCAGGACTGGGCCGCGGGCCGCGGGGACCTCGACGGCACGCTCGTGCCCGAGCTCGGCGACCCGACCCGGTCGCCGGGCCGCGTGCCCGCACCGGCCGCGGCCGACCGCGGTGCACCCGCGCCCCGGCAGGCCGCCCCCGAGCCGGCGTGGGACATGGACACCCTGTTCGACTGATCCGGCTCGGTTCGACCGACCCGGCTCGCCGAGCACGACCCTGCCCCGGGTCGAGCACGACCCTGCTGTCGCCAGAGGGCCCATACCGCCAGCAACGTTGTGCTCGGCGGAGGGGTGGTGGTCAGCGGCGGGGCCGGGCGTCGGCGGCGGGTGCGACGATGGACGGGTGACCATCCTGCCGAGCACGGGCCGCGTGCCCGCCGAGCGCGTGGTCGGCGACCTCGCGCAGCCCGGCCCGACGACGCAGCCCGGCCCGACGACGCAGCCCGGCCCGACGACGCAGCCCCGCCCGACGACGCCACCCGGCCCGCCGACCCAGCCCCGCCCGACGACGCAACCCGGCGCACCGCTCGCGCGTCGCTTCCGGTCGGGCCGGCCGCTCGACCTGCACCTCACGCTCGACCGGCTCGCGCGCGGCCCCTACGACCCGACGTTCCGCCGCACGCCCTCCGGCGACGTGTGGCGCACGACCCGCGCGGAGAGCGGGCCCGCGGCGTACCGGCTGGTGCAGACCGGGCCGTGCGACGTCGTCGGGCACGCGTGGGGGCCGGGCGCCGCGGAGGTGCTCGACGGCCTGCCCCGCCTGCTCGGCGAGGACGACGACGACGCGGGCTTCGCCCCGCCCGCCGTGCTGCGCGACGCCCACCGCCGCAGCCCGGGACTGCGGATCCCGCGCACGGGCCGCGTGCTGGAGGCGCTCGTGCCGGCGATCCTCGAGCAGCGCGTGCAGTCCGTCGCGGCGTGGCGCTCGTGGGGCTGGCTCCTGCGGCGGCACGGCGAGCGCGCCCCGGGTCCCGCGGGCGACGCCGGCATGCTCGTCGTGCCGGACGCGGCCACCTGGGCGCGCGTCCCGACCTGGGACTGGCACCGCGCGAACGTCGACCCGGGCCGCGCGCGGACGGTCGTCGCGGCGGCGCGGGTCGCGCGGCGCCTGGAGGAGTGCGACCGGCTGCGCGACGCCCAGGGCGCGCCGGCCGCGCACGCCCGGCTGCAGGCCGTGCCCGGCGTGGGCGTGTGGACCGCGGCCGAGGTCGCGCAACGGGCGCTGGGCGACCCGGACGCCGTGTCCGTGGGCGACTACCACCTGGCGAAGGCGGTGGGGTGGGCGCTCGTGGGCGAGCGCGTCGACGACGAGCGCATGCTCGAGCTGCTGGCCCCGTACGCCCCGCACCGCTACCGCGTCGTGCGTCTGCTCGAGGTCTCGGGCCGGGCGCAGGCCCCGCGGCGCGGCCCACGCCTGTCGATCCAGGACCACCGCCGCAACTGACCGGCCCCCGCCCCTCGCTGAGTGCATGAAAGAGTCGCCGGAACGAGGCGTTCCGGCGACTCTTTCCGGCACTCACGGGCTACTCGGGGAGCGCGCACGACCCGTCGACGCACACCGCGGCGTCGTCGGCGCCCACGAGCGTGAGGCCCGGCGCGGGCTCACGGTGCGGGGCGGCGGCGTCTGCGGCGCTCACGGTCATGAGCGTCGTGCGGCGCGGGTTCGCGATCGAGTGGTAGAGGTTCGTGGTGGTGTCCGTCATCTGAGGCCTCCTCGTGGGATTCACGGGCGCCGGTGCACGTGTGGGCCGGCGTCGGTGCGGGCTGCGTCAAGTCTGGGTGATACCGAGTCGCAGTTCCACCGCACACGGTGTGAGATGCGTCGCTCCCGCGGCGCGTCCCGACGTCCTGCAGGACGCCGCGGCTCAGGCCGCGTCGCGCTCCGCGACCGCCTGCTGCAGCACCTGGACGAACACCGCGGGGTCCTGCGCGCCCGAGACGCCGTACCGGCCGTCGACCACGAAGAACGGCACGCCGTTGATCCCGTAGGCGCGCGCCTGGTCGATGTCGGCCTGCACGTCGTCTGCCCAGCGCCCGTCCTCGAGCGCCGCGACGACCTCGGCGCGGTCGAGCCCGACCTCCGCCGCGAGGTCCGCGAGCTCCTCGACCCGGCCGACGTGGCGGCCCTCCTCGAAGTACGCCTTGAGCAGCCGCTCCTTCATCTCGACCTGCTTGCCGTGCGCCTTCGCGTGGTGCAGCAGCTCGTGGGCCGTGAGCGTCTTCGTGTGCTGGAGCGCATCGAAGTCGTAGCGCAGCCCCTCGGCCGCGGCGAGCTGCGTCATCTGCCCGAGCATCTGCTCGACCTGGGCGCGCGGCATGCCCTTGTGCCCGGCGAGGAAGTCGACCTCCGTGCCGTCGAAGTCGACGGGCGTGTCGGGAGCGAGCTCGAACGAGTGGTACTCGATGTCGACCTGGGGACCGTCACCGGCCTCCGCGAGCCGGCCGAGCGCCGTCTCCAGACGCCGCTTGCCGACGTAGCACCAGGGGCACGCGACGTCGGACCAGATGTCGATCTTCACCGTGGGGGCCGCCGCGTCCGTCGGGGCCGGGCTGTTCGTGGTCATGTGACGCTTCAACCATCTGGACGCCCGCGCGATTCCCGCAGCCCGGTCAGTCGGTGCCGTGCGCCGCGCGGTGCAGGTCCTGGAGCACCATGATCTCGGCCCCGTGGTGCACGAGCTCGCGGTTCATGTGCGCGACGAGGTGGGCGAACGGCGCCTGCGCGTCGATCTCCGTCGCCTGGCTGAGCCCGACCGCGAACGCCCCGTCGTCGGGCAGGCCGTCGACGCCCGCGCGCCAGCGGTCGACCTCGCGCCGCAGCCCGGCGACGGCGGGGCCCACCTCCCCGGAGAAGGTCACCGCGTCCCGGCGCCGCTCGTGCGGCCCGAACGTCCACTCCCACCGCTCGAAGAACGCCTCGGTGAGGTGCGCGACGAGCCACGCGACCGTGCGCGGCTGCGGCGAGTCCGGGCCTTCCGGCCACTCCATCACCCACTCGCCCGCGCCGAGCGTGCGCGGCGCGCGCTCGGCGCCCCGCCGCACGACCCGCAGCGCGTCCGGGCCCGGCTCCCACTCGAGCTCCGCCTGCGTCAGCGTCGCGAGCCGGTCGCTCAGCTCGAGCCACGAGGAGCCGAGCTGCCCCCGCACGACGGCGAGCGCCGTCGGCACCGAGAGGATCGACCAGTCGAACTCCGGGCTGCCGTACGCGGTCTGTCCGTCCGCCGTCTCGTGCACCATCGCGGTTCCTCCCCCGGACCGGCACCGTCGGCGTCCCGCCGCGGCGCGGTCGCCGACGTCGTCGTCCGCGCGGCCGTCCCGACCACGCGTCCGGCCACCCTGCCGGGCCCCGCAGGGCGTGTCAACGCGGCCGCACCCCCGCGGCCGCACCCCGGGCCACCCGGGCGGGCCGTACCCGCGGACCGCACCGCCGCGACGCTGCGCGAGAATGAGGAGGACCGACCGTCCCCCAGGCCCGGAGTCCTCGTGCGCGTCCGCCCCCGTACCGTCCTGCTCGTCGCGACCGGCTTCGCCGTCGTCCTGCTCGGCGCGCTCGTCGTCTTCCTCGCGGTCAACGGCCTCGACGGCATCCCCGGCTGACCCCCGCCGTCCCCCGTCGGCCGGGCCCTCCGGCACCGGCCGACCCGGTCCGTCGCCGCGCGTCGTCCGCCCGCCGGGGCCATCCTGCTGAGGAACCCCGACGCAGGAAGGCCGACCCGTGACCGCGACCGCCCCCTCCCCCGACCCGCAGCTCGTGCTCGTCCGCCACGGCGAGACGGAGTGGAGCGCGACCGGCCGTCACACGGGCCGCTCGGACGTCCCGCTCACCGTCGCCGGCGAGCAGCAGGCCGTCGCGGCGGGCGTGTGGCTCCAGGGGTGGGCCGACCGGCGGGGACGGCGGCCCGCCATCGTGCTCACGAGCCCGCGGGAGCGGGCGCGCCGGACCGCCGACCTGGCAGGCTTCCCGGCGGCCGAGGCCGACGACGACCTCGCCGAGTGGGACTACGGGCCCGTCGAGGGCCGCACCTCGGGCGCGGTCGGCGAGCACCTCGGGCGCGAGTGGCTGCTGTTCCGCGACGGCGTGAACGTCCTCGCGGCGCCCGACGGGCACCGCGGCGAGGAGCTCGACCAGGTCGCCGCGCGGGCCGCCCGGGTGCTCGGGCGCGTCGAGCCGACGCTCCAGGACGGCGGCGACGTCGTCCTGTTCGCGCACGGCCACCTGCTGCGCGTCCTCGCGACGGTCTGGCTGGGGCTCGACCCGTCCCTGGGCGCGCGGTTCGAGCTCGGCACCGCGGCGATCTGCCTCCTCGGCTACGGGCACGGGCTGCGCACGGTCGAGGGCTGGAACCTGGCCGCGCAGGGGTAGTGCGGGTGGCACGATGCTGCCCATGGGACTGAGCGAGAAGCACCTCACCGAGGGCGAGCACGTCGTCATGGAGCTCAAGGAGCACGCCAAGGCGCTGTTCTGGCCGTTCGTGCTGCTGGTCGTGCTGGTCGCCGCCGTCGTGGTCACGGTCCTGCTGGTCCCGAACGACGTGGTCCGGTGGGTCGTGGCGGGCGTCGCGCTGGTCGCGGCGGTGGTCTGGGTGTTCGTGCCGTGGCTGCGCTGGCGCACCACCGAGTACACGGTGACCAACAAGCGCATCGCCATGCGCTCGGGCATCATCACGCGCACCGGCCGCGACATCCCGCTCTACCGGATCAACGACGTCAATTACGAGAAGGGCCCGATCGACCGCATCTTCGGCTGCGGCACCCTCGTCATCTCCGACGCGACCGACAAGCCCGGGCTGAACCTCCACGACGTGCCGGACGTCGAGAACGTGCAGGTGCGCCTGCACGACCTGCTCTTCACCGCCGACGACGGCTCCGACGACGGCGAGTGGCCGCCGAACGAACCGCCCCGCGGTCGTCGCGGCCCGCGCATCCCCCGCGCGGAGCGCTGACGCTCAGTCCTCGATCCGGCGTCCGGCCGCGATCTCGGCGCGGGCGCGCAGCTCGTCCGTGAGCGTCACGTCGCCCTCGAGGTGGGCGGCGAGGAGGCGGCGCGCGAGCCCGGCCGCGCGCTCGCGGTCCGCGCCGCGCCCGTTCCAGGCGCCGAACCAGTCGGCGAGCGTCACCCCGTGCTCGGGGCGGTAGCAGACCGTCACCGCGTCGCCCGCGCGCAGCTCGCCGTGCTGCACGACGCGCAGGTACGCACCGGTGCGGTTCGCGACGGTGAACCGCTTGACCCACCGGTCCTCGCCGAGGCGGCGCGCGAACGTCGAGCACGGCGTGCGCGGCTGGGTGACCTCGAGGAGGGCGGTGCCCACGGCCCAGCGCTCGCCGACGACGGCCGCCGTGACCGGGATGCCCTCCACGCGCAGGTTCTCGCCGAACAGGCCGGGCGGGACGTCGCGGCCGAGCTCGCCGGCCCACCAGTCCGCGTCGTCCTGCCCGTACGCGTACACCGCCTGCTCCTCGCCGCCGTGGTTCGCGCGGTCGGCCTGCAGGTCCGCGTAGAGGCCGAGCCGCCGCACCTTCACCGGTCCCGTGACGGGCCGCTTGTCGATCGCCGTGGCGCCGACGGGCCCCGCGTCCGGCAGGAGGGCGTGCACGCGGCACACCGCGAGGATCTCGCCCGTCGGGGCGCTGGAGGCGAGGTCCGTGACGGGCGCGGTCCCGGTCGTCACGGCTGGTGCGGTGGACATCCCCCGATTCTCGCAGGGTCGGCCCCGCGTGCGTCACCCGAGAGCCGCCGCGGCCTCCCGCCAGCGCGCGAGGTGCTCGACGACGTCCGCCCGGTCCGGGCCCGGCAGCTCCGGCTCGTCCGTGGCGACCACCGGCTCGACCGGTTCGCCCGTGCCCCGCGCGGCGAGCAGCGCCGCCCCGACCGCGGTCGCGCTGCGGAGCCCGACGCGGTGGACGGGCCGGCCGAGCGCGTCGGCGAGGAGGCGGCGCACGAGCGGGTCGCGCGACCCGCCGCCCGTCACGACGACCGCGCCGGGCGCCGTCTCGAGCAGGTCGACCGCCGCCGCGACCGCGAACACCATCCCCTCGACGGCGGCGCGCACGAGCTCGGGCCGTCCCGTGCCCTCGCGCAGGCCGGTCCACGCGCCGCGCGCGCCGGGACCGGCGACCCCGCCGCGCTCCCCGGTGAGGAACGGCAGGAACGTCACGCCGCCCGCGCCGTCGGGCACGGTCCGCGCGAGCGCGAGGCCGTCGGACCAGCCCAGCCCGAGCACGCGCAGCGCCCAGCCGAGCGCGAGACCGGCGTTCTGCAGGGCCGCGAGGCGGTACCAGCGCGCGGCCGCGCCGGACCCGGTGTCCGCGAAGGTGTGCACGACCGGGTCGAGCGCGGGCTGCGGCTGGTCGAGGGCCGCCATGACCTGGGCGCCCGTGCCGAGGTTGACGTGCAGCCCGGGCGCCCCGACGGCGAGCCGCGCGGCCGGGGTGTCCCCGCCGCCCACGACGACGGGCACCGCGGTCCCGCTCGCCGGGAACCAGCGCGCGACCCGGGCGGTGGTCCCGGCGACGGCGTCCGACGGGGCCACGCCCGGCAGGAGCCGGGCTGGCAGCTCGAGGTGCGCGACGACGTCGGCCGCCCACGCGTCCGCGGGCACGTCCCACAGGAGCGTGCCCGCGGCGTCGGACCGGTCGGTCGTCGCGACGGGGAGGGCGGCGTCGTCGACGAGCCACGCACGCACGACGTCCTTCGGCAGCAGCACGTGCGCCGCGCGGTCGAGCGCCCCGGGGTCGTGCGCGGCGAACCAGTCGAGCACGGGCCCCGTCATCCCCGGCACGAGGGGGTTGGCGAGCGGCGCGCGCACGGCGTCGGGCAGCGCGCGCCAGCGGTCGAGCCGGTCGGTCGCGCGCGCGTCCGTCCACAGGACGGCGGGCACGACGGCGTCCCCCGCCGCGTCCACGAGCACCGCGGCGTGCATCTGGCCCGCGACGCCGACCGCGCGCACCGCGACGTCCCCGAGCCCGGCCGCGCGGGCGGCGAGGTCGTCGAGCGCGGTGCCGAGCGCCGTCGTCCAGGCTGTCGGGGCCGACTCGGATCGGCCGGGACGCGGGTGCTCGACGTCGTACGCCGCCTCGGACTCCGCCACGACCGACCCGTCACGGCCGAGGAGGACGAGCTTGAGCCCGCTCGTCCCGAGGTCGACGCCGAGGGTGGTGGGGACCAAGGTCACGGGACCGACTCTCCCACGCCCGGGTAGCGTCGGCGGCATGAGCGCCACCCGTCCCTCGCGCTGGGAGCAGAAGACCGCCGCCGACCCCTCGCACTCGACCTGGTACGTCGAACGCTTCCGGGCCATGGCCGCCCGGGGCGCCGACCTCGCGGGCGAGGCCCGCCTGGTCGACGCCATGCTGCCGCGCGGCTCCCGGGTCCTCGACGCGGGCTGCGGGCCGGGCCGCGTGGGCGCCGAGCTGTTCGCGTGCGGGCACGCCGTCGTGGGTGTCGACGTCGATCCCGTCCTGATCGACGCGGCGCGGACCGACCACCCGGGACCCGACTGGCTCGTGGGCGACCTCGCGGAGCTCGACCTGCCCACGGAGGGCGTCACCGAGCCGTTCGACCTCGTCGTGTGCGCGGGCAACGTCGTGACGTTCCTCGCGCCGGGCACCGAGGTGGAGGTGCTGCGCCGCTTCCGCGCCCACCTCGCGCCCGGCGGGCGCGCCGTCGTGGGCTTCGGCACCGGTCGCGGGTACCCGCCCGAGCAGTTCCTCGCCGACGCCACGGAGGCCGGGCTGCACCTCGACCTCGCCCTGGCCACGTGGGACCTGCGCCCCTGGACCCCGGACGCCGACTTCCTCGTGGCGGTCCTCAGCGACGCGGCGCCCCGGCCGGGCGCGGCCTGAGCCGTGCCGTCGTACCGCGTGACCCTGGCCGTGGGCCTCCTGCACCCGGGCGCCGACCCCGAGGCCGTGCTGCCCGCGGCCGCCGCCGCGGCGCGCGCCCTCACGACCGTCGAGGCGTATGACGTCGGCGTCGTCCGCGGCGAGGCGCGCGTCACCGTGCGCTTCCTCGCCGACACGGACGCGGCCGCGCACGGCGTCGCGGACGCCGTGGAGGCGGGCGTGCGCGCCCACGCGGCGACGTCGGGCGGACGCCTGACCTGCCGCTGGGGCGCGCGCTGGCACCCCGCCTGAGCGACGGCCGACCTGGCCGTGCGGGTGCAGCGCATGGATCCGACGCCGGAGCTCCAGCTCAAGGAACGGCGGTGGCTGCCGTGCTCGCGCCGCGCCTGCTGCTCCCCGTCCCCGTGCCCGTGCGGCAAGGCGCACTGGGGACCCGTGGGGCGCGGCGCTCGACCGCGTCCTCGCGGGCTGACGTCTCGCGCCACGACGCTCTCCCCGGCTCGGCACCCCTGCCGCACACAACCTACGCAACCGTAGGTTACGGTGGCGTAGTGAACACTCTGGCGACGAGGCCGTGGACCGACCGCTACGCACCCGGCGTCCCGACGGACGTCGTGGTGCCGGACGAGCCGGTCACGGCCGCTCTCTACCGCGCGGCCGAGCGCTGGCCGGACCGCGTCGCGGTCGACTTCTTCGGCGCTACCACCACGTACGCACAGCTCGTGGCGCAGGTCGAGCGCGCCGCGAGCGCCCTGCACGACCTCGGCGTCCGGCGCGGCGACCGTGTCGCGCTCGTGCTGCCCAACGCGACGTCGCACGTCGTCGCGTTCTACGCGGTCGAGCGGCTGGGCGCCGTCGTGGTCGAGCACAACCCGACGTACACGGCCGACGAGCTCGCCCACCAGCTCGCCGACTCCGGCGCGAGCGTCGCGGTCGTGTGGACCAAGACGGTCCCGGCCGTGCTCGAGGCCCGCACCCACGTGCCCGGGCTGCGCCGCGTCGTCGGGCTCGACATCGCGCGCGACCTGCCGCGCGGCAGCCGCCTCGCCCTGCGTCTGCCCGTCGCCCGGGCCCGGGCGCAGCGCGACGCGCTGCGCACGCCGCTCCCCGCCGGCGTGCCCGACTGGCACGACCTCGTCCGGCGGGCGCGGGCCCTCCCCCCGGCGCTGCCCCACCCCGCCGCCGACGACGTCGCCCTGCTGCAGTACACCGGCGGCACGACCGGCACCCCGAAGGGCGCGGTCCTCACGCACCGCAACCTCGTCGCCAACGTCGTCCAGGGCCAGGCGTGGGCCTCGTTCGAGGAGGGTGCCGAGACGGTCTACGGCGTGCTGCCGTTCTTCCACGCGTTCGGCCTGACGTTCTGCCTCACGCTCCCCGCACGCATCGGCGCGACCCTCGTCGCGTTCCCCAAGTTCGACCCGCAGGCGTTCGTCGCCGCCCAGGCACGGAGGCCCGCGACGTTCCTGCCGGGCGTCGCGCCCATGTTCGACCGGATCGTCACCGCCGCGGCCGACGCCGCGGGCGCGGGCTCCGACCTCACCTCGATCCGCCTGGCGTTCGCCGGCGCGATGCCCATCACGGCCGAGACGGCGCAGCGCTGGGAGGACGCGACGGGCGGCCTGCTCATCGAGGGCTACGGCATGACCGAGACGTCACCGGTCTCGCTCGGCAACCCGTGCTCCGACGACCGCCGCCCCGGCACCCTCGGGCTCCCGTTCCCCAGCACCGAGATCCGCGTCGTCGACGCCGACGCGCTCGACGCGGGCGACCTGCGCGACGCCGAGCCGTCGGAGGCGTCCGACGACGGCGTGCGCACCGTGCGCGGCGAGCTGCTCGTGCGCGGCCCGCAGGTGTTCCGCGGCTACTGGAACCGCCCCGAGGAGACCGCCCACCAGCTGCTCGACGACGGGTGGCTCCGCACGGGCGACGTCGTGCGCGTGGCCCTGGACGGCCCCGACGCCGGCCTCGTCACGCTCGTCGACCGCATCAAGGAGATGATCGTCACGGGCGGGTTCAAGGTCTACCCGTCGCAGGTCGAGGAGCACCTGCGCGGGATGCCCGGCGTGCGGGACGTCGCCGTCGTGGGCGTGCCGGGTTCCGGCTCCGACGAGCACGTCGCCGCCGTCGTCGTGCTCGACGACGCGGACGACGCCGCCTCGCCCCCGCGCGTCGATCTCGCCGCCGTGCGCGAGTGGGGCGAGAAGCGCCTCGCTCGCTACGCCCTCCCCCGCACGCTCGCCGTCGTGCCGGAGCTGCCGCGCTCGCAGATCGGCAAGGTGCTGCGCCGCGTGGTCCGCGAGGACCTCCTGGGCCGCGACGACGTCGAGCACCACCGCTCCTGACTACGACGCACACCCACACGCCGAACGCGCGAGGTAGAGCCCCGGTCCGCCGAGGTAGAGGCATGGTCGCGACCACGCCTCTACCTCGAGCGACCACGGCTCTACCTCGCGGGACCAGGGCTCTCCCTCGGGGGCCGGGCGCCTGTTCGGCGTGGGGGCGGGGTTCGCCGTAACCTGGCACACGTCGTCGGCGACGTCCGCGACGCAGTCGGGCGGGCACCGGCGCTCTCCCACCCCGTCGCCCCGAGGAGGCCACGTGCCCGAGCCCGTCACCGCTGCCCCCGTACCGGCAGCCGCCGCCCCCTTGCCGCACGTCGTGGTGGTCGGCGCCGGGTTCGCCGGGCTCGCCGTCGTCAAGGGGCTCGCGAAGGCGCCCGTGCGCGTGACGCTCGTGGACCGTCGCGTCTACAACACGTTCCAGCCGCTGCTCTACCAGGTCGCGACGGGCGGCCTGAACCCGGGCGACGTCACCTACTTCCTGCGCGGGCTGCGGCTCAAGCAGAAGAACGTGCGGGTCGTGCACGAGCACCTCGTCGGCATCGACCACGAGACGCGCCGCATCCGCCTCCTCAACGACGAGTGGGTCGACTACGACTACCTCGTCGTCGCCAACGGCGTCACGGCCAACTTCTTCGGCACCCCCGGTGCCAAGGAGAACTCGTTCCCCATGTACTCGCGGTCCCAGGCCATGAAGATCCGGGACACGCTCTTCATCCGCCTCGAGAAGGCGGCGGCGAACCCCGGCAAGGACGAGGGCCTGCGGGTCGTCGTCGTCGGCGGCGGCGCGACGGGCGTCGAGGTCGCCGGGGCGCTCGCGGAGCTCCGCACCGCGGGCCTGCGACCCGCATACCCGGAGATCCACGGCGACGCGTTCGAGGTGAAGATCGTCCAGCGCGGCGGCGAGGTGCTCAAGTCGTTCCACCCGAAGCTGCGCCGGTACGCGGCGGAGGAGCTGCGCCGCCGCGGCGTCGGCCTGCACCTGGGCGCCGGGGTCGCCGAGGTGCTGCCCGACGCCGTCGTCCTCACCGACGGCACGCGCATCCGCTCCGACCTCACGGTGTGGTCGGCGGGCGTCCACCCGCACGAGGAGGTCGACGACTGGGGACTGCCGCGCGGCGAGGGCGGGCGCGTCGTCGTCGGCGACGACCTCCAGGTCGAGGGCCTGCCGGGCGTGTTCGCGGCGGGCGACATCGCGATCTCGCCCGCCGGGCTGCCGCAGCTCGCGCAGCCCGCGATCCAGGCGGGCGAGCAGGTCGCGCGCAACATCGAGGCGCTGCTCGCCGGGCGCCCGACAACGTCCCTGCGGTACTTCGACAAGGGCACCATGGCGGTCATCGGCCGACGCGCGGCCATCGCCGAGGTCGTCGGGAGGCTGCGGCTCACGCGCGGCGTCGCGTGGCTCGCGTGGCTGTTCGTCCACATCATGGGCCTCATCGGGCCGCGCAACCGCCTGACGACGCTCGCGGGCCTGGTCACGCGCTACGGCTTCCCGTTCCACCGGCGGCCGATCCCGATCGTCGGCGACGTGCCGACCGTGCGCCCGCCGAAGCGCACCGGCCCCGGGCGCCCCTGAGACGGCGACAGCGCCCCGCGCCGGGCGACGGCTGGCTCGCGAGGTCTCCGGTCGCGTGCCGGCTCTCGGGCCGCGCACCGTGCGCCCGTCGCGTACCCTCGAGTGCGCAAGCAGTTTCAGGGGGCAACCGGGGGCAGTGTGGTGGTAGCACGTATCCCGGCTCCGTCGTCGACGACGGGCCGGACGCACAGCAGGAAGCACGACGACGGCACGCGCGACGGCGCGCGGCCGCGGGCCGTGCGAGCACCGCGGCGCGCACGAGCGGTCGTGCTCGCCGTCGTGGCCGTGACCGCGCTCGCTGGGTGCCGCGTGGACGGGCTGCCGGGCGGCCCGGGGAGCCCGTCGCCGTCGCCCACGTCGCAGCCGACGACGACCCCCACCTCCGAGCCGACCGTGGAGCCGACGCCGGACCCGACCGGGGAGCCGACGGGCGGCCCCGGTGAGCCGGGCAGCTCGGACGGGGTCGAGGTCTCGGTCGAGATCGAGCCGGCGTTCTCCATGCCCAACCTCGTCGAGACGCGGCTCAAGCAGGCGCGTGCCGACCTGGAGCAGCGCGGCGCGGTGACGGTCGTCGTCGTGGACGCGCGCGACGCGCGGTCCGGCGCCCTGCCCGGCGCGGCCAACGGCTGGACGGTGTGCGCGCAGGACCCGGAGGGCGGGGACCTCGTGCGCGCGTCGCAGACCGTGACGCTCGACGCCGCCCCGAACGCGAAGCAGTGCCCGTGACGCGCTCCTGACCTGCTTCGGGTGGCGGCGCGGACGACGGCGGAGGACGGTGGACTCTCACCCTCCACAGACAGGAGTCCGCCGCATGAAGATCGCCCTCGTCGGTGCCCACGGCAAGGTGGGCCGGCTGCTCGTCCCGATCCTCGTCGACCACGACGCGACCGTGACGGGGATCGTGCGCGCCGAGGAACAGCTCCCGCTCGTCCGCCGCCTGGGCGGCGAGCCGCTCCTGCTCGACGTCGAGCACGCCTCGACCGAGGAGATCGCCGCCGCGCTCGACGGGTTCGACGCCGTCGTGTGGTCGGCCGGCGCCGGCGGCGGGGACCCCGAGCGGACGTACGCCGTCGACCGCGACGCCGCCGGCCGCACCATGGATGCCGCCGTCGCGGCCGGGGTGCCGCGCTACGTCATGGTGTCGTGGATCGGGTCGGTGCCCGACCACGGCGTCGACCCCGACTCGAGCTTCTTCGCCTACGCCGACGCCAAGCTCGCCGCCGACGACCACCTGCGCGGCACCGACCTCGACTGGACCGTCCTCGGGCCGGGCACGCTCACCGACGACGACCCGACCGGGGCGATCCGCGTCGTCGGCGACGGCCCGGACGGCCTCGACGGCGCGGACGACGTGCCCGACGGCGCGGCCTCCCGCGTCTCGCGCGCGGACGTCGCGATGGTGGTCGCCCAGGCGCTGCGCACGCCCTCGACCGTGGGCCGGTTCATCCGCTTCACCGCGGGCGACACCCCGGTGCTCGAGGCGCTCGAGCGCTGACCGACCGCCCGCGCACCGCGCACGACGGGGCCGGGACCGCCCTCGCAGGAAGACGGTCCCGGCCCCGTGGGTGCACCGGCCGGTCAGGGCGCCGGCCGCAGCGTGCCGCGCGTCAGCCGCAGTCGATCGCGTCGTACGACACGTCGTACCGCTGGTACACCGGGTCGCCGCCGCGCCACTGGTAGGCCGCGACCGTCGCGGTACCCGCCGCGACGGACGACGCGCGCGTGCTGAACGACTGGTACGCGTTCTTGTCCGGCGCGAGGGCGCTGAACTTCTTCTCGCCGAACGGCGTGATGAGCCGGACGTCCGCGGGGGCGTCCTCACCGTTGGCGCCGCGCACGGCGACGTACGCCGTGCCGTTGAGGCACCGCGCCTGTGCCTCGACGGCGTCGATGCGCGGGTTGCCCACGCCGTTGATCGCGAACGTGTCCTCGGACAGCGCGGCGACGGCGTGCCCGATGGCGCGCGACATGATGTCGAGCGCGGTCGCGTCGACGTTGTCGATCGTGTCCGCCGGCGAGTGGTAGTTCGGGTCGTAGAAGATGCCCTCGGTGCCGCCGAACATCGCGACCTCCTCGGCCGTCTTCGAGCCGTCCGCGCCGGTGAACAGGCCCGACGCCGGGACCCCGTTCTCGATGAACGCCTGGTAGTCGGAGCGGCCCGAGAACTCGGTGTCGACCCACGGCTGGTCGATGCCGTCGAAGTAGTCGGTGAACACCGCCTCCGTCTCGGCCGAGCCCGGCGGGACCTCGACCGGGGCCGGGTAGGTCGACTCGTTCGCGTCGTACACGCCGATGATGTAGTTCGGCGAGCCGACCATGTCGAAGTTGAGGTACGTCGCGATGTCGTCGAGCGCCGCCGGGTCGTTCGCGGCGAGGTCGCTCACGTAGTGGGTCGAGCCGCGCAGGCCGACCTCCTCGGCGCCCCACCACGCGAACCGGACCGCGTTCTCGACGTCCTGGCCGCCGTCGGTCGCGGCCGCGAGCTGGACCGCGACCTCGAGGATCGCGGCGGAGCCGGAGCCGTTGTCGTTGATGCCCGGGCCGTCCTCGACGCCGTCGAGGTGCGCGCCGACCATGACGACGTTGTGGTCGCGCCCGCCCGGGGTCTGGGCGAGCACGTTGAACGTCTCGAACTCCTCGACGTGGGTCTGCAGGTCGTAGGTCGCGACCGGCTCCGCGCCGCCCGCGATCGCGGCGAGGATCTGCTGGCCCGCGGCCTGCGTGATGCCCACCGTCGGGACCCACGCGTCGTTCTCGGCGCCGAGGGTCGGGCTCAGCGCGCCGTCGGTGTTGTTGTACAGGATCACGGCCGCCGCACCGGCCTGCGCCGCGTACAGCGCCTTGTCGGCGAACGGGCACGAGCCGCGGCTGATCAGCGCGACCGCGCCGCTCACGGCGACCCCGTCCCACGTGTCGGCGGTGCAGCCCTGGACGAGCGCGTCGGCGGGCTGCACGATCGGGCCGGTGACGCCGTCGTCCGGGGTGTCGGGCGCGAACTCGGCCGGGTAGACGTCCGACGTCACCTCGACGCCGGCCGCCGTGAGGGACAGCTCGTCGGTCTCCAGGTCCTCGAACGTGAAGTACTGGCGCTCGGGCTCGTAGCCCGCGGCCCGCAGGGCGTCCTCGACGTAGACGGCGCTCGCCTCGTAGCCGGGCGTCTCCAGCGCGCGGTTGCCGCCGTTGGCGTCCGCGATGTCCTGGAAGTCCTGGAGCCGCTGCATGACCGCGTCGCCGGTGACGAGGTCCTCGAGCGGGGGCGGTGCCGCGGCGGCCCGCAGGCTGCCGGCGGCCGTGCCGGACGCGGCGCCGAGAGGCTCGGCGCCGACGGGAACTGCGGTCAGCGCCGCGAGCACGAGGCCCGCTACCGCTGCGGACGGGACGATCGTTCGTGGTCTCACGCATCCTCCTCGACAGTGGCCCCCGCGGACCACCCCCGGTCGTGTCGGGGTGCGGCCGAGTCGCACACGAGACGCGACGCTGCGGAGGCTCGTGTGCTCGCGAGCGTATGCCTCCCGGGCCGCGCGCGGAACCCCCGGGCGGCACGAGCGTGAGGAGTTCACACGACCGTAACGGCCGCGGCGCCGGAGCAGGTCGTGGGCGACGTCGGGCAGACTGTGCCCGTGCCCGGATTCGCCGTCGTCGACCTCGAGACCACGGGGTTCTCGCCCCGCCTCGGCGACCGCGTCGCCGAGGTCGCGGTCGTCCTCGTGGACGACGCCGGTCGCGTCGAGGACGAGTGGTCCACCCTGGTCAACCCCGAGCGCGACCTCGGGCCGCAGCACGTGCACGGCATCGCCGCGGCGGACGTCGCGCTCGCGCCGACGTTCGACCGCGTCGCGCCCGCGCTCCTGCGCCTGCTCGCCGGGCGCGTGCTGGTGGCCCACAACGCGGCGTTCGACACGCGCTTCCTGCGCGCCGAGATCGGGCGTGCCGGGATCGCCGCGGCCATCGACCCCGTCGCGTGCCTGTGCACGCAGCAGCTCGCGAGCCGTTATCTCACGGGCTCGCGAGCACTGGCCGCGTGCTGCGCGGCCGTGGGCGTCGTGCACGACGGCGTCCACTCCGCCCTGGGCGACGCGCGCGCCACCGCGGGGCTGCTCGGGTACTACCTCGACGTCGCGGCCGACGACGAGTGCTGGGCCGTCGCACGGGCCGCGGCCGACGGCGTGCGCTGGTCGCTGCCCGCCGTCCTGCCCGGCGCGGAGCCGTTGCTGCGCGGCGCGAGCCGCGCCCGCGGGCACTGGCTCGCGGCGCTCGCCGACGCGCCTGCGGCTCCGGACGCGCCCGGCGCCCCGGGAACGGACCCGCGGCGCGACGTGAGCACGTACCTGCGCCTGCTCGACGAGGCGCTCCTCGACCGCTACGTCTCGCACGCCGAGCGGGCCGCGCTGCTCGCGGAGGCCCGGCACGCCGGGCTCGACCGCGCGACGGTCGAGACCCTGCACCGCGACTACCTGGCCGCGCTGGCCCGGGCCGAGCTCGACGCGCTCGACGGGACGACCGCCACGGGCGACCGGGACGAGGGCGCCGCGCTGCGCGACGACCCGGCGCTGCACGAGGTCGCCGGACAGCTCGGCCTCGACGCCGACGACGTCGTGGGAGCCGTCGAGGCGGCGCTCGGGACGCGCCTGGTCGAGACGGTCGCGGGCGCTGATGGAGCGGTCCCGCTCCGGCCCGCGTTCGTGCTGGCCGCGGGCGACGAGGTCGTGCTGACCGGCTCGATGTCGCGGACGCGCGAGGCCTGGGAGCGCGACGTCCGCGCCGCGGGCCTCTCCCCCTGGCCGTACGTCACACGCCGCACGCGGCTCCTCGTCGCCGCCGACCCCGACTCCCTCTCGACGAAGGCCCGCACCGCGCGCCGCTACGGCGTCCCCGTCGTCACCGAGGCGGCGTTCGCGCGCCTGCTGGCCGCGCACGAGGGCGCGAACGGGCGCACGCCCGAGACCGGGGTGCGACGCTGGGCGTCATGAGCACGCGCAGCATGACGGGCGCCGCGGCCGAGGAGCCCGGCGACGAGGCGGCCGACGTCGACGCGCTCGTCGACGACCTCTTCGCCCTGCCGCTCGAGCAGTTCGTCGTCGCGCGCACGGCCGCCGCCAAGCGGATCAAGGCGTCGGGCGACGCGGTCGGTGCGGAGCGCGTCGGCCGGCTCACGAAGCCGACGGTGGCGGCATGGGTCGTGAACCAGGTGGCGCGCGAGCGCCCGGACGACGTCGCCGCGCTCGTGAGCCTCGGGGACGAGCTGCGCGACGCGACGGCCGACCGCGACCGCACGCGCCTGCGCACGCTCGACCGCCTGCGGCGCGAGCGGGTGGAGCGCGTCGTCGGGGAGGTGCGCGACGCGGGCGAGATCGCGGGCCGTGCGGTGTCCGGGACGGCGCTCGACCGCCTCGCGGAAACCCTCACGGCGGCGGTCATGGACCCGGACGCTGGCGCGCTCGTCCGGACGGGCCGGTTGTCGCAGGCGCTCCAGCACGTCGGGTTCGGGATCGTCGACGAGGGCGGCGAGCCGGCCGACGTCGTCGCGCTGCGCGCGCGCACGGGCGCAGTCACGGACGACGGCGGGACGACCGGCGGTGCGGAGCCCCCGGAGGATGCCGAGGAGGACGCCCAGGAGGCTGCCGAGCGCGAGGTCGAGGAGAGCGCGGCCGAGGTCGACCGGCTGGAGGCCGAGCGCGACGACGCCGACGCCCGCGCGCGCGAGGCGGGGGACGCCGTCGGGCAGGTGGAGGACGAGCTCGCGCGCGTCGAGGACGAGCTCGCACGGCTCGCCGACGAGCGCGAGGCGCTGCGCGCCCGCCTGAGCGACGCGCGGGACGCGGAGTCCGCCGCGCGGGAGGCTCTCGACGCGGTCGACGAGCGGCTGGACGCCGCCGAGGAGCGCGCCGCGTCCGCGCGCAAGGCCCGCCGGGCGGCGCGCCGCGGCTGAGCCCGTTCGTCGTGCGCGAACTCGGGACTGAGCGGGGCACGCTCAAGGTTGCACAGGTCAGACGCCACGGCCCCCGTGGCACGACCGACCTGGAGGACCACCATGATCAGCACCTACACCGTGGCGCCGTTCCGTCCGCTCCCCACCGAGCGGCTCGTGCGCCAGCTCTGGACGCGCCCGTCCGGCGCGGGCGTCGCCCCGACGGGCTTCGCGCCCGCCGCCGACGTGTACCGCGAGGGAGACGACCTCGTCGCCCGCTTCGACCTGCCGGGCGTCGACCCGGAGCGCGACGTCACCGTCGAGCTCGAGGGTCGCCGGCTCGTCGTCCGCGGCGAGCGGCGTGACCAGCGCGTCGTCGAGGCTCCGGTGGCCCGGCCGTCGGACGAGGAGTCCGACGACGCCGAGCAGGCCGAGGGCGAGCAGGCAGAGGCGAGCGCCGACGAGGCGGCCGAGGTCGCCCCGGCCGGGCGCCGCGTCCGCGAGGTCCGGTTCGGCGAGTTCCGCCGCACCGTCACCCTGCCGAAGACGGCGGAGGCCGACGCCGTCCGCGCGTCCTACGACGCGGGCGTGCTCACCGTGACCGTCGCCGGCGTGTTCGCCGGCCGCGCTCCTCAGCGCATCGAGGTCACCCGCGCGGCCTGACGCCGCACCGCCGGCGCGACGCCCGGCGTCGCGCCGGCCCTCCTACCCGGCCGCGCACGCCCCTGCGCGGTCGGACGGCGGGGCCGGCACCCTCGTGGTGCCGGCCCCGTCCGACCTCCGGATGGGGACCTCTCCCCGTGCCCGGTGGCCGACGGGAGCCGCGTGTTCGGCTAACCTCCGTGCCATGACGAGCCTCCGGAGACCGCGCTCGACCCTGCCTCGCACGCGGTGGTCGACGCTGCGACGCCGCGCCCTCGTCGGCGCCCTCGGCCTCACCGCCGCCCTCAGCCTGGGCGCGTGCACGGGAGAGGCCGAGGACGGGCCGACTCCTGTCGTGGTGGGTGCCGCCGAGTACGAGCCGATCCTCGAGACGCGCCTGCCGGTCCCGGGGTCGGCGGAGGACGAGGTCACGCTCGGCCTCGTGTCCCTCGTCGCGGACGGCTCGACGGTGGAGCTCCGCGTCCTCATGACCCCGCACTTCGCGGGCGACGACTCCGCCGAGACGTACTCGGTGTACGACATGCTCGGCAAGGACCACAACCCGCGGATCGTCGACGTCGGTGCGCTGACGCAGTACGACGTCGTCTCCGCGTCCGGGCAGAAGCTGTCGACGGACCCCGTCACCGCGGACACCGTCAACGGCAGGCCGCTGCTCTACCAGGCATGGTTCCCCCGCCCGGAGGGAGAGCCCCGCACCGTGGACGTCCGTCTCCACGACGCCTGGCCCGCCTTCGAGGACGTGCCCGTGACCTGGGAGAGCGAGGAGTGAGGCGCCGTCACGCGACGGTGGCCGGTGCCCTGGCGGTCGCGCTCGTGCTGGGCCTGCTGTCCGGCACCCCGGCCGCGGCGAGCGAGGACGAGCAGGGCTTCGACCCGGGCGTCGACCCGCTCACCCTCGACGACCTCGGTGGCGCGCCCGCCCGGGAGGACCTCGACCGTGCGACGACCCGGTTCGACCCGGGGGTCGCGACGACGTTCGAGCTCGCCGGTGCCGTCACGTCGCTCGAGTACGTCGAGGTCGAGGCGGACGAGGTCGTCGTCACGCTCGAGACCGACGTCCTGTTCGACGTCGGCTCGGCCGAGCTCTCCCAGGCCGCCGTCGAGCGCGTGCAGGAGATCGCCGCCGAGCTGCCCGACGGTGTGACGGCGAGCGTCGCCGGGCACACCGACTCGGTGGGCGAGGAGGCGGACAACATGGACCTCTCGCAGCGGCGCGCGCAGGCCGTCGTCGACGCTGCCGCGACGGTACGACCCGACGTCACGTTCGAGGCGCAGGGGTACGGGGAGACGCGCCTCAAGGTCGAGGAGGGCGGTGACGACGTCGCGGACGACCGTGCCCGGAACCGCCGTGTCGAGCTCCGCTACTCCGGGACGACCCCGGGCGAGCGCGGCCTCGAGGTCGAGGAGCACGAGCTCGATCCCGTCACCGCGGAGCTCGTGCCGGGCGACCGCCCGCGCGTGGAGCCCGTGACGGACACCGAGCCCGTCGTCGAGAAGACGGTCGTCGTCCCGAACGAGGACGGCCGCCAGGAGGAGGTCCGCGTCGGCATCGAGCCGATCGTGGTCCGCGGATCTCTCATGCGCCTGCGCCTCCAGCTCACGCCGCTCGGCCCTGTGGACGGTGACGAGGAACGCATCAGCGTGTACGCCATGACGGGTGCAGGAGAGCTGCACCCGTCGGCCGTCGACCCCCGCGCGCTGGTCTCGTACGCACCGGTCCGCGGCAGCGGGGCACGCGAGCTCGAGACCGAGCCGCTGTTCGCGCGGACGAGCGTCGGACGCACGGTGGGCTACGAGGTGTACCTGCCGCGCCCGCTCGACGCGTCGCTCGAGTCGCTGTACGTGAACGTCGTCCCGACGTGGCCGACGTTCGAGGACGTCCCGATCCGCTGGGACTGACGTCCCTTTCACCCCGTCAGGCCCTCCCCGAGGCGGCTGACACCACGTTAGCGTTCACGTCACGCCCCCCGGGGCTTCGGTCGTGCCCGTCGACGTCGACGCGGTGACCGCGAGACGAGGACGACGCATGGCCCTGAGATTCAACGCCCCTCCCGGCTGGCCCGTGGCCCCCGGAGACTGGCGCCCCGAGCCGGGCTGGGCCCCGGACCCTGCCTGGCCGTCCGCGCCGGAGGGATGGACGTTCTGGGTCGAGGAGACCGCCGCGCCGCCGGCCGGGGCCACGCGGCCTCGACGCGGGCGCCGGGCAGCCCTGCTGACCGCGGCGGGCGTCGCCCTGTTCGTCGTCGGGCTCCTGGTCGGGCAGGGCAGCTCCGGCCGGGCGCTGGACGAGGCGAGGACCCTCGTCGCGCAGGCGGCCGACGAGCAGGACGAGGTCGAGGGCGAGCGTGCCGAGCTGGACGCCGAGCGGACCGCGCTCGAGGAGCAGACCGCCGCCGCGCAGGCGACCCAGGCCGAGCTGGACGAGCGGGCGACGGCGCTCCAGTCGTCGGAGGCCGAGGTCACGGCGCGCGAGGGCGCGGTCGCGACCGTCGAGGCCGAGCTGGCGACCCGGGTGACCGACGTCGAGGGTCGTGAGGCCGCTGTCGCACAGGCGGAGGCGACCGCCGCGGCGGCCCGCTCGGCCCAGCAGACCCGTCCCAGCGCACCTGCGGGCGTCGCCGACACCGGCGGCAGCACGTCCACGTACTACCAGAACTGCGACGCGGTGCGGGCCGCCGGCGCGGCCCCGCTGCTCCGCGGCGAGCCGGGCTACGCCCCCAAGCTCGACCGCGACGACGACGGCGTGGCCTGCGAGTAGGTGGTCAGCCCTCGGCCGCGCCCGCGCGGCCGAGGAACGACCGCAGGGCCTCGGTGACGAGCGCGTGGTCGTCGCCCTGGGCGAGCCCGGACACGGTGACGACGCCGACGATCCCGACGCCCTCCACGCGGACGGGGAACGCGCCGCCGTGCGCGGCGTACTCCTGGAGCGGGAGGTCGTGCTTCTCGTTGAACGACGTCCCCGTCGCCCGGGCCCGCAGGCCCACGAGGTACGACGACGCCCCGAACCGCTCGACGACGCGCACCTTGCGCTCGACCCAGGTGTCGTTGTCGGGTGTCGTGCCCGCGCGCGCGGCGTGGAACACCTGCTGCGGCCCCTTGCGGACGTCGATCGTCACGGGCAGGTCGCGCTCGTCGGCGAGCTCGACGAGGAGGCAGCCGAGCCGCCACGCGTCGTCGTGCGTGAACGTGCGGAGCACGAGGTCGCGCTCGTCCGCCTCGACGGAGGCGACGAGGGCGGCGAGGTCGTCGGGCGTCGTCATGCGGTCATCGTGGCACGATCGCGACGTGACGACGACGCCCGTTCCCCGCCCGGCACCCCTCGACCCGCTCGACCACGGCCTGCTCGACCGCGCGTCGGGCGTGCTGCTCGCGCAGGCGGCGGGCGACGCGCTCGGTGTGCCGTACGAGTTCGCGCAGCCGCCCGGGCCCGGGCACCGGGACGAGGTCGCGGTCATGCGCGGGGGCGGGCTCGGACCGTACGCGCCGGGCGAGTGGAGCGACGACACGCAGATGTCGGTGTGCGTCGCGCGCGTGACGGCGGCGCACGACGTCCTCTCCCCCGTGCCCGACGCGTTCGGGGCGACGCCGCTCGACGACGTCGCCGCCGCGTTCGAGGCGTGGCGCACCGGGGGCGCGTCCGACGTCGGGACGCAGACGGCCGCGGTCCTGCGCGACGCCGCCGCCCGCCGGGGTCCCGCCGCCGCACGGCTGCGCGAGGCGTCCGCGGCGCTGCACGCGGCGACCGGCCGCACGGCGGGGAACGGCGCGCTCATGCGGACGGGCGTCGTCGGGCTCGTCGCGCTCGGCGACCGGGACGCGACCGCCCGCGCGGCGCGCGCCGTCGCGGGGATCACGCACACCGACCCGCTCGCCGCCGAGTCGTGCGTGCTGTGGTCCGAGGCGGTGCGCGTCGCGGTGACGGAGCAGCGGCTCGACGTGCGGGCCGGCCTCGACCTGCTCGACCCGGAGGCCGCGGCGCGCTGGTCGGCGTGGGTCGCGGACGCGGAGTCCGCCCGGCCCGAGGCCGACCTCCGGCAGAACGGTTTCACGGTGACCGCGCTCCAGGCGGCGTGGCGCGCGATCGCGACGACGTCCCCGCCCGAGCGCTCGCGGTCCGCGGGCCGGGACCACCTGGCGGCGGCGCTCCAGGCCGCGGTCGCCGTCGGCGGCGACACCGACACCGTCGCCGCGATCGCCGGGAGCCTGCTCGGCGCGCGCTACGGCGCCCGCGCGGTGCCCGACGAGTGGGCGACCGCCGTCCACGGCTGGCCCGGGATCGGCCGCCGCGTGCTCACGGCGCTGGCGCGCCGCACCGCCCAGGACGGCCTCGTGCGCTCCGAGGCGCTCGTCCTGCCCGACGGCGACGCGCGCCCCGTGCAGCACTGCCCGCTGTGCGGGACGCTGCTCCGCGAGAACCCGCGCTACCCGCGGCACGTGTGCGGGTGGTGCGCGCAGGACGTCACCGACGAGGAGGGCCGTCCCGTCGTGCTGGCGAACGCGACCATCACGGGCGGGTACACCGCGCAGCGCCCGGACGGATCGCCCGCGTCGGCCGACGTGCTCGCGGGGAGGGTCTGGATCGACGGCGTCGCGCTCCGCGCGCAGGAGGCGCGGTTCGGCGGGGTCGTCGTGCAGCCGCTCGACGACCCCGCCTGAGCCGGCAGCGCGTTCGCGCCACCGGAAGGACGAGCGGCCTCAGCCGCAGGAGACCGCCGGGAAGGCGACGTCCTGGGCGGAGGAGGCGCCGCCGTCGGTCAGGGTGCCCGTGACGGTGACGGACCCGGCGTCGGCCGCGACCGCCCGCGTCGAGAACGACTGGTACGCGGCCTTGCCGGGCGCGACCGCCGCGACCGTGCGCGTGCCGAACGGCGTCGCGAGGGTGACGTCGGCCGGGAAGTCACCGGTGTTCGTCGCGCGGACCGCGACGTACGCCGTGCCCGCGAGGCAGCGGGCGCTGGTCTCGACGGCGAGCGCGGGGCCCGCCTCGTCCTCGCGCTGGAGCGTCACCCGGTCGACCACGCGCTGCGACCCGGTCGCGTACGTGGTGACGGTGAGCGACGTGGGCGTGACGTCGAGGTCGGAGTAGCTGGCCTCGCGCGACTGCTCCCAGCGCGCCGTCCACGGCTTGGCGCCGTCGAAGTCGTAGAACTTCGAGCCCGACGACGAGTTGCCCGTGAGGTAGAGGACCTGGTCCTCCTCCGGGGTGAGCACGTCGCCCTCGGCCGGCGCCGCGGCCGGGACGACCGGCGTCGCGCCCTCCATGAGGTACGAGCGGGTGTAGATGTGGTCGTGGCCCGCGAGGACGAGGTCGACGCCGAGGTCGCTGAAGACGGGCGAGAGCGCCTCGCGCATGCGCACCACGTCCGTGTCGCGCGAGTGGAACGCCTGGCTGTAGAGCGAGTGGTGGAACGTCACGACGACCCAGTCGTACTCGTCGCCGTGCGTGCCGACCACGTCGCGCAGGAACGCCTCGTGCCCCGCGATCTGCGTCGCGGACGAGTCGTTCGAGTCGATCGCGACGACGAGCACGTTGTTGTACGCGTACCAGTAGTCGCGGCGCTGCTCGGCCGAGAGGTTCGGCATCGCGTAGTGCTGGTCGAAGAGCGCCGACGCGGTGTCGTGGTTGCCGTCCTGGACGGCGAAGCGCAGCTCGCGCATCTGGCGCGGCGCGAGGAAGCCCGCGTACTGCTGGCTGCTGCCCGCGTTCTCCACCTGGTCGCCCGCGGAGATGAGGAACGCCGTGTCCGGGTGTCGCTCGGTCATGGTGTCGAGGTTGGCGGCCCAGCGTGCCGCGTCGTTCGCGGCGTTGCCGCTCGCACCGATCTGCGCGTCGCCGACGAACAGCGCGGAGAACTCGTCCCCGAACGTCCCCGTCGTGAACGTCGACGGCGCGGACCAGCCGGTCGCCGCGCTGCCCACGCGGTACGCGTACGCCGTGTCCTCCTCGAGCCCGGTGATCGTGGCGTGGTGGTACGTCGCGCCGTCCGCGGCCGCGCCGCTCCGGGACGACGACGTCGCGGCCGTCCGCCAGTCGACCTCGCCGCCCGTCTCGTCGACCCGGGCCCACTGGACCTCGCCCGCGCCGGGCAGCGTCGAGAACCACGCGACGTTGGCCTGCGTCTCGTCCGCGCCGACGTTCAGGGCGACGTCGCGCACCTCGCCGTGCGTCGGGACGAGCGAGCGGACGTCGAGGTAGATGTCCGAGCTCGTCGGCGCGTCCTGGTAGAGCGCGACGGAGATCGTGTTCTCGCCGGGCTCGAACGCGTCGGCCGGGACGACGAACGTGCCCGTCACCGGGTCCGTGCGACCGTTGCCGTGGTACTGGAGGTTCTCGGTGATCTTCCGGTCGTCGTCACCCAGGCGCACGACCTCCTCGCCGTTCACGTAGACGATCGCGGCGTCGTCGTAGACGATCTCGCCCTCGAACGCCGGGACGCCGTCGAGGTCCGCCGCGGTGAGCTCCACGTCGGTGCGGAAGAAGAACGTGGGGACGTCCGTCGTCGTGCCCTCGATGTACTGGGTGAGGAGCGTCGTGATCGGGAAGGCGGCGCCGATGCCCGTCGCGGCGCCGCGCTTCGCGCCGAACGCGCCCGTCGCGGACTTCCACGCGGAGTCGTCGAACGCGGTCGTCGTCCACACGCGCTGGTCCGCGGCGGATCCAGCCGGGTTCGTGCTGTCGTCGAGGTAGCGCCAGGTCGTGCCGGACGTCGAGAGCAGGGACTCGTCGGCGGCGGCCGTCGAGGTCGCGGTCGCGGCGACGAGCGCCGTGCCGACGAGCGAGACGGCGAGCGCCGACGCCGCCGCGCGCGCGAGCGCGCCGGGCGGCCGGGAGGCGTGCGGGTTCATGGGTTCCTTCGCAGGTCAGGGGTCCGCGCGGCGACGACCGTCGGACCACCGTGGCGGCGTCGGACCCGTGGTGGGAAGCGCTGTCACCGTAGGCAGCGGGGATGGCGGCCGTGCGTCGTCGGGATGAACGCGCGGCGGCGGCCGGATGGCCGTCCTCCGCCCGGCCCGGCAGACGCAGGACGCCGCGCCCCCCGGAGGGGACGCGGCGTCGAGGCCTGCGACGAGGAGAAGGCGGCTCAGGCGCCCCGGCGCCGCCGGAGGACGAGGACGCCCGTGCCGAGCGCGACGAGCAGGAGCGCGGCGATCGCGACACCGGCGGCCTGCACGCCGGTCGTCGCGAGACCACCCGTGCCACCGTCGGCCGGTGCTCCCGGCGCGTCGGGCGTGCCCGGCACGTCGGGCGTCGTGGGCACGGTCGGGTCCGTGGGCACGGTCGGGGTCGTCGGAGTCGTCGGAGTCGGCGCGGGCGTGGGCTCGAGCGGCCGGTCGGCCGTGTTGGTCAGCGTCACGGCGACGTCCGCGGCGACCTCCAGCCGCACCGTCCCGTCGTCGCCCGGCTCGACCGCGCCCCCGTCGACCTGCCAGGTCGGCTCGCCCCACTCCACACCCTCGACCGCGGGGAAGCCGGGCTCCCCGAGCACGACCTCCGCCCCGACGGGAAGGTCGTCGAGCGTCGCCGAGCCGCCCACCGGGACCGTCAGCTCGCCGGCCGCCCCGTCGACGGCGTACGCGACGGTGAACGCGGTGCCCGCGGGGACGGCCGACGCGGCGTCGCCCACCACCCGCTTGGTCACGGTGAGGCTGCCGCTCTCGGCGGGCACGGTGCCGCACGGGATCGACCCGGCGAACAGGTAGGCGTGCGCCTCCCCGCCGAGCAGGGTGAGGTCGCGTGCCACGACCTGCCCGTCGAGCGGGGACGCCTCGACGGTGAGGTCGGCGGTCGGCGCGTACACCGACCCGTCCAGGCGCGCCCCGCCGGCACCGAGCGTGACCGGGCCGTCGAGCCGCGACAGGTCCCACATCACGAACGAGGCCGCCTTGCCGGCCTCGCCGAACACGGAGCCCTGGAGGTCGGTCGTCCCGGCCGGGACGGAGACGATCAGCGGGGCGTCGGCCGACGGGAGCACGCCGTCGGCGAACTGCACGGTGTACGCGTCCGCGATCGCCGCGTAGTCGACGACGTTCGGCCGCCCGGCCTCGAGCGCGGAGAGGACGACGCGGTCGCCGACGTCCTCCGTCACGGAGAGCACGTGCGCTGCACCGCTCGGCACGAGGTCGGCGAGGCACCGGCGGACCTCGGCGGCCCCCGTGGCACCCGTCTCGACGTACGCCGCCACGGAGCCGCGCTCCGTCGCCACCGTCGCGGCGCCGTCGGGCCACTTCTGGTTCGTGGCGTCGACGGCGGGCGAGTCGTCGAGCGACGTGCGGTACCGCACCCAGTCGGCGCGCTGGTACGTGCCGAACGCCGGGTCGTCACCCACGACCTTGAGGTAGCCCTGGAGCGCTGCACCCCGGTCCGCGGGCGCACCGCCGTTCGTGATCTGGACCGTCCCCGACGTCGGTGCGTAGCCGCCCACGAGGAGACGGGTGGGGTCGCCGTCGACGGTGGGGATCGTGTAGTCGGCAGTCCCGGCCGCCTGGTGGAGGATCGCGTACATGCCCCCGTCGGCACGGACGGACAGCTCGCCGCCGACCGCGACCGAGCCCTCCGTCTCGTGGTTGCCGAGGTGGGCGTCCTCGCGGGCGTAGACGCTGAACCCCCCGGCCAGGTCGAACGGGTTCACCGGTGCGTCGGCGGCGACGGCGCCCGACGCGGGCAGCACGAGCGCGGCGCCGGCCAGCGCGACGACGGCTGCGGCAGCGGTGCGGCGCCGGCCGGAACGAGTGGTTGACTGCGGCAACAGACGTGAGGGCAGCATCGAGCGGACAGCTCCATCGGGTGGGGTAGGGGTCGGTCCCGACGGACCGGGACCGGCCCGTCCCTCTCACCGTAGGCCGGACTGGACGAGCGTCCAGAACGCGTAGCGGGTGAAGTCGTGCCGGTGTGATCGACCCCACCTCAGCGTGCGCACGAGCGGCCGGACCTGTCGGTCATGTCGGGCTGCCGACCATCCCCGAGAGGCTGCGCGTGCGCACGGCCCCAGGTCAGGAGATGACGAGGCTCGCGATCAGCCCGTCGCGCAGGCGGACGGTGAACGTGCCCGGCCCGTTGTACCCGTCCCCCGAGACCGTGAGGTCGAGCAGCACCTCGTCGGGTGCGGCCCCCGGCCGCAGCCCGGAGACGTCGAAGTGCGAGCGCTTGCCGATGTTGTCCGTCCGGTCCCAGCTCGCGAGCTCGGCGCGGCCGCGGAAGCGGCGGCCCCAGTCGTCGAGGACGGCGTCCTCGGTGAACGCGGTCAGGAACCGGGCGGTGTCGCCTGCGTTCGTCGCCTCGACGAGGGTCCGCACCGCGGCCGGAAGGTCGTGCGTCACGTCGCTCATCCCCTCACTGTGCTCCCCTCGGTGCCCGACGACGACCCGGACGTGGTGCGACGCGGCGTCCGCGAGCCCGTGCCCGAGCCGGCCGAAGAGCGCGACGCTCGCCGTCCCGGGCCAGTCTGCGGGCAGCGCGGCTGACGGCAGCCCGGGGTCGGCGTACGGGATCGGCCGCCAGTCGTCCACGGCCCGCACCCACCGCGCGAACGCGTCGCGCGGCTCGTCCGCTCGCGCGGACGGGGCGCCGTCGGCCCCCGCGTCGTCGTGCCGGGCGAGGAACGCGCGGTGCAGCGCCGCGACCCGGTCGAGGTCCCACCACCGCGCCGCCGCGTCCGCGAACGACCCCGCGACGCGCGGCGGCCCCGCGAGGAACACCGTCGCGGCGTCCCGGACGTCCAGCGCCACGAGGATCTCCTCGACCTCGTCCACGAGGTGACCGGGCGTGATCCACAGCCCGTCCGCGACGCTCCCGGCGCCGATCCACGCGAGGTGACGGCGCAGCTGGTGCCGCGCGTCGCGCCGCTCCTCGGGCAACGAGTACGACACGAGGCACCACGGGTCGTCGTCGCCCTGCTGCCGGTAGCCGAAGATGCGCCGGTCGCCGCGCGCGAGCATCGGCCCGGCGTCGGGCGCGAGCCGGTAGCCGGCGCGGCCGTCGTCGAGCGTCTCGGGGACGAGCAGGCCCTTGGTCTTGACGCGCGAGACCGCGCTGCGCGCCCCCGCGGGCGGGACGCCGAGCGCGCCGAGCAGCACGACCAGGTCCGCCACCGCGACCGCACCCCCCAGGTCCCGGACGTACAGCCCGACGACGGTGCGCAGCAACGACGTCGTGCTCCCCGGCCGGGAGTCGAGGTCGTCGAGGATCACGCGGGCCCGGCCGCACCCGGCGCGGTCGGCCCGCTCGGTCGGCCGTCGAGGATCTCCGCCAGGGCGTCGCGCACCGCCTCGACGCCGACGCGCACCTCGTCGAAGCTCGTCGAGAGCGGGGACAGGCCGAGGCGCAGGCCGTTCGGGCGGCGGAAGTCGGGGATCACGCCGCGCTCCCACAGGAGCGGGAGCGTCGCCTCGAACGCGTCGTGGTCGACGGTCACGTGGCTCCCCCGACGCTCGGGGTCCCGCGGCGACGCGTACCGGGCGCCGAGCGGGAGCAGCAGGTCGTCCACGAGGGCCGTCGCGTGCTCGGTGAGCGCGACGGACTTCGCGCGGACCGCCAGCATCCCGGCCGCGTCGACGAGGTCGAGCATGTCCTGCATCGCGAGCATCCCGACGATCGCGGGCGTCCCCGAGAGGAAGCGCCGGACGCCGTCGTGCGGCGCATACGCGGGGCCCATCTCGAACGGCGCCGCGCTCCCCATCCAGCCCTGGATCGGCTGGGTGAGCGCGCCCTGCAGGTCGGCGCGCACGTAGCCGAACGCGGGCGCGCCCGGACCACCGTCGAGGTACTTGTACGTGCAGCCCGCCGCGAGGTCGACGCCCCACGCGTCGAGCTCGACCGGGACGGCACCCGCGGAGTGGCACAGGTCCCACAGGACGAGCGCGCCGGCGTCGTGCGCGAGCGCCGTGATCGCGGCGGCGTCGCTCACGTACCCCGACCGGTACGCGACGTGGCTCAGCAGCACGAGCGCGGTGCGGTCGGAGAGGACCCCCGCCACCTGCGCCGGGGTCACGCCGCCGTCGTGCTCGGGCGTGATCCACCGCAGCGTCGCGCCGTGCTCGCGCGCGACGCCCTCCAGCACGTACCGGTCCGTCGGGAAGTTCCCGGCGTCGAGCACGATCTCGTCGCGGCCCGCGACCTGCGGCGCCGAGAGCGCGGCGCGCACGAGCTTGTAGAGGATCACCGTCGTCGAGTCCCCGACGAACGTCTGGCCGGCCGCCGCGCCGAGCGTCACCGCGCCGATCCGGTCGCCCAGCGTCAGCGGCAGCTCGTACCACTCCTCGTCCCAGCCGCGGATGAGCCGCGCGCCCCAGACGTCGGTCGCGAACCGCGCGAGCCGCTCGGCCGACGCGCGCGTCGGCCGGCCGAGCGAGTTCCCGTCGAGGTAGGCGGTGACCTCCTCGGAGTCGACGAACGCGTCACGGAACCGCGCGAGCGGGTCCGCCGCGTCGAGCGCGGCCGACCGCGCGGCGTGGTCGGTGCGGGCGGTCGTGGCGTCGGTCGTGTCGGTCATCGCCGGTCCTCCGGGGTGCGGGGTGCGCGCGGCGCACCGTAGGGCTCGGGTCGCGCCACGACGACGGCGCGCGCCAACCACGCGGCCACGTCGTCGGGGTCGTCGAGGTCGGGCGGGTCGCCGGGGACCCAGGTCGCGGCCCCGTCGGGGTCGGGCACGGCGCCGTCGTGGGCGATCGCGCCGAGGAGCGCGTGCGGATCGAGGCCGGCCTCCGCGAGCGCCCGCAGCTCGCGAGCGTTGACGCCGGGCGGGAGGGGACCGTTGCCGAGGTCGGTGCCATAGACGACCGACCCGCCGAGCGCGACGAACCGTCGGACGTTGTCGATCGCGACGTCCTGCTCGGCCGTCGGGCTCCCCCACCCGTGCACGTCGAGCGTGCTCACCCAGCTCACCCGGCTCACCCTCGCCCCGCCGAGCACGAGGTTACGGTCGCCATCCGGCTCATCTCGCCCGTAACCCCGTGCTCGACCGGGTGGAAGGGCGTGCTCGGCGGGGCGGGCGCGGGCCATCGCCGCCAGGAGGTTATCGGGCAGGCGCTCGCTGTACGGGGCGTGCGCCAGCCGGTCGACGCCCGCCTCGAACGCGCGGGCCGCCATCCCGCGCCCCTCCACGTGCGCGACGACGTCCCGGCCCCGCGCGTGGGCGTGGCCGACGAGCGCGGCGAGCGTGGCGTCGTCGGGCACGGGGCCGGCGTCGGCGTGCAGGGCGACCTTGAGGAACGACGCGCCCGCGGCGACCTGGCGGTCGACGGCGGCGACCGCCGCCTCGGGCGAGCCGACCTCCTCGACGGACCCGGCAGGTGCCCACGACCGGTCCGCCGGGTAGCCGCCGGAGGCGGTGAGGAACGCGCCCGCGAACGCGACCGCCGGGAAGCCGGGACGCCCGGGCCACGTGCGCGCGGCGTCGGGTACCCACCCGAGGTCGTGCACGACCGCGATCCCGCCGCGTCGCACCGCGACGGGGTCGACGAGGCCGAGGTGCACGTGCGCGTCCGCGAGCGGCGGGAGCCAGGTGCCGCCGTCGCCCGCCCGGCCGAGGCTCACGACCGCCCGATCTCGGTGCGGACGGCGAACAGCTCGGGGAAGAACGTGAGGTCGAGGGCGCGCTGGAGGAAGCCGACGCCGCTCGACCCGCCCGTTCCGCGCTTGGTCCCGATGATGCGCAGCACCGTCTTCATGTGGCGGAACCGCCAGAGCTGGAAGTTGTCCTCGAGGTCGACGAGCTCCTCGCACGTCTCGTACGCGGACCAGTACGTCTCCGGGTCGTCGTAGATGCGCCGGAAGACCTCGACCAGGTCGTCGTCGAGCGTGTGCGCGACCGTGACGTCGCGGTCCAGGACGCGCTGCGGGACGTCGTGGCCGTGCCGCGCGAGGTGGCGCAGGAACTCGTCGTAGACGCTCGGCTCGGCGAGCAGGCGGGCGAGCTCGGCGCGCGCGTCGGGCTCGGCGTCGAACACGTCGAGCATGCGCGCGTTCTTGTTCCCCAGCAGGAACTCGACCGCGCGGTACTGCCACGACTGGAAGCCGGACGCGTGCCCGAGGAACCCGCGGAACTGCGCGTACTCGCTCGGCGTGAGGGTCGCGAGCACGGACCACTGCTCGGTGAGCGTGCGCTGCACGTGCTTGACGCGCGCGACGCGCTTGAGCGCGGCGCCCAGCTCGTCGGCGGCGAGCAGGTCGCGCGCGGACAGGAGCTCGTGCAGCACGAGCTTGAGCCAGAGCTCCGTCGTCTGGTGCTGCACGATGAACAGCATCTCGTCGTGGTGCTCCGGGTCGCTCACGGGCTCCTGCGCGGCGAGCAGCGTGTCGAGGTGCAGGTACGACCCGTACGTCATCTGCTCGCGCAGGTCCGTGACGATGTCGGACTCGAGCGCGCGCTCGTTCGGCGCGGGCAGCGGTGCGTCGGCCATCCGTCGAGCGTATGTCACGAACGTGACGACCGCCAGGTCCGTGCGATGCATCGGGTGGTAGCGGTCAGTCGTCCGCCGCGGCGCGGCGCTCCTCCTCGTCGACGGACTCGCCCGTCGGGTCCTCCGCGACGAGGTCGTCGAGGAACGCGCCGCCCAGCGGCCCGTCGCTCAGCCCGACGAACCGCCAGCCCGACGCCGGGTCCCCCTCGACCTCGACGAGCCCGGTGTTCGCGAGCGGGGTCCACGCGAGCCGGTCGACGTCGACGCCCGCGGCGCGCGCGCACGCCCACGCGCGGATCGCCGCACCGTGCGACACGACGACGGCGGTCTCCCACCCGGCCCGCGCGACGGCGGCGAGGGCGTCGTCGTACCGGTCGAGGAACTCGGTGCCGTCGGGGCCGCCGGGCACCCGCCGGTCGGGCTCGCCGCGGCCCCACGCGAAGACCGTCTCGAGGTAGAGGGCGTGGTCGTCGTGGTCGGCGGACATCTCCAGGTCGCCCGCGTCGACCTCGCGCAGGCCGTCGAGCTCGAGCGGCTCCAGACCGTGGCGCTCGACGAGCGGCGCCGCCGTGAGGTGCGTGCGCACGAGCGTGGACACCGCGACGCCGTCGACCACGCGGTCCGAGAGCGCGTCCGGGATCGCCGCCGCCTGGCGTGCCCCGAGGGCGGTGAGGCCCGGGCCGGGCAGGGCGGTGTCGAGCAGGCCGGCGACGTTGGAGGGGGTCTGTCCGTGACGGACGAGGAGCAGGCGCATGGTTCTCCGGTTCTCGGGTGCGGGGTCTCCTGCCACCCTACGAGCCCGGGAGCGGGCGGCGCGTGGCACGCTGGACGCATGTCCCGCCGCGAGCTCGTCGTCCTGGGGACGGCCAGCATGGTCCCGACCCGCACGCGCAACCACAACGGGTACGTGCTGCTCTGGGACGACGAGGCGATCCTCTTCGACCCCGGCGAGGGCACCCAGCGGCAGATGACGTTCGCCGGGGTGTCGGCGACCGATCTCACGCGCATCGCGATCACCCACCTGCACGGCGACCACAGCCTCGGGCTCGCGGGCGTCTCCCAGCGCATCAGCGGCGACGGGGTGCGGCACCCGATCGGGGTGACCTACCCGGCGTCGGGCCAGCGGTGGGTGAACCACCTGCTCGACGCGAGCGCCCACTACCGCCGCGGGCACCTGGAGCTCCAGCCGCTCACGACGGACGGCGTGGTCCCGCCCGTCCCCGGCCGCCCCGAGCCGGGCTTCACGCTCCGCGCCGAGCGCCTCGACCACACGATCGAGGCCATGGGCTACCGTCTCGACGAGCCCGACGGCCGGTCGCTCGACCCTGCGCTCCTCGCCCGCCACGGGCTCGCGGGGCCGGTCGTGGGCGAGCTGCAGCGCGCGGGCCGCGTCACGACGCCCGACGGCCGGACCGTCACCCTCGACGACGTGAGCGGCCCCCGGCCCGGCCAGTCGTTCGCGTTCGTCATGGACACACGCCTGTGCGACGCCGTGCACCGGCTCGCGGACGGCGTCGACCTGCTCGTCATCGAGTCGACCTTCCTCGACCGCGACCGCGAGCAGGCGGAGCGCTGGGGCCACCTCACGGCCCGGCAGGCAGCGACGGTCGCGGCCGAGGCGGGCGTCCGCTCGCTCGTGCTCACGCACTTCTCGCAGCGCTACCCGGACCCGACGGAGTTCTGGCGCGAGGCCCGCGAGGTGTTCGACGGCGAGCTCACCGTCGCGCAGGACCTCGACCGCGTGCGGGTCCCCCACCGCCGCCGGCCCGCCTGACGCCGACGAGCCGACCGCCCGAGGACCACGGCTCTACCTCGCGGGACCAGGGCTCTACCTCGCGGGACCAGGGCTCTACCTCGGCGAGGTAGAGGCCCGGTCGCGCGAGGTAGAGGTGGGGTCGCGGGGTCAGCGGGTCAGTCGCCGCGGGCGCGGCGGGTCGCGCGGTCGTTGGCGCGCTGGATCGCCTCGACGAGCTCGTCCTTGGTCATGGTCGAGCGACCGTCGACGTCGAGCCGGCGCGCGACGTCGAGCAGGTGCTCCTTGGTCGCGTTCGCGTCGACGCCGCCCGCGGTCTCGGCGCTCGCGTCGAGCCCGCCCTCTTCGGCGCGCTCGTCGGACGGGCCGGGCTCGTCCTTCGGCTCCCAGTGGTCGCCGATCTTCTCGTGCGTGTGCTTGAGCGCGGCGAACGCCACGCGCCGCGCGCGCTCCTCGGAGCCGTACTGCTCCATCGCGGCGTCGTAGGCCTTCGCGAACGTGCGCTGCGCCTTCTCGTCCGAGCGCTGCAGCGTGCTGGGGATCTCGGACTGCTTCGCGTCGCCGTCGCGCGTCGTCTTCGGCACGGGTCACCTCCTGCTGCCCGACGGCGGTCGCCGCCTCCCCCGAGCGTCCCGCCCCGCGCGACGGCTCGCGCGCCGAACGGGGGCGTGCCCGCCGGGCGCGGCCTACGCTGCCGGGATGTCGAGCGTCCTGCGGTTCCGCGGCCGCATCGCGGGCTGGGGCACGGCGTCCGGGACGCGGGTCGTCGTCGGGCGCTGGGACGCGTCGCCGTTCGGCGCGTTCGCCGACGTCATGGTCGAGCGGCCCGACGGCGAGCGCATCCTCCTCGCGCCGTCGCGCCCGGTCGCGGAGCTCGTCGCGTCGACCTACCGCTTCGACCGGGTCGTCCTGGTGCCGGTCGCCGTCACGGACGAGCCGACTCACGCGGCGGGCGCACCACCGGGCCGCGGCCGCCTGCCGGGCTGGCACGTGGTGGCCGGCCCGCTCGAGGCGCGGCTCGCCGTCGGGCCGCGGACGTTCCTGGGGCACGTGCTGCGCGCGGTGCCCCGCCGCGTCGCGACGTCGCGGCACGCGACCGTGCTCACCGACCCCGTCGCGCGCGTGCTGCTGCGCGGCGTCCGGACGCGGGGCAGCGCGGGGCCGGGGCGCACCGAGCACTACGGCGCGACGGACGTCCACGCGCTCCTCGCCGCGCGGACGCGGTGGGACGGCGGCTCGCTCGGCGGCCTGCGCGACGTCGTCCCGCCGGTCCGGTTCGGGTTCGGGTCGACCCCGACCTGGCCGAGCGTGACCGACGTCGTCACGACGATCGTCGTGCGCTGATCCCCCGGAGGCGGACGGGACGAGACGCGAGACCGGGGCCGCGCGCCGGACGACGAGCGTCTCGGCACACGACCCCGGTGCGACCGGACCGGCCCTCAGACCCCGCGGGCCGCGAGCCAGCCCGCGAGCCGGTCGGGACGGTCGGTGATGATCGCGTCCACCTCGAGGTCGACGGCGGCGGCCCAGTGCGCGGGCTCGTCGAGCGTCCAGACCGCGACCTCCAGACCGGCGTCGTGCAGGCGCTGCACGAGCCCCGGGTCCTCGAGGAGGAGCGCGCCCATCGGGTTGCACGTGACCACGTCGAGCTCGGCGCACCGCGCGAGCACGTCGTCGAGCGCCACGACGAGCAGCCCACGGCGCAGGCCCGGGTCGGCCTCGCGCAGCGCCGCGACCGTCTCGGGCCAGAAGCTCTGCGCCACGACCCGGTCGGCGATGCCCGCGAAGCGGATCGGCCCCGTGACGCGCCGCACCTGCTCGACGGTCCACGACCCCTTGAGCTCGAGCAGCAGGTCCATCCCCGGTCGCCGCACGAGGAGGTCGACGACCTCGGCGAACGTCGGCACGCGCTGGCCGCCGAACGCCGGGGAGAACCACGACCCGGCGTCGAGCGCCCGGATCGCCGCGCGGTCGAGCCGTGCGACCGTCCCGCTGCCCGACGTCGTCGCGTCCACGGTGTCGTCGTGGATGACGACGGGCTCGCCGTCGGCCGTGAGCTGCACGTCGATCTCGATGCTGTGCGCACCGGCCCGCCACGCCGCCTCGAACGCGGCGAGCGTGTTCTGCGGGGCGACCGAGCTGTTGCCGCGGTGCGCGATGACGCGCGGGGGCGCGGCCCGTCCCGGCGCGGCGTCCGTGGGCGCGAGGGCGGTCGCCGTCACAGGTACGGCTCCACGTTCTCGGTGTACGCGGTCTCGATGCGCGGCGCGACGGACTCGAACGCGGCCGCCGGGTCGGCGCCCTCGATGACGATCTGCTCGATCGCCTCGTTGAGCAGCGCGTCGGCGCCCGGGATGAAGACGCGCGCGTCGTCCTGCGGGCGCGCCTTGTCGGCGAGCTGGTCGACGGCCGTGCGGAACTGCGGCGTCGCCTCGTAGATGGCCTTCATGGTGTCGGACTCGACGGCCGACGTCCGCACCGGCATGTAGCCCGTGTTCTGCGAGAAGTACGCGGTGTTCTCGGTGTTCGTGAGGAACGCGAGGAACATCGCCGCGGCGAGCTGCTGCTCGGGCGACTTCGACGCCGGGATGGCGAGACCCGTCCCGCCCGTCGGGGTGCCGCCGCCGTCGGGGCCGTCGGGCAGGTAGGCCGTGCCCACCTCGAACGACGCCGCGTCGAGCGCGCCCTTGAGCGAGCCCGTCGAGCCGATGGTCGAGGCGATGAGACCCGACGAGAAGTCGACCATCGCGTCGTCCGCGGAGAGCGTCGCGACGCCCTTCTCGTGGAAGAGGTCGTGCAGGAACTGGCCGCCCGCGACCGACTCCTCCGAGTCGAGCGTGAGGTCGAACCCGTCGGAGTACGCGCCGCCCTGGCCCCAGATCATGTTCTCGAACCACCACGCGCCCCACGACGGGCCCGTGGACAGGCCGAGCGTCGAGCCGCCGGACGGCACGAGCGGCTTGAGGGACGCGTCCCACTGCTCGAGCTCCTCCCACGTCTCGGGGCCGCGGTCGGGCAGGCCGGCCGCCGTCCACAGGTCCTTGTTGTAGTAGAAGAGCGGCGTCGAGCGCGCGTAGGGCACGGCCCAGTGCTGGTCGTCGTACTCGTAGTCCGCGTAGAGCGCGGGCTGGAAGTCGTCCGCGTCGGCCTCGACGAACTCGAGCACGTCGTCGAGCGGCAGGATCTGGTCGTTGAGGTGGTAGCGGAACCACCAGACGTCGGACGCGATGACGACGTCGGGCAGCTCGTCGGTCTGCGACGCGGCCTGGAAGCGCTGCGCGACCTCGTCGTAGTTGGCGCCGGCGGTCACGAGGTTGACCGTGATGCCGGACTCCTCCTCGAACCGGTCGATGAGCTCCTGCTCGATCTCCTGCGACGTGCCGGGGTGGTTGCTCCACCAGGTGATCTCGGACGCGGGCTCGACGGCCGACCAGTCGACGGCCTCGGCCGTCGCGTCGTCGCCCGCGGTGCCGGCGCCGTCGGCCCCGGCGACGCTCGGGCCGGCGCACGCGGTGAGCGCGAGGGCGGTGACCGCCGTGAGGGCGGTGGCGGCGGCGCGGGCCCGACGGCGGCGCGCGCCGGGTGCGGTGCGGTGGGACACAGGTGCTCCTTCAGGTCGTGCACCGGGTCTCGGTGCGCTTCGGGGAACCCGGACCGCTGCGGGCGGGCCGGGGAGTCTGGTGTCGGGCGGGTGCGCGCCGGTCAGCCGGTGACGGCACCTGCGGTGAGGCCCGCGACGAGGCGGCGCTGCAGGACGAGGAAGACGACGAGGATCGGCAGCGTCACGACCACGGTCGCGGCGAGCAGGACGCCCCAGTTCGTCATGCCGTCGGTGTTCTGCAGCAGCGTGAGGCCGACGGGGAGGGTCATCTTGTCGGGCCGGTCGATGACGAGGAACGGCCACAGGTAGTCGTTCCACTCCGTCACGACCGACACGAGCGCGACGGCCGCGAGCGTCGGCGTGCTCATCGGCACGACGAACCGCCACAGCTTGCGCCAGTGCCCCGCGCCGTCGAGCTCGGCGGCCTCGAGGATCGAGCGCGGCAGCGTGAGGAAGTGCTGGCGGAACAGGAACGTCCCGAACGCGCTCGCGAGGCCCGGCACGAGGATGCCCTGGTACGTGTTGAGCCACCCGAGGCTCGCGACGAGCGTGTAGTTGGGGATGATCGTGATCTGCGGCGGGATCATGAGCGTCGCGATGACGAGCCCGAACACGACCTTCTTGAACGGGAAGTCGAGGAACACGAGCGCGTACGCGCACGTGAGACCCAGCGCGACCTTGAGACCCGCGCCCACGATCGTGATCCCGACGCTGTTGAGCAGCAGGCGCCCGAGCGGGATCGAGTCCGCGGCCTGCGCGTAGTTGTCGAGGTTCACGCTGCCCGGGAGCCACTGCAGCGGGACGGTGTACAGCTCGGCGGGCGTCTTCATGCTCGCGAGCACCATCCACACCAGGGGCGCACCGAGCACGACGGTCGCGAGCACCAGGGCGAGGTACCCGCCCGGCTGGAGGGCCCGGCGTCGGGCACGGGGAGCGCGCGGCGGGCGGGACGCGAGGGCGGCGGGCGTGGCGGGCGCCGTCTCGGGACGGGCGGGCGCGACGGCGCTCATGCGTAGTGGACCTTCCGCTGGACGAACCGCATCTGCACCGCGGTCACCGCGAGCAGCACGAGGAACAGGACCGTGGCGACCGCCGACGCGTACCCGGCGCGCCCGTTGACGAAGCTCTCCTCGTAGATCGAGTACATGAGCGTCGTCGTCGAGCCGAGCGGGCCGCCCTGCGTCATCGCCTTGATGATGTCGAAGGACTGGAGCGACGCGAGGAGCATCGTCACGACGAGGAAGAACGTCGTCGGGGTGAGGAGCGGCAGGATGATCGAGCGCAGCGTCCGCGCCGACGACGCGCCGTCGAGCGCGGCCGCGTCCTTGAGGTCCTGCGGCACCGACTGGAGTCCCGCCAGGTAGATGAGGGCGACGTACCCGAGGTTCTTCCACAGGTAGACGACGACGATCATCACGAGCGGCCACGGGCGCTGCGTGTACCACTGCGGCGACGCGACACCGACCCAGCCGAGCAGCTCCTGGACCAGCCCGTACCGCGGGTCGAACATGAACAGCCACAGGATCCCGACCGCGAAGCCCGACAGCACGTACGGCGCGAACGCGACGGTCCGGGCGACGCCGCGGCCGCGCAGCCTGCGGTTGAGCAGCAGCGCCAGCCCCAGGCCGAGGACCATCGCGCCGCCGACCGTGGCGAGCGTGAACGCGAGCGTCGTCGTGACGATGCGGCCCGTCGTCGGGGCGGTGAACCACTCGACGTAGTTGCCCAGCCCGACCGGCCGCGCGACCGGCGACCCGAGGTTCCACTGGAGCGTCGAGAGGTAGAAGCTCTGCAGCAGCGGCCGGTAGACGAACACCAGCAGCAGCAGGACGTTCGGGCCCGCGAGCAGGAGCGCCCACAGCAGGTTCCGCCGACGGCGGCGCGCACCCAGGCGGCTGCGGTGCAGCGTCTGGGACTCGCGGTCGGTGCCCGACGACGTCGGGCCGGCAGGCGGTCCGGGGCGGGTGGTGCCCGGGCCGGCGGCCGGGGAGGTCGCGCCCGGGGACGCGCCTCCCGGCGCGCCCGAGGAGCCCGGAGACTCCGGGGTGAGAACGGTGGTCACAGCACAGGTCCGCTCGTCCGAGGGTGCAGGTCACGGCCGGCGCGGCACCCGTCCTGCGGGTGGGCGGCCACTCGGAGCATAGGAAGGGACGGCGCCGGTTTTGTCCGTGAATGTGCAGGTGCGGGGACGCCGGTCGGGCAACGTTCACCGAGCCGTGCCCGCCGCGCCACCCACGCCTGTGGAGCGGTCACGCGGTGGACACCTCGTGACGCGTCGTCCACAGGGCGGGACGGACGGTTCCGCGTCGCGCGGCGTTTCGCTAGGTTCGTGGCGTTCGCGCGGTGCCGCCCGGTCCGGGCCGCGCCGCCCGGTTCGCGGGCAGGGGGTCTGGTGAGTCGTACGCGTCATGCGCCGGTCGAGGAACGACCGGCAGGAACGGTGAGCGCCCGAGCGCTCCGGTCGAGGAGCAGTGCCCGACGGCGAGCGCTCGCCCTGGGCGTCGTCGTGACAGCCGGGTGCCTGGTCGCCGGGTGCACCGGCGGGGGTGACCCCGCACCGTCACCGCCGGTCGAGACGTCGGCCGAGCCGTCCGTCACGGAGCCGCGCGAGCCCGAGCCGACCACGACCGGGCCTCCGAAGCCCGAACGGCCCGCGGCCATGGAGCGCGACGACGCCGAGGGTGCTGCTGCGGCGGCGGAGTACTTTCTCGGGCTCTACTCGGACATGATGTCGAGTCAGGTCAGCGCCGAGTGGGAAGCTATGTCACACGCGGAGTGCGGGTACTGCGCGGCTTCCCTAGACAAGGTCAATTGGCTCCGAGAATCCGGAAGCGCCTATGAGGGCGGTCGCATCACGCTGAACGTGGACGACCCTTACAAGTATGTGAGAGATCCACAGACTGGTGTCTTTCCGCTGGACGGGGCGCTCTCCCAGGATGCCTTAGAGGTCACCGGTGCTGATGGATCGGAGGTCGCCAGCGAGCCGGCGACCTCCATGGCGGTTCGGATAGAAGTTGGGAAGTCGGATGGCAATTGGGTGATTGTTGAGATTGCGCCGCTCCCTGAGGATGGTGCCTAGTGCCGTCCCTCCAGACTCTAGGCGTGGTCGCAACGAGTGGTCTGGCGCTCGCGCTCCCCCCAGGCGACTGGAGCACCACTGGGGACATCGAGGGTCAGAACGTATCCGTAGAAGCGGAGGTCCAAACTCGAGGCGGACGCGACCACGAAACGGGACGCCCTGGCACGCCAGCGACAGAAGAGTACTTTCGCGCGGCGCAGACGACGTGCGCACTATTCAGTGGCCTCGACGACCCCACGTCCGACCTCTCGGGCCGCTGCGCCGAATGGGAGCGGCTCGTCACCGAAGGGCTCGAGTGCGACGCGAACTCCTACTACCTGGGCGCGTTGTACCGCCAGACCCGTGAGGTCGCCGCGGACGGCACGCCTGGCGAATGGTCGGCAGCAGGCGCACCCGTGGCCGACCAGTCGTGCGTGACGCCTGCTGACCTCGCTGACGAAGCAGCACGAGCGCTCGCCACCCTGACGCTCGCACCATCACCCGTCGTCGTGCAGCCGCCGGACGGCTGGACGGTTGTCAACGTGCCGACGATCACCTTCACCGAGCCCGGCGAGCAGGTGCTCGACACGACGCTGCTGGGCATCCCGGTCCAGATCCGGGCGACCCCACGGTCGTTCACCTGGGACTACGGCGACGGGAGCGGCCCGGTGACGACGACCGACCCGGGCGCCGCGTACCCGCACCACACGGTCGCGCACACCTACGAGCAGCCGGCGGACCGGGTGGAGATCACGCTGACCACGACATGGTCCGGTCAGTTCCGGATCACCGGCACCCCGGACTGGACCGACGTCAGCGGCACCGCGACGACGTCGAGCACGGCCGACCCGCTCCGGGTCTACGAGGCCCGGTCGCGTCTCGTCACCGACGACCTCCCGGGCGGATGACGCGCACCGCCGCGCACCCCGGCCCCGGCGTCCGGGTGCGAGGGTGCGCGGCGGTGCAGCACGCACGGGACCGTGCCCGCCCGTGGCTCCGGCGCGTCGCGACGGTGCGGGAAGGCGCGCCCCGACGCTCACCCGAGGGACACCTCGACCCCGCCCGAGAAGAAGGAGTCGTGGAGCGTGACGCTCTGGGGGACGGCGTCGGCGGGGACGTCGAACACCACGGTGCCCTCGACGCTGTTGCCCGGGTTGATGTCGGTGAGGAACGAGTTCGCGTCGCCGAGGTAGATCGCCGCGCTGGTGTCGGCGGAGTGCTCGCGCCCGGCGGTGTCGACGAGCTTCTGGCTGCTGCCGTCGAACATCTGCGCCTGGTCGCCGATGTTCGTCACCGTGACGTGCACGAGCACGAACTGGCCCTGTGCCTGCGCGTTGAGGAACTCGTCCCCGACGGTGGGGACCCCCGTCTCCACGGACGTCACCGTGAACTCGAACTTGCCGTCGCGCACCGGGGTGCCGACCCCGGCCGCCGCGGGTTCCGGAGCGGGCTCCTCGGCCGGCGCCTCGGGGGCAGGCTCGGCGGGGTCCTGCGGCGCGCTCGACCCCGCGACCGGGGCAGGCGCCTCGGGCTCGTCCCCTCCCCCGCCGCCGAGAGCGGCCCCGATCACGGCGAGGATGACGACCACCCCGAGGCCCGTGAGGACCTTGTGCCGCGCGAACCAGCTCTTGCGCGGCGGGACGCCCGGCGCCTGCCCCGCGAACGCGGCCGCAGCCGGCCGCCCCGGCTGCCCCGGAGAGCCGGGCTGACCGGCCCAGCCCGCCTGACCGGGTCGGGCTCCGTGCGGCGTCGGGCCGGCTGCCCCGGGGGTGCCCGGACCCAGGGGCGACGTGTAGGGATGGCCCGGGGGCGGCGTCGGGCCGGGCTGGGCCGGGTACGCGCCCGGCTGGTCGGGGCGCTGGCCCTCGTGCGGTGCGGACATCGTGGTCTCCTCGGTGCGTCGTGGTCGCTGCGTTCGAGGTCGATCGTGGCCGCGCGGCGCCCTCTGCCGGATCGCCCGACCGGCTCGTCCGGGCCGGCCGACCGGAGGAGATCCGGGCCGGTCGCGCGAGCCGGTCGGCGGAGGCCGGGCGTCGGCGCCCGTGCGTATGCTCGCCGCATGTACCCCCCGCCGCAGCAGCCGGGCGGCCCCGCGGTGCCGCCGGGCGCCGCGCCTCCACCGGGCTACCCGGCGCCCGGCCACCCGGGTGCCCCGCCACCCGGGTATCCCGGGTCCGCCCGACCGACGGCGCCGACCGGCCCGCTCGTCGCCAACGCCCCTCTCGGCCCCGCCCCGCCGCAGCCGCACTACGGCGTGCACCCGGCGCCGTCCCCCCGCCCCGGGCGGGCACTGCGAGCCTGGTCGGTCGTCGGAACCGTGGGCGCGGTCGCTGCCACGTTCGCCGTCGGGATGATCAGCACCACGTTCTCCTCGATGCGGCACGGCGACGCCATCACCGGTGCACAGCTCGCCTTCTTCTTCTTCTGCCTGTTCGTGCTCTCCGGGGTGTGCGCGGCGGTGGTCTGGCGCGCGCGCTACCCGCTCGTCGTGTGCCTCGCCACGGCAGCGGCCGGGATCCTCACACCCGTCGGCGCCCTGGCTCCCCTGCTCGCGTTGCCCTTCGTGCTCGCCCGCGAGCAACGGCGTCGGGTCGTCGCCGGGTGCGTCGCCGCGACCGTCCTCGCCGTCACCGCGTCGCTGTGGCGCGACGCCGCCCGCGACGGCGACGCCGTGATCTTCGCCGCGACGTCCCTCGAGGACGGGAGCAGGTCGTACCTCGGGGCGGCCGGCTACGTGATCATCGGTGTTCTGGCGGTGGCAGCGTCGTTCGGCGCGGGTCTGGTGCGCCGCTACGCGGGGCAGGCGCACGTCGCCCAGCAGACCGCCGCCGTGGAGACCCGGCGCGCCGAGACGTTGCGCGCGCACGCGGAGGACCTGCGCAGCCAGACCGACCACCTGCGCACCGAGCTGTCGCGGCAGGACGAGCGCGAGCTCATCGCGCGCGAGATGCACGACACCGTCGCGCACAACCTGTCGGTCATGTCGTTGCAGGCGTCGGCGCTCGAGGTGACGACCGAGGACCCGGAGGTGGCCGACGCCGCCCGGACCATGCGCTCGTCCGCCCACCGTGCGCTGGAGGAGATGCGGGCGCTCATCACGTCGCTGCGCGACGGCGCGGAGCAGTACACGGGCTCTGCGCCGGCGCTCGGCGACCTCGCCACGCTGCTCGACGAGGCGCGCTCGTCGGGCGTCGACCTCGCCGCGACCGTGTTCGTCACGGACGCGGACTCCGCGCCGCCGGCGCTCACGCGCGCGGTGTACCGGGTGGTGCAGGAGGCGCTGACGAACGTGATGAAGCACGCCCCGGGCGCCCGCGCGGACGTCGACGTGCGCGCCCGGCCCGGCGACGGCGTCGACCTCACGGTCCGTAACGCGCTCACCGCGGACGCCCTGGGCGTCCCGGGCAGCGGCACCGGGATCGTCGGGATGCGCGAGCGCTGCGAGGCGCTCGCCGGGACGTTCTCGGCGGGGATCGAGGACGGCGGGTTCGTCGTCCGGGCCCACCTGCCGTGGGACCGGCCCCGGGCCTGACCGCGGCACGACCCGATCCTCCAAGAAGCGGGCCCGGGCGGACGAGCGCGACTCCCGGCCCGGACGGACGACCGCGGTGCCGCCCATCGGCCGGGCGGCACCGCGGTCTGCGGGTCAGGAGGCGACTACGCGCAGGTGAGCGCCTCGTACGCGGCCGTCACCTCCATCGTCGTGCCCGCGACGTCGGTGACCGCGACGAGCGCCTCGCCCGCCGCGAGCACTCCGCCGCGCACCTTGAACGACTGGTACGCGCTCTTGCCCGGGTCCACCTGGGCGAACACCCGCTCGCCGTGCGGGGTGGTGAGGGCGACGGAGACGGTCTCGTCGCCGTCGTTCGTCGCGCGGACGGCGAGATAGGGCGTGCCGCCGAGGCAGCGGGGCTGCGCGGTGACGGTGACCTGCGGGTCGACGGGCAGCGCCTCGGCCGGGAAGACGTCGAGCGCGTCGAGCTCGGTGTACCAGGTGAGCTTGGTCAGGGTGACGGTGTTCCACCCCTGCTGGAGCTCGACCTGGTGCGTGACGGACTGCCAGTTGCCCCACGTGGTGTGCGGGAAGGTGACGACGCCCGCGTCGGCGCCGTTGACCGTGACGGTGCTCGACGACGGCAGCGTGTACCCGCCGCGCTCCGAGCCGTTCGCGAACCGCACGCCGAGCGTGTACGACCCGGCCTCGTCGGCGTGCACCTGGAGGGCGACCGAGCTGTCGAGGAAGTCGAGCCCGCCGACCTTCTGCCCGCCCGACGCCCCGCCCGCGCTCCCGACGGAGCCGCGCGTGATGACGCCGTCCTCGAACTCGTACCGCGTCGCGTCGGACGGGATGACGGGCGGCGCCGACGGGCGCGGGTCGCGCGTCGCGGGGTAGACGTCGAACGCGTCGAGCTCGGTGAAGAACGTCGCGCGCGTCAGCGTGATCGTGTTGGTGCCGGCGACGAGGTCGACGAGGTGCTCCGACGTCTGCCAGTTGCCCCACGTGGTGTGCGGGAAGACGACGGTCTCCGTCACCTCGCCGTTCACGGCGAGCGTCCCGGTGGAGGGGACGCGCGTCGAGCCGTCCTGCGAGCCGTTCGCGAACCGGATGCCGAGCAGCGCCGGCCCCGCCGCGTCGGCGTGCACCTCGACCGTCACGGAGGAGTCCGCGAAGTCCAGGCCGCCGACCTTCGCCCCGCCCGACGCCCCGCCGTCGGCCACGACGCGCGCGTTCGTCACGACGCCGTCCTCGGCCTGGTAGCGGTCGGACGCCTGCGGGACGGACGGGACGCCGTCGGCCGACCACTCGAGGTCCGCGACGTACATGGCGCGGTACGTGAACGTCGCGTTCCAGCCGTGGAAGACGATCGCGTCCGAGCCGTCCGGCGCGGTGACGACGTCCTGGCCGCCCGGGCCGCGCACGTCGCCCTGGAAGCGGTCGCTCGTCATGAGCTCCGTCGTCGCCTTGGTCCACGGGCCGGCCAGGCTCGGCGCCGTCGCGTACGACGTGCGGTAGGCACCGCCGTAGAAGTCGTTCGCGGAGTAGAAGAGGTAGTAGGTGCCGTCGCGCTCGACGACCGTCGGCGCCTCGACGACGCGGCCCTCGTACGCCGTGTCGACGCGGATCAGCTCGGTGGCCGGCCCGGTGAGGGTGGTGCCGTCGGGCGACAGCGGCTGGGCGAAGATGATCGCCGTCTTGCCGGTGCAGCAGTTCCCGTCGGCCTTCCACAGCAGGTAGAGCTGGTCGCCGTCGACGAACGTCCCGGCGTCGATCGCGCCTCCGAGGTCCTCGGTGCCGTCCTCGCCGTTGGGGCAGACGAACGGGTCGGCGCCGACGGGCTCGAACGGCCCCTCGGGCGAGTCGGAGAGCGAGAGGCCGATGCACTGGCGCGGCGACGTCGCGTCACGCGCCGTGTAGTAGAGAGCGTACCCGCCCTCGACCGCGGCGACCTCGGGCGCCCAGACGCAGCGGTCGGTGGCGCCGCCCGGCGAGAAGGTGCACGCCTCGCTGACCCAGGCGCCCAGGTCGGGGGCGACGTCGTTCGGGGCGCTCCACGTGACCAGGTCCGTCGAGGTGCGGTGCTGCACGTTCCGGCCCTGGTCGTTCGTCGCGTAGGCGTGGTAGACGCCGTCGACGAGCAGGATGTCCGGGTCGGGGAAGTTGGCGTCGACGACCGGGGAGATCGTCGGGGCGACGGCGGCGGAGGCTGCAGTGGGTGCGGCGGTCGCCGCTGACGGGGCGGCAGTCGCGGCGGCGGCGCCCGAGACCACCAGCCCGAGCGCGACCAGCGCACCCGTGACAGCGGTGGCACGCGTGCGCGCCCGGGACAGGGAGAGCTTCATGGGGTGTCTCCTCGACGGTGAGGGGGCAAGAACCCGGGACGGCGTCGACCTCGGGGATTCGAGTCTCCCGGGCGGCTTCACACAAGTCAACAACTTCTCGCAAGAGTCAACAAAGTCCTCGCGGGCCGGTGGCACGCAGGAGGCGGTGCTCACGCCCGACGGCGGTCCGGCAGCCCCGCAGCGACACGCAGCTCCGCGTACGCCGCGCCGAGCGTCGCGACCGTGTCGTGAGCGTTGAGGCCGCTCGGGTTCGGGAGCAGCCACACCCGCGCCGGACCGAGGCGCCGCTCCTGCGGCCCCGCCGCGGCACGGCGCTCCGCGAACGCCGTGCGGTACGCGCCGAGACCGAGGACCGCGACCCACCGCGGCCGGTACGTCTCCGCCGTCTCTACCAGACGGCGCCCGCCCGCCACGATCTCCTCCGGCGACAGCTCGTCCGCCCGCGCGGTCGCCCGCCGCACGACGTTCGTCATGCCGAGCCCGGCGTCGAGGAACGCGTCGCGCTCCCACGGCCCGAGCACCCGGTCGGTGAAGCCCGCCTCGTGCATCGCCTTCCAGAACCGCGTCCCCGGGTTCGCGAAGGGCAGCCCGACCGCCGCCGAGTACAGCCCGGGATTGATCCCGCAGAACAGCACGTCGAGGTCAGGCCGCAGCCAGTCCTCGATCTCACGGCCGCGCGCGGCGGCGAGGTCGTCGGCGGTCGGGCGCGCGTACGGCGGGTCGGTCGGCACCGGACCATCCTCGCCCGGACGTCAGCCCCAGGGCTGCCCGTACGCCTCGACGAGCTCGCGCACCTCGTCGTCGGTGAGGTGCCGCGTGTCGAGCCGGTCCCCCAGCAGCAGCCGGACGCGCGCCGCCTCCTCGATCTCGATCGCCCGGTCGACGGCCTCCGCGACCGTGCGCCCGGCCGCGATCGACCCGTGGTTCTGGAGCAGGGCGCCGTGGAAGCGCAGCGCGCTCCCCCGCACGCGCTCGGCCTGCGCCGGGTCGCCCGGCGCGGCGTACCGCACGAGCGGCACGTTGCCCACGCGCATGACGACGTACGGCGTGACCGGCGCGAACGCCGTGTGCTCGCGCCACGGAGCGAGGCACGACGCCGCGACGGCGCTCGGCGAGTGGAGGTGCACGACGCAGCGGTACTCCGGGTCGCGCGCGTACATCGCGAGGTGCAGCGGCCACTCCTTGGTGGGCCGCGGCGTCGGGCCGTCGCCCTCGGTGACGGGGGTGCCGTCGAGCGTCGTGCGGGCCATCTGCTCGGCGGTGAGGGTCGCGAGGGACGTGCCGCTCGCGCTCATGCGCACCTCGTCGCCGACGCGCACGGACACGTTGCCCGACGTCCCGGGCGACATCCCGCTCGCGGAGAGACCGCGCCCGGCGGCGAGCAGCTCCTCGACCAGGTCGCTCATGCGAGCTCCTCCCACGCGGTGACGAACAGGTCCTCGGTGCCGAAGTTGCCCGACTTGAGGACGAGGTTGACGTCGTCAGCCCCGCGGCGGCGACCGCGCAGCCAGGACACACCCGGGCTCAGGAGCTGCCCGACCTCGAGCACGTGCACCCCGAGCCCCTGGACGACGCTGCCCGACGTCTCGCCGCCCGCCACGACGAGCTGCGTCGCGCCCGCCTCCGCGAGGCGTGGCGCGAGCGCGGAGAACAGCCGCTCGACCACGGCCGACGCGTCGGCGGTCACCGCACGCCCGCGCGCGACGTCGTCCGGCTCGCCCACGGAGTACACGAGCACCGGTCGGTCGGGCTGCTCGGCCCAGCGCTCGCGCGCCCAGGCGAGGAGGCGCTCGACCTCCGCGTCCGGGTCCGCGAGCGCCGCCGCGACGTCGACCTTCTGGTGCGGCAGGTGCGGCATGGCCCCCCGGACCTGCGCCTGGGTGGCGCGCGACGCGCTGCCCGCGAGCACCGCGCGTCGGCCCGGGACGGCGGTGATGTCGCCGAGCGTCGCGCCCGTCGGGTCGAGGCCGAGGGCCAGCCCGGAGCCGCCCGTGACGAGCGGGGCGTCGGACGTCGCGCGGGCGACGACCGCGAGGTCGTCGTTGTCGATGCTGTCGACGACGACGTACCGCGCGCCGCCCGCCTCGGCCGCGACGATCGCGCCCCGCAGCGCCTGCTCGCCGGCCCGCACGACGCCGACCGGCACCTCGGCGACCGGGTGCGCGGTCTGCGCCGCGAGCAGGTTCGCGACGCGCGAGTCCCACATGGGGTTGAGCGGGTGGTCCTTCATGGGGCTGCGGTCGAGCGGGTCGTCCCCCACGAACAGGTGGCCGCGGAAGACGGTGCGGCCCGCGTCGGGGAAGCCCGGGACGACGACGGCGCTGCGCGCGCCGGTCTCCTCCATGAGCGCGTCCGCGACGGGCCCGATGTTGCCCTCGGGCGTGGAGTCGAACGTCGAGCAGTACTTGTCGTAGACCTGCGTGACGCCGAGCGCGGCGAGCGCGCGGTAGGCCGCGCGCGCCTGCTCCACCGCCTGGGGGGCAGGCGCGGAGCGGATCTTCAGCGCGACCACGACGGCGTCGTGGTCGGCGAGGTCCGCGAGCTCGTCCGGCCCCGGGACGCCCAGCACGACGGCGGTCCGCAGACCGCGGGCCCTCCAGTTGCCGGCGAGGTCGGTGGCCCCGGTGAAGTCGTCGGCGATCGCGCCGCGCATCGGTGTCTCCTCTGGTCGGTCGGGTCGTCGGCCGGGTCGTCGGTCGGGTCGTCGGTCGTCGCGGGCGGCACGGTCGACGCGCCGGGGCGGCTCGGGGCCGCGGTACGGCGTCACGCGTCGCCCGAGCGGATGCGCTCGGCCCACTCCACGACCTGGGGGTCGACGTGGTCGAGCACCTCGGACGAGGCCTCGGCCCACTCGGCGCGGTCGATCTCGTGCAGCTCGACGCCGCGCTCGACCAGGAAGTCGACGTTCTCCTGCCGCTCGGCGATCGACGTCTCGCGGTACCAGGAGGAGACGTCGTCGATCTCGGCGTCGACGATCGCGCGGAGGTCGTCGGGCCAGCCCTCGTAGGCGTCGGCCCAGACCTGGAAGTGGAAGTTGCCGAACACGTGCTCGGTGAGCGTGACGTGCGGCGCGACCTCGTAGAACGAGTTGAAGCGCACGACGTCGATCGGGTTCTCCTGGCCCTCGACCGCGCCCTGCTCGATCGCGGGGAACACCTCGCTGAGCGCGAGCGGCATGGGGCTCGCGCCGAGCGCGTGCCACGTGTCGAGGTAGGTCTGCTGGGTCGGGACGCGCAGCTTGAGGCCGCGCGCGTCGGCGAGCTCGGTGACGGGACGCTGCGTGTTGAGCACGCGGCCGCCGCGGTACATCTGGCCGAGCAGCAGGAACCCGGAGTCCTCCCGGATGGCCTCGATGATCTCGTCGCCGAGCGGGCCGTCCCAGACCTCGAGGAACTGGTCCTCGTCCTCGTAGAGGAACGGCACGCCCTCGATCGCGGCGAGGTCCGTGTAGCGCTCGAGCGAGCCGACGGACTCGACGACGATGTCCACGGCCCCGAACTCCAGACCCTCCTGCATGTCCTCCCAGCTCCCGAGCTGGGAGGCGGGGTAGACCTCGATCGTCACGCGGCCGTCGGAGGCGTCGGCGACCTGCTCGGACAGCCGGTTGGCGGCGCGGTCCTGCAGGCTCCCGGCGCCGTACGAGTGGCCGAGGCGGAGCAGCAGGTCGGGCTCGGGGCCGGTCGTCGTGGCCGTGCAGCCGCCGAGGGCGAGCGCGCTCGCGACGACCAGGGCGGCGACGCGACGGTGCGGCGCGGTGGTTCTCTTCCCCACGGGAAGCTCCTTCGTGTGCGGGGCGGGCGAGGGCGCGGGACGCCCTCGCCCGCCGGGGTGCTGGTGCCGGTGGCGGGTGTCGACCGTCGCGCCGGCTAGTACATGCCGGTGAGGACGGGGACGTACGTGACGAGGAACAGCAGGGCGACCGAGACGCCGAGCCACGGGAGCATGTCGCGCAGCGCCCGTTCCGCCGAGATCCCGGCGATCCGGCTCGTGATGAGCAGGTTGATCCCGACGGGCGGCGTGATGAGCCCGATCGCGAGGTTGATGACGACGATGAGCCCGAAGTGGACCGGGTCGACGCCCGCGGCCGTGACGATCGGCAGGAGGATCGGCGTGAAGATGATGATCGCCGCGTTGCCCTCGACGACCGTGCCGATGAGCAGCAGGATCACGTTGGCGACGAAGAGGATGAGCAGCACGTTGTCCGTGAGCCCGAGCACGGCGTCGGCGACGATCTGCGGCGTGCCGCCGGTCACGAGCGCCCACGAGTAGGCCTGTGCCATGGCGATGATGAGCATGATCGCGGCGACGAGCATCGTCGTCTCGCGCATCGCCTTGACGACCCGCTGCCAGGACAGCTCGCGGTAGACGACGACCCCGAGGATCACGGCGATGAGGACCGCGACCGCGCCGCCCTCCGTCGCGGTGAAGACGCCGAGCCGGATGCCGCCCAGCACGACGACGGGGATGAGCAGGGCCGGGAGCGCCTTGGCGGCGGTGCGCACGAGCTCGCGCGCACCCACGCCCCGCTCGGCCGGGTAGCCCTTCTTGCGGGCGACGAGCCAGCCCGTGACCAGGTACACGAGGCCGAACCCGAGGCCGATGTAGAGGCCGTGGAAGAACAGCGCGCTGATCGAGACCTCGGCGGCGACGCCGTAGATGATCATCGTGATGCTCGGCGGGAGCACGAGCGCGACGATCGACGCCGTCGCGGTGACCGACGCCGCGTCGCCGGGCGCGTAGCCGCGGCGCAGCATCTGGGGGATGAGGAGGCGGCCGACCGACGACGCGTCCGCGACCGCCGAGCCGGACATGCCGCCGAACGTGATGTTCGTGAGCACGTTGACGGCCGAGAGCCCGCCGCGGATCCGGCCGACGATCGCGTAGGCGAAGTCGATGAGGCGCTGGGTCACGCCACCCGCGTTCATGAGCGAGCCGGCGAGCACGAAGAGCGGGATCGCGAGGAGCGGGAAGGAGCGCATCCCGGCGACGAACCGCTGGGCGCCGACCTCGGGCGGCACGCCCTCGGCGGCGAGGCTCGCGAACGACGCGAGGCCGACGGCGACGCCCACCGGGGCGCCGATGACGAGGATGAGGAGGAGGAGCCCTCCGAGGATGAGGGGCATGGGTCAGACGTCCTTGTCCTGGGAGGTGGGCGCGACGAGCTGCTCCGCCTCGGCGATGTTCGCCTCCACGGCGTCGTCGGGGGTGTCGAAGTCGCCGCGCAGCGCCTCGACGAGCTTCTCGACCGCGTAGACGCAGGAGAAGCCCATGCCGATCGGCACGACGACGTACATGGCGAGCAGCGTGATGTCCGTGCCCGTCGCGATGGTCAGGCCGGTCATGAGCTGGCGCGCGCCCGTCGGGAGCATCATCGCCGCGTAGACGGCGACGAGGCCGAACAGGCCCGCGGAGAGCGCGTAGCCGAGCGCGACGAACGCGCGGCGAACCTTCCCGCGCAGGCGGTCGAGGAGCAGCGTCACCGCGATGTGCTCGCTGCGGCGCACCGCGACGGGGATCGCCGTCATGACGCACCAGACGAACGCGAGCGTCGCGAACTCCTCGGACCACACGGTCGGGCTGTTGAGCACGTACCGCATGAAGACCTGGAGCACGAGGACGGCGCTCACGAGCGTGATCGCGACGCCCGAGACGACGAACAGCGCGCGCTCGGCGCCGGACAGGACGCCGCGGACGGCGCGGGCCGCGCTCACGGGACCATCACCAGCTTGACGATGTCGCCCGGCCCCTCGGCGGCCATGGTCGTCGTGATCGCGGCGCCCTCCTCCAGGGAGGTCGTGCGGGACACGAGCACGTCCGCGAGCTCCGGGTGGCGCGCAAGGACGTCGAGCGCGGTGCGGAAGTCGTCCTTCGTGTACATGGCCGTGCCGAGCAGGGCGATCTCGCGCACCTGGAGCTGCCCCACCGGGACCGGCACGGGCTGGTTGAACACCGCGACCTGGACGATCGCACCGCCGGGCGCGACGGCCTCGAACGCGCGCTCGACGAGCGCGGGCACGCCCGCGGCGACGAAGACGGCGTCGTACGAGCCGGGCTCGAGCGCGGCGTCGGGCAGGTGGACGCCCGTCGCACCGACCGCGCGCAGCACCTCGTGGACGTGCTCGCGCGGCTCGACGACGTCGACCACCGTGCTGCCGCCGTCGGCGAGCACGCGCGCGACGAGCGCGCCGATCGTGCCGCCGCCCAGCACGAGCGCGCGCTCGCGGCGCCGCTCCCCCAGCTGCGCGACGGCGTGGGCCGCGACCGCGACCGGCTCGGCGAGAGCGAGGTGCTCGTCCGCGACGCCGTCGGGCGCGGGGACCAGCGTGTACGCGGGCACGACGACGTGCTCGGCGAACGAGCCGTCCCACTCGGCGACGCCGAGCATCTGCTTCCTCGCGCACAGGTGGTAGCCGCCCGTCGTGCACAGGTCGCACGTGCCGCACGGGCGCTGCGGGTCGACGACGACGCGGTCGCCGACGACCACGTCGGCGACGTCCGGGCCGACCTCGGCGACGCGGCCACCGGCCTCGTGGCCGGAGATCAGCGGCGGGACGCGGAACGGGTGGGTGCCTCGGAGGGCGGCCAGGTCGGAGCCGCACACCCCCGTGGAGGTGACGGCGAGCAGGACCTCGCCGGGGCCGGGGACCGGGCGCGGGATGTCGACCACGTGGGCGGTCCCGGACGTCTCGAATCTGATGGCGCGCATCGTGGAACAGCTCTTTCCCCGCGACTGGGAAGCCGCGTTGCTCTGCGTGCGGGTGAGGGGAGACCTGCCGGCACCGGTGCCCGACGTCGGACGCTCGGCTCAGCAGGTTGAGTGACTGTATCCTGTCATACCAGTTGAGCCAACCCCGTCTCACGACCGCGAGCAGGGACCGCGTCCGGGCAGGTCGTGGCCCCCGTGAGGCAGAATGGCGCGGTCGTCACCCCGAGGAGGAACGGTGCCCGAGCCCGATGCGACGCTGCCGACGAGCGGCATCGTGCGACAGCGCCGACTGTCCGACCAGGTCGCCGACGCGATCCGCGACGACATCCTCGCGCGCGAGCTCCAGCCCGGCGACCGGCTGCCCTCCGAGCGCGAGCTCTGCGAGTCCTACGGCGTCTCCCGCACCGTCGTGCGCGAGGCGGTCCGCGCCCTCACCGCCAAGGGCATCGTCACCGCCACGCCCGGCTCCGGCCTGAGCGTCGGGCGCACCAGCATCGACGACGTCGGCCAGATGCTCCAGATGTTCCTCCACCACGGCCCCAACGTGCCCTACCTCCAGCTCCACGAGGTCCGCGCGACGCTCGAGGTCGCCGTCGCCGGCATCGCCGCCGAGCGCATCGACGACGCCGCGCTCACCGGCCTCGCCGACCTCGTCGACCAGCTCCCCGGGCACGCCGACGACATCGTCGCCGCGTCCAAGAACGACTACGCCTTCCACCGCGGCCTCGCCGTCGCGACCGGCAACGACTTCTTCGTCATGCTCTACGACGTGCTCGGCGAAGGGCTCATGGAGACGCGCATCGCCACGTTCTCCTACGACCCGCGCCGCATCGACGTCGTCACGCGCGCGCACCGCGCGATCGTCGACAACCTCGACGCGCACCGCGCCGACGGCGCCCGCGCCGCGATGCTCGACCACCTCACCGAGGTCCGCGAGACGTGGGTGCGCCACCAGGACGGCGCGCGGGCCTGACGGCGGTCGCGGCGACGGGCGGTGCGGCGGTCGCGGCGGACGCGCCGTGGGCGCGCGCCGCTAGGGTCGGGGCGTGATCAAGGTGCTCGTGGTCGACGACGACCCGATGGTCCGACGGCTGCTCCGGACCATCCTGCGGCCCGACGACATCGAGGTCGTCGCCGAGGCCGCCGACGGCGACCAGGTCGTGACGGCCGTCCAGGCGCACCACCCCGACGTCGTGCTCCTGGACCTGCGCATGCCCCGCGTCGACGGCGTGACGGCGACACGCGCCGTGAGGATGCTCCCCGACCCGCCCGGCGTCATCGCCATGACGTCGTTCGACACCGAGTCCAGCATCCTCGACGCCGTCCACGCCGGGGCGTCCGGGTTCCTCGCCAAGGACGCGTCACCCGACGAGATCGCCTCCGCCGTCCGCGCCGTCGCAGCCGGCGACGGCGCGCTGTCGCCCCGCGCGGCGCGCGTCGTCATGGCGCAGGTCACCGCCGCGCCCGGCGCGGCGGGACGCAGGGAGGCCGCACAGCAGGTCGCGACCCTCACCGAGCGCGAGCTCGACGTCGCGCGACTCGTGGCGCAGGGCCTGTCCAACCCCGAGATCGCGCAGCGGCTGTACGTGAGCGAAGCGACGGTCAAGACCCACCTCTCCGCGGCGAGCGCGAAGCTCGGCGTCACGAACCGCGTGCAGCTCGCGGTGCTGGTGTCGCAGTCGGCTGGCAACAGCGCGTAGCCGCTGGCGGGAGCTGTCGAACCCGTCAGACGAAACGGGCACTCTCGGCGAACTTCACCCGACGGACACTTGCCCGTTTGCGGGCCGCCTGGTGAGCTGCCGGCATGGACTCTGCCGTCGAAGCCGCGCTGCGCACACGCATCATCCAGTGGGTGCACGACCGGGCCGAGGCGAACGGCGGATTCCTCCACCGGGACGAGCTGCTCGACTTCCACATCGACGGCCGCAAGCTCCCGGTCATCGACTACTCGCGCGGCATCCGCAACCCGCAGAGCTTCTCCTCGACGCTGTCGATCGTCAGCTCGGCGAGCGGACCGTACGACGACACCGAGTCCGAGGACGGCCTCCTCCACTACGCGTACCGCGCCGGTGACCCGTGGAGCGGCGACAACCGCAAGCTGCGCGAGGCGATGACGAGCGGGATGCCGCTCATCCTGTTCCGCAAGGAAGTCCCGAACATCTACACCCCGGTCGCCCCGGTGTACGTCGTGGACGACGAGCCGGAGAACAGCCAGTTCCTCATCGCTCTCGACGAGGCCTTCCGGTTCATCCCGGACCCGGCCCATCTCACGACGCCGCAGCGCGAGTACGCGCTCCGGCTCGCCAAGCAGCGACTGCACCAGCCGGCGTTCCGCACCCGCGTCCTCGTCGCCTACGAGACCCGGTGCGCGATCTGCGAGCTCAAGCACGGGGCGCTGCTCGACGCGGCGCACATCGTCCCGGACAGCGAGAAACATGGACTGCCGACCGTGAACAACGGACTCGCCCTCTGCAAGATCCATCACGCCGCGTACGACCAGAACATGCTGGGCGTCACGCCTGACGGCGAGGTCCGGATCGCGCTCGAGCTCCTCCGAGAGATTGACGGTCCCATGCTCAAACATGGGCTGCAGGAGATGCACGGGCGACAGCTCAGCGTGCCGCGTCGCTATTCGGAGCGTCCTGACCGAGAGCTGCTCGCCTGGCGCTTCGAGCGCTTCGAAACCGCATAGCGCAGCAGCGCACGACCCTCATTCCTCCCGCCAGAACTGAAAAATACACCTCACCGCCGTCTTGGCGTGTAGCGACTCCTCGCCCTGCCGCTCGAGGACGGCGGCCCAGTCGGTGTTGTCGTTGCCGAGAGGGGTGGCGACCTGGAATCGCGACGGCAGCTTGACGAAGAGCTTGACCTCACTCTGCTTCTCGAGCTGGTTCGCAAACGCCCGCTCGACGTCCGAGTCCGTAACAAGTGACTCGAAGACCGACTTGGCGAATCTCTTCGGCTCCCCGAGCTCGTCGACGATGACGTTCCTGCCTTCGCCAACGTAGCCGGCGAGGTCATCATCGGTGAAGAACTCGTGGGAGTACCACCGCTCATCGTCGGACCGGTCGGCGGGGATCGGCTCGTACTGCACGCCGTCGACTAGGAGCTTCTCCTCGGCGGTCGCGACGTCGGTCTCCCTGACCCGCGCTCGCGCGGCGAGGTCGCTGAGGACGCCGCCTCTTCCGGGAGGAGCTCGGCGAAGCGGTCCGTCCTGAAGTCGAACGTGCGCGAGCTCGTCCCCACCAGATGACCGACGAGCCGGCCGTACAGCTCGACGCGGAGGTCAGCCATCGAGCTTCTCCACGTCGTCCCCGCCTGCCCCGGAGAGGTCGTCGCCGATCGGTTCGTCGATCTCCGCCCACAACCGGACGCCCGTCGCGTCGAGCATGGCGAAGAGGCGCTCCGTGAGAAGTCCGGGCTTGCCGTTCTCCATCTCCCAGACCCACTTCTGCCCGATGCCGAGCTGGTCGGCCAGCTGCCGCTGGCTCGTCCCGCGCAGCAGCCGGCCCTGCTGCAAGGCGAAGCCGAGCAGCTCGGGACTCGTGATCTCGATGCGGACCGCCATACCGCCTCCGATGACGTCGATAGTGAAGTCAGTCCAAACGACGTCGATATCGAAGTCATAGAAGTTGAGGTCGATCTCGACGTCAGCGCGGAGCGGGGTGCAGCTGATACCTGAACGCGTGCCACCCCTGCGCCGCCTTTCACCCAGCGCGCGGCAACCCGCCGAGGGCGCGCTGTGGGGGCGATGCGGGCCGGTACGGTCAGCGGCCGTCGAGCAGTCCCATCGCGACGCCGATCACCAGCACCGCCACGATGACGACGACACACCACAGCACCCCGACGAGCCCAGGCCGGGGCCCGTCGCGCCGTCCGCCGTCGTCGGGCGACCCGTCCTCGCGCCGGGAATCGTCGGGCTGTCGGTCCATACCGCCAGGACACCACGCGGGCCGCGGGTGAGCACGGCAGGCAGCGGCCGCGACCCCGCCGACGCGCGAGCCCCGGCACTGCTCCGTAGTCTCGCGGGATCCCTGGTTCCGGCGAAAGGAGACCCCATGGCCGACGCCCCGACCCCTCCCCCGGCGACGGGCCGCATCGTGCTCCTCGGCGCGACGGGCTACACGGGCACGCTCGTCGCGCACGAGCTCGTGGCCCGCGGCGCCCGGCCCGTGCTCGCGGGTCGGTCCCAGGACCGCCTGGACGCGCTCGCCGCGGACCTCGCCGCGACGGCACGGACCGCGGCGGCACCGTCCGCAACGGCACCATCCGCAGCGCCCCGCCACCGCGCCGAGCCCACGGACTCGCCCGAGGCCGGGAGCCCGCCGTCGGGCACCTGGGTGCGAACGCCGCTCGAGACCGCGGTCGCGGACGTCGACGACGCGCGCACCGTGCGTGCGCTGGTCGGGCCGGGCGACGTGCTGGTCTCGACGGTCGGGCCGTTCGGGCGGCACGGTGGTCCGGCGGTCGAGGCCGCGATCGACGCGGGCGCGGTGTACCTCGACTCGACGGGCGAGCCGGCGTTCATCCGACGCGTGTTCGACGAGCTCGGCCCGCGCGCCCGGCGCACGGGTGCGGCGCTGCTCACGGCGTTCGGCCACGACTGGGTGCCCGGCAACCTCGCGGGGGCGCTCGCGCTCCAGGACGAGGGTGCCGACGCGGCGCGCCTGGAGATCGGCTACTTCCCCACCGGCGGCGGCGTGAGCGGCGGCACGCGCGTGAGCGCGCTGGAGACGGCGCTCGAGCCGTCGTACGCGTGGCGCGACGGCGACCTCCGGACCGAGCGCGTCGCGGCGCGCGTCGTCACGTTCGATGTCGGCCCCGGACGGCGCGTGCGGGGTGTCACCGCGGGCGGTACCGAGCCGTTCACGCTCCCCGGCTTCGCGGCGGGGCTGCGCGACGTCGAGGTGGCGCTGGGCGTGTCCGGCCCCGCGGCGCGGCTCGCGCCGGTGGCGACGGCGGTCGCGACGGCCGCGCTGCGCGTCCCCGGGCTGGGCGACGGCCTGCGGCGCCTCGCCCGCTCGCGCAGCGGGTCGAGCGGCGGTCCGGACGAGGCGGCCCGCGCGGCGTCGCGCACGCACGTGCTCGCGGTGGCGCGCGACGCCGAGGGCGACGTGCTGCGCCGGGCGCGACTCGACGGCCCCGACGCCTACGACCTCACGGCCCGCTACCTCGCGTGGGGCGCGACCCGGGCCGCGGCCGGTGAGACCCGCGGGACGGGAGCGCTAGGCCCGGTCCAGGCGTTCGGCCTCCGTTCACTGCTCGCCGCGACCCGCGCCGCAGGCACGACGGTGACGACCAACCGATGACTCGAACGTGGGATAAGCGACCGCCGAACATGGGGTTGCCGACCACGAACGACCCCAGACGGTCACTAACCCCATGCTCGGCTGGAGGAGGGTGGGGCGGGGCGATCGTAGGATCGGGGTGATGTCTGACCACACCACGGGGGCGCCGTCCGCCCCTCATGACGAACCGCCCCTGCCGCCGTCCGCCGCGCTGGCGCGCAAGACCGCCGACCCGAAGGCCATCCTGCGGCTGGTGGGCAACGACGAGTCCGTCGACGACCTGCCGCGCACGCCCGAGGGGCTCATGGAGCCGCCGTCGGGCGTCGGGACGAAGGTCCGCAACGGGGTGCTGCTCGCGCTGCTGTCGGGCGGGTTCGTCTGGCTCGTGACGGTCAACGCGTGGGACCACGACGGCTTCTTCCCGTGGTTCTGGAACGTCGTGTGGACGATCTTCCCGTGGGTCTTCCTCGGCCCGATCTGGGCGGGCTACGCGCGGTCGCTGCGCCGGTCGCGCGACGACGCCCCGCTCTACGCGCAGTACCACCGCGACCGCCTGGCCGCGACGCGCGAGGCCGGGGTCGTGACGGCGTCGGTCACGGACCGGACGGAGTCGGGCGGCGTCGCGCACTGCGCCGTGCGCGTGCGGCACGGGGCGCTGACGACGACGGTCACGCGCCTCGCCCCGGTCACGAACCTGCTCCCGTCGGAGGTCCCGCAGCCCGGCGACCCCGTGGTCGTCTGGCGCCTGCCCGGGGAGCGGGTCGTGGTGCAGGCCCGCCGCGACCGCACGCGCGCCCTGCACGACGCCGCCCGGGCCGCGGGCGCGACCGTCGCCGACGCACCGGTCGCCGACGACCCGACGACCGACACGGACGCCCCGGCGTGGGGCTCGCCCACGCGCTCGTCGTCCTCGACGACCACCACGTACACGACGACCCGCCTGACCCGCGGCGCGGGCACCCCCGAAGTTACCGTGCAGCACGGCGTCACCGCGGCGCTCGCCGAGCTCGCGAGCCTGCACGCCGCGGGCTCCCTCACCGACGACGAGTTCACCGCCGCCAAGCGGATGCTCCTCGGCGGCTCCTGAACCGACCGGCTCGACCACCCGCCCAAGCCGCCGAGCCGCCGAACTCCCAAGCCGCCGAGCACGAGTCTGCTGGCGGTCTCGCCGCGAGAACGACAGCAACGTCGTGCTCGGCGCCGACCCGAGCACCCGGCAGACTGTCCTCCGTGAGCAGCAGCCGCCGACCCCGGCAGCCGTACCGGCCGAGCATGGTGTGGACCGCGGTGCGCGGCGGCGTGCGCGGTCGCGAGCGCCTGACGCCCGTCGCCGACTACCTCGCGGTGCTGCTGATCCTGCTCGCGCTGTGCGGCGGCGCGGTGGCGTTCGCGGTGTGGCTCCTGCGGAACGGCGAAGGGTTCGCGGCGGCCCTGATCGGGATCGTCGCCCTCGCCTTCGGCGGCGGGCTGCTGGCGTACGTGCGCGGGCCGTCGAAGCACGCGGTCGTGCTGCGGCCGCACGAGGTCGAGCTGCCGGTGGGCCGCGCGGAGGTGGTCCGGGTCGTCGTGCGGTGGGACGACGTCGCGCGCGTCCACGTCGTCCGGGGCGAGGGGCGCCCGTCGCTCCGGGTCGAGCTGCACGACGGCGCACGGGCGCGCCACGCGGAGGGCGAGGACCTGCTCCAGGGTCGGCCCGCGCACGGACCGGACCCCGATCCCGTCGTCGTGACGGACGCCGAGGCGGTCGCGCGCGTCCTGCGGCACCTGCTCGACCACCCGGAGGACCGCGCGCGCCTCGCCCAGCGCGGCGGGCTCGGGATCGTCCTGGCCTTCGTCCGCCCGGTGTACGGCGAGCCGCCGGCCTGACCGGACCGCGCGGCGTCGGGCAGCCCGGCCGCCCTGCCCACAGCCCGACGGCGAGGCACGCCCCTCCCCGGCGTCCCCTCCCGGCGGGGCAGGCCGAGCACGACCCTGCGCGCGGTCGAGAACGACTCTCCCGTCGGGATACCGCCCCAGGCGACAGCAACGTCGTGCTCGGCGCACCGGGGGTGTCTCTCGGACCCAGGGTGGGCCGGGGACGACGACGGCCCGGGCCCGCTCCTGGAGGGAGCGGGTCCGGGCCTTCGCCGGTCGGACTGCTGGTGGGACGGGTGCTGTCAGCGGCGACCGATGTCGGACAGCTGGGCCGCCGTGATGACGAGGTCGCGCTCGGCGTCGTCGAGGACGCCGTCGAGGACGAGGTCCTCGGTCACGAGGCTCACGTGGTCGACGAACTCGCGGTGCGTCGCGTACTCGTCGTTCTCGGCGACGTGGTCGTTGACCGTGCAGCCGGTGCCGTCGTCGTAGTTCTGCACCGTGCTGTCGTGGCCGTCGATGATCACCGTCGGGCGGATGTCCGAGCCGACGCAGCGGTCGCGCACGAGCTTGAGGACCGTGAAGGTCACCTCGCCGCTCGTGACGTTCCCGACGCCGTCGACCGCGCGGTAGCGGACGACGTGCTGGCCGTCGGCCGCGAACGCGACCGGGGCCGCGTAGCGCTGCCACGCGCCGTCGTTGGCCTGGAACTCGATGCGGTCCACGCCGGACTCCTCGTCGACCGCCGTGAGCGTGACGCGCGCGCTCGCGACGAAGTCGCCGTCGCGCGTGCGGCTGCCGCTGACGCCCGCCGTGACGACGGGGCCGTCGGTGTCGCCGCCGGGCTCCTCGCCGCCCGCGATGACGAACGTGACCGTCTTCGGGGCGGACACGTTGCCCGCGACGTCCGTCGCGCGGTAGGTCACCGTGTGCGACCCGGGGGTCCGCACGGAGATCTGCTTGGCGTACGGGGTCCACTCGCCGCCGTCGAGCTGGTACTCGACCGACGCGACGCCGGAGTCGGCGTCCTTCGCGAGGAGGCGCACGAACACGTTGTCGAGGTACTCGCCGGCCTCGTTCTTGTCGCCGCCCATGACGCGGTGGTCGACGGTCGGGGCGACGGTGTCGCCGCCCTGGCCCGCGACGACGTCGAACGTGACGGTCGCCGGCTCGCTGACGTTCCCCGCGACGTCGGTCGCGCGGTAGGCGAGCGTGTGGCGGCCGGGCTCGTCGACGACGACGGCCTCGGTGTACTCGGTCCAGCCCGCGCCGTCGAGGTCGTACTCGACGGACGCGACGCCCGAGCCGTCGTCCGTGGCGGTGAGCAGCACGGACGCGGAGCCGACGTAGGCGCCGTCCTCGTCCTGCTGGCCGCTGAGCTCGGTCGCGACGATCGGGGCCGTCGTGTCCTCCTCGGCCTCCGCCACCACGACGAACTCGGTGACGGTCTCCTCGGAGACGTTGCCCGCGACGTCGGTGGCCCGGTAGACGAGCGTGTGCTCGCCGGGCTCGTCGACGACGACCGGCTCGGTGTACGGCTGCCAGCCGGCGCCGTCGAGGTCGTACTCGACGCTCTCCACGCCGGACGCGTCGTCCGTCGCGGTCAGCGTCGCGGTGGCGGACCCGACGAACGCGCCGTTGCCGTCCTGCGTGCCGGTGACCTCGGCGGTGACGGTCGGGGCGGTCGTGTCGTCCTCGCCGCCGCCGGCGACGACGGTGAACGTCACGGAGCCGACCTCGGACACGTTGCCCGCGACGTCGGTCGCCCGGAAGGACACGGTGTGCTCGCCGACCTCGGTGAACGGCACCGTGGTCGTGTACGGGAGCCATGCGCCGCCGTCGACCTGGTACTCGACGGACGCGACGCCCGAGCCCTCGTCCGTGGCGTGGAGCATGAACGCGGCGGTGCCGACGTAGGCGCCGTCCTCGTCCTGCTGCCCCATGACCATGGGCTCGACGACCGGGGCGGTCGTGTCCTCCTCGACGTCGCCCTCGACGACGGTGAAGCTCGCGGTCTGCGCCTCGGACGTGTTGCCCGCGGCGTCGGTCGCGCGGAACTGGAGCGTGTGCGCGCCGACGGCGTCGACGACGAACGGCTCCGTGTAGGCCTGCCAGCCCGCGCCGTCGAGGTCGTACTCGACCCCGGCCACGCCGGAGTCGTCGTCGGTCGCGTCGAGCGTCACGGTCGCGCCGCCCACGTAGGCGCCGTCGCCGTCCTGCTCGCCGGTGACGAGCGCGGTCACGGACGGGGCCGTGGTGTCCTCGCCGCCGGTGCCGCCGTCGGTGACGACGAGCTCGCCCCACATCTCGCCGTGCCCGGGGATGGCGCAGAAGTAGCGGTACTTGCCCGGGGTGAAGGTGACCTGCGCCTCGTGCCGCCCGCCGTTCGCGTCGAACGGGCTCGCGAGGATGTTGAGGTTCACGTCGTGGTTGTAGCCGGGCGACGACGTGTCGAACGTGAGCGTGTGGCTCATGCCGAACGTGCTGCCGGTCGCCATGCTGTTCTCGAACACGATCGTGGCGGGACCCGCCTCGGCCGTGGCCGGGAAGGCCTTGTAGTCGGTCACGCTGTTGTCCGCGGTCCACGTGAGGACCTGCTCCGCGGCGACGGTGGCGTCGGCGACGGAGAAGACGGACGACGGCGCTGCCGTCCCTGCGGGGGACGCGGACGCCGGGGCGACGGTGAGGACCGTCGTCGCGGTGAGCCCGGCGACCGTGGCGGCGAGGAACCGCCGCGCGCCGCGGCGGCGGACGCCACCGGGACTGGTACGTCGTTCCATGAGGGTGCACTCCTCGGGGGGTGTCTCGGGGAAGGTTCTGGGAGTTCTGGGGTGCTGTCGGACTGCGGGGTACGGGCGGGGACGGCCTGACCGGCCGCCCCCGCCCGGCGGTGCTACAGGTCCGCGACCCGGATGTCGCGGAACTCGATGAGGTCCGCGTTCCCGTGGTTCTGGAGCCCGATGAACCCGCTGTCGAACTGGCGCAGGTCGGTCGGCGGGTCACCGGCGCGGGACGACTGCTGTCCCGGCGTGTTCTCCCACTCGTTGATGACGACGCCGTTGCGGATGATCGTGTACTGCTGGCCGACCACCCGGATCTCGTACTCGTTCCACTCGCCCTTCGGCTTCTCGCCGCCGGTGTTCAGGCCGAGCGGGTCGAAGTTGTAGACCGAGCCGGTCTTCTGCGGCTCGCCCGTCGGGCCGTCGTAGATCTGGATCTCGTGACCGCACGAGATCGCGACCCACGCGGGCGACTGGTTGGCCGCGCACGGCACGTCGCCCGGGTCGTTCGGGTTCGGGAACCGGGTGAACACGCCCGTGTTGGCGTGGTGGTCACCCGCGGAGACGTCGCGGTACAGGAGCTTCACGGAGAAGTCCCCGAGCTCCTCGCCCGCGTACCAGAGCATCCCGAGACCGCCGCTCGACTTCAGCGAACCGCCCGGCTCGAGCGTGAACTTGCCGCTCGGGGCCTGGAACCAGTCGTACAGCGACTCCTGCGTGCCGTCGAAGATCGTGCGGTACCCGCCCGGGTCCACGCCGATCTGCGACCGCGCCGCGGCGTCGACGAGGCGAGCACGCTCGCGCTCGTCGATCCGGCTGTCGTCGTACAGGCTCTTCGCGACCGACTCGACGTGCGCCAGGAACCGGGCGTGGGTGCGCCACTCCTTCTCGTCCTGGAACAGGTCGTTCATCGTGCAGGCGCCGAGGTCGAGGTTCTCGACCGTGGAGTCGACGTCGCCGAAGAACACGGTCTCGCGCTCGTCGGGCAGGGTGCACGACGGCGAGCCGTCGGTCGTGACGGTGGCCGTCGAGCCGTCCGCGTACGTGACGGTGAGCTTGGCCTCGTAGGTCCCGATGCGGGGGTACTTGTGCTTCGGGTTGGCCTGGCGCGAGGTCTTGCCGTCGCCGAACTCCCACAGGTAGGAGACGCCGCCGGACCGCGCACCCGTGAACTGCACCGTGAGCGGGTCGCCCTGGATGCTCGTCGCGGACGCGGCCGGGGCCGGGGTCGGGGCCCCGCCCTGGTACGTGATCCGCATGAGCTTCTGGTTCGGGTCGAGGCTGAAGAAGCCGCCCGCGTAGTCGACCAGGTACAGCGCGCCGTCCGGACCGAACTTCGCGTCCATCCAGCTCTGGAGCAGCCCGTCACCGCGGCCGCCCGGGATGATCTGGCGCAGGTCCTCCATGAACGCCGGGGCGCCCTGCTCCTCGACGGCGTCCGGGTCGACCGTCACCGCGACGCGGTTGTTCGAGTTCGACTGGTCACCGATGAACCACTTGCCCTCCCAGTACGACGGCCACGCGACGTCGGACTCGGGGTCGACCTGCGACTGGCGGTAGGTCGGACCGGACATGACGGCCTGGCCGCCGCCCCGCAGCCACGGGATGGTGTAGGTCGCCTCGTCGTCCTCGTACGTCGGGATGCCGTTGCCGCGGTCCGGGAAGACCGGTCCGCCGCCCGAGGGCGAGTACCAGATCATGTTGTCCCGCACCGGCGGGAGGTCCACGAGGCCCGTGTTGCGCGGCGACGTGTTCTTCGGGTTGTCGCAGTCGTACCAGCCGGTGAGGACGCTCGCGTCCTCGTTGCTCCGGTCACGGTACGGCTGCTTGTTGCCCATGCAGTAGGGCCAGCCCTGGTTGCCCGCGGACGTGATGATCGTCGCGGTCTCGTACTTCGCCGGGCCGAGCTCGGGGCTCGGGCTGCCGGCGTCCGGGCCCACCCAGGCCGCGGTCAGCCAGTCGGTGTCCGGGTCGATCTGGAGGCGCGAGATGTTGCGCACGCCCATGACGTAGATCTCCGGGCGCGTCTTGTCCGCGGGGTACTCGCCCACCGGGAACAGGTTGTCGTCCGGGATCGTGTACGTGCCGTCGTCCTCGGGGTGGATCCGCAGGATCTTCCCGTTGAGGTCGTTCGTGTTGCCCGACGTGCGGCGCGCGTCCTGGAAGCTGATCCCCGCGTACTCCTGCGTCCAGTTGTTGCCGGAGTACCCGTTCGACCCGCCGGACGAGTTGTTGTCGCCCGAGCCGACGTAGAGGTTGCCCTCGCTGTCGAACGCCATGCCGCCACCCGCGTGGCAGCAGCTGTGGATCTGCGTCTCCCACTCGAGCAGGTCGACCCGCGTGCTCTGGTCGATCGTCGGGGTCTCGGGGTCGTAGGTGAACCGCGAGACGGTCCGGTAGCCGACGCGACGCTCGCGGTCGATGTTCTCGTGCGGCATCCAGTACACGTAGAGCCAGTTGTTGGTCGCGAAGTCGGGGTCGGGCACGATGCCGAGCAGCCCCTCCTCGTTCTTCACGAGCTCGTCGCCGCTGCCGCGGTTGCCCATGACGTCGAGCGTCGTGAGCAGCTTCGCCTCACCCGTCTCCGGGTCCCACTGGTGGATCGTGCCGCAGCCGAGGCCCACGTTCGGGTCGCTCCACGGGACGATCGGGCCGGTCGCGCAGGCGCCGCGGCCGATGTAGAAGACCGTGCCGTCGGGGGCGATCGTCAGGCCGTGCTGCTCGCCGTTCTGGTCGAGCGTGCCGGCCGTGTTCACCTGGGAGAGGCGCTCCGCCTTGTAGTTCGACGCGATGGTCGCCTGGCAGTCGCCGCGCACCACGCCCGTCGTCCACTGGAGCGCACCGAGCAGGTGCTCGCGGAACGTCGCGTCCGCCCAGCTCTCGGGCGTGCCGCCCATGCCGGTGAAGAACGACCGGCCGCCGTCGTAGTCGCGGCACCACGAGACGGGCTGGAACGGGTTCGTCGTCGGGCCGGCGTCGGGGCCGGGCTCGAGCGTCGCGACCGTGTGCACGTCACCGGTCGGGTCGTCGGCCCAGTCGAGCCACCGGTCCTCGCGGTCCCACGTGAGCGGGAGGTCCGCCGTCGCGGGGTGCTGGCGGTCGACCAGGTCGACCGTGCGCTCCTCGAGCGGGATCTCCGGGTCGGGCTGCTCGACGGAGTCGGGGCCGAAGATCGAGAGCTCCGCGAGCTGGATCTCGGCGTCGCCGGAGTTCGCGGTGACGTCCAGCCGGTACCAGCCGTACGCGGTCTCGTTCGCGACGTCGAACGTGCGCGGCTGGAAGCGCTGCGGGAAGTCCTCGTCGGTGCGCGTGTCGAGGTCGACCCACGTCTGCCCGTCGGTCGAGCCCTGGAGCTTCCAGTTCTTCGGGTCGCGGCCCGCGGAGTCGTTCGCCGACGTGATGCCGTACTTCACCACCGCGACGGGCTGCTCCATGCGCAGCGTGAGCTGGCCCGTGCGGGCGAACGTCAGCCACTTGGTGCCGGGGTCGCCGTCGACGGCCTTGGCCGGCGTCTCGGCGGCCGGGCTGCGGCCGGTGCCGGTCGCCTCGGCGACCTTCTCCGCCGTCATCGTCGCGCCCTTGATCCGGGCGCCGACGAGACCCTCGAACCACTTCGAGGCCTCCTGCGAGCGTGCAGCGTCGCGCACGCCGAGGAAGCCGCCGCCGCCGTTGATGTACGCCTGGAGCGCGGCCTCCTGCTCGCCGCTCAGCTCGATGCCCTCCGCGGAGAGCATGACGACGCCGCGGTACTCGCCGAGCGTCGCCGCGCTGATCATCTCCGGGTCGGACGTCGCCTCGACCTCGAAGCCGTTGGCGGCCCCGAGCTCGGTGAGCGCCGCCGTCGCCTCGACGACGGGGTCGGTTTGCTCGTCGGGCGCGCCGTGGAACACGAGCACGCGCACGGGCGCGGCCGCGGCGGCCGGCGCGGCGGCGACGGACCCCGCCGCGAGCGACCCGCCCGCGCTGACCGCGGTGGTGGGTGCGGTGGCGCCGGTCTGGGCCGCCGCCGGGAGGACGGCGGCGCTCGCGACGAGCGCGACGCCCGTCAGGCCGACGGTCAGGGCCCGTAGTGCCCCCGGTCGGGAGCGCCCCCTCGTGGGGGGTGTCGATCGTCTGGAAAGCACTCTCCAACTCCTTCGTCATCGGTGCGACGCCCCCGGACGGACCGGAAGCGGTCCTGCTGGTGCGGGACGGGCCGGCGGCCCGTCCCGCCTCACCGCCACGCGGTCAGTGGCCGGCGTGGCCCGTGAGGTCGACGACGGCCGGGCCGGAGCCACCGCCGGCCGGACCGCCGGGGGCGGTGGCCGGGGCGCTCGTCGTCGCGGCGGTGCCGGACGGCGCGGCCCCGGACGGGGCCGACGTGGTGTGGCTGCCGTGCCCCTGGAACCGGTCGATCGACTCCTGCGCGCCCGGCGGCATCGACCCGTCGGCGTTGCGCACGAGGAAGATCCCCGCCATGCCGCCGTCGGAGTGGAACTGGACGTGGCAGTGGTACATCCACGCACCGGGGCCGACGCCGAGCCCGGCGACGACCTGGAACCCGAACGCGTCGCCCGGGTTGAGGTCCCGGTTGTCGACGACCTGGCTCGGGTCGTACTGGTCCGCGAGCAGGCCGGTGCGGTTGTTCGCCCAGCGGTGCGCGTGGAGGTGGAAGGTGTGGAGCTGGTTGCCGTGGCCGATGCAGATGAACTCGACGCGCTCGCCGAGCTTCGCCTCGAACATCGGCGTGTCCGGCGCGACCTTGTTGTTGATGGTCATGTCGTTGAAGACCATCGTGAACTGCTTCTGCGGCAGCACGTCGCCGACCCGGCGCACGACGAGCGCGCCGTAGAGGCCCGCCGCGAGGCCCTGCGTGCCGTGCTCGCCCCACGCGTGGTCGTGGTAGTGCCAGTAGCCCGCGCTGCCGGGCATCCAGATGCCGCGGTCGCGCGCCATCTTCACGGTCGACCACGTGTACGTCCGCGTCTCGCCCGGCTCGTTGAACGAGTTGTTGAACGTGCTGCCGTCGCTGTTGACGTCGTAGTTGACGCCGTGCGGGTGGATGGACAGGCGCTTGTCCGTCGTGTTGACGAGCGTGATCTCGAGGGTCTCGCCCTCCCACATCTCGAGGATGGGCCCGGGGACGGTCGCCTTGCCGCGCTCGAGCCCGTACCCGACGAGGGTGTCGGAGATCCGCTCGGCGTACATGGTGATCTTGCGGACGCCGGTGGCTGCGGTGACGGTCGTCGCGGCGGCGGCGGGGGGCGCCGCGGCGACGCTGCCGCCGGCTCCGAGCAGGAGCGCGGCGGCGGGGCTGGCAGCGACGACGCCGGCCCCGGCGAGCAGGGCCCGCCTCGAGAGCGGCCTCGGCGCCGTCTCGGTCGTCGGGTCGGGCATGGGGGACTCCTTCCGGGCGTACGGGGTCGTCCGGGCGGTCCGCGGCGCGCCGGACCGGCGGGACGGCGGTCGCCGCCCCGCGTGCCGGCGCGCTCGGGCGCGCGGAGGTTCCCCGAGGTGGTGCGGGGGGACTCTGGGCAGCAGGACTGGGTGGTGCGGGGGTGTCCCGCGGTCGCAGAGGGTCGAGAGGGTGCTCGGTCGTGCGGGGCTCGACCCGGGTCGGTGGGAGACCGGCCGTGGGGCGAGGTCCGGGGCCGCCATGGCCCCCGCCGGGGTGCGCGTCGGTGCGTACCGCTCGGCTGTCGGTCCGGACGACGGGCTCCCCTGCGCCGACGTCCGGCCCCCTGGTGGGTTCCAGGGGCAACGAGGTTCATGACACCGCAGTCAGTGCATGGATGTCAACAGGTAGGCGAAAGTTGTGTCGACAACAAGCAAAAGTCCCCGGCCGATCGACACTTGTCCCCGGAGCGGCTCTCGACGGGCCTCCGACCCGTCCCGGACGGGTGTGCGTCGGCCGGTCGTGGTGGAGTGACCGCGTGACTCGCGACCTCCCCGCGTGGTCCGTCCGGGAGTCGGCCCTCGACGTCGACGACCCGGCCACGGCCGCGTCCCTCCTGTCCCTCGCCAACGGGTACGTCGGCGTCCGCGGCACGCTCGACGAGGCGGACCCCGACGACGACCCCTCGACCCTCGTCGCCTCCGTGCACGAGGAGTTCGAGCAGACGTACGCGGAACGCGCGTACGCCTACCCCGAGGTCGAGGAGCGCCTCGTGCCGGTCGTCGACGCGTGGCGGGTCGGCTGGTCCGTCGACGGCGAGCCGGTCGACGTCCGGACCGACGACCCCGCCGGTCCCGACGGGACGGTCGAGGCGCACGAGCGCGTGCTCGACCTGCGCCGGGGCGTGCTGCGGCGCGAGCTGCGCTGGACCGCGCCGTCGGGCGGGAGCGTCACCCTGCACAACGAGCGGCTCGTCCCGCTCACCCGGCGCGAGGTCGTCGCGTCGCGCTGGCGCGTGCACGCGCACGGCGACGTCACCGTCACCCTGCGCCCGGTGCCCGGCTGCGCCCACGGCGGGCAGGACCCCGGCCGCGAGGCGCCCGGGCTGGTCACCGTCTCGTGCCGGCACGACGCCGAGGGGTCGTCCGTGCGGCAGCGCACCGTGCGCTCGGAGCGCGGCGTCGCCGTCGAGACCGCGCACCTCGTCGACGCGGCGGACGGCGTCCGCCCGCGCTGGCACCACCGCGGCGGCGCCGCCGTCCTCACCGTCGACCTGCGCACCGACGAGTGGCTGGAGGTCGTCGTCCTCGCCGCCTACGCGGGCGGCGCCGACGCCGACGCGCTCCCCGCGCACGCGCACTCCGTGCTCGCCGCGGCCGTCGACGCGGGCTGGGACGCGCTCGAGCGCGAGCAGGCCGACGCCCTCGCCGTGGTCTGGGAGCGGGGCGACGTCGAGCTCGACGGGGACGACGAGATGCAGCAGGCGCTGCGGCACGCCCTGTTCCAGGTGGTCCAGGCGTCGGCGCGCGTCGAGGGCGTGGGCGTGCGCGCCAAGGGCCTCACGGGCACCGGCTACGCGGGCCACGCCTTCTGGGACTCGGACACCTTCGTGCTCCCCGTCCTGGACCACGTGCTGCCCGACGCCGCGGCCGCGCACCTGCGCTGGCGGCACGCCACCCTCCCCCACGCGTGCGAGCGGGCCGCCGAGCTGGGCCTGCCCGGCGCCGCGTTCCCGTGGCGCACCATCAGCGGACGCGAGTCGTCGGGCTACTGGCCCGCGGGCACCGCCGCGTTCCACGTCGCCTCGGCCGTCGCGCTCGCCGCCGTCCGGCACGTCGCCGCCACGCACGACGACGAGCTCGCCCGGGACGTCGCCGTCGACCTCGCGGTGCAGACGGCGCGGCTGTGGGCCGGGCGGGGCCACCACACCGCCGCCGGCTTCCGCATCGACGGCGTGACCGGGCCCGACGAGTACACCGCCGTCGTCGACAACAACACGTACACCAACCTCATGGCCCGCAAGAACCTGCGCGCGGCGGACGAGCTGTGCGAGCGGTTCCCGGAGCAGGCGGCGCGGCTGGACGTCACCGCCGACGAGCGCGCGGGGTGGCGGCGCGCGGCCGACCGGATGGTCGTCCCGTACAACGCGGAGCTCGGCGTGACGGAGCAGTCGCAGGACTTCACGCGCCACGCCCACTGGGACTTCGAGTCGCGCGGCACCGCGCGGTTCCCGCTCGACGACCACGTGCACTACGTCGAGCTGTACCGGCGGCAGGTCGTCAAGCAGGCCGACCTCGTGCTCGCCCTGCACGCCGCACCCGAGGAGTTCACGCCCGAGCAGCGCCGCCGCGACTTCGACTACTACGAGCCGCTCACCGTCCGCGACTCGTCCCTGTCCGCGCCCGTGCAGGCGGTCGTCGCCGCGGAGATCGGGTACGTCGAGCTCGCGTACGACTACGCGCGCGAGTGCGCGCTCCTCGACCTGTGCGACCTGCGCGCGTCGACCGACGGCGGGCTGCACGTCGCGTCGCTCGCGGGCGCCTGGACGGCCGTCGTCACGGGGATCGTGGGGCTGCGGCACGACGACGACGGGCTCCGCCTCGCGCCCCGCCTCCCGGCGCGGCTCACGCGGCTCGCGCTCGCCGTCCACCACGGGGACGCCCGGGCGCGCGTCGAGGTCCGGGCCGACGGCGTCACGTACCGCCTCGAGTCCGGCGAGCGGCTGCGGGTCGTGCACGACGACGAGCCCTTCGAGCTCACGCCCGAGCACCGGGTCCTCGAGCGACCGCTGCTCGCCGGCATCCAGGACCCGCCGCCGGCGCAGCCGCCGGGCCGCGCCCCGCTCTTCGCCGCCTCGTAGGTGGACGTCCCCGCGACGGGCCCGGTGGGCCGTGCGCGGAGGTCCGCTACGTCGGCAGCCGCTCCTGCGCGCCGCGGAGCCCGGCGGCTCCCGGACCGGTCCCGCCTGGCGGGGCGAGGCGCCCGGCACGCCGGTGCGCGGCCCGGTACTGCGAGGGCGCGAGGCCGTACTCCGCGGCGAACGCCTGCCGCAGCGCCTCCGCGGACCTCAGGCCGCACTCGCGGGCGACGGTGGTGACCGGGTGGTCGGTCGACGCGAGCAGATGGGCCGCCGCCTCGGTCCGGGCTCGCCGGACGTACCGCGCCGGCGTGCGGCCGAGGTGCCGGACGAACAGGCGCGTGAGCTGCCGCTGGCTCACGCCCGCGTGGGCGGCGAGGGCGGGGAGCGAGAGGTCTCCGTCGAGCCGCGCGGCGACGAGGTCGACCACGGCCCGGACGCATGCGTCCCGCACCTGAGGGGCCGCCGTGAAGACGCTCATCTGGGCCTGGTTCCCCGGACGCTGGAGGTACGTCACGAGCGCGCGGGCCACCCTGCGGGCGAGCTCCGGACCGTTGTCCTCCTCGACCAGCGCGAGCGTGAGGTCGAGCGCGCTCGTCACGCCCGCCGACGTGTAGACGTTGTCGTCGCGCACGTAGATGGGCGCCGGGTCGACGCGGACGGCGGGGTACTCCTGCGCGAGCCGGTCGGCGTAGCGCCAGTGCGTGGTGGCACGACGCCCGTCGAGGAGACCCGTCGCCGCGAGGACGGTCGCGCCCGTGCAGACCGACGCGACCCTGCGGCTCAGGGCGGCCACCCGGCGCACGTGCGCGACGACGAGCGGGTCGGCACCGGCCTCCTCGTGGCCGAGCCCTCCGGTCACGACGACCGTGTCGACCGGCTCGACCCACCGCTGGAGGGAGCCGTGGCTCGCGAGCGTGAGGCCCGAGTCGCACGCGACGGGTCGCCCGCCCGGGGTCAGCAGCACCACCCGGTAGGGCGGCGCAGCGCCCACACGGTTCGCGAGGACGAGCGTCGAGGTCACGCACGCGATGTCCAGGAGCTCCGCGCCGGCGTAGCCGACGACCGCCACCAACCGCTCCGCCATGAGCCGTCACCCCCGGGTTCCCGACGTCCGGTCCACGGATCCAGACACCGTCCACGATACCCCCGGGGAGTACCGCGGCCCAGGGTGAGGCTGGTCCTCCCAGGAGAGCGCGGTCGCCCGACCGCGACCGCCACGAGAGACGAGGACGTCATGAGCACTCCACGCACCGCCCGGCAGACCACCGGACCGCGCTCCGGAACCACGCGGGGGACGAGCACCCAAACGAGCACCCAGACGAGCACGGGGACGAGCACGGGGACGAGCAGCGGGACGAGCGCCGCCCGGGCCGTCGTGGCCCGCTGGCCCGCCGCGCTCGGCCTCGGCGTCGCCGTCCTGCTGCTCGCGATCGGCGTGGCCGACCGCACCACCCTGGCGATCGGCGTGAGCGCGGCCGCGCTCTGCTACGTGGCCGCAGCAGCGCTCGGACGCCCCTGGGTCGCCTGGGTGAGCGTCCTCGGCGCCTCGCTCGTCGTGGTCGCGAGCGAGGTGGCGGGCATCCCCTGGTGGGCCGGCATCGGGCTCACCGCGCTCGTGCTGCTCGGGATCGGCGTCGCGCGCGGCGCAGCACGACCGACGCTCCCCCAGGCGGCCGCACTCCTCGGCTACGGGTCCCTCGCTGTGGTGGCGCTCGCCGTCGACCCGGGCATCGGTCTCGTCGTGGCAGGGCTGACCCTGGCCGGCCACGCCGCGTGGGACGTCGTCCACCACCGGCGCGGCGAGGTCGTCCCCCGGCCGATGGCGGAGGCGTGCCTGTACTTCGACGTCGTCCTCGGCCTGGGCTGCCTCGCCCTCGCCGCCCTCCGCTGAGACGCGGGGGCGCGTCCGGGACGCGCCGTCAGCCCGCGAGCGCCTCGCGCAGGGTCGTCGCGAACGCGGCCGGGTCGTTCGCGGGCGACCACTCGTTGACCACGAAGCCGCCGTGGTCGCCCGGGAACGTCACCGGCTCGACGCCCAGGAGGGCGGCGAGGGCGGCACCGCCGCGCCACGCGAGCGTGCCCTCGCCCTGGGCGCTCACGGCGGGGACGATGCGGGTCGCCGCCGCGCGCAGGGCGTCGCCGTCGGGCGCCCACGACGGCATGGTGGCCAGGTTCCGGCCGAGGAGCAGGTCGTCGCGCGACCCGTGGTCCTCCGTCGGGAAGCCGAACATCGCCGGGTCGGGCGCCGGGCGGTCGAGGTAGTCCGCGGGCAGCGGCCCCACGTGGTTGACGAGCGCGACGAACTTCGCCATCGCGGGCCCGAAGCCCTCGCGCCGGTACGTCTCCACGACGTCCGCCTGCACCGCCGTCGCGGTCTCGGCGTCCTCCAGCAGCGGCGTGATCGGCGGCTCGTGCGCGACGAACGTCCGCACGTCGCCCGGGTGCCGCTCGATCCACGAGAGCCCGACGACGCCGCCCCCGCTCGACCCGAACACGTCCACCGGGCCGAGGCCGAGCGCGGCCACGATCTCGTGCAGGTCGTCCGCGTGCCGCTCGACCGACACCTCGCCGTCGGCGGCGAGCGTGCTGCGCTCGGTGCCGCGCGGGTCGTACGTGACGACCACCCGGTCGTCGAGGAGGTCCACGAGCTGCCCGAACCCGGACGCCGCCATGGGCGAGCCCATGACGACGAGCGGCGGCAGGTCGCTCGTCGTCGCGGGGGTCCGGACGTCGTAGGCCAGGACGGCTCCCGGCACGTCCAGGGTCTGGCTCGTGGTGCGGGTCGTGGTCTCGCTCATGGCGTCCTCCGTGTCGTCGTCCCGCCGCGCGTCGCGGCAGGTCCCGTGCGTAGAGACGACGCCCGGGACCGGAACTGAGCGGTCCTCGCGGCCCCGCGTTGCCACTACCCTCACAGGATGCCGTCATCGAGGACCGTGCCCGCCGTCGTCGCCGCGGGGACGCTCACCGCGGTGCTCTGGGTCGTCACCGGCCGTGCCGCGGACTGGCTCGCCGGGGCGGGGCACACCCTGCCCGCCGGGCTCGTGCGGACGGTCCTGCCCCACCCGACCGGCGTCGTCACGGGCGGTCAGCAGGTCTCGGGCAGCACCGTGCTCACGGCCGCCCTCGCGGGCGGGCTCGTCGCGCTCGGCACGCACCTCGTGCTGCGGCGCCTGCCCGCGGGCGAGGGCCGCGGGGCGGCGTTCCTCGCCGTGTGGGGCGCGGCCGTGCTCGCCTCCGCGCTCGCCGCGACGGCGGCGTGGTTCGCGGGCGTCACGCTGGCCTGGCGCGCGGACACCGTCACCCGGTTCGTCGCGACCGCGCTCGGCGGGTGGTGGGGGTTCGTCAACGGGCCGCTCGTGGCCGTGACGGTCGCCGTCGCGCGCGCCCTCACCGACCGCCACGACGACCCCGCCGGCACGCGCCACACCCGGACGCCGACCCGGGTCCGCGCGTGGCCCGCCGCGCTCGCCGCCGGCACCGCGACGGGCGTGCTGTGGGCTGCCGCGGGCGTCGGGCGCACGACGCTCCCCGGCGCGGCGGACCCCCAGTCCCCGTGGGGTGTCGCCCGCGACGTCGTGCTGCTGCCCTCCGCCCGGATCTCCGTCGACCGCGCGGCGCTCCTCGCCGACCCCGTGCACCTGCTGCTGCCCGTCGGCGTCGGGCTCGCGGTCGGCCTGCTCACGGCGCTCGCCGCGCGGCGGCTGCCACCCGTCGAGGGCCGCGCGGCGCTGCTGCTCGCGGTGTGGCTCGCGTGCGCCGGGGGCGCGGCCCTCGCCGCGGCGGTGCCCGTCGTCGCCTCCACGCTCGCCGCGGGCGGCGTGCTGCCCGACGCCGGCCGCACCCTCCCCGTGCTCGAGTCGGGACTCGCCTGGGGGATGGTGTGCGGGGTCCTCGTCGCGCCGCTCGCGGTGGTCGTGCACCGGCACGCGGGCACGCGACCGCTCGCGGAGGCGGCCACCGCGGACGAGCCGTGGCCCGCGCCGGTCGCGCCCGAGGGGTCCGCCCCCGGGGAGCCCGCGCCCGAGCAGGCGGAGGCGCCCGACGCCGTCGACGCTCCCGCGCCCGACGACGCCCGGCACCCCGACGAGGTCACCGCACGCTCCTGAGGGACGGCGTTCCGGCACCCGCCACCCCGGCGTCACCCGGCGGTCGTCGTCCCGACACCCGGGCCCCCTAGCGTCGACCGTGACCAGCAGACCGGGACGAACCGGAGAGGGCACAGCGACGATGACCCTGACGATCACGCTCGTACGCCACGGGCAGACCTACCTCAACGCACGACGCCACCTGCAGGGGGCGTGCGACTCCCCCCTCACCCGCACGGGACGCGCGGGCGTGCGCGTCACGGCGCAGCACCTCGCGCGGCACGACTTCGCGGCCGCCTACTCCTCGCCGCAGGGCCGCGCGGTCCTCACCGCGATGGAGATCCTGCGGCACCACCCCGACCTCCCGCTCACGGTCGACCCCGACCTGCGCGAGCTGTCGTTCGGCTCCTACGAGCGGCGGCCGGAGTCGCACCTCGACGCCGTCGAGCCGTGGGCCGAGCTCGTGCCGCGCATGCTCGCGGGCACCCACCCGGGCGTCGGCGGCGGGGAGCCGGGCCGGGACTTCATGGCGCGCGTGCGCGCGGTGTTCACGCGCGTCGTGGCCGCGCACGACGACGCCTCCCGCCCGGGCGCGACGCGTGACCGGCACGTGCTCGTCGTCGGGCACGGCCTGACGCTCGGCGCCTGGCTCGCGACGCTCTCGCCCTCCGGCCTCGTCGCGCTGCCCAACGCGTCCGTCTCGACCGTCGAGGTGACCGACGGCGTCCCCCGCCTCCTCGCGGCCGGGGTCGACGTCGCCGGCCACGGCCACGTCGCCGCCCGCCCCGCCCCGGCGCGCACCACCCCCCTCCTCCCCGCCTGACCGCCGCCCCGCCCGATCCCCCCGGCGGAGAGACCTCCGCCGAACACGGGGTTGTGGTCGTTCTCCGGCGGAACACGCCGCCAACCCCGTGCTCGGCAGGGATCAACCCCGTGGTCGACGGCGGGCGGCGGGGGCCGACGTCGCACGGCTCCTGACGGGCGGGACGGGGCCGGGCGGGTGAGGCTCGAGGGGATGCCGTGGGGGCGGCGGCGTCCCGACACCTGACCGTCCCCGGGGCGTCGCCCGGCGTCCACCGGAACGCAACGCCGCGTTCCTAGGGTCGCCGGGGCAACCGACCCGACGCTCGGAGGACCCGATGACGACCACCCGACGCCGCGCCGTGCGCGGTACCGCCGCCGCACTGGCGGGGACCCTGCTCGCGACGACACTCGTCGCCGCCACCGCCACGACCGCGACCGTGCCGTTCGCGGCCCCGGCCGCCGCCGCACCCGGCGACGTGCTGCTCGCCGAGTCGTTCGACGGCGACGACCTCCCCGAGGGCTGGACGCCCGTGCTCGGCGACTGGCAGGTGCGCGACGGCCGCCTCGTCGGCGACGCGCCCGACGGCTCGTCGCCCGCGCGGATCGTGTTCGGCCGCTCCGCCGAGAACTACCGGCTCGACGCGACGCTCCGGTTCGAGAGCGTCGACAACGCGTCGCGCTGGGCGGGCGCGATCCTCGACGTCGCTCCCGACGGCACGACCCCGTGGTGGCAGGCCGTGCTGCGCAGCACGACGACCGCGTCCAACGGCGTCGAGATCGCCCAGCGCACCGCCGCGGACGCGTGGAACGTCCCGTATACCGGCTCCGCGTCGGCCGACGCCGCGACCGGGCGCGACGTGCACCTGTCCGTCGAGGTGCAGGGCGCGGCCGTCACGTACGCGCTCGACGGGCGGACCGTGCTGGAGGGGCGGATCGACCGGTCGCGCGACGGCGCGCTCGGCTTCGTCACCGCCGGGGCGACCGTGAGCGTCGACGACGTGACCGTCACGGAGATCGAGCCCGCGTCCTCCGTGGGCGGCGACGGCGAGCTGCCCGTCACCGTCGCGCACCGCGGCTACTCGTCCGTGGCACCCGAGAACACGCTCGCGGCCGTCGCGGCCGGGATGCGCACGGGGGCCGAGTACGTCGAGGTCGACGTGCACACCACGGCCGACGGCGTCCCCGTCGTGCTGCACGACCAGACGGTCGACCGCACGACCGACGGCACGGGCGACGTGGCCGTCCTGGCAGGCGAGCAGGTCACCGCGCTCGACGCCGGGTCCTGGTTCTCCCCCGCGTTCGCCGGGCAGCGGCTGCCGTCGTTCGCGCAGCTGCTCGACCTGCTGGAGACCGGCTCGTCGACCCTGCTCCTGGAGATCAAGGGGCCCGAGACGTCCGCGGAGGTCGAGCGGGTCGTCGACATGGTCGTCGAGGCCGGGCTCGAGGACCGCGTGGTGCTCCAGTCGTTCGACGTCGACGCGCTGCGCGCCGCGCGCGAGCACGCCCCGCAGATCCCGCGCGGGCTGCTCCGCGGCGCGCTCGACGCCGACCCGGTCGCCGTGGCGCAGGACCTCGGGGCAGTCATGTACAACCCGTCGGCGAGCGCGCTGCTCGCGCGACCGGGCGTCGTCGCCGACCTCAACGCGGCGGGCGTCGCCGTCATGCCGTACACGGTGAACTCCGCCGCCGACTGGGCGCGGCTCACCGAGATCGGGGTCGACGGCATCATCACCGACCGCGCGGGGGCCTTCGTCGGGTGGAAGCAGGCGCGCGAGCAGGAGGCGCCCGCGCCCGGCGCGCCGACGGTCACGATCGTCAGCCCCGCGGAGGGCACCGAGGTCGAGCGGGGCGGCACGCTCGTCGTCGCGGCGAGCACGACCGACGCGGACGAGGTCGTCGTGACGCTCGACGGCGAGCCCGTGGACAACGGGGCGGTCGTCCCGGCCGCGGACCTCGCGCTCGGCGAGCACACGGTGGCCGCGACCGCCCGGGGCGCGGGCGGCGAGGCGACCGCGGAGACGACCGTCGTCGTGACCGTCACGCCGGAGGGCCTGCGCTCGCGCCTCGCGGCGCTCGACCTCCCGCCCGGCCAGCTGACGAAGGCGCTCGACGCCGTCGAGGCCGGGCGGTGGGCGTCGGTGCGGAAGGTCGTGGAGAAGTTCGTGCGCGACACGGCCACGCGCGAGCGCCTGCTCGCGGAGGTCGACCACCTCGACGGCCGCTGACGGGCCGTCACGCGCGGGGCCGCTCCACCGAGCGGCCCCGCGTGACCCGTCCCCGGTCGGAGCCGACCGGGGACGGGTCGCTCACGCGTCGGCGAGGAAGCGCCGCCGCTCCCCGCGGGCGGACCCGATCCGCGCCCAGCCGGTGAGGGCCAGGGCCCCGCCCAGGACCCACGGGACGACGTCCCACCCGGGCGGCCCGTCCGACCCGACGACGGCGCCGTCCGTCGCGAGGATCGCCGCCCCCAGGCCGAGCAGCGCGAGACCCAGCACCAGCAGGACGACGTCCCACGCCGCGCTCCCCGCGCCGCGCCGGGGCGCCCGGGCGACGAGGGCGGCCTTCTCGGCCGCAGTGAGCGGCGCCGTCGGGCCGAGGGGCTGGACGCGCTCGGCGCCGTGCCGGAACCGTGCCGGGTCCTCGACGGCCTCGACGAGCGCGGCGGGCAGCCCGAGGAGGTAGGCGAGCTCGGCGACCGGGTCGCCGGGCCAGGTCGACGCGGCGAGCAGCGCGCGCAGCCGGCCCGGGTCGCGCGGCGCGCCGAACGCCTCGACCAGGGCCTCGTACGCGCCCTCGGGGCCGGACGTCGAGAGGTCCGTCCAGGTGTCGTTCCAGCTCCCGAAGACCCACGGGCGCCCCGGCGTGCTGAGCGTCCAGGCGACGCCGCCGCCGGTCCGTTCCAGGCTGACGACGACCTCTCCGCTGCGCAGGCCGCGCTCGATCGTGGACCGTGCACGGAACTCGCCCGAGAGGGCCGAGCGGAACGCCTCCTGCGCCTCGTCGTCCGACACGCCCGGCGTCGGTGCCTCGGGGCGCGCGGCCGTCCACACGACCGTGCGCTCGTCGGTCGCGCGCACCCACGTCGTCCCCGCCCGGCGCACGGCAGCGCGGACGAACGCGGCGTCCGCGCGGACGAGCTGCACGACGGCGTCGGGCGCCGCCGAGTCCGTCGCAGGCAGGTCGGCGACCGCGGCGAACGCCTCGAGAAGGTCGTCGGGGTGCTCGAGCGCGCGCAGGCGGTCCGCGGCGGTCGTCGCGTCCCGCAGCCCGACGAGCGCGCCGACGGCCGCGAGCACCGCACCCGGGTCGCCGTCGAGGCGCATCGTGTGGTCGGTGCTCGAGCCGGGCTGCGCGGGGGCCCACGTGACGACGACCGGCGGTGCGACGGCGTCGGCACGGGCAGCGAGGATCGCGCTCACGCCCTCGGGCAGCAGGTCCGAGCCCGCGTCGAGCTGCACGACCCACGGGACCGGCACGAGCGCGTCGACCTGCGCGAGAGCCTCCGCGGCCGACGTCGGGGCGTCCGCCGCGTCGGTCGCCGTGCCGTTCTCGGTGTCGACCTCGGCGAAGGTCCAGCCGCGGTCGTCCGTCGGGCCGACGCGCCCGTACTCGAGGTCCGCGGCGCGGAGACGGTCGACGACCTGGGCGTGCGGGCTGCGCGTGACGACGTTCACGGCGTCATGATGCCGCACGCGCCGCGACCCGGCGGGCACCGTCCCGTCAGAAGCCCTCGGGCGGCGTGAACTGCGAGAGCGTGAGCACCGCACCCTGCGGGTCACGGATCTCCGCCTCGCGCGTCCACCCCGTGTCGGCCGAGGACAGCACCACCGCACCGGCCCGCTCGGCCGCCGCGGCCGCGGCGTCCCGGTCCGCGACGGCGAACGTCACGGTGTGGCGTGCGGGGCCGGGCTCCTCCAGGACGCCCGCCACGACGTCCCGGAAGCCGGGTGGCGCACCCGCCTGGTTCGCGTCGATCTCCGGGTTGACGGTCCGCGCGAGGTGGTCGCCGTAGCCCTCGACGCGCGCCATCCCGGCTCCGAGGTCCGGGCTCACCTCCCAGCCGAGCAGCGGGCCGTAGAAGTGCAGGGCCCGCGCGACGTCGGGCGTGCGCAGCACGCTGAAGTTCCACGTGCCCGGCTCGTTCGCGCGCTGCGCACCGAGCCGCGTGCCCGGCTGCCACAGCCGGAACGTCGCGCCCTGCGGGTCGCGGACGGTCGCCGTGCGCCCCGGCGGGCCGACCGTCGTCGGGCCGTCGAGGATTTCGCCCCCGAGGTCCGGGACGCCGCGCGCGGAGGCGTCCACGTCGTCGACCGCGACGTAGGTGATCCAGCCGGGCTCGCCCCGGCCCGTCGCGACGGCCGCGACGTCCTGCCCGTCGAGCGACGCGACGACGTACCGCTCCCCCGCGCCGGGCGGGAGCCGGTCCTCGAACTCCCACCCGAAGAGGGCGCCGTAGAAGGCGAGGGCGGCGTCGACGTCGGGCTGCTCGGTGTCCACCCAGCAGGGCACGCCGTGCGGGTAGGTGCGGACGGGTCGGGACGGCGAGGTGTCCATGTCTCACGGTCCCACCGGGCACCCACATCGGCACCCCGCCCGCGACCCCGGGTGTTCGCCCGCGCGACACCTCGCCGACCTACCGGGCGTGGGCACCCCTGCGTACGGTGGCGGGGAACCTCTCGACGACCACCATCCCCGACGACGAGGAGCCACCGTGTCCACGAGACCGTCCACCCCGACCGCGCCCCGCACCCGACCACGCCCGGCGCGCCCCGCGCTCGTCCCCGCCCTCGCGGCCGCCGCGGCCCTCGCGGTGGCGTCCGCGGGCGCCGTCGCCGCGCCCGCCGTCGCGCACGGCGACCGCCACGGCCACGACCGCGGGACGCTCCGCGTCGCGACGTACAACGCGAGCCTCAACCGCGCCGCCGCGGGCGAGCTCGAGGCCGACCTCTCGACCCCCGACGACCCGCAGGCCGCGACGATCGCCGAGGTGCTCCAGCGCACGCGGCCCGACGTCGTGCTGCTCAACGAGTTCGACTACGTGCCCGACGAGCGCGCGGTCGACCTGTTCCGCGAGAACTACCTCGAGGTCCCTCAGGGCGGCGCCGAGCCGATCGAGTACCGCCACGCCTACGTCGCGCCGTCGAACACGGGCGTGCCCAGCGGGTTCGACCTGAACGACGACGGCACGGTCGGCGGAGGCGACGACGCGTTCGGCTTCGGCGCGTTCGAGGGGCAGTACGGCATGGTCGTGCTGTCGCGGTACCCGATCGACACGCGCGGCGTCCGCACGTTCCAGCACTTCCTGTGGAAGGACATGCCGGGAGCGCTCCTCCCGGACGACCCCGCGACGCCCGCGCCCGCGGACTGGTTCACGCCCGAGGAGCTCGAGGTCGTGCGCCTGTCGAGCAAGTCGCACTGGGACGTCCCGGTCCGGGTGGGCCGCGAGACGGTCCACGTCCTCGCGTCGCACCCCACGCCCCCGACGTTCGACGGCCCCGAGGACCGCAACGGCCGACGCAACCACGACGAGATCCGGTTCTGGGCGGACTACGTGACGCCCGGCACGGCGTCGCGGTACGTGTACGACGACGCGGGCCGACGCGGCGGGCTGCGTCCGGGCGCGAGCTTCGTCGTCCTCGGCGACCAGAACGCCGACCCGCTCGACGGCGACTCCGTGGACGCCGCGATCGACCAGCTGCTGGACCACCGGCGCGTCCAGGACCCCGCGCCCCGGTCCGCCGGTGCCGTGGAGGCCGCCGCGCTCCAGGGCGGGGCGAACGCGACCCACCGGGGCGACCCGGCGCTCGACACCGCCGACTTCGCCGACACCGCCCCCGGGAACCTGCGCGCGGACTACGTGCTCCCGTCGCGCGACCTGCGCGTCCGGGACGCGGGCGTGTTCTGGCCGGTCCAGGCGGACCCGCTCTCGCGGCTCACGGGCGTCTTCCCGTTCCCGAGCAGCGACCACCGGCTCGTGTGGGTGGACCTGGCGGTCCGCGGCTGACCCACCGGTCTCGCCGTCGCCCCGGGTGCTCGTCGCCCGGGGCGACGAAGGTGGACCCGCGCCGCCCGCAGGTGCACACTCGGAGGTCTGTGCTCACCGCCGACGCACAGCAGACTCCCGGCCGGCGCCTCGCCGGTCGCACGGCACGCCCCCGGCGCGCCACGTCGTCCGGCCCGACGACCACCTCACCCTCGTCCCCGGGGCGACGCCCGCGCCGACAGCAGCGCGCGCCGGCTCCCCTCGCACCCGCGGGACCGCCGGACCAGGAGCACCCATGAGAAGACTCCGCACCGCCCTGCCCACCGCCGTCGCCGCCGCGACGGCCGCCCTCGTGCTCGTCGCGGGGCCCGCCGTCGCGCACGGCGGCAAGCCGTCGCCGCGCCCGCCGACCGTGACCGACGTCGCGACCGGCCTCGTCACGCCGCTCAGCCTCGCGGTCGGACCGCGCGGCACCACCTACGTCACCCAGAACTTCCCCGGGCTGCTCACGGCTGTCGGCCGCGACGGCACCCCGACCGTCCTCTACGCGTCGCCCGACGGCGGCGAGGTGGGCGGCGTCTCCTACGACGGCCGCCGGATCACGTTCACCGAGACACAGCTCGGCGAGGAGGGACCGGTCGCGTCGGAGGTGTCGACGCTGCGCACCGACCGGCGGGGCAACCCGACGGGCGCGCCGGTCGTGCTCGCGGACACCTTCGCGTACGAGCAGGCGAACAACCCCGACGGCGGCGTGACGTACGGCCTGCGCGACACCGACCCGGCGTGCGTCGCCCAGGTCCCCGCGTCGCCCGTCCCGCCCCGGTACACGGGGATCGCGGACTCCCACCCCTATGCGACGACGTCGTCCCACGGCACCACGTACGTCGCCGACGCGGGCGCCAACGCGATCCTGTCGGTGAGCGACCGCGGCCGGGTACGGACCGTGGCCGTGCTGCCCGCGCAGCCCGCGGTCGTCACCGCCGAGGCGGCGGCGGGCCTCGGGTGGCCCGCGTGCGTCGTCGGGCAGACGTACTGGTTCGAGCCCGTCCCCACGGACGTCGAGGTGGGGCCGCGCGGCGTGCTCTACGTGACGACGCTCCCCGGCGGGCCCGAGGACGCGAGCCTCGGTGCGCGCGGGGCGGTCTACACGGTGGACCCGTGGCGCGGCTCGGTGCGCCAGCTCTCCTCCGGGTTCCTCGGCGCGACCAACCTCGCCGTGTCCGGCGACGGCACGGTCTACGTCGCCGAGCTGTTCGGCGGCAAGATCTCGCAGGTCGGCAAGCGCGGACCCAGCACCCTCGTCGAGGTCCCGCTCCCCGCGGGCCTGGAGTGGGACGGCAAGGGCCTCCTCGCGACGACGAACGCCCTCCCGGCGGACGAGACGACGCCGCCCGACGGCCACCTCGTGCGCATCGACCTCGGCCGGCACCGCGGGCGCTGACGCACCGCCGGCCCCGGGCGTCGCACCGACGCCCGGGGCCGGTCGTCAGGCGCGGGCCGCGGCGACCGCCCGGCCGAGCGCGTCGACGCTCACCGCGACGTCGGCGTCCGTCGTCGCCCAGGAGCTTACGGAGACGCGCAGCACGGCGCGGTCGTGCCAGCGCGAGCCGGACATCCACGCCGTCCCGTCGTCGAGCACGCGCCGCACGACGTCCTGCGTGCGCGCGTCGTCACCGAACGCCGCGCACACCTGGGTGAACACGACGTCGTGCAGGACCTCGCCGTCGAGCGCCCGCACCGCGTCGGCGAACGTCGCCGCGTGGCGGCAGAACCCGTCCACGAGGTCCGCCACGCCCGAGCGGCCGAGCGCCCGCAGCACGGCCCAGACGGGAAACGCGCGACCGCGCCGCGAGAGCTCGGGCACCTTGTCCAGGGGGTCGCCCGCCGCGCTCTGGATGAGGTAGTCGCCGTGCATGCCCATCGCGGCGCGCAGCGGCACCGGGTCCGCGACGATCGCGAGGCCGCAGTCGTACGGGACGTTGAGCGTCTTGTGCGCGTCGGTCGCCCACGAGTCCGCGCCCTCGTACCCCGCGACGAGGTGGCGGTACGACGGCGACGCGGCGGCGAAGAGCCCGAACGCGCCGTCGACGTGCACCCACGCGCCGTGCCGGTGCGCGGCCTCGACCGCCGGGCCGAACGGGTCGAACGCCCCGGAGTGCACGTTGCCCGCCTGCAGCACGACGATCGTGGGCGGCGAGGTAGAACCCCCGTCCCGCGAGGTAGAGCCCCGGTCTCGCGAGGTGGAGGCGGGGTCGGCCAGCGCCTCCTCGAGCGCGGCCACCGAGACGCGGCCCTGGTCGTCCGCGGCGACGACCTCGGGCGCCCCGAGCCCGAGGTAGGACAGCGCGAGGTCGACCGACTCGTGCCGCTGCGCCCCGACGAGCACGCGCACGCGCGGCGCACCCGTGAGGCCGTCGCGCCGCACGTCCCACTCCACGCGGCGCAGCACCTCGCCGCGCGCGGCGGCGAGCGCCGTGAAGTTCGCGGTCGTGGCGCCGGTGACGAACCCGACCGCACCCGACGCGGGCAGGCCGAGCAGCTCGAGCAGCCACGCGCTCGTCACGTCCTCGACGGCCGTGTGGGCCGGGGTCACGGTGCGCAGCGCGGAGTTCTGGTCCCACGCGCTCGTGAGCCAGTCGGCCGCGAGCGCCGCCGGGTGGCTGCCGCCGATGACCATGCCGTAGAAGCGGCCCGACGGCATCGCGGTGAGGCCCGGTCCGCACGCCGTGGCGAGCAGGTCGACGACGTCGGCGGCCGTGCTCGGGCCGTCGGGCAGGTCGGTGCCGAGCGCGGCGACGACGTCCGCGACGCCCGCCCGGGGCGGGACCGGGCGCGTCGCGAGGGAGTCGAGCCACGCGGCGGCGTGCTCGTGCGCCCGCAGGAGGGCGGCGTCGCGATCGTCCATGACCGCTCCTGACCGGGCCGGACCGACGCCGGCCCTCCCGCCAGGCTGGACCCGCGGCGGCGGTCGGTCAACCGCTCCGCCGGGATCCGGCACGTCCGTACTTCTTACGCCCAGGCAATCCCCAGGCAACACAGAGTCCCTAGCGTCGGGCGGGCCAGATGTTCCCCCGACGGAAGGCCCCCTGTTGAGAACGTTCACCCTGACCCTGTCCGGCCGCGCCGTCGCGGCCGTCGTCGCGCTCGTGCTCGCGTGCGCCGCCCTCGCCGCGACGGTCGCGTACACCGTCGCCGACTCCCGGGCGTCGGCCGCCGCCGCGCGCGCCGAGGGTGCCGCGGCACCGGTGCTCGCGGCCGGGACCGCACCGGCCAACCCGCTCGGCATCACGTCCGCGCAGTACGCGACCGCGACGGCGACCGCCGCGGCGGAGAAGCCGAAGGTCGTCGTCGTCGCGACCGGCGGCACGATGGCCGGCAAGGCGACCGGCCGCGACACGTTCACGAGCTATCGCGCCGGCACGTACCGCATGGAGGACATGCTGAACACGCTGCGGCCCGAGCTCGACGCGGTCGCCGACGTCACCGCCGTCCAGTTCGGCAACGCCGGCTCGTCCGGCTACTCGATGGAGCAGTTCCACGCGCTCACGCTCGAGGTGGAGAAGCAGCTGAAGACCGCCGACGCCGTCGTCGTCACGACGGGCACCGACACGCAGGAGGAGTTCGCGTACTGGCTCGACCTCACCGTGCGGTCGCGCAAGCCCGTCGTCACGTCCGGCTCGATGCGCCCGTGGGGGTCGGGCGCCGGGCCGGACTCGAGCCTCGTGTTCGGCACGGACGCGCCTGCGAACCTCTACAACGCGATCAAGGTCGCCGCGTCCCAGCAGACGTTCTGCTTCGGCACGGTGCTCATGCTCAACGACGAGATCCAGGCGGCCCGCGAGGTCACGAAGTCGAACTCGTACCGCACCGACACGTTCCAGACGCGCGAGTACGGCGTGCTCGGCTGGATCGACGGCGACAACGTGACGCTCGGTCGCGCCCCGGCGCGTGTCCTCGCGTGCGACACCGAGGAGTGGTTCACGCCGTTCGACCTCGCGAAGGTCGACCCGAAGAAGCTCCCCCGGGTCGAGATCCTCATGTCCTACCAGCAGGCCGGCGGCGAGGCCGTGACGGCGTTCGCGAACGCGGGCGTGCAGGGCATCGTCACCGCGGGGACGGGCGCCGGCGGCATCTCGTCCGCCATGGGCCAGGCCCGCACCGCCGCGGTCCGCGACAAGGGCGTCTGGTTCGTCTCGACGACGCGCACCGGGTCGGGGTCGTCGTACGGGGGCGGCAACGGCATCATCGCCGGCGGCGACCTGACGGCCGTCAAGGCGCGGCTCCTGCTGCTCCTGTCGCGCGCCTTCACCGACGACCTCGCGACCGCCCAGGGCTGGTTCACGACGTTCGGCAACGCGTCGTTCGACCAGTCCGCGACGGCGGCCACGGTCGGCGCCGAGCCGGGCTCGACGACGGTCCGCTTCTCCGGCACCGCGACGCCGTCGTGCAAGGCCGCGGGCAAGCAGCTCTGGCTGACGGCGTCCGTGACGAACGAGGACACGGTCCCGATCGACGTCCACGTGCAGACCCCCGCGGGCGAGCACACGTTCTCGGCGGTCCCCGCCGGGGAGTCGGCCGAGAAGACGCTCGCGGTGAAGGCGAAGACGCTCGACGCGGGCGAGATCACGCTCGTCGCGACGAAGGACGTCGACGGGCGGGCCGTGCAGACGGAGGCGACCGCCGCCTACCCGGAGACGGCATGCCGCTGACCTCCTGACCCCCAACCCCACCCCGCCGAGCACGGGGACGGCGACCGGATCCGCACCGGTCCGGTCGCCGTCCCCGTGCTCGGTGGCGTCCCGGGCGTCTCGGTGGGCGTCTCGGCCGGGGGGCCGGTGGCTCTGTCCGGTGCACCTCCCCACGGTTACGCAGGCCTCCTCACGAATCCCGTAGGGTGGGCGCGGCCGCGGCGTCGCGGCCGCCGCCGACGAGGGGGATCCCGTGACCGACCCGACGACCACCGCCGCACCGACGACGTTCGTGGTGACCGAGCAGCAGTTCGACGCGATGTTCCCGGAGCGGAACCCGTTCTACACGTACGCCGGGCTCGTCGCGGCGACGGTCGCGTACCCCGCGTTCGCGACGTCGGGCGGCGATCGCGTGGCCCGGCGCGAGGCCGCGGCGTTCCTCGCACAGGTGAGCCACGAGACGCACGGGCTGGAGCACGTCGTCGAGGTCAGCACCGCGAACTACCCGCACTACTGCGACCCGGCGCAACCGTACGGGTGCCCCGCCGGGCAGGACGCCTACTACGGCCGCGGCCCGCTCCAGCTGAGCTGGAACTTCAACTACCGGGCGGCCGGGGAGGCGCTGGGGATCGACCTCCTCGCCGACCCGTGGCTCGTCGAGCAGGACCCGACCGTCGCGTGGCAGACCGCGCTCTGGTACTGGAACACCCAGCCCGGCACGGCCTCGATGACGTGCCACGACGCGATCGTCGGCGAGCACGGCTTCGCCGAGACCATCCGCTCCATCAACGGCCCGCTCGAGTGCGAGGGCGGCAACCCCCGCCAGATGAACAACCGCGTCCGCCTCTTCCGCCACTACGTGGAGATCGTCGGCACCACGACGGGCGACCACCTCACCTGCTGACCGCCAGCGAGCCCCGCGCCGAACACGACGTCGCTGTCGTCATCAGGCTGATGACGACAGTGACGTCGTGTTCGGCCGCGTGCAGGGTCGTGCTCGGTCGACCGCAGCGGTCAGGGGCAGGTGAGCGCGGCGTACGGGACGACGGCGGTGCGGCCGTCCGCGGTCGCGGTCGCCTCGCCTGCGGGGACGGTCGTGGCGCGGACGGCGAACGACCGGTAGGCCGACGCGCCAGGCGCGACGTCCGGGACGACGTGCGTGCCGTACGGCGTCGCGAGCTCGACGTCGACGGGCGCGTCCCCGGTGCTCGTCGCGCGCACCGCGACGTAGGCCTTGCCCGCGAGGCACCGTGCCTCGGCGGTGACGTCGAGCGCGGGGCCCGCGGCCCCGGCGTCGGGCACGACGGCCTCCCACGGCGTCCGGGCGACGAACACGTCGGCGGCGCCCGCGTTCGTCGTGCCCGCGGGGGCGCCGTACGTGAGCCCGGTGAGCAGCGCGGCGCCGTCGCGACCGTCCGCGGCGGGTTCGGGGGCCGCGAACAGGTTCGCGTCGTCCCACTCGTCCGCGCCGTCGCGCTCGCGCGACCCGGTCTGCGTCGCCTCGCCCGGGGTGCCGTCGGCCGCGACGGGGAACGTCACGACGTCGACCCCGCCGACCGCCGTACCGAGCGCGCCGTACGTCGTGCCGACGACGAGCACCGCGTCGTCGGCGCCGAGCACGCCCGTCACGCCGCGGTCGTCGGTCGACGTCCCGACCTGCGTCGTCCACAGGACCTCGCCCGCGACGTCGAGGGCGCGCACGACGACGTCGTTGTCCCCGAGGTTGCCGTCCTCGCCGAGCGCCCCGCGCGTGTGCCCGACCGCGACGACCGACCCGTCCGAGCGCGCCACGAGACCGTTGACCTGGTCGTTCTCGCTCGTCGCGACGGCGCGCAGCCACTCCCGCTCGCCGTCCGCGGCGTAGCGCGCGACCCAGCCGTCGTTCGCGCCCGCGCGCTCGGCCCCGGGCATCCCGCCGCCCGACACCCCGCCCACGTACACCGCGCCGTCGGGCGAGGCCGCGACCGCGAGCGCCTTGTCCTCGCCGGGCCCGCCCACCTGGCGCAGCCACAGCAGCTCGCCCGCCGCGGAGACCCGCCCGACCAGCGCGTCCTTGTCCCCGGCGCTCGGCGCGTCGCCGACGGCGCCGCTCGTGTACCCGGCGACGTAGGCGCCGCCCGAGCCGTCGGGTGCGACGGCGTAGAAACGGTCGGCCGCGCCGGGGTCGCCGGTCTGCAGCGTCCACGCGCGCTCGCCGTCGGCGGTGACGGCCGCGACGAACCCGTCGTCGCGCGTCGTGCCCGCGTGGGCGCCGTCGAGGTCCCCCTTCGTGTACCCGGCGACGAGCACGCCGCCGTCCGCGCCCGGCACGACGCCGTACGCGCGGTCGTCCGCGGCCGTCGCGACCGCGTGCCGCCAGACCTCGGCGCCGTCGGCGTCGCGTCGCACGACGACCGTGTCGAGCCCGCCCGCGGGCTCGTACCCGTCCCACGCGCCGGCGAGGTTCAGTGCGACGGCGGTGCCCCCGTCGGGCAGGGCCGCGACCCCGCCCGCGCGGTCGTCGCCCGCGGAGCCGAGGAGCTCGGCGTCCCACGGCACGGCGGGCGTGGTGCGCAGGCGCGCCGAGACGTCGACGACCCCCTCGCGGAACGCGGGCCGCCAGACGTCCCAGTCGTGGCCGCCGTCGAGCACGCGCAGCTCGGCCGTCACGCCCGGGGCGCGGCGCGCCTGGTTGTAGAGGCGCGCGGACTCGAAGTCGATGTCGTGCGTGGCCTCGGCGGGATCGGGGTTGGCCCACTCGTCGTCGCCGACGGCGACGAACAGGTGCACCGGGAGCGCCGGGTCGAGCGCCGCGAGCGCCGCCGGGTAGGACAGCGCGGTGTACCGGTCGGCGTCGAACGGCGCGGTCCCGACGCCGTAGCCGCCGTGGTCGCGGGCCGACGAGTCCGCGGGCGGCTGCGGCACGTACACGGCGGGGCTCAGCACGATGCCCGCGGAGAACGTGTCCTGGTGGGCGAGCGTGAACCGCAGCGCACCCGCGCCCCCCATGGAGTAGCCGCCGACGGCGCGCGCCTCGCGGTCCTCGACCGTGCGGTAGGTCGCGTCGACGTGCGCGACGAGGTCGCGCGTGAACGCCGTCTCGACGGCGGTGCCGGCGCCGGTTCCCGTCGCGTCCCCGGTGTACAGCGAGTCCGTGTACCAGGAGCCGCGGTCGTTCCACGGCGCGTCGGGCATGACGACGACCATCGGCTGGATCTCCCCCGCCCCGATGAACTCGTCGAGGTCGCCCGTGACCTGCTGCCACGCGGCCTGCGTGTCGCCGCGGCCGTGCAGCAGGTAGAGCGTCGGGTACTCCTGCGCGGCGTCGTCGTAGCCGGCCGGCAGGTAGACCGTGTAGTCGATCGGGCCGGCCGCGGAGTCCGCGACCCGTCCCGACTCGACCGTGCCCTGCTCCGCGGCGGTCGCGGGCAGCGCGAGCGCCGCCCCGCCGATCGTCGCGCTCACCGCCAGCGCGGCCAGCGCGGCCGTCGTCCCGGGCCGCCGGTGGGGCCGTCGTGCTGCGTCCATGGTGTCTCCTCGTCGAGATCCGGTGATGACTGCCCCCTCCCCCTTCCCTCGTCCCGCCGAGCACGACGTTGCTGTCGTGACCGGGCCGATGACGACAGCAACGTCGTGCTCGACCGGGAGGAGGGTCGTTCTCGCTAGCCGGGCGCGGCGCGGCGCGCGCCTCGGCCGCGTTAGCCGGGCGGGCGGCGGTCCGCCAGCGCCAGCACGGTGCGCGCGCGCTCGACCATCGCGACGTCGAGGAACGTGCCGTCCGCGAGCGCCACGACGCCCGTGCCCGACGCCGCCGCGTCGCCGACGCGCTCGACGACCTCGCGCGCCCGGTCCACCTCGTCCGGGGTCGGGAGGAACGCGTCGCGGATCGTGTCGAGCTGCGCGGGGTGGATCGCGGTGCGCCCGCAGAACCCGAGCGACCGCCCGGCGCGGCACGACGCCGCGAGCCCCTCGAGGTCGCGCACGTGCGTGAACGCGGACATCGCGGGCGACGGCAGCCCCGCCGCCCGGGCCGCGACGACGACCCGGCCGCGCGCCCACGCGAGCCCGGCCTCGTCGTCGACCCGCAGGTCGGAGCGGAGGTCGGCCTCGCCGAGCCCGAGCGACGCGACCTGCGGCGACGCCGCCGCGAGCTCGAACGCGCGCTCGACGCCGAGCGCCGACTCGACCAGCAGGTGCAGCGCGCGCCCGGGCAGCGCCGCGGCGAGCGCGCGCACCTCGTCGGCGGACTCGACCTTGGGCGCGCGCGCCCCGACGGCGAGCGGCAGGCCCGCGAGGGCTGCGACGTCGTCGGCGTGCCACGGCGTCGCGGGGTGGTTGATCCGCACCTGGGCCCCGCGCGCGGCCGCCGCGTCGTCGAGCAGCGCGACGGCGTGCGCCCGCGCCTCGTCCTTGCGCGCCGGGGCGACGGCGTCCTCGAGGTCCACGAGCACGACGTCGGCCGCGGACCCGAGCGCCTTCGCGACCCGGTCGGGCCGGTCCGCGGGGACGTACAGCAGCGTCAGGGGAGGCGCGGCGCCCGGCCAGTCGCCCCGCCCCGTCACACCGCCCCCTCGGCCCGGAGCTCTGCGACGCGCTCGGGCGAGAACCCGAGCTCGCCGAGCACCGCGTCGGTGTCGGCGCCGTGCGCGCGGCCGGTGAAGCGGATGACGCCGTCGTTCTCGGACATCCGGAACAGCGGGCCCTGCATGAGCATCGGCCCGAGCTCGGGGTCCTCGATCTCGTGGATCGTGCCGAGCGCGCGGAACTGCGGGTCGTCGACGATGTCGTGGGCGTCGTAGATCGGCGCGACGGCGGCCTGCGCCTCCTCGAACGCGGCGACGACCTCGTCGCGCGTGCGCTGCGCGATCCAGCCGCCGACGGCCTCGTCGAGCAGGTCGGCGTGCTGCGCGCGCTCGACGCCGCTCGCGAACCACGGCTCGTCGACGATCTCGGGGCGTCCGACGAGGCGCATGACGCGCTCGGCGATGGACTGCGCCGACGTCGACACGGCGACCCACTGCCCGTCGCGCGTGCGGTAGGTGTTCCGCGGCGCGTTGTTCGCGGACCGGTTGCCGGTGCGCGGCTGCACGGTGCGGAGCTGGTCCCAGCGCGTGATCTGCGGCCCGAGCATCGCGAGGATGGGCTCGATGATCGCCGTGTCGACGACCTGCCCGTGCCCGGTGCGCTCGCGCGTCGACAGCGCGACCATGACGGCGAACGCGGTCGCGAGCGACGCGACGCCGTCGGCGAGCCCGAACGGCGGGAGGGTCGGCGGGCCGTCGGGCTCGCCGGTCATCGCGGCGAACCCGCTCATCGCCTCGGCGAGCGTGCCGAACCCGGGGCGGGTGCGGTACGGCCCGACCTGCCCGAACCCGCTCACGCGCGCGAGCACGAGCCGCGGGTTGCGCGCGGACAGCTCGTCGTAGCCGAGGCCCCAGCGCTCGAGCGTGCCGGGCCGGAAGTTCTCGATGACGACGTCCGCGTCGGCGACGAGCGCGAGGAACACCTCACGGCCGCCGTCGCTCCCGAGGTTCGCGGTGACGGTGCGCTTGTTGCGCCCGAGCGTCTTCCACCACAGGTTCACGCCGTCCTTCGCGGCGCCGTGCGTCCGCGACGGGTCGGGCTTCGTGGGGTGCTCGACCTTGACGACGTCGGCGCCCAGGTCGCCGAGGTGCATCGCCGCCATGGGCCCGGCGAACAGCGTCGACGCGTCGACGACGCGCAGGCCCGCGAGCGCGCCGGCGGCGGGGTCGCGCGAGACGCGCGGTGCGTCCGTCATGCCGTCACCTCCGTCGCGTCGTCGGCGAGGTCCCACGCGCAGCGGAACCCGACGGTCGCGCCGCGCGCGAGCCCCAGGCCGGGGACGAGGAGCTTGACCGCGTAGTCGGGGGCGTGGCGCCCGCCCTCGACGTACCAGTCGGAGCCCTCGGCGCGGTGGTCGCTGCCGCCCTTGAGCATGACGAACCGGGTCCGGCCGTCGGAGTGCTCGGAGCCCGTCCAGCTCCACACGGCGGGCTCGCCGCGCGTCCAGCCGGGCTGCTCGGCCGCAAGCTGCCACTCGTCCTCGGAGGGCAGGCGCCCGCCGCGCCACGCGCAGTACGCGCGCGCGTCGTCGAGGTCGACGAAGGTCACGGGCTCGTCCTCCGTGCCGGGCGCGGGACGCCCGTCGACCCAGTGCGCGAGGAAGCGGTGCGCGACGGCGGGCACGTACCCCGTGGCCGCGAGGAACTCCGCGAACTCCGCGTTCGTCACGTCGCGGCCCACCGCCACCGGGGCGGCGAGCTCGCCGTCGCGCTGGAGGGTCCGCGCGTCGTGCAGACGCGGCGGGAGCGGCTTCCACTCGTCCACGTACGGCGCGCCCTGGTACATCCCGGTCTCGCGCGCGCGGTACCGGACGGTCAGCACGTACGGCCCCGCGGGGACGACGACGGCGCCCGCCCCGGGCACCACGCCCGCCCCGGGCGCCGCGACGGTCTCGGCAGCGGGTGCGAGACGCCGTGCGAGCCGGTGCGGGAACCGCGCGTCGGGGTCGTGCGGCGCGGTCTCGTCGAGCGTGGCGACGACGTCGCGCAGGTGCGGCAGCCACGCGGGCTCGGGCGCGCCGTCGGCCACGTGCAGCACCGCGGCGATGCCGCGGCCGGGCACGCGCCCGGGCGTGCCGTCCGGGAGCAGCGGGCCGTCGTGGTCCGTCTCGCCGCGGTGGACCAGCGTCCACAGGGTCACGCCGTCGAGCTCCCAGCGCGACGCGTAGACACCGGCCTCCTCCGCCTCGGGAGCGAGCTCGGCCAGCGGCGTCCACTCGCCGTCCAGCAGCAGCGGCCGCGCGGCGCGCTGGACCGTGACCAGGCGCGTCACCGTCGCCGCGTCGCGCGCCGACCAGCCGACCCACACGCCGAACACGACCTCCCACACCATGACGCCCACGCCGTTGAGCCACGCGGACTGGAGCTCCTCCGAGTGGTCGCGGTGCCAGCGGCGCACGTGGTGCTGCATGTGCCGCCGCTCGTACCAGTGCGCGCGCAGCACGCCGGGCACGGGCGAGTCGGCGAAGAACTGCGCCCACGACGACGAGTGGTCCTCGATGCGCTCGACCGGGAGCTTGGACTCGCCCTCCAGGACGATCCCCGGGCGCGCGGCCTCGAGCCGCGCCACGAGCTCCGGCTCGGCCTTCTTCAGCGTGTCGAGGAAGACGCCGTCGGCGCCGAGGTCGCGCACGACGGCCGCGAGCTCGGTGAGGTCGTCGTCGCCGCGACGCGTGCCGACGTCCCACGGGTTGTAGTCGACGAACACGTGCAGGCCCGCGTCGTGGAACGTCCGCACGAGGTCGACGATCCCCGGGACGTCGCGGTAGAAGTCCCACTGGTTGCGGTCGTCGATCCCGATGACGGGGTACGCGTGCCACAGCACGACGGCGTCGAGGCCGCCGAACCGTTCGCGCGCGTCGGCGAGGAACCGCTCCGGCGTGAACCGGTGCTCCTCGAACGAGTACAGCAGCTCGTCCCACAGCCAGACCTGCGCGACCGTCGAGCACCCCGCGGCCCACGCGGCGTCCGGGCGGTCGTACGCGGCGCCCGTGTACCCGTGGCGGCGGCGCGCGTCGTCGCGCCAGGCGGCGAGACGCTCGCGCCAGGCGGGGCGGTCGGCGGGGTCGGCCGGGCCGACGAAGATCTTCGCCTCGTCGAGCGCGAGGGACTGCTCGGGCGTGAGCGGCCCGTCGAGGGCGACCTCGGTCGGCAGGTCGATCGGACGCGGGACGAGCGGGTCGAACGTGTAGGTCATGGTGCCTTTCCTCGGCGGGCCGGGCCCGCGGTCGGACGTGCTGCGGACGGGCTCAGGTCGGTCGGGCGGGGTTCTCGGCGCGCTCGGCGAGCGCGACGACGTCCGCCGCGTCGGGCACGGCGTCCTGCGCCCCGGGGCGGGTCACCGCGAGCGCACCCGCGGCGGCGGCCAGCCGCGCGGCGTCGGGCAGTCCCGCGCCGCGCGCGAGCGCCGCGGCGAGGACGCCGCAGAACGTGTCGCCCGCGCCGGTCGTGTCGACCGCCTCGACGGCGATCGCGGGGACGGTCGTGAGCAGGGGCCCGGCCGGGCGGCGCTCCGCCACGAGGCTGCCCGCTCCGCCGAGCGTCACGACGACGGCCGGGACGCGCTCCAGCAGCAGCCCCGCGAGCGCGCTCGGGTCGGCGTCGCCGGCGGCGCCCGCCAGGTCCGCCGCCTCGTGCTCGTTGACGACGAGCACGTCGAGCGCGGCCCAGACGTCGTCGGGCAGGTCGCGCGACGGCGCCGCGTTGAGGACCAGCAGCGCGCCGGGGCGGCGTGCCGCGGCGGCGGCGCGCACGACGTCGAGCGGGATCTCGAGCTGCGCGAGCACGACGTCCGCCGCGGCGATCCGCTCCGCCTGTGCCGCGCCGACGGTCACGTGCGAGTTCGCGCCGGGCGCGACGACGATCGCGTTCTCGCCGTCGGGCGAGACGGTGATGAGCGCGGTGCCCGTCGCGGCGTCCACGCGCTCGACGAGGTCGGTCCGCACCCCGCCGCGGTCGAGCGACGCGAGCAGCAGGTCGGCCGCGTCGTCGTGCCCGAGCGCGCCGACGAACGTCGTGCCGGCACCGCCCGCACGCGCCGCGCCGACCGCCTGGTTCGCGCCCTTGCCGCCGGGGTTGCGCCGCAGCTCGCCGCCGAGGATGGTCTCGCCGCCGCCGGGGTGGCGCGGCACGTCGACGACGAGGTCGACGTTCGCCGACCCGACGACCACGACCCGTCCCGACCCGCCCGGGACCGTGGCGCCCTGCTCCCCGTCCGCCGTCCTGCTCATGCCTGTGCCTCCTCCGTGGGACCCTGCACGGCTCCCCCGGCCACCACGACCGGGACCGTCGCGAGCGCGACCGTCCGCGCCGCGAGGTCCACGATCCTCTGCTCGCCGCCGGGCAGCGAGGTCGCGATGTGGCCGTCGAGCGGACGTGTCCACCGCTGACCGATGCCGTCGACGCCCTGCAGCGCACCCACCACGCCGCCGACCGTCGCCCCCGCGGAGTCGGTGTCCCAGCCCGCGGTGACGGCGATCGCGACGCTCGCGCCGAAGTCGCCGCGGCCGTCCGCGCCGCGCCCCGCGGTGAGCGCGTAGGCGATCACCGCGGCGTTGTCGAGCACGTGCACCCAGTGCAGGTCGCCGTACGCGGCGTGGATCGTGTCGAGCCCGGCGCGCACGCCCGCCTCGGACGCGTCGCCGTCGCGGCCCGCGTCGCGGCCGAGCCGGATCGCGGCGGCCAGACGGCTGCCCGGCGGCACGACGGCGTCCGCGGCGTCGAGCACCTCGTCCACCGTCTCGCAGACCATCGCCGCCGACGCGAGCGCGGCCGCCCACATCGCCCCGTACACGCCGTTGCGCGTGTGGCTCAGGCGCGCGTCCGTCCACGCGAGGCGCGCGGCCTCGCGCACGTCGCCGGGCGAGACCCAGCCGAGCACGTCCGTGCGGATGAGCGCGCCGATCCACTCCCGGAACGGGTTGTGGTGCGTCGCCGTCTCCGGCACCGGCCGCGCGTCGAGGATGTTGCGGTACGCGGCGCGCTCGGCCGTGAACACCCGGCCCGCGGGCAGCGCGTCGAGCCAGAGCTGCGCGACGTCGTCCGTCGTGAAGCCGCGACCGTGCCGCTCCAGCAGGGCGAGCGCGAGGATCGGGTAGTTGAGGTCGTCGTCCTCGGGCATCCCGTCGATGTTCTCCTCGAGCGACGTCGGGGCGCTGCGCCGGTTCCACGGCCAGCGCGCGGCGACGTCGTCGGGCAGCCCGACGGCGGTGAACCAGCGGTCGAGGGGCCACCGGCCCGTGGCGCGCAGGATCTCCTCGATCCCGGCGCGCGGGATCTTCTCCACGGGCTTGCCGAGCAGGCAGCCCGCCGCGCGCCCGGTCCACGCGCCGAGCACGCGGTCCGCGTACGCGGCGTCGGCGGCGGCGGTCCCGGTCGACGCACCGGCCGCGATGCCGCCGGAGGACCCGACGGCGCCCGGGCGGGTGGGCAGGCCGGGCGCCGCCGGGAGCGTGGCGAGGATCGCGTCCCAGTCGTCGGGCTCGTGCGGCGCGGGCGCCGCGGGCAGCGCGTCGAGCTCCACGAGCAGGTCGCGTGCGAGCGCGCGCAGCTCCGGGGTCGCGGGGACCGGGCCGGCCCCGCTCACCGCGGGGACGGGGTCGCCGCCCGCAGCGGTCCAGCGCTCGCGCACGTCCGCGAGCGCCGCGGGGTCCTTGCCCTCCGCCGCGGCCTGGACGAGCTCGTGCGCGAGCAGGTCCTCGGGCTGGGCCCAGGTCAGCCTCACGCCCGCTCACCCGCCTGCGCGGCGAGGGCCGCGCCGTCGACGGGCGCGCTGCCGAGCTCGGCGAGCGCGCGCAGGCGGGCGGTCGCGCGCTCGCGGTCGGCCCGCAGGATGTCCTGCGCGGCGGACGCCATGAGCCGCCCGGTCTCCCGGACGTCCATGCGGCTCGCCTCCTCGATCGCGTCGAGCCACTCGTCCGGCACGACGGCGGTCCCGCCGAGGCCCGCGCACACCGCACCGGCCATCACGGCGATCGAGTCGGCGTCGCGCCCGTAGTTCACGGCGCCGAGGACCGCGCCACGGAAGTCGCCGCGGTGCCCGAGCACGAAGCCGAGCGCCGCGGGCAGCTCCTCGATGGACTTGGTGCGCGACGGGCGTCGCGCGTCCATCGACATCTGCCGGTACGCGGGGCCGACGGAGTCGAACGGCGCGACCGTGTCGCGGATCAGCCGCGCGAGGGCGCGCTCCTCCTCGTCCGTGGTGGGCGCCGTCGTCCAGCCGTCGAACGCCTCGACGACGGCCTGGAGCGCGGCGGCCGTGCCGTCGTGCGCGACGTCGAGCGCGGCGTGCACGACGTCGTCGACCGTGGCCCCCGGCGCGACGGACGCGGCGACCATGGCCGCGAACACGCCCGCGGCCTCGCGGCCGTAGCTCGACTGGTGCGCCCCGGTGAGGTCGATCGCCTCGGCGTACGCGCCGCGCGGGTCGCCCGCGTTCGCGAGGCCGACGGGCGCGACGTACATCGCGGCACCGCAGTTGACGACGTTCCCGACGCCGGCCTCGCGCGGGTCGACGTGCCCGTAGTGCAGGCGCGCGACGATCCACTTCTCCGCGAGGAACACGCGCTGGAGCAGGAGGGCCGTGGACTCGAGCTCGGGGATCCAGCGCGGCTCGCCGATCATGAGGGGCACGAGGTCCTCGGCCATCGCGTACGCGTCGAGGTGCTCGCGGCGCTTCGCGTACACCTCCACGAGCGCGCGCGTCATGAGGGTGTCGTCGGTGATGTGCCCGTCGCCCTTGTGGTAGGGCGCGATCGGACGCGCGTCCTGCCAGTTCGGGTACCAGGGCTCCACGATCCCCGTCACGCGGCCGCCGTGGCGCTCCTCGATCTGCTCGGGCGTCCAGCCCTCCGTGGCGCCTCCCAGCGCGTCCCCCACCGCCGCTCCGGTGATCACTGCCACCGCTCGGTCGTCCAGCCAGGTCACGATCCACTCCCTGTCGATCCGTCTCGGCGCGTCGCGCCGGTGCGACCCGTGCGGGTCGCGGTTCCCGGCCGGGCGGTCGCGTGCGCGGCCGCCCGGCCGCTGCTGCTCGGTGCTCGCCGCGACCCGGTGTCGCGGAGCCGCGGCGAGCGACCGAGAGTGCTACTTGGTGATCTCGGCCCAGCCCGACTCGAGCTCGGTCGCGAGCTGGTCGGCGTCGATCTCCTGGGCGAGGAACTTCTGGTACGCGGGCGTCGCGACGGTGTCCTTCCACTGCGCGTACGCGTCGACGAACAGGTAGGGCGCCGAGGTGAGGTACTGGCCGGAGGAGAGGATCGTCGACCAGCCGTTCTCGTCGCCGAGCGACTCCGCCATGGCCTCCTGGGCCGACGTCGTCGCGGGGATGAGCGCGTCCGCCTCGTTCAGCGCGGCGAGGTTCTCCGTCTGCGTGAAGAACTCGATGAACTCCGCGGACTCCTCGACGTGCTCGGAGTCGATGTTGACCGAGAGCGTCTGCGGGTTCGCGGCCTGCTCGGCGCCGTCGGGGCCCTCGAGCGGGGGCAGCACGACCCAGTCGAAGCCCTCGGGCGCGTCGTTCGCGATGTTCGCGGCCTGGAACGAGCCCTGGATCGTCATCGCGACGTCGCCCGCGTAGAACGACGCGAGCGTCTCCGACCCGGACTGCGTGAGGGTCACCGGCAGCACCGTGTTGTCGGTGTGCGCCATCGTGTCGACGAGCTCCGGCAGGGCCATCTCGCCCTCGCCGACGGTGATGCTCGCGTCCGCGCCGGTGCCCTCGAAGTACTCGCCGCCGAAGCCGGGGGCCATCGCCATGAACGCGGCCGTCGGGCTCGCGAGCCCCCACCCGAGCCCGTACGCGCCGTCCTTCGTCGTGGCCTGCGCGATCTGGCGCAGCTCGTCCCACGTCATCGTCTCGCCCGTGGGGATCTCGACGCCGGCCGCGTCGAGCATCGTCTTGTTGGCGAAGACCATGTACGACTGCAGCTCGGTCGGGTACGCGATGACCTGGTCGTCGACCGTCACCGCGTCGAGGATGCCCTCGGGGATGTCCTCGCGGCGCTCGTCGGACATGTACTCCGAGAGGTCCGCGAGGTACCCGTCGACCGCGAACGGCACGATGCTCGCGGCCTCGTAGTGGATGATGTCCGGCGCGGCGCCGCCGTTGAACTGGGTGATGAGCTTGTCGTAGATGCCGTCCCAGCCGGCGGGCACGATCTCGACCTGGACGTCGGGGTTCGCGTCGTTCCAGTCGGCGACGATCTTCTCGGTCGCCTCGATCGCGGCGGGCTGGTCGGACAGCGACTGGAACTTCAGCGTCACCGTGCCGCCGTCGGTGCCGTCGTCCCCGCTGCCGCCCCCGCTGGAGCAGGACGCGACGAGCAGGGTCGTGATCGTGAGGCATGCGGCGATGGACGCACCACGAGTCTTCATGGTTCTACCTTTCGGGTGGGGGTGGGGTCGAGAGAGCCTGGGGGCGAGACCGGTCGAAGGGGTCACGGTCAGCCCTTCACCGCGCCGGAGAGCAGGCCGCCGGTGAGCTTCTTCTGCATGATCGAGAAGAAGACGATGCTGGGGATGGCCGCGAGCACGGAGCCCGCGGCGAGGGGGCCGAGCGCCACCTTGCCCTCGCCGCCGATGAACATCTTCAGCGTGATGGGCAGCGTGTAGTTCTCGGGCGACTGGAGCAGCACGAGCGCGAAGAAGAACTCGTTCCACGAGGAGACGAAGCTGAACATCGCGGTCGCGACGATGCCGGGCATGAGCAGCGGGAAGACGATGGTGCGCAGGACCGTGAGCCGGCTCGCGCCGTCCATGGAGCCCGCCTCCTCGAGGTCCACCGGGATGGCGCTGACGTAGCCCTGCATCATCCACAGCGCGAACGGCAGCGTGTACGTGGTGTGGACGAGCGTCAGGCCGACGAGCGAGTCCGTGAGCCCGATGGTCCGCAGGATGAGGAACAGCGGCAGGATGATGAGGATCACCGGGAACACCTGGCTCACGAGGATCCAGCCGACGCCCGCCGCGCGGATCTTGCCCCGCAGCCGGGCGAGCACGTACGACGCCGGCAGCGCGATGACGATGACGAGCAGCGTCGAGACGACCGCGACGATCGCGCTGTTCCACGCCGAGCGGACGAGGCCCTGGCGGGCCAGCGCCTGGGAGTAGTTCTCCCAGTGCCAGTCCTGCGGGATCAGGCTCACGGTGAGCGAGTTGAGCTCGCCCGAGGACTTGAGCGAGGCCGAGATCAGCCAGAGCAGCGGGAAGCCGAGGAACAGGATGTAGAACCCCAGGGCCGCGTACTGGGCGGGGCGGACGAGTGCGCGCACGGGTCAGCTCTCCTTCTCGGAGCGGAACTGCGACCGCAGGTAGATCGCGAGCAGGAGGACGACCACGACGACGAGCACGACGCCCATCGCGGCGGCGTAGCCGATGTTCCGGTTCTTGAACGCCTCGAGGTACGTGAAGAGCATCGGGAGCATGGTCCGGCCGCCCGGGCCGCCCTCGGTGAGCACGTAGACCAGCGAGAACGAGTTGAAGTTCCAGATGAAGTTCAGCGACGTGATCGAGGTGATGATCGGGCGCAGGCTCGGGAGCGTCACCGCGGTGAAGCGGCGCCACGCGCCCGCGCCGTCCATGGCCGCGGCCTCGTGGAGCTCGTCCGGGATCTGCTGGAGCCCGGCGAGCAGCGTCACGGTGGTCTGCGGCATGCCGACCCACACCCCGACGACGATCACCGCGGGCAGCGCGGTCGAGAAGTCCGCGAGCCAGTTGATGTCGTCCGGCAGGCCCAGCGCGCCGAGGAACGCGTTGAGCGGGCCCGCGTTGGGCGAGTAGATCATCTGCCACATGATCGCCACGACGACCGGCGGCATGGCCCACGGGATGAGTGCGAGGACCCGCGTCAGCCCCTGGAGCCGGAGCCCCGAGTTGAGCAGGAGCGCGAGGCCCATGGCCGCGACGAGCTGGAGCAGCGTCACCGAGACGGCCCAGATCATGCCGATCCGGAACGAGTCCCAGAAGAACGAGTTGTCCGCGAGGCGCACGAAGTTGTCGACGCCCACGAACTGGTAGTCCGGCTGGCGCACGAGCCGCGCGTCGGTGAACGCGAGCGCGACGCCCATGACGAGCGGCGCGACGCTGAGCACGAGGATCGGCAGGAGCGACGGCATGACGAGCGCGATCGCCTCGCGCCGCTTGGCGCGGGCCATGCCACCGGTCCGGCGCACCGGGCCGCGGTCGGGGCGGAGGGCCGCGCGGCGGGGGTCGCCCGCGAGGGTCGGTGCGCTCACCGGGAACCACCCCCGGGTGCGGTCGACTCGCGCACGACGAGCCGCGGCCCGACGGCGGTGTGCCGGCCGGGCTCCGCGTCGCCGTCGACGAGGTCCACGACGAGCTGCGCGGCGACGCGCCCACGCTCCGTCGAGCCGAGCGAGACGCTCGTCAGGCTGGGCTGGAACACGCGGCCGATCTCCGTGTCGTCCATGCCGGTCACCGCGACGTCCTCGGGGACCGACAGGCCGCGCTCGCGCACGGCCCGGATGGCGCCGATGGCGAGGAGGTCGTTGGCCGCGACGATCGCGTCCGGCCGGGCGTCGCCGTCCGTGGCGTCGAGCAGCGCGCGCGTCGTCGCGAGGCCCGCGGCGACGGTGAAGTCCAGGGCGGGCGCGACCTCGACCTGCTCGGCGTCGAAGTCGGCGGCGCGCGTCGCGGCGTCGAAGCCGCGCTGGCGCGCCTCACCGGGGGTCGTGTCGAGGGGCCCGTTGAGGAACGCGATCCGGCGGCGGCCGAGGCCGAGCAGGTGCCGCACCGCCTCGCCGATCCCGCCCGCGGAGTCCGTGGACACGGAGTCGATGCCGCGGTCGGCCAGGGTGCGGCCGATGACGACGACGGGCACGGGCGCCTCGCGGATCTCCTCGACGAGCTCGTCGTCGGTGCGCAGCGGGCTGAGGATCATGGCGTCGACGAAGCCGCTCGACAGGCTGCGCACGAGCTCGACGGTGGACCGCGTGGTGTCCCCCGTCGTCATGACGACGACGCGGTAGCCGTGCGGGGCGAGGACCTCGTGGATCGCCGTCATCATCTCGACGTAGACGGGGTTGCCGATGTCCGCGACGGCGAACGCCACCTGGAACGTCTTCTTGAGGCGCAGCGAGCGCCCGATGGCGTCCGGGCTGTAGCCCAGCTCGGTGGCCGCGGCGCGCACGCGCTCGACCATCGCAGGGCTCGCGCCCGTCCCGTGCAGCGCACGGGAGGTCGAGGCCAGGGAGACCCCGGCCCGTTGTGCCACCTGGATCAGCGTGGCGCGTGATGACGTCACTGTCGTCCACCTCGTCGTCGAAGGACCGTCGTTCTGGAAACGTTTCCAGGCTGACGACCTCGACAGTCCTGGAAACGTTTCCGGGTTGGCGGACACTCTTGCACCCGCCCCGCCCGGACGTCAACCCCGCCGCCCCCGCGACGCTCGTCCCCCACCACGAGGTAGAGCCCCGGTCCCGCGAGGTAGAGCCCCGGTCCCGCGAGGTAGAGCCGCGGTCCCGACCTCGGCTCTACCTCGGCAGACCGGGGCTCTACCTCGGGCTCCCACGGGTACGGGGTTCCGCGTAGGGGGGTTGTCCACGACGCGGGGCCCCGGTCAGGCTCGAACCGACCCGACCACCGACGAAAGGTGCACCGATGCACACGCGAGCCCCGGCGTCGTCCTCCCCCGCGGCGCCCACGACGGCCGCCGCCCGGCCGATCTCCCGCCCTCTCGCCCTGCTCCTCAGCCTCGTCCTCGCGCTCGCGGGAGCGCTCTCGTGGTCCGTCGCGGGCCCGGCGCAGCAGGCGCAGGCCGCGACGTGCGCGGCCCCCTGGAGCGCGAGCGCCGTCTACACGGGCGGCGCGGTCGTCTCCCACGGCGGCCAGAACTGGAAGGCCGGCTGGTGGACCCAGGGCGACACGCCCGGCACCACCGGCGAGTGGGGCGTCTGGCGCAGCCAGGGCGCCTGCGGCGGCGGCACGAACCCCGGCAACCCCGGGAACCCGGGCAACCCGACCGGGTTCGTCGTCTCCGAGGCGCAGTTCAACCAGATGTTCCCCCACCGGAACCCGTTCTACACGTACCAGGGCCTCGTCGACGCGCTGTCCGCCTACCCGGGCTTCGCGACGACGGGCGGCACCGAGGTCGCCAAGCGCGAGGCCGCGGCGTTCCTCGCCAACGTCAACCACGAGACCGGCGGCCTCGTGTACGTCAAGGAGATCAACACCGCGAACTACCCGCACTACTGCGACACCTCGAAGCCGTACGGCTGCCCGGCGGGCCAGTCCGCCTACTACGGCAAGGGCCCGATCCAGCTGAGCTGGAACTACAACTACAAGGCCGCGGGCGACGCGCTCGGCATCGACCTGCTCAACAACCCGTACCTCGTCGAGCAGAGCTCCGCCGTCGCGTGGAAGACCGGTCTGTGGTTCTGGAACACGCAGTCGGGCGCGGGCTCGATGTCCGGGCACCAGGCGATCGTGTCGGGCGCCGGCTTCGGCGAGTCCATCCGCTCGATCAACGGCACGATGGAGTGCAACGGCGGGAACCCGGCGCAGGTGCAGTCGCGCATCGCCGCGTTCCAGCGGTTCGCCCAGATCCTCGGCACGACGACGGGCAACAACCTCTCCTGCTGACCCGTCCCGCACGCCCGACGGCGGCCCGTCCCACCCCGGGGCGGGCCGCCGTCGTGCGTGGTGCCGCGTGCCGGGCCGGACGGGTCAGAGCTGCGCGAGGAGGTCCCGCATGCGGTCGATCTCGCCGCCCTGGCCGGCCGCCGTCTCGGCCGCCATCTCGTTCGCGAAGAGGTCCTCCCCCTCGACGAGCACGACGTCGACCATCGCGAGCGCGCCCTCGTGGTGCTGGATCATCCCCTCGAGGAACAGGCGGTCGAACTCCGGCCCGCTCGCGGCCTCGAGCGCCGCGAGCTGCTCGTCCGAGAGCATCCCGGCGGTACCGTCGCCGTGGTCGTGGCCCGCACCGTCGGGCGCGCGCGGGCCGGTCCCGCCCGCGTCCTGCGCGCCCTCGGGCACGGCGAGGCCGCGGGCCTGCAGCCACGACGCGAGCGCGTGCACCTCGGGGCCCTGCGCGGCGGTGACCCGCTCCGCGAACGACCGGACGGCGTCGGACCCGGCGCGGTCGGGTGCGAGCGCGGCGATCTCGAGCGCCTGGAGGTGGTGCTCGATCATGCCCGTGACGAACGCGGCGTCCGCCTGGTTCCACGAGCCCTCGTCGGGCGCCCCCGCGTAGTCGTCGGGGGCGACGGTCGTCGCGTCCTCCCCCGGCCGCCCGGGCTGCACGACGACGCTCGACGGCGTCGACGTCGGCTGCGGGTCGGGCGTGCACGCGGCCAGACCGAGCGCGGCACCGAGCGCCAGGCCGGTCGCGGCGACGCCGCAGGTCAGGGCACGCGCGACGGTGCGGGGCGCTGTGTTACGGCTGGGAAAAATCTGCACCTGCCCTGTTCCCTCCGTGTAAAAGTTCGCCGCGAACTGCCCGGTTTGAGTGGTCCAGATCACACTCGCCCGCCAGAATTTGCAGCACCCTACCAAGGAGGTGTTTCCCTCGTGCATCGAAGAACGCACCGGCAGACGCACCGGCACCGGAGCCGGGTCCTGCTCGCCTCGTCCCTGGCGGCGACCCTCGCCGTCTCGACCCTCGCGGTCGCCACGACCGCCGCCGCGGAGCCGTCCGACGGCTCCCCCGAGGCGGTGGCGGCACTCACCGACCAGGCCGCCGCCTCGCTCGCAGACCTCCCCGCACAGCGCCTCGCCCCCCTCGCCCAGGCCACCGACGTCCTGGCACCCGGGGAGACGGCCGGCAGCCCCAACCTCACGCACGTCGCCAACATCCCGAAGAACGGCGACTTCACGCCCGAGGGCCAGTACAGCACCGACCTCGCGTTCCAGGGCCGGTACGCGTTCGCCGGGAACTACGGCGGCTTCACCGTGTACGACGTCGCGAACCCGACCGCCCCGCAGCAGGTCGCGCAGGTCGTCTGCCCCGGGTCCCAGAACGACATCTCGGTCTACGGCGACCTGCTCGTCCTCAGCACCGACTCCTCGCGCAGCAACGACTCGTGCGAGAACGTCGCCCAGAGCGCCACGGTCAAGGACTCGTGGGAGGGCATCAAGGTCTTCGACATCTCCGAGCCGACCTCGCCGCAGTACGTGGCGTCGGTCGAGACGCAGTGCGGCTCCCACACGCACTCGCTCGCGCCGTCGCAGGACGGCGAGGAGCTGTTCGTCTACGTCTCGTCGTACAGCCCGAACGCGGCGTTCCCCGACTGCCAGCCGCCGCACGACCTCATCTCCGTCGTGCAGATCCCGCTCGACGACCCCGCCGCGGCGGAGCTCGTCTCGACGCCCGTCCTCTTCCCGGACGGCGGCAACCCGGGCGGGAACGGCTCGAGCACGACGTCGGGCTGCCACGACATCACGACCTACCCGTCGAAGGACCTCGCGGCGGGCGCGTGCATGGGCGACGGCATCCTGCTCGACATCTCCGACCGCGCGCACCCGGTGGTGACCGAGGTCGTCCGGGACACGACGAACTTCGCGTTCTGGCACTCGGCGACGTTCAACAACGCCGGCACCAAGGTCGTCTTCACGGACGAGCTCGGCGGGGGCGGGGCGCCGACGTGCAACCCGACCGTCGGGCCCGAGAAGGGCGCGGACGCCATCTACGACATCGTGGGCGGCGAGCTCGTGTTCAAGAGCTACTACAAGATCGAGCGCGAGCAGGCCGCGACGGAGAACTGCGTCGCGCACAACGGCTCGCTCATCCCCGTCCCGGGTCGCGACATCATGGTCCAGGCCTGGTACCAGGGCGGCATCTCGGTGTGGGACTTCACGGACTCGGCGAACCCCGTCGAGATCGCGTGGTTCGACCGCGGCCCGCTGTCCGCGGAGCGGCTGATCCTCGGCGGCTCGTGGTCGGCCTACTGGTACAACGGCGCGATCATCTCGAACGACATCCAGCAGGGCCTCGACGTCCTGCTGCTCGACGACCCGGTGACGAACGCCGCGAGGTCGGTCGTGACGGACGAGTTCAACCCGCAGGCCCAGCCGACGTACACCGAGCCGCCGGCCTGGTCGAAGGGCACCGCGTACGCGGGCGGCACCACGGTCACCTACGGCGGCGCCGTGTGGCGCGCGCAGTGGTGGACGAAGGGCCAGACGCCCGGTGCCGACGCGTGGGGCCCGTGGGAGGAGATCGCCGGGGTCGACTCCGCCGGGGTCGGCGCGTGGAAGCCGAGCCGCGTCTACGTCAAGGGCGACAGCGTGACCTACGAGGGCACGACGTACACCGCGAAGTGGTGGACGCGGAACCAGGCGCCCGGCGACCGCTGGGGCCCCTGGGACCCGCAGGACTGACGCACGCGCGACGGCGCCCGCTCACCGGTCGGTGGGCGGGCGCCGTCGTGCGCGGCCCGCGCCCGCACGTCCCCCGTAGGATGCGGCCGCATGACCGGGAACCCCCTCGACGACGACGCACGCTGCCCGTGCCTCTCCGGCGACACCTACGGGTCGTGCTGCGGCCGGTACCACGCCGGGCTGCGCCCCGGCCCGGACGGCGCCGCCCCGGGCCCGCACGCACCGACCGCCGAGGCGCTCATGCGCTCGCGCTACAGCGCGTTCGCCGTCGGCGACGCCGAATACCTGCGCGCGACCTGGCACCCCTCCACCCGGCCCGCCGACCTCGACCTCGACGACGACGTCGAGTGGCGCCGCCTCGACGTCGTGCGCACCGAGGCGGGCGGCCCGTTCGACACGACCGGGGTCGTGGAGTTCGTCGCGCACCACCGCTCGCGCACCGACCCGGCCGACCGCGGCCGGCTCCACGAGGTCAGCCGGTTCGCCCGGGAGGACGACCGCTGGTCCTACGTCGACGGCACGGTCGCCTGACGGCGCCGCCGCGCCCCGCCCGCCGCGTGCCTCCGGCGGCTCAGGCGACGCGGTGGCGCAGCGTGCCGACCCCGCCGACCTGGAGCGCGACCTCCACCCCGCCCTCGACGGGCACGGCGGACCGGTGCGCGCCCGTGAGCACGACGTCGCCCGGCCCGAGCTCGAGGTGGCGCGTGAGGAACACGAGCTGGTCGACGACGTCGTAGGAGAGCCCCGCGGTCGTGGACCGCGCCCGCTCCACCCCGTCCACCGCGACGACGAGCGCGGCGTCGTCGAGCGTGGCGGCGGTGTCGATCCACGGGCCGAGCGGCGTGAACCCGGTGCCGTTCTTCGCGCGCGTCATCATCGCGTCGAGCGGCACCTGGTCGTCTGCCGTGAGGTCGTCGGCGACGGTGCAGCCGAGGATCGCGCCGGGGACGTCGTCGGGCCGCAGGCGGTGGCACGGACGGCCCACGACGACCGCGGCCTCCGCCTCCGCCACCAGGCGCCCCAGCGCGCGGTCGTGCCGGACGACCGCCCCCGGCCCGACGACGGTCCGCGCCGACTTGAGGAACGCCTGCGGGGGCAGCGCCCGACCCTCGGGCCCGCTGTTGTGCGCCATCCCGACGACCACGCGCGGGCGGCACGGCGCGAGCAGGGCGCCGTCGAGGCCGGGGTCGTCGGCACGGACCCGCACGCCGCTCGACGCGGGCAGCGCCGGGCGGCCGTCGCGACCCGTCGCGGGCTCGGGGACGTCCGCGACGAGCACGTCCCAGGCGTCGCCGTCGAGCACGGCGGCCCGCGGGCCGTGCGCGGTGCGGATCCGCGCGATCCTCACGACGACCCGGCCCGGTCGGTCGCGCCGGTGACCGCGTCGGCGACCGGCCGGTCCACGAGCCGCAGCGGCACGCGCGCGAGGACGATGCCCCGGCGCTGCCAGGTGTAGGCGACGAGCAGCGTCGCACCGTCGGTCGTCGCCGACGGGTAGGAGTACTCGCCGCGTCCGTCCGTGACGATCCCCGTGTCGCCGGCGGCGAACCCGCTCGGCGGGCCGACCTCCCGCAGCGCGGGCACGGGGACGCCCGGGAGCGTGGCGGGCGCCTCGGTCCCGTCCTCGAGGTCCAGCACCCGGTGCCAGGTCAGCCCGTCGTCGTCCGAGACCGAGACGCTCAGCGGGCACCGCGCGCCCCACTCCTCGCCGACCGGGTTGTGCACGAGGGCGACCCGCCCGCTGGGCAGCCGGACGGCCGTGAGACCCGAGTTGTTGTTCGGCAGGCGCGTGGCCGCGGCGGCAGCCCACGTGCGGCCGTCGTCGGCGGACGTCGTCCGGTAGACGAGGCCCTCGCTCGACCGGCAGACCGCGACGAGACCCGACCGCCCCGACCAGAGCGCCGGCTGGATGACCCCGGCGCCGCGCAGCCGCGACCGGTCGATCGGGACGTCCGCGAGCGTCCAGCTCGCCCCGGCGTCCTCGGAGCGGTCGAACCGCGCCCCCCAGGCGGGGTCGGCTCCCCCGCTCTCGACCGAGGACGGGGCGAGCCACGCGCCGCGCGGCGTGACGACGGGCGGGTTCTTCACCGGCCCCCGGCCCCCGCTCGTGTCCCCGGGGACGAGCTCGCGCGGTGCCGTCCACGTCCGGCCGTGGTCCGTGGACGTGCAGTACCAGGTCACCCAGCGCGAGATCCGCTCGCCCCGGTGGGCGAAGAGCCAGAGCCGCCCGTCAGGAGCGACGGCGAGCACGGGGTTCCACCACGCGACGTCGTCGTCCTCGCCGAGCACGACCTGGGGCTCGCCCCAGACGCCGTCCTCCTCGGCGACGAGCCAGATCGCGTTGTCCGGCGTGCCCTCCCGGGTGCCGGCGAACCAGGCCACGAGCGTGCGACCGCCCGTGCGGGCGACGGTGGACGCGTGGCACTGGGCCCACGCCTCGCCGTCGCCCGACACGAGCAGGCGCTCCACGGACGTCGTCACCGGACGGTCTCGCCGACGACGTTGAGGTCACGGCGGAAGGTCTCCGGCGTCTTCCACACGGTGAGCATCGTGATGAGCGCGCCGACCATGACGTACAGCGCGACGAGCTGCCAGCGCGACCCGTCCTCGCCCGCGAGCGCGGTCGCGATGAACGGCGTCAGGCCGCCCGCGACGATCGACGCGATCTCGCGCCCGGTGGCCGCGCCGGAGTAGCGGCGGTCCGCCGGGAAGAGCTCGGCGAAGAAGGCCGGCTGGATGGAGTTGATGGCGTTGTGCCCGAGGTTCAGCATCAGGACGTACCCGAGCACGATGAGCACGAAGCTGCCCGTGTTGAGCAGCCCGAAGAACGGGAAGGCCATGACGAACACGACGAGGGCCCCGAAGAAGTAGACCGGCCGGCGACCGATCTTGTCGGAGATCCAGGAGAAGATCCCGTGGGCGGGGAACGCGAGGACCGCCATGATGAGGATCGCGGTGTTGAGGCTCTCCTTCTCGATCCCGAGGTGCTGCGGGCCGTAGCTGAGCACGAAGACCGTGAGCAGGAAGTACGGCAGGGCCTCGGCGAAGCGCAGGCCGACGATGCGCAGCAGGTTGCGCCAGTCCTCGAGGAAGACGCTCGCGAGCGGCCCGCGCGTGGGCGCCTGCGACGCGGGCTCGGCGGCCGCGGCGACGTCGCGCTCCTGGCGCTCACGGATGGCGGCCTGGCTGGCCTCGAGGTTCTCGACGGTGAGCGAGCGGTTGCGGCCCTCCTTCTCGAGCCCGGCGACGGCTTCGGTGAAGACCGGCGTCTCCTCGAGCGAGCGGCGCATCCACAGGCCGACGGCGAGCACGACGGCGGAGAGCCAGAACGGCACGCGCCAGCCCCACGACTGGAGCTGCGCGTCGTCGAGCGTGTACACCCAGGCGAACACGAGGGTGATGAGGATCTGCGCGGAGAAGCCGCCGGTGTTCGGCCACGACGTGTAGAAGCCGCGGTGCCGCGGGTTGGTGGACTCGAGCACGATGATCATCGACCCGCCCCACTCGCCGCCGACGGCGAAGCCCTGGACGAGCCGCAGCACGACGAGCAGGGCCGGCGCGAGGAGGCCGATCGAGTCGTAGGACGGGAGGAAGCCGATGAGCAGGGTCCCGGCCCCCATGATCGCGAGCGTGAGGACGAGCGTGGACTTGCGCCCCTGCTTGTCGCCGCGTCGGCCGAAGAACATGCCGCCCAGCGGGCGGGCCAGGAACCCGACGGCGAACGTGCCGAGGGACGACAGCGTGGCGACGAACGAGCTCTCGGACGGGAAGAACACGGCGGGGAAGACGATCGCGGCAGCGGTGCCGTAGACGAGGAAGTCGTAGTACTCGAGCGTGTTGCCGACGAAGCTCGAGAGCGTGACCTTCCAGGCGTACCGCCTGCTCGTGAGCGGGGCCGCGGGTGCGGTGACGGACATCGTTGTTCCTTCGGTGCGGGGTTCCGCTGATCTCAGTGTGGGGGCTCCGGGTCTCAGCGGCGAGGGCCCGGGCCCCTCCCGCGGCACCCGTCCGGGGTGCCGCGGGTCGAGCGGTCGGAGCGTGCGTCAGGCGGCCGCGAGCTCCTGCCCGGCCGCGGCGAGGGCCGCGCGGATCTCCGCCTTCACGGCGTCGGACGGCGGGTCGACCGGCATGCGCGTCGTCCCGCCGGGCAGCCCCTGGACGTCGAGGCCGTACTTGAGGCGGGCGATGCTGGGCCCGAGCGCGGCGACGAGCCGCTGGACGACCGCCTGCGCCCGCACGACGGCGGCCGCGTCGTCCGCGGCGAGCGCCGCCCGCAGGTCCGCGAACGCGCGCGGCGCGACGCCGGAGACGCCGGACACGGTCCCGCGCCCGCCGGCCGCGACGACGTGCGGGAGGTCGGCGTCGTTCCCCGACCAGAGCGCGAGCCGCGGTGCTGCGGAACGGTACGCGTCGACCCGGGCCGAGGCGGCACCGGACGTCTTGACGCCGTCGAGACCGAGCTCGGCGAGCACGGCGAGGAGCTCGGGCGAGACGTCCGAGCACGCGACGTCCGGGAAGACGTAGGCGTAGAGCTCGCCGTCCGTCGCGGCTCGCAGCGTGGCGTAGTAGCGCACGACGCCCTCGTCGCTCGCCGTGAGGTAGTAGGGCGTGATGGCGGCGAAGCGCCGGACGCCGGCGTCCTCGGCCGCGCGCAGGTGGCCGAGCGCCTCGTGCACGGAGGCGGCACCGACGTGCGCGATCGTCCGGTCCGGGCCGAGCACGTCGGCGGCGGTCCGCACGAGCGCGGCGCGCTCGGCGGCGTCGAGGGCCGGGAACTCACCCGTCGTCCCCACGGCGAACACCCCGTCGACCTCCGGCTCCACGTGGGCGAGCAGCACGCGCAGCGCCCCGAGGTCGAGCGCACCCGACGCGTCGTAGGTCGTGACGGGCGGGGTGATGATCTCCGGTGCCGTGGTCATGGCACGTCTCCTTCGGTCTCTCGCGTCGCTGCGCGGGCGCTGCTTCGCGCCGCCGTCAGCATGGCACCGTTTACTGTTAACAGTCAACCGTCAACGAGAAGACGCTCCCGCGACACGACGACGCCCCGGCCTGCCGAGGCAGACCGGGGCGTGCGGGAGCGGGCTCAGCGGCGCGGCTGCTGCAGCGCGTCCTTCATGCGGCGGCGCGAGCCGGCGAGGTGCTCGTCGAGGTAGGCCAGCGCCTCGTCGAGGCGCGGCGTCCGGATCGCGTCGAGCAGCCGCTCGTGGTCGGCGCACGACGGGTGCAGGTCGACGTCCTGCTTGTTCGTCTCCTGGAGCATGACCGCGAACGTGGGCTCGATCTGCTCCCACAGCGTGCGCAGGCGGCGGTTCGGCACGGCGGCGTACAGCGTGGAGTGGAACGCGAGGTCGTGGGCGGCGTACGTGTACCAGTCGCCGGCGTCCGCCGCCTCGCGCATCCCGGCGAGAGCCGCCTCGCTCGCGGACCAGTCGACCTCGTCGGCGTGCTCCGCCGCCGCGCGCACGGCGACCGCCTCGAGGGCGCTGCGCACGTCGTACAGCTCGTCGACGTCGTCGGCACCCACGCCGCGCACGACATACCCCCGGCGCTCGGACTCGACGAGGTGCTCGGCCGCGAGGACCCGCAGCGCGTCGCGGACGGGCCCGCGCGACACGTCGTACTGCCGCGCCACGCCCTCCTCGACGAGCCGCTCCCCCGGCGCCAGCTCCCCCCGGACGATGGCGACCCTCAGGACGTGGGCGAGACGATCCCCCAGCGACCCCGCACGCACCGTGTCGACCGACACCCTCGCCCCTTCGTCCCCACACCCGACGGGGCCGGCGGCCGGCCCCATGACCGGACCATTGTGCCGCAGGCGCGCGGGAGGGACCCGGGCGCCGGGCTACGCTCGCGGGCATGACCCGCATCGTCGACGTCGCCCGGCACGCCGGCGTGTCCACGGCCACCGTCTCCCGGGTCCTCAACGGCAAGACCGTCCGGCCGGAGCTCGCGGCCGCCGTCCGCGCGGCGGTCGAGGACCTCGGCTACGCCCCGGACCGCACGGCGCGGTCCTTGCGGCGCCGGTCGAGCGACGTCGTCGCGCTCGTCCTGCCGGACGTCGAGAACCCGTTCTTCACGGCCGTCGCGCGCGGCGTCGAGGACGTCGCGCAGCAGGCGGGCTACTCCGTCGTCCTGTGCAACACCGACGACGACCCCGCCAAGGAGGAGCGCTACCTCGCGGTCGCCGAGCGCGAGAACATGGCGGGCGTCGTCCTGGCCCCGGCCACCGACGCGCCCGAGACCGCCGCCCTGCGCGCCCGCCGTCGGGCCGTCGTCGTGATCGACCGCCGGGTGGGCCAGGACGTGGACCAGGTCGTGTTCGACAACGTCGCGCTCGGGCGCCGCGCCGCCGTGGAGCTCGTCGACCGCGGCTTCCGCCGGGTCGCGTGCGTCACCGGGCCGCGCGGCACGAGCACGGCGGTCGAGCGCGCGGAGGGGTGGCGCGAGGCGCTCGCCGAGGCAGGGCTCTCCCCCGACGGGCTGCTCGTGCACGCGAACTTCCGCGTCGACGGCGGCCACGGGGCGGCCGTCGACCTGCTCGCCCGGTCCGACCCGCCGGACGCGATCCTCGCCACCAACAACCTCGTCGGCGTCGGCGTGCTCCGGGCGCTCGCCGAGGCGCACGGCTGGCCCGCCGCGTCGGCCGCGGACGCACGGGCCCGCGGCGCCGACGACGGACCCGCCGTCGGCGTCGGCATCGTGGGCGACCTGCCCTTCGCGACGTCGCGCACGTCCGACGTCGCGCTCGTCCCGCTCGACCCCCGGGCGCTCGGCACGACGGCCGCGCGGATCCTGCTCGACCGGCTGTCCGGTGCCGACGACCCGGCGCGCCACGTCGTCCAGGGCACGCCCGCCGGGCCGTGAGCCGGTCTCAGCCCGCCGCCGGGGCGCCCGCGGCGGCGGGCAGCACGTCGGACGCGCGGCCGGCCTGACCGAACAGCACCATGCGCTCCTCGACGAGCCGCTGCGCCCACTCCCGACCGAGCGCGAGGTAGCCCGCCGGGTCCACGTCGCCGGGCGACGCGGCGAGCGCGACGCGGACGCCCGCCGTGAACGCCATGTAGTGGTCCATGCCCTGGTTGATCTTGCGCACGCCGAGGCTCGCCGCCCGGGCCTTCTCGGCGTCGGGGACGCCCCACGACTCCGGCAGGTCGCCGCCGTGCGCGTTGATCGTCGCCCGGAGGTCGGCCGGGAGCCCCGACGAGCCGTGCATCACGAGGTGCGTCCCCGGCACGCGCCGCGCGATGCGCTCGACGAGGTCCATGTGGAGCACCGAGCCGTCGGGCGGGCTCGTGAACTTGTAGGCGCCGTGCGAGGTCCCGATCGCCACGGCGAGCGCGTCCACCCCGGTGCGGCGCACGAACTCCTCGGCCTGCTCCGGGTCGGCGAGGACGATCTCCGCGTGGCTGCGCCCGTCCTTCGAGCCGCCGATCGTCCCCAGCTCGCCCTCCACGGACACGCCGTGCGCGTGCGCGTGCTCGACGACGCGCCGGGTGACCGCGACGTTGTGCTCGAACGCGGCAGGGCGGCCGTCGGGCCCGAGCGAGCCGTCGATCATGACGCTCGTGAACCCCGCCGCCACGGCGCGCGCGCACGTCGCCTCGTCGGGTCCGTGGTCGAGGTGCAGCGCGACCGGGACGTCGGGGTACGCCGAGATCGCCGTGCGCAGGGCGGACCACCACAGCGCGTCCGAGGCGTACGGGTGGGACCCGGCCAGCGTCTCGACGATGACGGGGCTCTCCGTGGCGCGCGCGGCGTCGAGCACCGCCGTCGCCATCGCGAGGTCCGCGACGTTGAAGGCGCCGACGCCGTAGCCGCCCCGGGCGGCGGCGTCGAGCAGGGTACGGTTCGTGACGAGGGTCATGGCTGACCTTCCTGTCGTGTCGTCGGGAGCGTGCCGCCCGGGCGGACGGCGGCGGGTGCGGGCGAGCGACGGGCGGAGGCGACGTGACGCAGGACGACGACCGGACCGCGGGAGCGGGTGGCCGGTCCGTGCGGCTCGCCGACATCGCTGCGCGCGCGGGGGTGTCCATCAAGACGGTGTCGCGCGTCGTCAACGACGAGCCGCACGTCGCGGCTGCTACGCGGCGCCTCGTGGAGGACGCGATCGCCGAGCTCGGGCTGGAGGGCGAGTCCCGCCCGCGCGGCCGCAAGCGGCGCACGGGCGTGGTGGGGCTGGTCTTCCCGGACGTGCGCAACGACTACTTCGCAGCCGTCAGCCGCGCGCTCCAGGAGCGGCTCGCCAACGTGAGCCCCACGCTGCTGTCGGCGGACTCGGACGACGACCTGCACACGGAGGAGGCGATCCTCACCGCGTTCCGTCGGCTCGACGTCGACGGCATGGTGATCTTCCCGACCGGCGCCCCGGGCCTCGTGGAGTTCGCGCAGTCGGTGCCGACCGTCGTCGTCGACCGCACGGTGCCGTCCGTGCGCGGCCTCGTCGACCACGTGCTGCCGGACGCGCGGCACGCGGCCGAGCAGCTCACGCTGCACATGATCGAGCAGCACCGCGTGCAGCGCGTGTGCCTGGTCGCGGGCGACCTCGCGGTCTCGACGCTGCGCAACCGGCACACCGCGTTCCAGCGCGTCGTCAGCCGGACGGGGACGGAGAACCACGTCCTTGCGGGCCTCACGACGTCGGAGGAGGCGGCGACCGCCGCGTACTCGCTCTTCCGGACGCTCGAGCCGCCGTTCGGCGTGCTGGCGACCAACAGCCTCATGTTCTGGGGCGTGCTCACCGCGGCGCAGCGCCTCGGCCTCAAGGTGCCGTCCGACGTCGTGCTGACGACGTTCGACAACGTGCCCGGCGTCGGGACGACGGGCCTCGTGCCCACGAACGCCGTCGCCCCCGCGGCGACGCTCGCCGCCCGGACGGTCCAGCTCCTCACGGAGCGCATGAACAACCCGTCGCTGCCGCCGCGCCTGCTCGACATGGACTACGACATCGCCTACGGCACGACCTGCGGGTGCGTGCCGATCGACCCGGCGCGCAACGTCCTCGGCTAGGCGGCCCGGCCGGGCGGTGCGCCCGACCGGACCGGGTCGCTGCGCGCCAGGTGCGGTCACAGCGTGTGCGTGATGCCCAGCGAGGCGTAGTCGAGGACGATCGGGTCGTCCGTCACGGCGCGCGCCGCGGAGAGCACCTTCGCCGCGCTCTCCACCGCGACGCTCGTCTTGAACGCGTCGCGCAGGTTCGGGCCGACCGTGAGCAGGCCGTGGTTGGCCCAGACGACGGCGTTGCGGTCCTCGAGGTAGCGCGCCATGTCCCGGCCGAACTCGGTCGAGTTGCTCAGCGCGAACGGCATGACGGGCACGTCGCCCTTGGTGTAGATGACCATGTTGACGAGCGCGCCGCGGATCGGCTCGCCCAGCACGCCGAACACGTTCGCGTACGTGGGCTCGGTGTGGACGATCGCCTGGACGTCGGGGCGCGCGGCGTAGACGGCGAGGTGCACCGTCACCTCCGACGACGGCTGGAGCCGCCCCTCGACGACGTTCGCGTCCTCGTCCACGACCACGAGGTCGTCCGGCGTCATGCGGTCGTACTCGAGGTCGGTCGGGGTGATGAGGAACGTCGACGTGCCCGGGATGCGCAGGCTGATGTTGCCCTGCGTGTTGAAGTTGAGCCCGAGCTTCACGGACTCCAGGCAGTACGCGAGGACGTCCTCGCGCGCGGCCTGCAGGTCGAACGTGTCCAGCGTGGTCATGCGATCTCCTTGAGTGCGGTGCCGTCGACGGTCTCGACGGCGAGGGACGTGCTGACGGGGGTGAGGAGCTGGTGCAGCGAGTCGAACGTCGCGCGCTGCCGCGCGTACCACGCGGCGTGCCGCGGGTCGGGGCTCGCCTCGTGCACGACGGCGGGGGCGGGCAGGTCGAGCACGCTCGCGAAGGTGCCGGCACCGAGCGCGGCGAGGAGCGCGGCACCTCGTCCCGCCGCCTCGCGCACGACGGCGCGCAGCGGGACCCCGGCCGCGTCGGACCGGGCCTGGAGGGCACCGAGGTTGGCCGACCCGCCGCCGACGGCGTGCACGTCCACCGGCTCCACCCCGCGCTCCGCGAGCGCCGCCCGGATCTTCGCGAGCTCGAACCCCGACGCCTCGACGAGCGCGCGCGCGATCTGTGCCGTCGTCGTCTCGAGGGTCAGGCCGAGGAGCGCGCCCCGCGCGGCGGGGTCGTTGTCGAGCGTGCCCGACCCGGCGAGGTAGGGCGCGACCAGGAGCGGGGGCGGGTCGACGGCACCGACCTCGTAGAGCGACGCCCACGGGTCGATCCGGTCGTGGTGGACGATCGACGAGAACCAGTCGAGCGCGAAGCCGCCCGCCGCCGTGCCCGCGAGCGTGACCCACAGGTCCGCCCCCACGGGGTAGGTCGCGAGCCCGGTCCCGCCGAGCCGCTCCGGCCGGGCGCGCGTGCCCACGGTGAGGCAGTCGCTCGACCCGAACGAGAACACGGCCCGCTGGCCGGGCCGTCCGCCCCCGCCGAGGAAGGCCGCGGCCTGGTCGTGCACGCCCGCGACGACGGGCGTCCCGGCGCGCAGCCCTGTCCGGGCGGCGGCGTCCGCGGAGACCGCGCCGATCACGTCGCCCGCGGCGACCACCGGGGACAGGAGCGCGGCGGGCACGTCGAGCGCGCCGAGCACCTCGTCGGACCAGGTGCGGGTCCGGACGTCGAACGCCCCCGTGCGGGACGCCATCGTCAGGTCCACGGCCGGCGCCGCGCCGAGCCGCGTCGCGACGAAGTCGTCCATGGTGCGCACCGCGGCGGGCAGCCCGCCGTCGGGCAGGAGCCCGCGCACCTTGTGGACGGAGAACATCGGGTGCAGCGGCTGGCCCGTGATCTCCTGGACGGCCTCGCCGCCGAGCAGCTCGCGGAGCCGGTCCGCCGACCCCGCGCCGCGACCGTCCATGCTCAGGGGTGCGGGACCGAGCGCGCGGCCCGCGCGGTCCACGGGCACGACGGCCTCCCCGAGCGTCGAGAAGGACACGGCCTCCACCGGGTCCGCGGCCACCGCGGGCTCGGCGACGACGTCGCGCACGAGCGCCTCGACGCCGTCGAGCACGGCCTCCGCGTCGACGTGCGCGCGGCCCGGCGCGGGGCGCACCACCGTCGTGCGGCGCGAGCGCGCGACGAGCTCGTTGCCTCCCTCGTCGTACACGCCGACGCGCGTCCCCGTGGTCCCGAGGTCGATGCCGAGGTAGCTCACTTGACCGACCCCGCGAGACCGTTCACCAGGTACCGCTGGATGAACAGGTAGACGACGACGATGGGCACGGAGATGAGCACGAGCACGGCGAACAGCGCGCCGGGCTGGCTCAGGTAGATCCCGCGGTACGCGAGGGGGACGAGCGTCAGGGGCTTGAGGTCGTTGTCGCTGATCGCGACGAGCGGCAGGAGGAAGTCGTTCCACGTCATCATCAGCTGCCAGATGACGACGACCGCGGCGGCCGCCTTGCCGAGCGGGAAGTAGATGCGCCAGAAGATCGTCCACGCGGACGCGCCGTCGACGAGCGCGGCCTCGTACGTCTCGTCGGGGATCGCGAGGTAGGTGGTGCGGATCATGATCACGGCGAACGGCAGGCCGAGCGCCGTGTAGGCGAGGACGAGCCCGAGCAGCGAGTCGTAGAGGCCGATCGCCTGGAGGATCTTGAAGACCGCCACGACGATGCTCGCCATGGGCAGCACGAGCGCGAGCAGCAGCCCGACGAACACGACGCCTCGGAACGGCACGCGCAGGCGGGCGAGGGCGAACGCCGTCATCGAGCCGAGGAGGACGACGAGGAGGATCGACGGGACCGACACGAGCAGGCTGTTGAGCAGGTGCTGGAGGATCGGGTTGGTCTCGAAGATCGTCACGTAGTTGCGCAGCGTCGGCTCCTCGGGGAGCAGGCCGAGCGCCGTCGTCGACGGGTTCGACGTGGGCAGCAGCGAGATGCCGACCACCATCACCACGGGGACCATCCACAGCGCCGCGAGGGGGCCGAGCACCCAGTGCGACCACCGTGGCGGCGCTTCGACGTCCTTGCTGCGGCCGTGTCCGCGCCGACGGCGGACGGGAGCGGCGGGCGGCGTCGTGGTGCCGTCGACCGCACGCCGCGCGCGGTCGGTGCCGGAGCTGAGCGCCGTCATGACTTCTCCCCCGTGATGAACCCCGCCCCGAACGTGCGCAGCATCGCGACGGACGAGCCGATCGCGAGGACGAGCAGGACGACCGAGATCGTCGCGCCGTAGCCGAACGACTGGAGCTGGAACGCTTCCTTGAACATGTACGTGGGCATGAGCTCCGACGCGTGGTTGGGGCCGCCCTCGGTGAGCACCCACACGAGCTCGAAGGTCTTGAGCGAGCCGATGATCCCGAGCAGGACGAGCGAGAGGTGGGTCGGCTTGAGGAGCGGCAGCACGATGCGCCGCACGAGCGCCCAGCCGCTCGCCCCGTCGATGCGAGCCGCCTCGAGGACCGAGTGGTCGAGGAGCTGGAGGCCGGCGAGGTAGAACAGCATCGAGAAGCCCGACCACATCCACACGTTGACGACGATCACCGTGACGATCGCCGTCGACGGGTCGGACAGGTAGGGGCGCGTGAGGACCTCGAGGCCGGTCGCCCGGCCGAGCTGGGCGAGCACGCCGTTGAACGGGTCGAGCAGGCGCTGCCAGACGATGCCCACGACGACGGGCGACAGGACGGCGGGCAGGAAGAAGATCGCGCGGTACACCGTGCGTCCCCGCAGCCGGGTGTTGAGCAGCCAGGCGAGCGTGAAGCCGATGACCGCCTGCGGCACGATCGTCAGGAGGATCCACAGCAGCGAGTTGCGCAGCGTGATGTGGAAGACCGGGTCCTGGGCGAGGGCCGCGTAGTTCTGGACGCCGACCGGCGTCCCGGCGTTGACGCCGTCCCAGTCGAGCGTGCTCGCCTGGACGTTGAACACGATCGGGTAGACGACGAACACCGCGAAGAGCAGGAGCGCGGGCGCGATGAAGCCGAGCGCGACGAGCTGCTGGCGGCGACGCGTGCTGCGTCCCGTCGACGTCGTCGTGCGCGGCCCGGCGACCCGCGGCGTCGCCGCCGCGGGTCGCCCGGAGACGAGGGCTGCCATCGTCAGCCCAGCCCGTCCTGGACCGCCTGGACCTTCGCCGCGGCCTCCTCGGGGGTCGACTGTCCGGCGGCCACCGCGGACAGCGCGTCCGCGACGGCCGTGTCGATGTCCGGCGACTCGAAGTAGCGCGAGTACTGCACCTCGGGCATCCAGTCCTCGGTGAACGTCGTCCACATCTCCTGCTGCTTGTCGCTCGTGAACTCCTCGGGGTCGAGGCCCTGCACGGCGGGCAGGTCGTTGAACGTGTTGATGAGCACCTGGGCGCCGTCCCCGGCGATCCAGTCGGTGAGGACCTGGCACGCGAGATCGGGGTTCTTCGCGTCCTTCGAGATGCCGAGCGCGACGTCGATGCCGCCGACGAGCTGCGGCTCGGGCGCCCCGCCGGGGATCGTCGGGAACAGGAACGGCTCGTAGCCCTCCATGCCCTGCGAGAGGGGCGGGATGTCGGCGCGCGAGGGGTCGGACTGCTGGATCCACCACGCCCCGAGGGGGATCATCGCGGCGTTGCCCGCCTCGAACTGGTTGACGCCGTTCGGGTAGGCGTCGAGCGCGAGGGCGCCCTGCTGGGCGATCCCGTCGGTGAACAGCTTCTGCCAGTACGTGAACGCCTCGACGATCCCCGGGTCGGTCCACGACGCCTCGCCCGACTCCGCCTGGTAGACGAGACCCGGCTCGACGTTGTTGGCGATCTGGAGGAAGGCGACGTTGCGCAGCCACGAGTCCTTCGCGGGCAGCAGGAAGGGCGCGGCCGAGCCGCCGTCGAGCGCGTCGACGGCGCTCTCGAGGTCTGCCCACGTGGCCGGGGGCTCGACGCCCGCCTCGTCGAGGAGCTCGGAGTTGGCCCAGAGGTTCACGGTCTGCACGAGGAGCGGCAGCGCGTAGTAGCTGTCGTCCCCCTCGGGGTTGCCCATCCGCGCCTGCTCGAGGCCGATCGGGAAGAACTTCGACTCCCAGTCGTCACCCCACGTGTCGGCCGCGCACTCCTCGAGCGGCATGAGGTTCTCCCGGTACTGCTGGGTCAGCGCGCCGGGCTGCAGGCCGACGATGTCGGGCATGGTGCCCGAGCTCGCGCGGGTCTGCAGGTCCACGACGTACTCGGGGTAGTTGAAGATCGTCGAGTCGATCGTGACGTCGGGGTTCGCGGTGGTGAAGGCGTCGATCATCTGGCGCGTGGTCTGCTCGATCGGGCTCCAGGAGCGGAACGTCACCGTCGTCCCGCCCTCGCCCCCCTGGCCCGACTGCTCGGGGTCGGCGCTGCCGGCGCACGCCGCGAGCGACGTGACGATCGTGAGCGCGACGCCGGCCTGGATGCCGCGCCGCGCAGTTCGGGGAAGCTTCATCGCGTCCGTCCTCTCTCCGTCGTTGGATGCGAGGGCCTCATCGAACGTCTCCCCGCGGGGACCGTCAACGGGTCGCGCCGGGGTGCGGGGGTCGACGGCGCCCCGTGTCGTCCGTGTCCTGTCCCGTCGCCGCGACCCGGTCCGGCGGACGCCGACAGCGCGCCACGGCACCGAGCCGACAGCGGGATGTCCGTTGTCCGACACGCGGTCCGGGCCCCGCCGCGCGGTCTCGCGGCAGCGGCCCGTGGGGCGAGCCGACCGACCTGCCCTGACAACGCGTCCCGGCTCGGCTGTCCGGGACCCGGGCGTGCCGTCGGGCCGCTCCGCGCCGCCCCGTCGGGCCGGAGGTCACAGTTCCGTGACGCTCCGAATCGTCTCGCCTGTTGAGACGGACCGCGGTAACGCCGCAGGTCGTGGCGGCCGTTGTGTCTGTAATCGATTTCTGTCATGCTGGTCGGCATGCCCTCTCCCACCACCCCCGGCCTCGTCGGCGTCGACGTCGGGACGTCGAGCACCAAGGGCGTGCTCGTCGGTCCGGACGGCGCGATCCTGCGCTCGACCACGCGCACGCACGCCGTCGACCGGCCGCGGCCCGGCCACGTCGAGATGGACGCCCGGGTCTGGTGGGACGAGCTCGTCGACGTCGTCACCGAGCTCACGGCCGACCTCGCCCCCGGTGCCGTCCGCGGCCCCGACGTCCCGGCCGACCTCGAGGTCGCCGCCGTCGGGCTCTCCGGCATGGGCCCGTGCGTGCTGCTGACCGACGAGCGAGGGACCCCGGTCCGCCCGGCGATCCTCTACGGCGTCGACACCCGGGCGACGCAGCAGATCGCCGAGCTCGACGACGCCCTCGGGCGCACGACCGTCCTCGACCGGTGCGGCTCGGCGCTGTCGTCGCAGGCCGCCGGACCCAAGATCGCCTGGGTGCGCGCGCACGAGCCCGAGGCCTGGGCGCACGCCCGTCGCCTGTTCATGCCGGCGTCGTACCTCGCGTTCCGCCTCACCGGCGCGTACGTGCTCGACCACCACTCGGCGTCGCAGTCGACGCCCCTGTACGACCCGCGCGACCACGACTGGATCGGCGAGTGGGCCGCGCTCGTCGCACCCGGCCTCGAGCTGCCCGCGCTGCGGTGGCCCGGCGAGGCGGCGGGGGTCACCCGCGAGCGCCTCGCCGGGGTGGCCGCCGGCACGCCCGTCGTCACCGGCACCATCGACGCCTGGTCGGAGGCCGTGAGCGTCGACGCGACGCACGTCGGCGACCTCATGCTCATGTACGGCACGACGATGTTCCTCGTCGCCACGGTCGCCGAGCCGCTGCGCAGCGAGACGATGTGGGGCACCGTCGGCGCCTACCCCGGCACCCACAACCTCGCCGGCGGCATGGCGACGTCGGGCGCCGTCACGTCGTGGCTGCGGGACCTGACCGGCGCGGACTACCCCGAGCTGCTCGCCGAGGCCGCGGCCAGCGGGCCCGGCGCCCACGGGCTCCTCCTGCTCCCCTACCTCGCCGGCGAGCGCACCCCCCTCCAGGACCCCGACGCGCGCGGCGTCCTCGCCGGCCTCACGCTCTCGCACACGCGCGGCGACCTCTACCGCGCGGCGCTCGAAGCCACCGCGTTCGGCGTGCGGCACAACGTCGAGACCCTGCGCGCGGCGGGCGCCGACGTCTCCCGCGTGGTCGCCGTCGGCGGCGGCACCCAGGGCGACCTCTGGACGCAGGTCGTCTCCGACGTGACCGGGCTGCCCCAGGTCGTCCCCACGAGCACCATCGGCGCGAGCTACGGCGCCGCGATGCTCGCCGCCGGGCTGGTGCACGAGCAGGGGCACCTCCTGGACGTCGCGGCGTGGAACCCGCCCGCGCGGGTCGTGCGGCCGGACCCCGCGGTGCGCGGCGTCTACGACGAGCTCTACGGCCTGTACCGCGACCTCTACCCGGCGACGCGCGACGTCGTGCACGCGCTCGCCCGCCGGACCGCGCCGACCGCCCCCGACCGCACCGCCCTCGAAGGAGCACCCGCATGACCAGCAGCACCTACGCCGTCCCCACGCTCGCGCCGGAGCCCCAGGCCCCCGAGCGCACGGTCTACCTCGTCGCGTCGGGCGACCTGCGCGAGTCCGCGAACGTCGCGGGCTGGCCCACGCAGGTGGAGCTCGAGCGCGTCCTCACCGACGCGTTCGCCGCGAACGGCTGGAAGGTCGTGCGCGCCAACGACGTGGACCCCGAGACCGGGCACGGGTTCATCAGCTCCCAGCGCATGGGGCTCGAGGTGTTCGCGACGATCCCGCCCGACGCGCCGCTCGTCGTCGCGGAGGCCGTGTGGCAGTACAGCCACCACGTGCTGGCCGGGCTGCGCACGCACCGCGGCCCCGTGCTCACGGCCGCCAACTTCGCGGGCGACTGGCCGGGGCTCGTCGGGCTGCTCGGCCTCAACGCGGGCCTGACGAAGATGGGCCGCCCCTACTCGACCGTGTGGACGGTCGACGGGAGCGACGCCTGGTTCCAGGACGCGATCCGGTCGTGGGTCACGACGGGCACGATCGAGCACGACGACTCGCACGTCCACGCGCTCCCGGAGCTCCCCGACAGCGCCGAGAAGCAGCTCGGCGAGGCGCTCGCCGCCCAGCTCCTGCGGGAGAAGGCGATCATCGGCGTCTTCGACGAGGGCTGCATGGGCATGTACAACGCGATCTTCGACGACGAGCTGCTCAACGGCCTCGGCATCTACAAGGAGCGGCTGTCGCAGTCGGCGCTCTGGGCCGAGATGCAGCGGGTCGGCGACGACGAGGCGGACGCGGTCCAGCGTTGGCTCGAGGACGCGGGCATGACGTTCCGGCTCGGCACCGACGAGGCGACGGAGCTCACCCCCGGCCAGCTGCGCTGGCAGCACAAGATGTACATCGCCGCGCTGCGGATCGCCGACGACTTCGGGCTCGACGCCGTCGGCATCCAGTACCAGCAGGGGCTCAAGGACATCTGCCCGGCGTCGGACCTCGCCGAGGGCCTGCTCAACAACGTCCAGCGCCCGCCGGTCCGCTCGCGCGACGGCCGTCGGGTGCTGTGGGACGGCCAGGCGTTCCCGCACTTCAACGAGGCGGACGAGGGCGTCGCCGTCGACGCGCTCGTGACGAACCGCGTGTGGACCGCGATGGGTCTGGACCCGGCGACGACCCTGCACGACGTGCGCTGGGGCGAGGAGCACGACGGCCGCTTCGTGTGGGTCTTCGAGATCTCGGGCTCCGTGCCCGCCTCGCACCTGGAGGGCGGGTACGCGGGTGCCGAGGGGTGGCGCCAGGACCCGGTGTTCTTCCCGGCCGGCGGGTCGACGATCAACGGCGTGTCCAAGGCGGGCGAGATCGTCTGGTCGCGCGTCTACATCGCCGACGGCGTGCTGCAGGTCGATCTCGGCCGGGCCTCGGCGGTCTCCCTGCCCGCGGAGGAGACCCGCCGCCGCAAGGAGGCGACGAACCCCGAGTGGCCGATCATGCACGCCGTGCTGCACGGCGTGAGCCGTGACCAGTTCATGGCCCGCCACAAGGCGAACCACCTCAACGTCGCGTACGCGCCCGACGCCGCGACGGCCGACCGCGCGCTCGAGGCGAAGGCCGCGTTCTTCGCCGCGCTCGGCATGCCCGTCCACCTGTGCGGGGACACGGCGCTCACGCGCTGACCCCGCTCCCGCGACCCCGGGCGGGTCGCTCCGCCGCGCTCGTCCCCCGGCCGCGGCGGGGCGGCCCGTCCGGTCCCTTGCCCGGGCCCGTTGCCCGGCTCCGTGCCGTCAGCGGGCCGACCTCGGGGCACGGGCGGGCCGACGGCGCGCCATCCCGCGCACCACCGCGGCCACGAGCACGGCACCCAGGAGCGCGCCGGCCGTGTTCAGGACGACGTCCTGGACCGTCGGGACACGGCCGGGCAGGAGGTTCTGGGTGAGCTCGATCGCGACCGAGAGGGCGCAGCCCGCGAGCGTCACGAGCCCGACGGCGCGCCACACGCCCGGGACGGCGCGGCCCCGGCGGGCTGCCGCGCCCCGCAGGAGGGGCACGCCGAGCACGCCGAACGGCCCGAACATCACGACGTTGGCGAGCGCCTCGAGCACCGGCAGCGTGATCGGGATCCCGAGACCCTGGAGGAAGCCGAGGGTGGACGTCGCCCAGCCGGGCGCGTCGGTCGACTGCGGCGACGGCCAGAGCGTCACGACCAGGACGGCGGCGAGATAGGCGGCGAACGTCCAGGTCAGCAGGCGCATCCCGTCAGCGTACGGGCGCGGGTCCCGGACGCGCCGGGCCCCGCGGCGCGGCCACGGAGCCTCCACCGTTCCCCCTCCTCGCCGAGCGTGGGACGGCGAGGGTCGGTTCACTGGGCGCCATGGTCACCGTCGGCTTCCACGCCTCCCACGAGCAGATCCCGCCCGGCCCCCTCCTCGCCGCGGCCCGCCGCGCCGAGCAGGTCGGCTTCGACGCCGCCATGTGCTCCGACCACCTGGCCCCCTGGAGCGTGCGCCAGGGCGAGTCCGGGTTCGCGTGGTCGTGGCTCGGCGCAGCGCTCGCGACGACCTCCCTGCCGTTCGGCGTCGTCACCGCCCCCGGCCAGCGCTACCACCCGGCGATCGTGGCGCAGGCGATCGCGACGCTCGGCGCGATGTTCCCGGGCCGGTTCTGGGCCGCGCTCGGCTCGGGCGAGGCGATGAACGAGCACGTCACGGGCGACCGCTGGCCCACGAAGGCCGAGCGCGACGCCCGGCTGCGCGAGTGCGTCGACGTCATCCGGGCCCTCCTCGCGGGCGAGGAGGTCACGCACCACGGGCACGTCACGGTGGACCGGGCACGCGTGTGGTCGCTGCCCGACGTCGCGCCGCGGCTCGTCGGTCCGGCCGTCACCCCCGCCACGGCGCGCCGCCACGCCGACTGGGCCGACGGCCTCGTCACCGTGAACCAGCCCGTCGAGTCGCTGCGCCAGGTCGTCGGCGAGTACCGCGACGCGGGAGGCCGCGGGCCGCTCGCGCTGCAGGTGCACGTCGCGTGGGGCACCGACGACGAGGCGGCGTTCGCCGTCGCGCACGACCAGTGGCGCTCGAACCTCCTGCCGCCCAGCGTCAGCTGGCACCTCGAGACTCCCGAGCAGTACGACGCGGTCGCGGAGCTCGTGCGCCCGGAGGAGGTGCGCGGCACGGTGCTCGTCGAGCACGACCCCCAGCGGCTCGCGGACCGCGTCGCCGAGATGGTCGCGTGCGGGTTCGACGAGGTGTACCTGCACCACGTGGGACAGCAGCAGGACGCGTTCCTCGACGCCGCGGGCGAGACCCTCCTGCCCCGGCTGCGCGAGGCGTGCGCCGCCGCCACGACGGACGGCGGTGCGGCATGAGGATCCGCGACACCGGCGACCTGTGGTGGAAGAACGCGGTCGTCTACTGCCTCGACGTCGAGACCTTCATGGACTGGGACGACGACGGGATCGGCGACTTCCCCGGCCTGGTCCAGCGGATCGACCACCTCGCCGACCTCGGGGTGACGTGCCTGTGGCTCATGCCGTTCTACCCGACGGCCGACCGCGACGACGGCTACGACATCACCGACTTCCTCGGCGTCGACCCGCGCCTGGGCGACCTGGGCGACGTCGTCGAGCTCGTGCGGACCGCGCGCGACCGGGGCATCCGCGTGATCGTGGACCTCGTCGTCAACCACACGTCCGACCGCCACCCGTGGTTCCGCTCGGCGCGGCGGTCGACGTCGTCCCCGTTCCGGGACTACTACGTGTGGCGGTCCGACGAGCCGCCGTCGACCAAGGACCAGGTCGTGTTCCCCGACCAGGAGGACGGCATCTGGACGCTCGACGAGGCCTCGGGCGAGTGGTACCGGCACCGCTTCTACCGGCACCAGCCCGACCTCAACACCGCGAACCCGCACGTGCGGGACGCGATCGCCAAGACGATCGGGTTCTGGCTGGAGCTCGGCATCTCGGGCTTCCGCGTCGACGCCGTCCCGTACGCGCTGACCGACGCGGCCGCGACCCCGGGCGACGAGATCGACGACCCCCACGACCTGCTGCGCGTGCTGCGCGCGTTCGTCGGGCGGCGGTCGGGCGACGCGATCCTCATGGGCGAGGTCAACCTGCCCTACGAGGAGCAGGCGAGGTACTTCGGGGACGGCGACCCGACCGACGGCGACCCCGGCGGGGTGACGAGCAACGAGCTGACGCTGCAGTTCGACTTCAACGCGATGCAGGCGCTGTACCTGTCGCTCGCCCGCCACGACGCGACCCCGCTCGCCGGGTCGCTCGCCGCGCGCCCGCCCATCCCCCGCGACACCCAGTGGGCCACGTTCGTGCGCAACCACGACGAGCTCACGCTCGACAAGCTCACGGACGACGAGCGCGCCGAGGTGTTCGCGGCGTTCGGGCCCGAGGAGGACATGCAGCTCTACGGGCGCGGCCTGCGACGGCGGCTGCCCCCGATGCTGGGTGGCGACCCGCGCCGGCTGCGGATGGTGTACTCGCTGCTCTTCTCGCTGCCGGGCACGCCGGTGCTGTTCTACGGCGAGGAGATCGGCATGGGCGAGAACCTCGACGTGCCGGGGCGCCTCGCCGTGCGGACGCCCATGCAGTGGACCTCCGGGCCGAACGGCGGGTTCTCCCGCGCCCCCGCGCGCCGGCTCGCGGCACCGCTGCCGGGCGACGGCTACGCGCCCGAGCACGTCAACGTCGCCGACCAGCGCCGGGACCCGGAGTCGCTGCTCACGTTCGTGCGGATGCTCGCGCACCGCTACCGCGAGTGCCCCGAGCTGGGCTGGGGCGACACGGAGGTGCTCGACTCGCCCGAGCCGTCCGTGCTGGCGCTGCGCACCACCTGGCAGGACGCCTCGATGGTGACGCTGCACAACCTGTCGCCGGACCCGGTCGTCGTACGGGTGCCGCTGGGGGGCCTTCCCGACGAGGCGCGGCTCGTCGACGTCCTCGACGCGGACGACGTCGAGCCCGCACCCGACGGCAGCGCCGAGGTGCGCCTCGACGGCTACGGGTTCCGCTGGCTGCGCGTCACGCCGCCCGGGTCGCGCCGGCTCCTCTGAGCCGGCGCGGCCGGGGCGTGCGCGGGGCCGGTCGGTCGGCTGCCGGCCGGGTGTCGGCCCAGGTCGTCAGCCGTGGGTCGGCTCGTCGGGACCGACGGGCCGACCCGGGGACGACGGCCGGTCGGGGACGTCGGGCGACGGGTCGGCCGGCCCGCCGGGGACCGGGTCGGCGTGGCTCGGGTCGTGCGGCGGCGCCGAGGGGTCCGGGGGCGGCCCGGGCGACTTGGGCGGCTCCACCGTCGGCTCCGCCGGGGAGCCCGGACCCGTGCCGGGCTGGTCGGGGTTCGTGGTCATCGCTGCACCTCCGTGCTTCACGCGCTGCGCGCGGTCCTGAGGACGCGCACCGCGTCCCTCCTCGACGCTAGGCGCGCCCCGGCCCGCTCGCGCGCGGCCGGGCCGCCCCGCCGACCTACGCTGGGCACGTGACCTCGTTCGCCTCGGACAACTACTCCCCCGCCCACCCCGACGTCCTCGCCGCGCTCGCCGCCGCGAGCGCCGGGCACGAGATCTCGTACGGCGAGGACCCGTGGACCGCGCGCCTCCAGGACGCGGTGCGCGCGCGGTTCGGGCCCGACGCCACCGCGTACCCCGTGCTCACGGGGACGGGCGCGAACGTCGTCGCGCTCATGGCGACGCTCCCCCGCTGGGGCGCCGTCGTGGCGTCGGAGCACGCGCACCTCAACACGGACGAGAACGGTGCTCCCGAGCGGGTGGGCGGGGTCAAGGTGCTCACGGTGCCGGCGCCCGACGGGAAGCTCACGCCCGCCGCCGTCGAGCGGTTCGCGGGCGACCTCGGCGACCCGCACCGCGCGCAGCCGCTCGTCGTGTCGCTCACGCAGTCCACCGAGCTCGGCACGCTCTACACGGCGGACGAGATCCGCGCCGTGGCCGACGCCGCGCACGCGCGCGGCATGCGGGTGCACCTCGACGGGTCGCGCCTCGCGAACGCCGCCGCGGCGCTCGGCGTCCCGCTGCGCGCCCTGACGACCGACGCGGGCGTGGACGTGCTGTCGTTCGGCGGCACCAAGAACGGGCTCGCGCTCGGCGAGGCGGTCGTCGTGCTCGACCCGTCCGCGGTCGACGGCGTCGAGTTCGTGCGCAAGTCGACGATGCAGCTCGCGTCGAAGATGCGCTACGTCTCCGCGCAGCTCCTCGCGCTCTTCGAGCCCGTCGGCGACGTCGTCGCCGAGGTCGACGAGGTCGCCGACGCCGACGAGCTGTGGCTGCGCAACGCCCGGCACGCGAACGCGATGGCCGCGCGGCTGCGCGCGGGGCTCGCGGACGCCGTCGTGCCGGTCGCCGTCGGGCCCGACGGCGCCGCCCCGGGCCCGGCGTCGGGACTCGCCTTCACCCAGCCCACGCTCGTCAACGCGGTGTTCGCGACGCTCCCGCGCACGGCGGTCGCGCGCCTGCGCGAGCGGCACCGGTTCTACGACTGGGGGCCGGGCGAGACGCCCGACCGCGTCGAGGTGCGGTGGATGTGCGCGTGGGACACGACCCCGGGCGACGTGGACGGGTTCGTCGCGGACGTGCGGGCCGCCCTCGCGGTCGCGTCGTGACCGGGCGAGGATGACGCCATGAGCGACCAGAGCCTGCCCCAGCCGACAGCCGACGACCTCGTGCACCTGCGCCGCTGCGTCGAGCTGGCCCGCGAGGCGCTGGACGACGGCGACGAGCCGTTCGGCTCCCTCCTCGTCGACCGGGACGGGGTCGTGCGGTTCGAGGACCGCAACCGCGTCAAGGACGGCGACGCGACCCGGCACCCCGAGCTCGAGATCGCCCGCTGGGCCGCCGCGCACCTCACCCCCGAGGAGCGGCGCGACGCGGTCGTCTACACGTCCGGCGAGCACTGCGCGATGTGCAGCGCGGCGCACGCGTGGGTCGGCCTCGGCCCGGTCGTCTACGCCGCGAGCACGACGCAGCTCGTGGGGTGGCTGGAGGAGTGGGGCGTCGCACCGGGACCGGTGCGTCCGCTCGCGATCGGCGACGTGGCGCCGGGGATCGCGGTGCGCGGTCCCGCGTACGAGCTCGAGGTGGAGGTCCGCGCGCTGCACGCGCGCCTGCACGGCGTCTCCTGACCGGCGTCGCCTGACGGGACCTGCCCGGCGTCGGGCACCCGGGCCCCCGCCCGCGGGGACGACGCCTTCAGGCGTCGAGCGCGTCCGCGACGGTGCGCGCGACCTCCGGGACGGCCAGGTACCCGGCGGGCCGGCCGCCGTCGAGCAGGACGGCCGCCGCGTGGTGACCCGGCGCGGCGTTCGCGACGACGAGCTCCTCGATCCCCGGCGACACCGGGTCGAGCGGGAACGCCGCGGGCCCGAGGCCGTGCAGCGCGAGCGCGTCCCGGGGGTCGCGCACCGCGACCCACCGCCGCACCGGGGCCGGCACGCGCAGCGGGGCGCGCGCGGCCAGGACGTCCCGGATCGCGCGGACGGCGAGCGGCGACCCGAGCGTGAGCAGGAGCGGCACGTCCCAGCGCTCGGCGTCGGGATGCTCGCGCAGCACGGCGTAGGCGAGGACCGACCCGAGCGAGTGCGCGACGACGACGGCGGGCCCGTCCGTGGGGATCGCGGCGGCGAGCGCGTCGTCGATCGTCGTGCGGACGGCGTCGTCGTGCAGGTACGCCCAGACGTCGCGCGCGAGCAGCACGACGACGGCGCCGCTCAGGCCCGGCACGGACCGGTCGAGCGCGGACAGCAGCAGGTTCAGCCACGCGCCGACGTCTCCCCCGACGGCGCCCGGCCCGGCGCCCTCCGGGCGCGCCGGCACCGTCGCGCCCGCGGCGCGCAGCACCTCCTCGGCGACGGCCGCCACGAACGCGGCCTCCTCCGCGGCCTCGGCCGCGGACAGAAGGGCGTCCCCGCCGCGCGGCTCACCGACCGCGTGCACGGTGACCGGCGGCGGCGTCGCGGCACCGCCGACGAGCGCGGCGAGCGTGTCGCCGTAGTAGACGAACGCCGTGTCCGCGTCGCGCACGACGACGCCCGAGCCCGCCGCCGCGAGACCCGCGTCCAGGACCTCGGTCCACGCGCGGTCGAGCTGCTCGGCGTCGAGCCCCTGGTTGTCGCGGCCGTGGACGAGCACGAGTCGGGTCACGCGCCGAACCTACCGGCTGCCGGTGCCCCCCGGAGGGTCTACCGTCGGGCCCAGGAGCCAGCCCCCAGCCCCCGGAGACCCCCGTGAACGACCACACCCTGACCGAGCACAGCACGACCGTCGAGACCCACGTCGCCCGCCCCCCGCAGGTCGTCTGGGCCGAGCTCATGCACCCGAGCGCCCGCTGGATGCTCGGCATGAACATCGAGACCGACTTCCGGCCCGGGAGCCCCGTGACGTTCGAGGGCCACTACATGGGCCGCGAGTTCGCCGACTGGGGCACCGTCGTGGCCGTCGAGCGCCCGCGCCTGCTGCACTTCACGCACTTCTCGCCCACCATGGGCCTGCCCGACGTGCCGGAGAGCTACCACGACATCGCGATCACGCTCGAGCCCGACGACTCCGGGACGCTCGTGCGCGTCGTCGAGCGCAACATCGAGACGGCCGAGCGCGCGGAGCGCGCGCACGCCCTGTGGACGAAGGCGCTCGCGACGCTCGCGGGCCACGACTGACGCGTCCCGCCCCGCACGACGACGGGCCGGTCACCCCCCGCGAGGAGGTGACCGGCCCGTGGGCCGTCCGGCACCGGCCCGACGACGCCCCGCGCGTCAGGCGGTGCGACGGCGACGACGTCCCCGCCCGTGATCGCGAGGCCGCCGGCCGACGACGCGGTGTTCGTCAGCCGGTCATACCCCTCCGGGGGCCGCCGGGGCGCCCCGGACGACGCCCCCTTCACCGCCGCCGGGCTACCGTGGCGTCGGAGGTGTCGCCTGTGACCGCTCGTGCCCGGACCACCTGGATCGTCGTGGCCGTCGTGACCGCGCTCGCCGCCGTGGCGGCCGTCGCGTGGTACCTCACGCGGCCTGCCCCTGCGCCGCAGACCTCGCCGACGGGCTCGCCGTCCACCCCGGCCGACCCGTCGCCGTCGGGCACGTCGCCGACGCCGTCCACCCCGCCCGCGGACCCCCTCGCCGGGTGGACGCTCGAGCAGAAGGTGGGGCAGCTCTTCATGGTCGGGGTCGACGTGAGGGACCCGCAGCAGGTGAGCTACGACGCGGTCTCGCGCCTGCACGTGGGCAACGTGTTCCTCGCGGGCCGCTCGCAGGCGGGCACCGGCCCGACGGCGGACCTCGTCGCGGGCTTCACGGCGCTCGTCTCCCCGGAGACGACGAACGGCACCCCGCTGTTCGTCGCGACCGACCAGGAGGGCGGGAAGGTCCAGGTGCTGCGCGGGCCCGGGTTCTCGCAGGTCCCGGCGGCGACCGACCAGGCCCGCCTCGACCCGGCGACGCTCCAGGCGGACGCGACCACGTGGGGCGCCGAGCTCGCCGCGGCGGGTGTGAACCTCAACCTGGCGCCCGTGATGGACCTCGTGCCCGAGGGGACGGCCGCGCAGAACCCGCCGATCGGGTCGTTCCAGCGCAACTACGGCTCGACGCCCGAGACGGTGACCTCCCACGCGAACGCGTTCAGCGCCGGGATGGAGGCGTCCGGCGTGGACGTGGCGATCAAGCACTTCCCCGGGCTCGGCCGCGTCACCGAGAACACCGACACCGACGCCGGGGTCACCGACGACGTGACGACGCGCGACGACGCGTCGGTCGCCGTCTTCGCGTCGGGCATCGAGGCGGGCGCGGCGTTCGTCATGACCTCGACGGCCGTCTACCCGCAGATCGACGGGACGCTCCCCGCGGCCTTCTCGCCCGTCGTCGTGGACGGGATGCTGCGGGGCGACCTCGGGTTCGAGGGCGTCGTCGTCACCGACGACGTGTCCGCGGCACAGCAGGTGCAGGCCTGGTCCCCCGCCGACCGTGCCGTCCTGACGATCGCCGCGGGCGGCGACATGGTGCTCGCGTCCGCGGACCCGAGCGTCGTCGAGCCGATGGTGGCGGCCGTCGTCGAGCGGGCGTCGAGCGACGACGCGTTCGCCGCCCAGGTCGACGCGGCCGTGCTGCGCGTGCTCGCGGCGAAGGAGCCGCTGCGCTGAGCGGTATAACTGACCGCATGGCTGCCCGTCGCCCCGCTCCCCGCCCGACGCTCGAGGCCGTCGCGGCCGTCGCGGGCGTCTCCCGCGCCACGGTGTCGCGCGTGATCAACGGCGTGCCGACGGTGGACCCGGCGATCGTGGCGGTCGTCGAGAAGGCGATCGACGAGACGGGCTACGTCCCCAACCTCGCCGCCCGGACGCTCGTCACGCGCCGCACGGGGTCGGTCGCGCTCGTCGTGTCCGAGCCGTCGGAGCAGCGCTCCCCCAGCCCGTTCCTCGAGCGGCTCTTCACCGACCCGTACATCGGGCGCGTGACGGCGGGGGCGCAGCAGGTGCTGCGCCCGCGCGACATCCACCTCGCGATCCTGCCCGCGGACCCGCCCGCGCACGACCAGGTCGTGCGCTACGTGCGGCAGGGGCACGTGGACGGCGTCCTGCTCATCACGTCGAGCGCGAGCGACCCTCTGCCGGCCCGGTTCGCGGCGCTCACGGTCCCGGTCGTGCTGTCGACGCACCTCGACGGGGTCGACGAGGCGGCCGGCGTGAGCTGGGTCGACCTCGACCAGGCCGCCGGCGGCCGGATCGCCGCCGAGCGTCTGATCGCGGACGGCCGCACGCGCCTCGCGACCGTCGCCGGGCCGTCGGACGTGCCGTTCGCGCGAGGACGCCGCGACGGGTTCCTCGCGGCCGTGCGGGCCGCCGGGCTCGCGGAGCCCGTCGTCGTGGAGGGCGACTTCACCCGCGCGGGCGGGGAGGCCGCGGCGCGCGCGCTGCTCGCTGCGCGCCCGGACGTCGACGGCGTGTTCGGCGCGAGCGACCTCATGGCCGACGGCGCGTCGCTCGTCCTGCAGGAGGCGGGCCGCCGCGTCCCGCAGGACGTGGCCGTGGTCGGGTTCGACGACTCGACGGTCGCGCGCCAGGCGCACCCGCCGCTCACGACGGTCCGGCAGCCGGTCGAGGAGATGGCGGCGGAGATGGCGCGTCTCCTGCTCGCCGCGATCGACGACCCGGAGGCCGAGGCGCGCTCGGTCCTGTTCGAGCCGCACCTCGTGGTCCGCGACTCCGCCTGACCCCCTCCCGCTGAGTGCAGGAAAGAGTCGCGGCCGGACGTCCCGACCGCGACTCTCTCACGCACTCAGCTGGGGGCGGCGTCCCGGGTCAGTGGCCCCCGCCCGCGACGAACGCGATCCCGACGGCGATCGCGGCGACCACGACGGCGAAGCACACGATCGCGCCGACCTGGCGGGGACGGGTCGCGCGCTCGACGCGCACGGTCCGGCCGTCGGACGTGAAGCGGCCGTCCGGGGTGCCGACCTCGACGGGCACGGCGCGCCCGGCGGCGAGCCGGACCCCCAGGGCGAACAGGGCGGGCAGGCCCGCGCCGACGACGAGGCCGGCGACGACGACCTTGAGCAGCGAGTCGATCTCGACGAACACGGTTCTCTCCTCCGGGCTGCCGGTCAGACGCCCGCGCGCTGGCGCGAGGCGGGCGTGGTCGGGGTGACGGGCGCCGGGGCGGGCGCGGCGTCGGTGAACGGGTCGGCGACGTCGAGGCGACGCTCGAGCGCGGCCTCGCGCGCCTCGACGACCTCGGACTCGAGGCCGGCGTCCACCGCGCCCTCCTCCCAGGCGTCGTTGACGTTCGTGTGGTCGACGGGCTTGCGGCGCGAGGCGATCCAGATGGCCAGCGACGAGCCGACGAGGATCGCGAACACGACGACCGTCCCGGCCGCGCCCCCGATGCCGTGCTGGATGCCGTAGCACGCCGCGCCGACGAGACCGGCGGCCGGGAGCGTGAGGCCCCAGGCGGCGAGCATGCGGCCCGCGACGCCCCAGCGGACCTTCGCGCCGGGCATCCCGACGCCCGAGCCGAGGATCGAGCCGGTGGCGACGTGCGTCGTCGAGAGCGAGTAGCCGAAGAGGCCCGACATGAGGATGACCGCGGCGGACGACGTCTCGGCCGCCATGCCCTGGCGGGTGTCGATCTCGACGAGGCCCTTGCCGAGCGTGCGGATGATCCGCCAGCCGCCCAGGTAGGTGCCGAGGGCCATGAAGAACGCGCACGACAGGATGACCCAGAACGGCACGCTCGAGTCGGCCGGGACGGCGCCCGCCGCGATGAGCGCGAGCAGGATGATGCCCATCGACTTCTGCGCGTCGTTGGTGCCGTGCGCGAGCGAGACGAGCGACGCGGAGCCGACCTGGCCCCAGCGGAACGCCCGCGTGGAGACGTCCTCGGGGACGTCGCGCGTGAGGCGGGCCACGGCCCACGTGCCGACGCTCGCGACGCCGACCGCGATGAGCGGGGCGAGCAGCGCGGGGATGAGCACCTTCGCGGCGACGCCGCTCCAGATGACGCCCTGCGTGCCGACGGCCGCGAGCACGGAGCCCACGACGCCGCCGATGAGCGCGTGCGACGAGCTCGACGGGATGCCGAGCAACCAGGTCAGGAGGTTCCAGGTGATGCCGCCCACCAGCCCCGCGAGGACGACCTCGAGGGTGATGACGTTCGCGTCGACCAGACCCTTCGCGATGGTCGCCGCGACGGCCAGGGAGAGGAACGCCCCGACCATGTTGAGGACGGCGGAGAGGGCGACGGCGGTCTTGGGCTTGAGGGCCTTGGTGGCGATGGACGTGGCCATCGCGTTGCCCGTGTCGTGGAAGCCGTTGGTGAAGTCGAAGGCCAGTGCGGTCACGACGACGAGCACCAGCAGGAGCGTCTCGGTCACGTCGTCCATGGTGCGGTCACGACCGCCGCGCGCTCGACCATCCTGTGGATTCTTCCGCCACTGTTCACCGACAGTTCATCCGGCGTTCGAAGCCCTCGTTCGAACGCCGGAGAGGCCCGCCGGCGCCCGGGGCGGACGGCCCGGGAGCGAGGGGCGGACGGACCCTGGCGCGGTCACGGCGGACGGGTGCGGCGCGGCCGTCCGACCGCGTCAGACGGGGGTGCGGGCGGCGAGCTCGGCGAGGGTGTCGTCGAGGTCCTCGACGACGGTCGCGACGGCCTCGCGCTGCGTCCGCGCGCGCTCCGCGGACGCGGCCACGGCGGTGCGCGCCTCGGCGAGGTCGGCGTCGAACCGCTGCGCGCGGGACTGCGCGTCGGCACGCTGGTCGCGCGCGCGGCGCTCCCCGGCGAACCACTGCCAGGCGGCAAGACCGGCCGCGACGACGGCCACCGTGAACCACGCCGGCGAGGCGGCGATCCCGAGCACGACCCCGAGCAGGGCGACCGCGCCCGTCCCGCCGACGACGCCCCAGGAGACCCCGTCCACGGGTCGCGCGAGGAGCTCCGCACGGGCCGTCGCGGCGGGTGCCGCGCCGTCCTCGGTCGGCGTGACCGTCACGGTGCGGCCCCCGAGGCGCAGGTCGCGCGACGGCACGGGAGCCGCCGCGAGCTCCGCGGCCCGCGCGTGGGTCGCGGCCCGCAGCTCCTCGGCGACGAGAGGGCCCGCGAGCGCCGCGCGCCCGGGGTCGGTCCCGCGGGCGTCGTCGACGAGCAGGTCGACGAGCGTCCCCGCCGGGGCGTCCCACCCCGGCCCGTCCTCGCGGGGCGCGCGGCCGACGCGCTCGTCGAGCAGCGCCGCCCGGTCCAGGAGCCCGCGCTCCACGGGCGCTCCCTCGTCCACGAGCGACGCGACGACGCGGAGCAGCGCCGCGCCGGGCGCCTCGGGGGTCCCGGGCGGGAGGGGCCTGGGGGTCGGCGCGGGCACCGCGACCTCCCCCGCCACGAGCGCGCGCGACCACGCCGTCCACGACCGCAGGAGCGGGAGCGCGTCAGGAGCGGCGGCCCGACGGCGTGTGCCGGCCGTCCCGCCCGCGGCCTCGGGACTGCCCCAGGCCTCGCCCTCGGAGGGCCGCGCGGGCAGGGACGGCGCCTCCTCCAGGAGCCGGGCGCGCCAGCGGCCGCGCGCGTCGTCGTCGAGCAGCGCGACCCGCTCCGCGAGGGCGCGGCGCACGACCTCCACCCCGTCGCCGCCGAGGTGGCCGCCCGCGGCCGCGACCCACAGCGCACGCTCGGCCCCGGTGACGCCCACCTCGTCCGGCGCCTCGCCCGCGCCGGGCGACGGCTCGGGGGCGCCGTCGGCGCTGCCCCAGCCCGCGGCCGGCAGGGCGGGCGCGTCGAGCACCCACGCCGTCCACTCGCGCGCGAGCCCCGGCTGCCCGGCGAGCGCGCACACCGCGACGAGGTACGTCGCGGCACGACGGCGGTCGCGCAGCAGGGCCTCCTCGGCCGCCTCGCGGTCGAGCCGCCCGGCGGGGAGCTCGGCGACCGCGAGCGCGGCGGGCACGAGCCAGTAGCCGGGCACGTCGACGAGGTCCGGGGAGCGCCGCAGGTGCGACACGTCGCCCTCCCCCGTGACGACGGCGCTCGTCAGGGCGCGCGCCGCGTCGCGGGCGCGGCGCGCGGGCGTGAAGAGCGCGAGCTCCTCGCGGACCTCGCCGAGCTCGATGAGCGCGTTGACGAGGCGCGTCAGCACCTCGACGCGGCTCGACAGGTCGCCCTCGAGCGACCGCAGGCGCCGGTGGAGCGACGCCTCGCGGGACCGCGCCATCGCGGCCTGGGCGGCAAGCTCGTCGGACAGGGCTCGCATGTTGCCCTGGTCGCTGCGCCAGGAGCTGTACGTCGACATGCGCGCGAGCGTACTCAGCGGGTCGGCGCTGTCGAGGGGGAGAACTCCCCCGGCGTGGGCCCGTCGGTGCGGGGCACCGGGGTGGGCCGATGGCGCGGGGCGCAGCCGCGCCGTCAGCGACGCGGGCGCATGAGGGGCGGGTCGAGCACCGCGGGCACGCTCGCGGGGGCGTCGTCCGGGTCGGGCGCGCCCAGGTCGGGCGCGGTGCCCGGGAGCGGGCCCGGCGCCGGGCGCGCCGCCCGGTAGAGCGCCGCGGGTCGCCCGGTCCCGCCCGACGTCGTGCGGCCCGTGTCCTCGAGGAACCCCGCGGTCGTCGTGGCCTTGCGGGAGAAGTTCCGGGGGTCGAGCCGCACGCCCCAGACGGCCTCGTAGACGCGCCGCAGGTCGGCGACGGTGAACTCGGGCGGGCAGAACGCCGTCGCGAGCGCGGAGTACTCGAGCTTGGCGCGAGCCCGCTCGACGCCGTCGGCGAGGATCCGCGCGTGGTCGAACGCGAGGCCGGGCCCCGGCCCGTCCTCGAGCAGGGGCTCGACGGGGTGCCAGGCGGCTCCCCCGGCGTCGGACCCGGCGTGCACGACGCCGAACTCGGGCGCGAGCAGGAGGTACGCGACCGAGAGGACCGGGCCGCGCGGGTCGCGGTCGAGCGGGCCGTACGTGCGGAGCTGCTCCAGGTGCCCGGGCGGACGGACGCCCGTCTCCTCCGCGAGCTCGCGGCGCGCCGCCCGGGAGAGCCGCTCGCCCGGCAGCACGAACCCGCCCGGGAGTGCGAGCGCGCCGCGGAAGGGCTCGACACCGCGCTCGACGAGGAGCACGCGCAGCGCGTCATCGCGCACCGTGAGCGCGACGACGTCGACCGTGACGGGCAGCAGGGCCGCGCCGGGCGGGACGTCGGGGGCCGGTGCGGCGGGTGCGCTCATGGGCCCATCGTCGCACATTCGCGTCAGGTTGACGAGAACCCGTCCGCGGACCTACGCTCGTTATCGTCAGGTTGACGAAAACAGATCGGAGACGACCATGGCCACCATCCGCACCTACCCGTGGACGCGGCACTTCCTCGGGAGCCCCACCGGGCACGTCGTACACCTGCGCCGTGGGCGCGTCGCCCACGAGGGCGTCGGCCAGGCGTTCTGGTTCCGGCCCACGACGTCGGTCCTCTCCGAGGTCCCCGTCGACGACCAGGAGCTCCCCGTCTTCTTCCACGCCGTGACCGCCGACCACCAGGACGTCACGGTGCAGGCCGGCGTGACGTACCGGTTCGCCGACCCGGTGACCGTCTCGCAGCGCCTCGACTTCGCGGTCGACCCGGGCAGCGGCGAGACGAGCACCGCCGGGCGCGACCAGGTGACGAGCATCGTCGGGCGCCTCGCGCAGAGCCGGGCCACCGACGCGCTCGCCGCGATGCCCCTCGCCGACGCCCTGACGAGCGGCGTGCCGCGCGTGCGCGACGTCCTCGCCGAGGCGCTGACCACCGACCCGCGCCTCACCACGACGGGCATCGTCGTCATCGGCGTCCAGGTGCTCGCCGTGCGGCCGGAGAAGGACGTCGAGCGCGCGCTCCAGACGCCCGCGCGCGAGCACGTGCAGGCCGAGGCCGACCGCGCGACCTACGAGCGCCGGGCCCTCGCCGTCGAGCGCGAGCGGGCGATCGCGGAGAACGAGCTCGCGAGCAAGATCGAGCTCGCGACCCGGCGCGAGCGCCTCGTCGCCCAGGAGGGCGCGAACGCGCGGCGCGAGGCCGAGGAGAAGGCGGCTGCGGCCCTCGTCGACGCCCGGGCGACCGCCGAGCGCGCCCAGCTCGCGACCGACGCCAAGGCGGAGCAGGTGCGCGTCGTCGGCGCGGCCGAGGCCGCCGCCGAGCAGGCTCGCATGGACGTGTACGCGAGCGCCGGGCAGGGCACGCTCCTCGCGCTCGCGCTGCGCGAGGCGGCCGGGTCGTTGCCCGACGTGCAGAACCTCACCATCACGCCCGACCTGCTCACCGGGGTGCTGTCGACCCTGGCCCGCGGGCTCGGCCCCGACGGCGGGTCGCCCGCCGCGGCGCCCGGGAAGGCGGCCTGACGATGCTCCGGCGACGTGCCGTCGTCGTGCACCGGCGCACCGAGCTCGACGACCTGCTGGACCGGCACGGGACGCGCGGCCAGGCGGAGTTCTTCCTCCGGTCGCGCGGCCGGTCGCTGGCCGAGGTGCAGGCGCGGCACGACGCCCTCACCGCCGCGCGCGACGCCGTCGTGGCCGCGCTGCCCGCGGGCTGGGCGCGCGCCGACGTCGAGCGCGCGGACCTGTCGCGGTTCCTCGTCGCGCCCGAGGACGTGGTGGTGGTCGTGGGGCAGGACGGCCTCGTCGCGAACGTCGCGAAGTACCTGCACGGCCAGCCGGTCCTCGGCGTCGACCCGGAGCCCGGCGTGAACGTGGGCGTGCTCGTGCGGCACCAGGTCGCGGCGGCGACGACCCTCCTGCGCGGGCTCGGGAGCGACGCCGAGGCGCCGGGCGGCGCGCCCGACCGGGTGGCGGTGCTGCCCGTCGACGCCCTGACCATGGTCCGCGCCGACCTCGACGACGGCCAGCACCTCACCGCGCTCAACGAGGTGTTCGTCGGGCACCCCAGCCACCAGAGCGCGCGCTACACGCTGCGCTGCGGGGCGGGCGAGGAGCGCCAGTCGTCGTCGGGCGTGCTCGTCGCGACGGGCACGGGCGCGACGGGCTGGTGGGCGTCGCTCGCGCACGACCGCGGCGGGCGGCGTGCCCCGGGGCGCACCGAGCACCGGCTCGGCTGGTTCGTCCGCGAGGCGTGGCCGTCACCCGCGACGGGTGTCTCGCTCACCGAGGGCGTCGTCGAGGAGGGGGCCGACGTCGCGCTCACCGTCGCCTCGGACCGGCTCGTCGTGTTCGGCGACGGCGTGGAGGACGACCGCCTCGTCGCCTCGTGGGGCCAGACGGTCACCGTCCGCACCGCCGACGCCCCGCTCCGCCTCGTGCGCCCCTGACCGATTTCACCCGGGTGATCCGTCGGGACCACGAGGGTCGATGGGTAGCATCGCAGCGGTCACGGGATCCCCATGACTCCCCCCTCCCGCGGGCCTGGCCTGCGGGGACGCCGACCCCACGAGCCCACCGAGGTCCCCGCCATGAGCACGCCCATCGCCTTCACCGACAACGTCCGCGACCTGTCGAACGCCGGGGGCTACCAGTTCGAGTTCCGGTGCGAGCGCTGCGGCAACGGCTACCGCTCCGCCTACCGGACGGACGTCGTCGCGAAGGGCAGCAGCCTCGTCCAGGCGGCGGGCCGGTTCTTCGGGGGCAAGGTCGCCGACCTCTCCTACGCGGCGGGGTCGTGGGCCGCGGACCGCCAGACCAACTCGCCGGCGAAGGACAAGGCGCTCGACGCCGCCGTCGGCGAGGTGCGCGACGCGTTCCGCCAGTGCCACGGGTGCGGCGACTGGATGTGCCACGAGGTCTGCTGGAACGACGTCGTCGGGCAGTGCGTGCGCTGCTCGCCCAAGCAGGTGGAGGAGCTCGCCCAGCTCCAGGCCGAGGCCCGCCGGTACCAGGTCCAGGAGCAGCTCCGCACGACCGACCTCGTCGGCGGCGCGGACCTCCGGACGGCCGCCGTGACGCGGTGCCCGTCGTGCGCCGCGAAGGTCGACGGCGGCAAGTTCTGCCCCGAGTGCGGCGAGCGCCTGGCGCAGGTCACCGCGTGCCGCGAGTGCGGCACCTCGAACGCCGCGGGCGCGCGCTTCTGCGCGGAGTGCGGCAGCCCCCAGACCGTCTGACCCCCAGCCGCCGAGCATGCGGCCACCGCCCGTCCGGGACCTCGGACGGGCAGTCACCCCATGCTCGCGGCCTGGTACGGGGTCAGTCTCCGTGTCGGGGGTCGTTCTGGTCTTGCTCGCGCCGGCGGCGGGCGCGGAGCACCGCCTCGCGGCGCTCGCCGATCGCGTCGCTCGTCAGGCTCGTGAGGCGGTCCTGCGCGGCGCGCGCCTCGGCGCGCTCCGCCTCGACGCGCGCCCGGTGCTCGGCCGACTGCGGGCGCGACCGGACGACGCGCGGGCCGTCGCGCATCACGTACCCGTCGGCGTGCCGCTCGAGCCACCGCTCGCGCCGCGCCGCGCGCACGCGCTCGCGGTGGAACCGCCAGTCCCACCGGCGCCGCAGGGCCACCACGGACCACGCGGCGAACGGCACCGCGGCCACCAGCAGCGCGACCCGCCAGCCGGGCGGCAGCGCCGTCGACGCCCCCGCGCTCGCGAGCACCCACGCGACACCGGCCGGGACCGCGGCCCCGGCCTCGCGGCGGTCGGGGTGCCAGCCGCAGACGGCGAGGCGCACGAGCGGGTCCGTGAGCCGCGAGCGCCGCTGCGGCTGGAGGGGCACGGGGAGCGGCCCGGGCACGGGCGGCCCGAGGGTCGTGCCCGGCGCGACCCGGCTCGTGAACGACAGCCGGTCGCCCCGGGACGACGGTCGCAGCGCCCGCCCGGCGTGCACGAACGACAGCGCGGCGAGCGGCCAGACGGCGCACGACAGGTACCACGCGACCGGGCCGGCGAGCGCCACGGCGACCGGCGCGAGGACCGCGAGCCGCCCGAGCACGGCACCCGGCGACGCGACGAGCTCGGCCCAGGGCTCCTGGTCCTGCGGCGGCGCGAGCAGGCCGTACGCCGCGGGCGCGAGGTACAGGCCCAGGAGGGCGAGCGAGACCGCCGTCCCCGCGAGCCCGACGGCGAGGTACCCGACCGGGCGCAGCAGCAGCGCGGCCCTCCCGGGCGGCGTCGCGTCGCGCGCCGTCCGCGGGTCGGGCGGCACGGTCTCGTCGGTCATCGCTCCCCCTCCGCCCGCGGCCTCACGCCTGCGCGCACGTCACCGGTCGGCCAGCCCGAGCACGTCGAGCACCCACGCGTCCTCGTACGCGACCTCGCGCCAGCCCTCGTAGCGGCCCGAGACCCCGCCGTGCCCGGCGTGCATCTCGATCTTCAGCAGCGCGGGCGCCCCCGCGGCGCGCAGCCGCGCGACCCACTTCGCGGGCTCGACGTAGAGCACGCGCGTGTCGTGGAACGACGTCACGGCGAGGATCCGCGGGTAGTGCGACGCGTCGTCGGGCACGTTCTCGTACGGCGTGTACGTGCGCATGTACCGGTAGACGTCGGGGTCGTGCAGCGGGTCGCCCCACTCGTCCCACTCGACGACCGTGAGCGGGAGCGACGGGTCGAGGATCGAGGTGAGCGCGTCGACGAACGGCACCTGCGCGAGCACGCCCGCGAAGAGCTCGGGCGCGAGGTTCGTCACCGCGCCCATGAGCAGGCCGCCCGCCGAGCCGCCCTGCGCGACGAGCCGCTCCGGGCTCGTCCAGCCCGCGTCGACGAGGTGCCGCGCGACCGCGACGAAGTCCGTGAACGTGGTGCGCTTGGCGAGCGTCTTGCCCTCGTCGTACCAGCGGCGCCCCATCTCGCCGCCGCCGCGGACGTGCGCGACGGCGAACACGACCCCCCGGTCGAGCAGCGACAGGCGGGAGATCGAGAACCCCGGGTCGATGCTGATCTCGTACGACCCGTAGCCGTACAGCAGGAGCGGCGCCGGCTCGGCGCCCGTGCCCGTCGCGTCGAGCCCGACGGCGTCCCGCCGCCACACGAGCGACACCGGCACCTGGGTGCCGTCCTCGGCCGTGGCCCACTCGCGGCGCTGCACGTAGTCCGCGGCGTCGTACCCGCCGAGCACGGGCTGCTGCTTGAGCAGCGTGAGCTCGTCGGTCTCGACCCGCAGGTCGTACACGGTCGACGGCGTGACGAAGCTCGTGTACCCCAGCCGGACGTTCGGCTGGTCCCACTCCGGGTTGGCGCCCAGCGCCGCGGTGTACAGCGGCTCGTCGAACTCGACCTCGTGCACGTGCCAGAGGTCGGCGGTGGGCGCCGGGGTGTCGCCCGTGCGGATCGGGGTGGGCAGGCCCGCGGGCCGCGGCGGCTCGGGGCTCGCGAGGTCGATCACGCCGACCCGCGACAGCGCGTCGCGCCGGTAGGAGACGACGAGGTGCCCGGCGAACGCGTCCACGCCCTCGAGCCGTGTCGCAGGGTCGTGCGGCACGACGACGGTCGCGTCGCCCGGCCCGGCCGAGACACCGACGCCGGCGACGCCGGGGAGGCCGGTGACGACGAGCTCGAAGTTCTCCGCACCGTCGTTGTGCAGGACGAGCAGGACGTCCCGCCCCTCCCCCGCCCCGCCGAGCACGGGGTCGGCGGTCGGGAACCACGTGCTCGGGAGGACGGCGTGCTCGACCGTGTACTCGACGCCCTCGCGGCGCGGCCAGACCACGCGCGCCTCGCCCGTCGGGTCGTCGGCGTCGATCAGCCACGTCTCGGACGTGATCTTCGAGCCCACGTCGATCTGCACGAACCGCTGCGAGCGCGAGACGCCGACCCCGACCCAGAACCGCTCGTCCGGCTCCTCGAAGACGACGACGTCCTGCGTCGCGGGCGTGCCCACCTCGTGGCGCCACACGCGCCAGGGCCGCCACGCGTCGTCGACCGTCGGGTAGAACACGTACCGGCCGTCCGGGGAGAAGACGGCGCCCGGGAACGTGCCCGGGACCTCGTCCACGAGGTCGGTGCCGGACTCCAGGTCGCGGATCCGCAGCGTGAACCGCTCGTCGCCGACGACGTCGACCGCGTACGCGAGCCGCGTCCCGTCGACCGAGACGTCGAACGAACCGAGCGAGAAGAACTCGTGGCCCTCGGCCTCGACGTTGTCGTCGAGGAGCACCTGCTCGCCCGGCACCGGCACGCCCGGCTCCAGCACGGGCGGCACCCAGGCCGACGGCGCGTCGCTGCCGAGGCTCGCGTCGATCGGCGCGCGGGCCCGGATCGGGTACTGCGACCCCTCGACCGTGCGCGCGTAGTACCAGTACGCGCCCTGGCGCACCGGGACGGACAGGTCCGTCTCGAGCGTGCGCGCCCGGATCTCCTCGAAGATGCGCTCGCGCAGCGGCTCGAGGTGCGCGAGGCGCGCCTCGGTGTACGCGTTCTCGGCCTCGAGGTGCGCGACGACCTCGGGCGACTCCTTGTCCCGCAGCCACTCGTAGTCGTCGTCGACCGTCTCGCCGTGGTGCGTCCGCGGCGACGGGCGGCGGGGCGCGACGGGCGCCTGCGGCGCCTCGGCCGCCTCGGGCTCGGGAGCGGACGGCATGGCGGGCTGCGTGCGGTCGTCGGGCATCTCGCCAGGGTAGTGCCGCGGCCCGGCGGCACCAGCGCACCGGCGTCCGGGAGCGTCAGCCGAGGAGGGCGACCGACCGCCCGTCCCAGCGCAGGAGCCGGCCCTGCGCCGGGAGGAGCCCGCCCCAGCCGCCGTCGAGGTTCTCGGACCACAGGACCGCGCCCGACGACAGCTCGAGCGCCACGACGCGCGAGCTCGCCCCCGTCGCGGGGTCGACCAGCACGAGGAAGGCGCACCGCCCGTCGGTGAACGCCTGCGTCACCACGACGCCGTGGCCGCGCTCGCCCGCGAGATCGTCCACGAACCGCGACCACGTCTGCTCGCCCGACAGCGCGTCCAGCCCCAGGACCGTGCTGGCCGTCCCGACGACGGCCGTGCCCTCCGCGACGACGTACACGGCCTCCGGCACGCGCGCGCCGTCGAACGTCCACAGGCGCGCGCCGTGCTCGTCGTAGGCGCGCAGGGCGATGCCGTCGCGCACGAGGAGCACGCCCGGAGCGGGGTCGTCGGTCGCCTGGGGGTCGAGCACCTCGCCGGGCACGTCGAGGAGCGGCGTCCCGTCCGGGTCGAGCACGCGGTCGGCGCGCAGGGCGCCGTCCGACCCCTGCCGGTCCGCGTCCAGGAGGAACCGCCCGCCCGCGAGCGGGACGACGCCGTCGGTCGGGACGTCCGGGTCGTCGAGGCGCTCGCCGTCCGGCAGGAACGAGGCCGCGACGCCGCAGCCGCCCACGTCGACCAGGGTCTCCGTCGCGACGAGCAGCAGCCGCTCCGGGTCGACCTCCTCGCCCCCGGTCTCGGCGTCCCACGACGTGCACGACCACGGGACGTCCTGGAACGGCAGCTCGTGCCGCCAGCGCACCGTCCCCGTCGCGGCGTCCTCGACCGTCACGACGACGTCCCGTCCGGCGACGCCGTCGACGGACTCGCCCGCGCCGGGGTCGACGGCGACCGGCGCGCCGCGCGGCTCGCCCGGCTCGCCCACGCGCTCGGCGCGCACGAGGCCGCCGTCCGGGCCGGGGACGAGCAGCGCCCCCGCGATCTCCGTCTGCCGCTGCCCCACGACCCGCCCGCGGCCGTCGATCACCGTGACGGTCGCGGTGCCCGCACCCGGCCGGGGCGGGGGGCTGACGTCGTCCCAGGACGGCGTGACCCCCGACCCGGCGACGCACACCACCGTGCGTGACGGCACCCCCGACCGCTCCCACGGGCTCCACGACCCGCACACGGCCTCGTCGCCGCCGACCGGCACGCGCCACGCCTCGGCGCCGCTGTCGAGGTCGAGCGCGACCGCCTCGTCGCCGTCCACCGTGACGAGGAGGCCGGGGAGGAAGGCCGTCCCGCGGTCCGCGGCGGCGGGAGCGCGCCAGCGCTCGGTCGGGGCGACGTCGAGCGCGCGGACCGCGCCGCGCGCCGTCTCCAGCCGCTCCTGCGCGTCCCGGCCGGCCACGGCGTCGACGACGAGCATCCCGCCGACGACGAGCACGACCACGCCCGTCGCGACCGCGGCGGCCACGACCCGACGGCGGCGGCCGGGCGCGCGCGGCGGCGCCCCTGAGCGTCCGGGCGGAGCCCCGGCCGGGAGCGCCCCCGGACCCGACGCCTCGGGCGGCGGCGCTCCGGGGGGCGGTGGGAGGGTCGTGCCGCGCGGCACGGCGTGCGGGCCGGCGAGCAGCACCGGGTGCGGCGCGTCGAGGAGGTCGAGGTCGTCGTCGGCCCCGACCGTGTCGACGAGCTCGAACGTCCGGCGGTCGTCACCGCCGTCTCCCCGTCGGAGCGGCACTCCCTCAGCGTAGGCCGGTCGTCAACCGAGCCGGACGACCTCCGACGGCCCGACCCGCAGGAGCCGGCCCTGGAGAGGGACGGGCCAGGAACCGTCGTCCGACCCGCCCTCGGCAGACCACGCGACGTGCCCGTCGGCGAGGTCGAGAGCGAGAAGGTCCGTCCTGCCGTCGTCCTGGTAGGCGAGCAGGATCGCTCGCCGCCCGTCCGTGTAGGCGGTCTCCGTCCAGCCGACGCTCCCGCCGGCCGCGGCCTCGACCGTCTCGCGGTCGAGGGACCAGCGCACCCGCCCCGTCGTCGCGTCGAGCCCGGTCATCCAGCCCGTGCTGGACCCCCCGGACACGACCACCGTGTCGTGCGTGGCGACGAGCACCGTCTCGGGCGCCACCACCTCGGACGAGCGCCACCGCTCGCGGCCGTCCCCGTCGAGCGCGACGAGCTCCCCCTCGTACCGGGCGAGGAGCGGCGCGTCCGAGCCGTCGGTCGAGCGGGGCACGAGGACCGGGCCGGGCGGCTCCCAGCGCACGCTGCCGTCGGCCCCGAGGACGGCGGGCGCCGCGTCGCTCGGAGCGGCCGACGACGTGCCCCAGGTGGAGCCGTAGCCCGTCGGGTCGCGGTAGTACGTCCCGTCCGGGAGCGCCACCACCGAGTCCAGGGGGTTGTCGGGGTCGTCGAGGCGCTCGCCGTCCGGCGTGAACCATCCCGTGACGCCGCAGCCCTCGACGCGCACGAGGCGCGGCTCGATCGCGGTCCACAGGTTCTCGAGCTCCGCCCGGATCGTCTCCGTCCCGTCCACCTCGGTCCAGCCGATGCACTGCCCGGCCCCCGCGACGAACGGCACGTCGGCCTCCCACCGCGCGTCCCCCGTGAGCGCGTCCTCGACGCGGACGACGGCGGGGCGCCCCAGGGGGAGGTCGGCGACCTCCCCGGTGGCCACGTCCTGCTCGACGACGGCGCCGTCGCCCGCGGGGACCTCGCCGACGCGCTGGGCCCGGAGGAGCACGCCGCCCGTCCCGGGGATCGGCGCGCCGCCGGCGGACGTCGTGTCGCGACGCCCGAGCACCTCGCCGTCGGCGGCGAGCACCGTGACCGCCCAGCCCGACGCGAGGACGCGGCCGGTCGCGGGGTCGAGCGGCAGGTCGGTCACGCCGCCGGGGCCGACGGCGTCCGGCACCGGCGCCACGCACACGAGCGTCGAGGCGGGCTCACCGAAGGGCAGCGACCACAGCAGCTGGCCGCCGCACGACGCGTGGGCGCCGACGTCGGCGCGCCAGCGCTCCACCCCCTCGTCGAGCGACCGCCCCACGGCGGTCCCGTCCTCGACCGTGACGACCACCCCGGGCAGGAACGCGAGCCCGCCGGTGACCTCGACGTCGGCGGACCAGCGCTCGACGGGCGCGTCCGGCAGCGGCTCCAGGCCGCCGGGCGCGGCCCGCAGCCGCTCCACGTCGGCCCGCCCCTGCCACGCGTCGACCGCGAGCATCCCGCCGAGCACGAGGGCGACACCGGCCGCGGCGACGACGATCGTGCGTCGGCCGCGGCGGGCCGCCCCACGCTCGGTCGGCCCGCCCTCGGTGGGCCGGTCCTCGGGCGATCCGTCCTCGGGCGAGCCTTCCTCGGCCGGGCTGCTCCCGGCCGGCTCGCTCCCGTACGGTCCGCCTGGCCCTGCCGGGTCGTCCGGGGCCTCGAACGACGCTCGGACGACCGGCGTCGTGCCCGACATCGGGCCCCGCGGCGCACCGGACGGCATCGACCGAGCACCGCCCGACGCGCCCGACGGGTCCGCGCCCGGGCCGTCCGCGCCGAGCTCGTCGTCCCCGTCGACGTCCTCGGACTCGACCAGCTCGAAGGTCAGTCGGTCCCGGGCGTCACGTCGTCGGAGCGGCACGCGGCCAGCCTAGGGCAGCCCGTCGGGCGGCGGACCCGCCTGGCACGGGCGGGTCCGCCCGTCACGCGACCCCGAGGTACGCCTCCTTGATGCTCGAGTCCGCGAGCAGCTCCCGGCCGCCGCCGCTGCGCACGACCTCGCCCGTCTCGAGCACGTACGCGCGGTGCGAGCGGGACAGCGCCTGCTGGGCGTTCTGCTCGACGAGCAGCACCGTCGTCCCCTGCGCGTTGATCTCCGACACGATGCGGAAGATCTGCTGGATGACCATGGGCGCGAGGCCCATCGACGGCTCGTCGAGGAGCAGGAGGCGCGGCCGGGCCATGAGCGCGCGCCCGATCGCGAGCATCTGCTGCTCGCCGCCCGACATGGTGCCGCCCACCTGCTCCTTGCGCTCCGCGAGCCGCGGGAAGAGGTCGAAGACGCGCTCGACCGTCTCGTCGTGCTCGGCCTTCGACGCGAACGTGCGCGCGTACGCACCCATCTCCAGGTTCTCGACGACCGTCATGCCCGGGAAGATGCCGCGACCCTCGGGCGCCTGCACGATGCCCTCGAGCACGCGCAGGTGCGCCTTCATCTTCGTGATGTCCTTGCCGTCGAAGAGCACCTTGCCGCGCGCCACCGGGCGGATGCCCGAGATGGCGCGCATCGTCGTGGTCTTCCCGGCGCCGTTGGCCCCGATGAGGGTGACGAGCTCACCCTCGTCGACGGTGATCGAGATGCCGCGCACGGCCTCGATCCGCCCGTAGGCGACCGTCATGTCCTGCAGCTCAAGCAGGGGCATGGCCGCTGCCTCCTTCGGTGGTGGGGGCCGCGGGCCCGACGCCGTCCGGGCCGGCCAGCTCCTCGTCCGGGACGCCGAGGTACGCCGCGACGACCTTGGGGTCGTTCGTGACCTCGTCCGGCGTGCCGTCCGCGATGACGCGCCCGAACTCGAGCACGACGATCCGGTCGGTCACCCCGCGCACGAGGCGCATGTCGTGCTCGATGAGCAGGACGGTGTACCCGTCGTCGCGGATGTGGCGGATGAGGTCCATGAGGGACTCCTTCTCCGCCGGGTTGAAGCCCGCCGCCGGCTCGTCGAGGCACAGCAGCTTCGGCTCGGTCGCCAGCGCCCGCGCGATCTCGAGCCGGCGCTGGTCGCCGTACGAGAGGTTGCGCGCCTTCTCCGTCGCGCGCCCGCCGACGCCGACGAACTCGAGCAGCGCGAGCGCACGGTCGATCGCGTCCCGCTCCTCGCGCCGGTGCCGCGGTGTGCGCAGCAGCGCCCCGGGGACCGACGTGCGGTGCCGCGCGTCCGACCCGACGACGACGTTCTCCAGCGCGGTCATCTCGTTGAACAGGCGGATGTTCTGGAACGTGCGGGCGATGCCGCGCTGCGTGATCCGGTAGCGCTTGAGCTTGCCCACCGGGGAGCCGTCGAAGACGACCTGCCCCTGGGTGGGCCGGTAGACGCCCGTCATCGCGTTGAACGCGGTCGTCTTGCCCGCGCCGTTCGGGCCGATGAGCCCGAGGATCTCGCCGCGCCGGATGTCGAACGTCACGTCGTCGAGCGCCACGAGGCCGCCGAACTGGACCGTGACGTTCTGCATCTGGAGCAGCGGCTCGCCGACGCGCGCGTGGACCGTGCGGTCCGGCGCGACCATCGCGTCGACGAGCTCGGGGTTCGCGAGCTCGGGGCGCACGTCCGCGACGTCGACGACCGCCGGCTCCTCGAGGACGGCTCCGGGCATGTACAGGTCGGCACGCGACGAGTCGGCGCGGCCCGACGACGCGAGGTGCTCGTCGCCGTGCTCGCCGCCCGCGCCGATGCCGCCGGGGTCGTGGGTGCTCATCGGGTCTCCTCCCCGGTCGTCGTGCCGTCTGCGCCGGTCCCGGTCGTCGTGCCCGTCGCGCGGGAGCCGCCCGACGCCGTCGCGACGGCCGGGGAGCCCGGCCGGGCGCCGTCGTCGGACCCGCCGCGCGTGACGGCCTGCGCCGCGCGGCGCGCGGCGACGTAGAGCTCGCGCCCGTAGGCGAGGAGCTTCTGCCGGACGGGGAGGAGCCCCTGCGGGCGGAAGATCATGAGCACGACCAGCGCGATCCCGAAGAACAGGTACCGGTAGCTCGCGATCTCGTTGCCGTTGATCGGGATGCCGAACAGCTCCGTGCGGCCGAGGAAGAAGTTCGGCAGGTACACGATGATGAACGCGCCGAGGATCACCCCGAGCTTGTTCCCCTGGCCGCCGAGCACGACGGCGCACAGGAAGAGCACGGAGTTGATGACGTTGAAGTTCGTCGGGATGACGAACTGGACCTGCCCGGCGTAGAGCGCGCCCGCGACGCCGCCGATCGACGCCCCGATGACGAACGCCCACAGCTTGAAGCGGAACGTCGGGACGCCCATGATCTCGGCCGCGTCCTCGTCCTCGCGGATCGCGACCCAGGCGCGCCCGACGCGCGAGCGCTCCAGGTTCCCCACGAGCAGCAGCGAGATGACGATGAACACGAGGCTCAGCCAGTACCACCACACGCCCGAGTTGAGCGTGCCCGCGGCGTTGCCCGCGGAGAAGACGCCGTTGGGCAGCTCCTCCGTGACGCCCACCCGGGGGTAGGCGACGCCGCGCAGACCCTGGCCGCCGCCCGTCAGCTCGTCGAGGTTGTCCGCGAGGAGGCGGACGATCTCGCCGAAGCCGAGCGTGACGATGGCGAGGTAGTCGCCGCGCAGGCGCAGCGTCGGCGAGCCGAGGATCAGCCCGGACAACGACGTGATCGCGACCGCGATCGGCAGCGCCGCGAGCCACGCCCAGTCCTTCGACAGCCACTCGTCGGTCTGGTTCCACGGGCTGTCGGGGCTCGTGAGTATCGCGACCGTGTACGCGCCGATGGCGTAGAAGCCGACGTAGCCCAGGTCGAGCAGGCCCGCCTGGCCGACGACCACGTTGAGGCCGATGGCGATGAGCGCGATCATGCCGAACTGCGCCATGACGCCGCCGAAGTTGGTGCCCACCGTGGTGAGCACCGGGATGTTGAGGATCGGCACGAGCGCGAGGAAGAGCAGGAACGGCACGCCGATCGCCCACTGGGTGGGCCGGGCCTGGGCGTCCCACCACAGGCGCAGCCGGTCGCCGACGCCGCTGTGCGGCCGGTCCTTCGTCGCGACGCGGCCGGCGGGCGGCATCGCGGTGGGGCGACCGCCGTCGGGCGCGGGGCCGGGTGAAGGTGCGGGTGTCGAGGTGCTCATGCGCGGGCCCTCCCCAGCGACTCCCCGAGGATGCCCGTCGGGCGGAACATCAGGACGATGATGAGGAGCGCGAACGCGACCACGTCGCGCCACTCCGTGCCGAACACGACCTGGCCGTAGTTCTCCATGACGCCGAGCAGCAGACCTCCGAGCAGCGCGCCGCGCAGGTTGCCGATGCCACCCAGCACCGCGGCGCAGAACGCCTTGATGCCAAGGATGAAGCCGCCGGAGTAGATGATCCCGTTCGGCACGCGCAGCGTGTAGAGCAGCGCGGCCGCGCCGGCGAGGATGCCGCCGATGAGGAACGTCAGCATGATGACGCGCTCGCGCGAGACGCCCATGAGGGTCGCGGTCACCGGGTCCTGCGCGACGGCGCGGATGCCGCGGCCGAACTTGGTCCGGTTGATGAACATGTCGGTCGCGAGCGCGAGGACGAGCGCGGACAGGATGATGACGAGCGTGATGTTCGTGACCGGCGCGCCGCCGATCGTGAACTGCACCTCGGGCTGGACGAGCCGGATCGGCTGCTGCGCGTTGACGCCGCCGAGCGTGCCGCCCGTGAGCTTCGGCAGCACGAAGTGCACGAACTCCTGGATGATGAACGACATCCCGATCGCGGTGATGAGGAAGACGAGCGCCGGTGCGCCGCGCCGTCGCAGCGGCCGGTACGCCACGCGTTCCAGCCCGACGGCGGCACCGCCCGCGACGAGCATCCCGCCGAGCATCGCGATGCCGAGGTAGAGCACCGTCAGGGCGATGCCCTTGTCGTACGCGTTCCCGCTCGGGTAGAAGCCGAGGAGCATGAGCGTCGCGTACTGCCCGAACATGCCGAGCATGAAGACCTCGGAGTGGGCGAAGTTGATGAGCCGCAGCACGCCGTAGACGAGCGTGTAGCCGACGGCGACGAGCGCGTAGATCGCGCCGTAGGTGAGGCCCTCGATGGTGAGGCCCCAGAAGTTCCGGGCGAGGCCCGCGATGTTGAAGTCGATGAGGGACTGGTGGACGAGGGGGCCGGCGGTCGCGCTGTGCATCAGCGCGTCAGCAAGAGCGGGCATGACGCTCCCTGGTTCGTTCTCTGGGGTACGAGGTCGTGGTCCACGACGGGCGCCCCGCCGACCGGTCCCCGCGCGGGGCGGGGACGTCGGGGCGGGGCGCCCGTCGTCGTCGGACTACTGGACCTCGTAGATCCAGATGAGCGCCGAGGCGAGCTCGCCCGTGTCGTCCCACTCGTAGGCGCGGGCCAGGCCCTCACCGGAGTAGTTCGCCACGTAGTCGATCAGGCCCGCACGGTCGGTCACGCCGGAGGCGATGCCCGTGAGCATGATCGTCGCGAGGTCGTAGCCCTCGACCGAGTACACGCCCGGCGCCTGGCCGTTCGTCTCCTCGTAGGTGGCCGCGAAGTCGTCCGGGGCCGGGCCGCACGGGCAGGAGAGGATCGCGCCCTTCGACGCGGCGCCCGCCTGCGAGACGAACTGCGGGTCGTTCGTGCCGTCCGCCGAGACGAACGGGATGTCGACGCCGCCGTCGCGCAGGCCCTGCACGAACGGCGCGGCCTCCGCGTAGTAGCCGGCGTAGAAGACGGCGTCCGCGTCGGCGCCGGAGATGATCTGCACGGCGGCCGAGAAGTCCTTGTCGCCGGTCTTGACCTCGGCGGCGCAGTCCTCGTTCGCCGCGTCGCCCAGGCCCTCGGTGATCTGCTGGGCGAGGCCGATGCCGTAGTCCGAGTTGTCGGAGACGACGCAGACGCTGCCGAAGTCCTTCGTGTTGACGAGGTACTTCGCGACCGACGGGCCCTGGACGGCGTCGTTGGCGAGACCGCGGAAGAAGTTCGTCCAGCCGTTCTTCGTGAGGTCGGGGTTGGTCGCCGACGCCGTGAGCGACAGCAGGCCGGCCTGGTTGAACACGTCGCCCGTGGCGGCCGTCTCGCCCGAGAACGCCGGGCCGAGCAGGCCGAGCACGCTCGCGTCGCCGACGATCTGCGGGGCGACCTGGGTCGCCTTCTGCGGGTCGCCCTCGGTGTCGAACGGCTTCAGCGTGACCTGGCAGCCCGGGTTCGCCTCGTTGAACGCGTCCACCGCGACCTGGGCGCCGTACTGGATGTTGAGGCCGAGCGCGGCGTTCGGGCCCGTGAGGGCTCCGGCCACCGCGATCGAGGTGCCGTCGGCGCACTCGGCGCTGCCGTCACCGGCGGGGTCCACCGGGTTGCCGGCCGCGGTCGCCTCGACCTCGGCACCGTCGATGTCGATCTGGACCGACGGGACGATGCTCAGGTCGGCCGAGCCGCCGCCGTCGTCAGTCTCGGTCGACGTCCCGGTCGTCTCGTCGCCGCCGCCCTGGGACTGGGGACCGCAGGCGGTGAGGACGAGGGTGGCCGCGAGGAGCAGGGCGGCACCCCCGCTCGCCCGTCGTGCTGTGCGATGCATGCCAACCTCCGTGGTCCTGATCCCCGCGGAGGCAGCCAAGCCGCCTCTCTCCGCGGTCGATCGCTGAATTCAACACTGAATTGCGTGCTGAATAGTGACACAGGTCACCCGGGGACGAAACCTCCCCGCGGCCGCGCCGTCCGGAGCCCTCCGCGGCATCTCGGAGGGCTCCGGACCCACGGATCCGCGGGAGGGGGCGCCTCCGCGTTCCTGGGTGACGTGAACGTAGGCGGATCGGGTTTCGTGAGACGCAGGGAGTTGTTACCGACTCGTAACGCAAGGGTCTCGTTTCGTTCCGTGAACGGTACGAACGTCCCGTTCCGAGCCCTCGACGCCCTCCTCGGCGGCGCTCTCCTCGCACCTCGCGGGGGCCTCCCGGGGAACGTCCGGGCGCCTCCGGGCGCGCTCCCTGCGCCCGCCGTCGTGGCCGCCGCGAGCGTCTGCACGACAGCTCTCGGCAACCCATGGCCAAGAGGGGGCCTACCATGTACGGTTGTCTCCGAGATTGCAGTGCCTCGCTTGTCCTCGCGTCGACGTGACCGCCACCCGGCGGGTGCCCGGCGGACCTTGTTACCCAAGAGTTGACGACGAACACCGTGATGTACTCCCCTGCGCCCGCGGGGGGTGTTTCCACACTCTTGAAGGAGTAACAATGGCTACCGGAACCGTGAAGTGGTTCAACAGCGAGAAGGGCTACGGCTTCATCGCCCCCGAGGACGGCTCCGCCGACGTGTTCGCGCACTACTCCGCGATCCAGTCGCAGGGCTTCCGCACGCTGGAGGAGAACCAGCGCGTCGAGTTCGACGTGACGCAGGGCCCGAAGGGCCCGCAGGCGGAGAACATCCGCCCGGTCTGACCCGATCTCCTCGGTAGCGGCTCGCCGCACCGATCGATCGTTCACCGAGTGCCCCCGACCGTCCGGTCGGGGGCACTCGTGCGTTTCGGGGAGCCGCGGCGGCGTCGGTCGCTGCGCCAGACGCCACCGGGCGCGGAGCCGCTCTCAGAACTCGCCGAAGCCGCCGAAGTCGTCGAACCCGCCGCCGTCGAAGCCCCCGCCGTCGAACCCGCCGCCGTCGGCACCGCCCGCGGGGTCCCCGCCCGACGCCTCGACGGCACCGCCGTCCGCGCCGCCCTCGGCGGCGCCCGGGTCCTCGCCGGCGCCCGCTGCCGTGTCCTCGGCCACGGGCTGGCTCGGGTCCGCGAACGCGGGCCCGAAGAGGGCGTTCGCGACCGCGGACCCGATGACGACGCCCGCGATCGTGCCGAGCAGGCTGGAGCCGACCATCGCGCCGAAGCCGGGGCCCGCCTGGCCCCGGCCCGCGAAGGTGCGCTCCAGCGTCCCGGGCTGCCGCATCTCCGCCCGCGTCGCCATGCGCGCGAGGTCCTGCGGGGCGTCCGACGTCGCCCGCTCCCCCGCCGGGACCTGCTCGCCGAGCTCGGCGAGCACCTGTCGGCGCTGCTCGGGCGTGAGCCGGGCGAAGGCCTCGGCGTGCGCCTGCTCGACGGCGTCCGGCGGCGCGGTGCGCAGCAGGTAGCGGTACCGGTCGATCGCGACCTGGTCCGGCGTGCGCTGCCCGGCCGCCGGCCGGGCGTCCTGCGGGGCGCTGCCGTACGCGGGCTGCTGGGCCGGGTACTGGGTCGGGTAGGGGTTCGCGGGCTGCGTCGAGGGTTGGGCGCCGTAGGGGCCCGTGTGCTGCGGCGCGCCGCCGTGGTCTCGCGGCTCGCGGCCGAGGAGCCGGTCCAGGAATCCCATGGGTCGTCCTCCGGGAGTGGGGGCGCTGCGCCGTGCGCTCGCGCCGGGGTCGTGGCCGGGTACGGCTCACTCCCCGACCAACGACGCGCACCGGCCCGCGGTTCCGGCGGTCGTCCCGGCGGTCGTTCCGGTGGGCGGTCCCGGCGGCCCCGACACCGGGGCGTCGCCTGTCAGGACGTGAGGGCCAGGAACGCGCCGAGCTCCTCCAGACCGCGCGCCGACCGGGGCAGCGCCTCGGTGAGACCGGGCGAGCGCACGACGACCGCGCTCCACTGCGCACGCGACACCGCGACGTTGAGGCGGTTCCGCGAGAGCAGGAACCCGAGCCCGCGCGACGCCTCGTGCCCGGACGACGCCGCGAGCGTGAGGATGACGACCGGCGCCTCCTTGCCCTGGAACCGGTCGACCGTCCCGACCTCGACGTCCGGGTAGCCCGCGTCGCGGAGGGCGTCGCGCACCGCCCACACCTGCGCGTTGTACGGGGCGACGACGAGCACGTCGCCCTGCCCCAGCGGACGCTCGTGCGCGACGCCGTCGACCGTCGTGGTCCAGGACCGGCCGAGGACGTCCGCGACCTGGCGCACGACCTCGGCGGCCTCTTCCGTGGAGCGCACGGTGCTGCCCGCGTGCTCCACGAGCACCTGCCGCACGCCGGGGGCGACGCCGTCGAGGCGGCGGGCCGCGGCGCTCGGGTGCGCCCGCAGCCGGTCCTCGTAGGAGAGCGTCGAGACCGCGGCGGCGAGGTCCGGGTGCATGCGCCACGTGGTGGCGAGGAAGTAGCCGCGCTCGGGCGGCAGGACCCCGTGGCCGTCGGCGAGCCAGGCGAGGGCCGAGCGGTCGACCGGCTCGGGGTGGCGGCCCTGGCTGACCTGCGGGAGCTGCTGCGGGTCGCCGAGCAGCAGCAGCCGGCGGGCCGACCGCGCGACCGCGACCGTGCTCGCGAGCGAGAACTGGCCCGCCTCGTCGACGACGAGCAGGTCGAGCGTGCCCGCGGGCAGCCGTTCGGCGGAGAAGTCCCACGCGGTGCCCCCGACGACGCGCGGACCCGGCTCGGTCGCGAACGCGGCGAGGTGGGCGCCGTCGAGCTCGGCGTACACGGCGCGCGACGACGGACCGTCCGCCGCGAGCTTCTTCGCGACGAGCTCGCGCGGCACGCCTGCGCCGAGCACGACCGCGCGCAGCAGGTTCTCGACCACGGCGTGGGACTGCGCCACGACCCCGACGCGCCACCCCTGCGCGACGAGCCGTGCCACGACCCGCGCCCCGACGTACGTCTTGCCCGTCCCGGGCGGTCCCTGCACCGCGAGGTACGAGCCGTCGAGGCGCTCGACGGCGGCCGTCACCGCGTCGACGACGTCCTCCTCGGCCGGAGGCAGCGCACCGACCGCCGCTCTGTCGGCGTCGACGCCGTCGGCTGCGCGGGCTGCGGCGCCGTCGGCTGCGTGGGCCGCGGCGGGCGGCACGAGGCGGGGCGGGCGCCGCAGGAGCACGTCGGTCGCGGCGTCCTGCGGGAGCGAGCCCGTGGCCCGCCACGTGGCGAGGGCGCGGCGCGCGGCCTCCTCGGTCGCGGCCTCGAGCGGCTTCGTGCCGGGCCCGGGCGACGGGGTGAGCGCGACCGGGGTCGCGTCGAACGGCTCCGCGCTCGTCGGGAGCTGCTCGCGCACGACGAGCACGTCGCGCTCGCCCGCCGGCGTCGCGCGGCGCCCGACGTCGAGGATCGCGCCGCCGCCGAGCCAGCCCCGCACGCCGTCGACCGTCGTCCGGGCGCACGGCGGCAAGGGAGGGTCGTAGAGCACGAACGGGGCGACGCCCACGCGCAGGTCGCTGCCCTCGGGCAGCCGCCCGACGAGCTCGAGGCGCCGGGACCACGTGCGCCGGCCCGGCTCGACCTCCCACCCCGAGACGACCTCCGCCTGCTCGACGAGGAACGCGTTCCGCCGCCCCAGCCACTCGTCCGGCGGGAGCGCGAGCCGAGAGTAGTGCTCGTGCCAGAACGGCTTGGCCTCGCGCCGGTGGTAGCCGGCCGCCGCCCCGTACATCGCGAGCGCCTGCTCGTCCGCCGTGCGCCGCGCGCGGTCCTCGCCGACGGCCTGCCGGATCTCCTCCTCCAGCAGCACCGCGGACGACCGCTCCCGCTCGCCCGCGCCGGGCGCGGCAGCCGCGCCGGTGGTGGCAGCCGCGACGCTCGCGGCCGCCGTATCGGTCGTCGCGGCCGCGGAGCCGGTGTCTCGCTCCGCTGCCCCGGCCACCGCCGCGGCCGCCTCGCGCAGCCACGCGGCGAGGCGCAGCGTCGACACGCAGTCGTACCGGTTGTAGTCCGCGATCCCCTGGAGGAGCTCGGCCGCCTCCTCGCTGCGGCCTGCGTCGCGCAGGGCGGTGTACTCGGCGTACGCGACGACGGACGCGGCGCCCGTGGTCACGTCGCCGGTGCGCAGCTCGTCGCCCATGTAGAGCGGCTCGAGCTTCTTGATGGACCGCGAGCGGTCGGACACGTGCAGCGCCTGCCGCACGACGGCGTACAGGTCGACGAGGACGCCGTCGCGCAGGAGGTCGTCGACCTCCTCCTCGTAGACGCCGTGCCGCGCGGCGATCGCGAGCAGGTGCGCGCGCTCGTAGTCGGCGTAGTGGTAGACGTGCAGGTCGGGGTGGACGCGGCGGCGCGCGTTGACGTGGTCGACGAACGCGACGAGCGCGTCACGCTCCGCCGCGAGGTCGTGCGCCCACAGGGCGTGGAACGGCGGCCGGTCCTCGGGCGTCGCCGGGCGCTCGACCCACCCGAACAGGTAGTCGATCCCCCAGCTCGTGCCGCCCGCGTCCGTCCACAGCGGGTCCCCCTCGAAGTCGAAGAAGAGGTCGCCGGGGCTCGGCTCCGGCAGGGCGAGCACCGGCGCCGGGTCGTCGATGCGCCACGACAGCTCGTGCGGCCCGGACGCGTCGGCCCACACGACCGTGCCGTCGGACGGGCCGGTGCCGAGCTGGAGCGCGGCCTGCCGCCGCACGCGCGCGAAGCTCGACCGGCTCATCCCCGCCGGGACCGGCGTCTCGTCGGTCGCGGCGGCGAGCTCGTCGATCGTGAGGATCCCCGCCGCGTGCAGGGCCGCGCGCTGCGACTCGTACACGCCGCCCACGAGGAGCACGTCCCGGCGCGCCTCCACCTGGGCACGGCAGTCGGCGCAGCGCCCGCACGCGCGGACCGCCGGGTCGTCCCACGGGGCGCGGCCCTCGCGCGCGACGTGCTCGGCCGTGAGCCGCACGAGCCGCTCGCGCCGGTCCCGGTAGACGGGCAGCAGGTCGGCCAGGCGGTGCGACGTGCGCTCGCGCGTGCCGAGCACGAGCGAGACCTCCGGGTCCACCGGGACGCCCGCGCCGACGAGCTGGTCGGCGTACGCGGCGAGCTGGAGCAGCGCGGGGACCTTCGCGCGGCGCGCGAGCTTGGCGTCCACGACGGCGTAGCGCGCAGCGCCCGCGTCGTCCGTGCCCGTGCGCACGAGGAAGTCGGCCCGCCCGTGGAACGCGCCGTCGAAGAAGGCGGCCTGGTGCACGACGTCCGCCCCCGCCTCGACCGCGGCGAGCGTGCGCGCCTGGGCGGCGACGAGCTCGTCCCACGACGTGCCGCGCGGCGGCTCGACGTGCACGACGCCGCGGCCCGTCGTCGGGTCGAACGGGCCGTGCTCGGCCTCGTAGCCCGCGAGCACCTCGCGCTCGTGCCGGGCGCCGAGCTCGGCGGTGCGGGCGAGCATCACGTCCTCGCCCGCGTCGCGGCGGGGTGCGCGCCCGAGCTGCTCGTCGAGCCGGACCAGGAGCCGGTACTCGCAGTCGGCGGCCACGACGAGGTCGCTCGCCGACAGCACGAGCGCCTGCTCGCGGGGTGGGGCCACGCGGGCACCGGGCCGGTCGGCCACGGTCGCGGCCCGCAGCACCGGCTCGTCGACGAGGAACACGCACACCTCCGGTTCGGACGGCCGCCGACGGCCGTCGCCGCCGACCGTCCGTCGGTCTGCGTCCGTTCTACCAGCGGCCACCCACGCGTCCGCGCCGCCCCTGGGCCTGCCCGTGCCCGGGATGGGGCGATTCGTGCCGACGGGCAGGGCTCCCCTACTGTTCCCGTCGGACGTCCCGCCCGGACGTCGTCGTCGGACGTCGCCGCGGCACGTCCACGCCGGACCGGGAGCCCCGCGGCTCCCGGCGTCCCGCCCCCGCGCGGCGGGCGCCACCGAAGGAGGACCCATGGCCGTACGCTTCGTGCCGCCGCCGGGGTGGCCCGTGCCCGAGGGCTTCACCCCGACGACCGAGTGGCACCCGGACCCGTCCTGGCCGCCGCCCCCGCCCGGGTGGGTGTTCTGGGCGGACGACGCCGCCCCGGCCCCCGGGCCCGTGCCGCCCCCGGAGGCGCCCGTCCTGCGCACCACCGAGCCGCTGCCCGCCGGGGCCGGCACGCCGACCCGCCGGTCGCTGCGCGCCCGCTCGTCGGGCGCCACCCCGGTGGTCGGCCCCGACGCCGGCGCGACGCGCGTCGCGGCCGCCGTCCCGGCACGCCCGCCGGTCCCGGGCGCCGTGGACGACCACCCCGTGGCGAGCTCGACGATGATCCTCCCCGCGCTCGGCGGGATGCTCGACGGCCCGGCCGCGCGTCCGACGTCGTCCGGCCCTGTCCCGGCCGCGCGCCCGACGCCTGTCCCGGTCGGCCGCGCGACGCCCGTCGCCACGGCAGCCGCGGCTCCGGCGGTCGCCGCCCGGGCCGGGCGCTCCGGCGTCGTCCCCGTGGGGCCGCTCGCCCTGCCCGCGGCCGACGACGACGGCGACCACGCGCCGGACCGGGGGCGGCGGTGGGTCGTCCCGACGGCGGTCGGTCTCGCGGGCGTCGCGGTCGGGCTGCTCGTGGGCATCGGCCTCACGCTCTCGGCGCAGGGCGAGGCGCAGCGCGAGCAGGCCGAGGCGCAGCGCGTGCAGAGCGAGGTCGCGGCGGAGCGCGAGCAGCTCGAGTCCGAGCGGGCCGACCTCGAGTCGCAGCGCGCCGAGCTCGACGCCGCGACGGCCCAGCTCACGGAGCGCGAGGAGGCCGTGGCGAAGGCCGAGGAGGACGCGTCGAAGCGCTCGCAGGAGCTCGACGACCGTCAGAAGGAGCAGGACGAGCGCGAGCAGGAGGACCGTCCGGGAAACGGTCCCGGGAACGGTCCCGGGAACGGCGGCGGGAACGGGAACGACGGCGGCGACGGGGACGGCGGCGGGGGCGGCTGGGACTGGGGCGGCTGGGGCTGGTGACCCGGCGGTCTCCACGAACGCCTCACGGACACGTCACCGCTTCCGGTCGCGGAACACACGTCCCTCACCGACAGTGGGAGGCGTGCTGACGCGATCTTCCTCCCCCACCCCCGACAGCGAGACCCCGATCTACGACGCCCTCGTGGTCGAGCACGAGAACATGCTGCCGCTCGTGCACCTCGGCCGGGCGCTCAGCGGGGAGATGGTCACGGTCGCCCGGCCCACGGGGCTCTCGCCCCGTCTCGCGCCGGCGCACGGCGCTCCCGCGCTCCCGCGCCGCCGCCGCGCCGGCTGAGCGCCGGATCGACCCGACCGCCCCCGGTCGACCCACGGAGGGCCGACCTCGGACGCCCGGGCCGATCTCGCGTCCCGCGCCGGGACGATGCCGCCTACAGCACGTGGGCGAGGAACGACCGCGTGCGCTCGTGCTGCGGGTCCCCGAGCACCTGCTCCGGGGTCCCCTGCTCGACGATGACGCCCTCGTCCATGAAGACGACGGTGTCGGCGACCTCGCGCGCGAACCCGATCTCGTGCGTCACGACCATCATCGTCATGCCGGACCGCGCGAGGTCGCGCATGACGGCCAGCACCTCGCCGACGAGCTCGGGGTCGAGGGCCGACGTCGGCTCGTCGAACAGCATGAGCTCGGGATCCATGGCGAGCGCCCGCGCGATGGCCACGCGCTGCTGCTGGCCGCCGGAGAGCTGCGCCGGGTAGTGGTCGGCGCGGTCCGCGAGCCCCACGCGGTCCAGGAGCTCCGACGCGCGCGCCCGCGCCTGCGCCTTGCTCAGCCCGCGCACCTGGACGGGCGCCTCCGCGACGTTCTCGAGCGCCGTCATGTGCGGGAACAGGTTGAACCGCTGGAACACCATGCCGATGCGCGAACGCTGCCGCGCCACGACCTTCGGGTGCAGGCGGTGCAGGCGCGTGCGGCCGTCCTTGGTGACCTCGCGGTAGCCCATGAGCTCGCCGTCGACCCGGACGCGGCCGCCCGTGATCTCCTCGAGCTCGTTGACGCAGCGCAGCAGCGTCGACTTGCCCGATCCCGACGGCCCGAGCACGACGCACACCGAGCCCCGCGGGACCTCGAGGTCCACGCCCTTGAGGACGTGCAGGTCGCCGAACATCTTGTGCAGGCCCTCGACCTGCACCATCGGCGTGGCGTCCGTGGTCGTCGTGCCCGACGGCGTGCCGTGCGTCCCGCTCACGGGGTCACCTCCAGGAAGGGGTCGTCCTTGGTCGTGCCGGACGCGGCGATGAGGTCCTGCCGGCTCGGCTTCCGCCCGCGGCCGCCCGGGCCGCGCCCGCGGCGCCGGGTCGGGGTCTGGGTGCCGAACCCGCGGCCGTAGTACCGCTCGACGTAGTGCTGGCCGACCATGAGGACGCTCGTGATGAGCAGGTACCAGATGGCGGCGACCATGAGCAGCGGGATCGGCAGGAACAGGCGGTTGCCGATCGCGTTCGTCGAGTACTGCAGGTCGAGCGTGAACGGCACCGCGAGGACGAGCGACGTCGTCTTGAGCATGGAGATCGTCTCGTTCCCCGTGGGCGGCACGATGACGCGCATGGCCTGCGGCAGCACGATGCGCGTGAGGATCTTGCCGTCCTTCATGCCGAGCGCCTTCGCGGCCTCGGTCTGGCCCGGGTCGACCGACCCCAGGCCAGCGCGCACGATCTCCGCGAGGTACGCCGCCTCGTTGAGCGAGAGCCCGATGAGCGCGCACACGAACGCGGTGAACAGGTCCGCCGTGCGGAACTCGAAGAACTCCGGCCCGAACGGGATGCCGAGGCTCAGGCGCGGGTAGAGCACCGAGATGAGGCCCCAGAACACGAGCTGCGTGTAGATCGGGGTGCCGCGGAAGAACCAGATGTAGCCCCAGCTCACCGACCGCATGACGGGGTTGTCCGAGCGCCGCATGATCGCGAGGAGCACGGCGAGGACGATCGCGATGAGCATCGAGCCGAAGGTCAGCACGAGCGTCCAGCCGACGCCGCGCACGACCGTCACGTCGCGGAAGTACAGCCAGACGACGTCCCACCGGAACTTCTCGTTCGTCAGCAGGGCGTTGGCCGCCATCGCGGCGAGCACGAGCAGCAGGGCGGCGGAGACCCATCGGCCGGGCCGGGGGACGGGGACGGCGTGGATGCGGTCGGGGACCGGGTCGTCGCCCGGTCCGGCGGCGGCGCCGCGGGGGGAGCTACCGGTCGTCATGGTGCACCTCGGGGGGTCGGGGCTCGGGGGGCGAGCCGGGCCGCACGGTCGTCGTCGTCCGCGCGGTCGTTCCCGCCCGCCGGCCGCGGGCGCCGGGTGGGCGCCCGCGGGACGGCGGGACGGACGGGGCTGGCGAGAGGGTCGTCAGCCGACGGACGGGTTGAGCTCGGCGGTCTCCAGGGCCGCGTCGCCGCTGCCCCACGCCCCGAGGATCTCCTCGAGCTGGCCGCTGTCCATGAGGGACTGCAGCGCCGCCTGGATCGCGGCGGCGAGCTCGGTGTCGTCCTTCGCGACGACGACGCCCTGCGGCGCGCTGTCGAACACGTCGCCGAGCTGCTCGAGCTGGCCGCCCGTCTGCTCGACGGCGTAGCCGATGACCGGCGAGTCGGCGTACAGGACCTGCGCCTTGCCGCCCGCGACGTTCGTCGTGGCGTCGGACTGCGAGTCGTACTGGAGGATGTCGATCTTCTCCTCGCCGGCGTCGGTGCAAGCCTGGCTCTGGACGGCGATGTCCTCGTCCTGGACCGTGCCCGTCTGCACGGCGACGGTCACCCCGCACAGGCTCTCGGGGTCGATGTCGTCCGGGTTGCCCGACGCGACCGCGTAGGCGGAGCCCGCGTTGAGGAAGGCGATCATGTTCGCCTCCTGCATGCGCTCCTCGGTGATGGTGAACGAGGAGATGCCCGCGTCGTACTTGGTGCCGAGCGCGGGGATGATCGCGGGGAAGTCGGCCGACTGGACCTCGACGTCGAGCCCGAGCGTCGCGCCGACCGCCTTGATGACGTCGATGTCGAACCCGATCGGGGTCTTGCCGTCGGCGTCGATGAACTCGGCGGGCGCGTACTCGGTGTTCGAGCCGACGACGAGCGTCCCCGCGGAGGCGACGTCCTCGGGCAGGAGCGCGGCGGCCGCGTCGTCGACCTCGATCGTCGACGGGTCGAACGACGGCGCCGCCGACGTCTCGTCACCGGAACCCGAGGCGCTGCCGTCCGTCCCGGTCTGGGACGCGTCGGTGCACGCGGCGAGCAGGAGGGTGCTCGTCGCGGCGAGCGCGACGAGACCGGTGAGGGGGAGCTTCCGCGAGGTCGTACGCATGGTGTCTCCGATCGGTGTGGGGCCGGGCAGGGGCAGCGTAGACACCGATCGTCTCCGTCGTGTTACGTCAGCACCCGGCCCGTGAGGGCAGAGGAACGTACGGGGAACAGAGGACCCGGCGGTGCGCGGCACCTGCGCACGAGTGTGGGGCCGTTCGGCCCCGCTCACCAAACCGGCGGGGACATCGACGCCGAACCGTGACGAACCGCACCCGCCCGCCGCGTCGCCCGGCGCGCGGTCGCGCGACGGCGCGGGCCGGCGTCGGCTACGTGTCGCGCTCGACGGGCGCCTCGTCCTCGCGGTGGTCGTCCTCGTCCCCCGGCGGGTAGTCCGCACGCTCGGGCTGGGCGCGCAGCCGCAGGATCGCGACGAGCAGCCCGCCCCACACGACGACGATGGCGAGCACGAGCAGGATCACGGCCGAGGTGGTCATCGGGTCTCCTCCCCGTCGGGACCGGTCGTGGTCGTCGTACGGCCGGCGCGGTTGCTGCCTGCCGTCGCACGGCCCGTCGTCCCGCGGCCCGACGGCGCACGTCCCGGGCCCGCCACGGCGTCACCCGGCGGGTACGGCGGCCAGGGGACGAAGTCGTCGGGGCTGCGGCGCCAGCGCAGCGCGGTGAGCACCAGCGCGGCGAGCACCATGAACGCGATCGCGCCCCACCCGACGAGCGCGAGGTACCAGGCGGGGTACCCCTCGTAGCCGTCGACGACGAGCGTGACGATCCGCGACACGAGCATGTAGCCCAGTACGAGCGGGGCCAGGACCGCGACGAGCACCTGCCACCAGGGACCGAGGCGGAACGTCGAGACGGCGTTGAGGTGGTAGCGCAGCTCGGGCCCGCGCCGCAGCACCCACAGCAGGAGCACGGACATGAGCACGGCCGACCCCACGATGCCGACGTTGTTGGCCCACTGGTCGGCGGTGTCGAGGGCGACGAGCCCGGTCGTGGTCGAGAAGAGCAGCACGGAGATGATCGCGCTCACGACGCCGAGGCGCACGGACGCCTGGCGCGGCGTCCAGCCGAACTTCTCCTGGAACGCCGCGGACACGACCTGGAGGATCGACAGGAGCGACGTGAACCCCGCCATGGCGAGGGACCCGAAGAACAGCGCGCCGAAGATCGGCCCGCCCGGCATCTGCGACACGATCGCGGGGAACGTGACGAACGAGAGGATCGGCCCGCTGATGCCCTCGAGCTCCCCCACGCCGACCCCCTGCTCGTGCGCGAGGAACCCGAGCGTCGCGAAGACGCCGATGCCGGCGAGGATCTCGAACGAGGAGTTGGAGAACGCGACGACGAGCCCCGGGGTCGTGAGGTTGGACCGGCGTCGACGGTAGGACGCGTACGTGACCATGATCCCGAACGCGATCGACAGCGAGAAGAAGATCTGGCTGTACGCGGCGATCCACACGTTGGGGTCGCCGAGCGCCGCCCAGTCCGGGGTGAACAGCGCGTTCAGCCCGTCCGCCGCGCCCTCGAGGAACAGCGAGCGCACCACGAGCACCGCGAACGCCACGACGAGCAGCGGCAGGAACACCGTGTTCGCGCGCTGCACGCCCTTCGCGACGCCGAGCGCGAGGACGACGATCGTCACGACCCAGACCGCGACCAGCGGCACGAGCACCGCCGGCACGAACTCGAGGCTGGCCCCCGGGTCGGCGAGCCGCAGGTAGTCGCCCGTGAAGAACGCGGCCGGGTCGTCGCCCCACCGCAGGTCGAACGAGAACACGAAGAAGCTCACGGCCCACGCGATGACCGCGGTGTAGTAGAGCGCGATGACGAAGCAGATCATCACCTGGAACCAGCCCAGGCCCTCGAGCCACCGCGCGATCCGCCGGAACGCCGTCGGGGCGGAGCCGCGGAAGCGGTGCCCGACCGCGTAGTCGAGGAACAGGATGGGGATGCCCGCGGTGAGCAGGGCGACGAGGTACGGCACGAGGAACGCCCCGCCCCCGTTCTCGTACGCCACGCCGGGGAACCGCCAGATGTTCCCCAGCCCGACCGCCGAGCCGATGGCCGCGATGATGAAGCCGACCTGCCCGGTCCACTCCTCGCGCGGCTTCTGCGTCGCGGGCTCCCCGCCCGCCGTGCCGGTCGCTGCCACAGTTCTCCTCGGTACCTCTGTCGTGCCGTGCCCGCGCGGGCGCCGCGCGGGTCGGCGCGGCGGCGAGCCTCTCGGTGCTCGGACGACCGTAACGAGCGGTCGGGCACCGTGCGAGCCGGGGCGCGGCGCTCAGCCCGCGAGCAGACGCTCGACGTACCCGCCGAGGAAGCGGCCCTCCGGGTCGTACCGCTGCGCGAGCGCGCCGAAGTCGTCGGCGCGCGGGTAGAGCACCGCGACCGAGCCCGGGTCGTGGACGAGCGCGTGCGAGAGCTTGCCCCAGTGCGGGCGCGCGCCGAGCGGGAGGAGCGCGGCCTCGACGTCGGGCAGGACGCGCGCGACGTCGTCGGGCAGGGGCTTCCACGTGAGGTGCACGCCGACGGCCGGGCCGTCGAACGGGCTGAGCCACAGCGGCTCGGGGTCGGGCGCGACCGTGCGGATCTCCCCCACCTGGAGCAGCGGGGTGACGCGCGGGCCGAGGTCGCGCATCGCGGCGAACGCCTCCTGGGCCCGGCCGCGCGGCACGAGGTACTCCGACTGCAGCTCGGCGCCGTTGCTCGGCGTGAAGTCGAGCCGGAAGTGCGGCAGCCGCTCGTTCCAGGGGCCGGGCTCCCCGAGCTGGGGCGTGCAGTGCACGGGGTCGATGCCGGGCAGGGGGTGCAGCATCGTCGTCGCGGGCGTCGCCCCGAAGAAGTCCGTCCGCGTCACGCCTCGCTCCCCCGGCGCGAGGCGGGACTTGCGCCAGACCTGCTGGACGCCGTCGGGCCCCCAGTCCGTGAAGAGGCTCACCGAGTACGCCGACGCGGTGATCTCGTCGTAGTGCGCCGTCACCGCGTCCCACGGCAGCCCGACGTGCACGTCCTGACGGACGTCGAACGTCGGGACCGTCTCCAGCTCGACGCGCGTCACGACGCCCAGCGCCCCCAGCGCGACGACCGCGCCGGGAAGGTCCGCGTCACCGCGCCGCAGCGTCCGGCGCTCGCCGTCGCCCGTGACGAGCTCCAGCCCGACGACGGCGCTCGCCAGCGAGCCGACCGCGTCGCCCGAGCCGTGGGTCGCCGTCGCGACCGACCCCGCGACCGAGATGTGCGGGAGCGACGCGAGGTTCGCGAGCGCCCGGCCCGCCGCCTGGACGTGCCGCGTCACGTCGCCGTACCGCAGTCCCGCCGCGACCGACACCACGCCCGATGCCGGGTCGATCTCCACGGGGGCGCGGCCGTCGTCGTACCGGTCGAGGACGACGTGCGTGCCCGTCGTGTCCGCGACGTCCCCGAACGAGTGCCGCGACCCCAGGGCCTTGACCCGCGCCGACCGCCGCACGACGTCGGCGAGCTCCTCCGGGTGCGCGGGGTGCGCGACCCCGGCGGACGCGTAGGTGAGGTTCCCGGCCCAGTTGGCGAGACGCGGAGCGTCGGTGTTCGTCACGCCCCCACCCTGCCACCCCTTCGCCCGACCACCCCGGCTCCACCCCCACCCACCCCGTCGAGCACGGGGTGGCCCTGCCGGTCCGGTCGCCGATCCCGTGCCCGGCAGGGCCAGGACCGGGGGTGACCCGGGGGGTGTCCCCCTTCGGGGACGGGGGTGGGCCGGGGTCCGCGGAGCCCGGCGGAACGGTGGGATCGAGGCATGACGACGAGCGCACGACCTCGGCCCGCGACGGCGCGGTCCCGGCACCTGTCCCCCGTCCTGGTCCGGGACGCCCCCGACGACGCGGCGCAGCCCGTGCGCGGCGGGCTCACGGCGTTCTGGGCGCTCACGTTCGGGCTGTCCTGGGCCCCGTGGGGCGCCGCGTGGCTGCTCGGTGGCGACGTGACCGAAACGCTCGTCTTCGCGCTCTACGCGTTCGGTGGCTTCGGGCCGACGCTCGCGGCGATCGTCCTCGCCGGGACCGGTCGCCGCAGCCCGCGCGCCGCACGCTGGGGCGCCGCCGGGCGCTGGTTCCCGGCCGCCGTCGGGCTCGGTGCCGCGCCCGCGGTCGTCGCCGCGCTCGTCGTCCCGTCCCTCGGCGGCCCGACGGCGGACCTGTCGGCCGGTGCGGCGGCCGTCGTCGCGGCCGGCGGCCCGCTCCTGTTCAGCCTCGTCTCGCTGTGCGCGGGGCCGCTGTCGGAGGAGCTCGGGTGGCGCGGCTACGCGCAACCGCGCCTGCGCCGTCAGCTCTCGCCGCTCGCGACCTCCGCCGTGCTCGGCGCCGTGTGGGCGGTGTGGCACCTGCCGCTCTTCGCGCTCACGGGCACCTGGCAGTCGTCGCTCGGGCTCGCGAGCGTCGAGGCAGCGCTGTTCCTGCTCGCGATGATCCCGCTCTCGAGCGCGTACTGGCTGGTCAGCGAGCGCTTGCGCGGCGGGGTCCCGGCGGCCGTCGTGCTGCACCTCGTCGGCAACACCGCCCTGACCTTCCTCGCCGTCACGTCACCGGTCGCGATGGCGGTCTACGTCGGGGTGATCGTGCTGACGGCCGTGCTCGTGCACCTCGTCACGCGCCCGGGCGTGCCCCGGCACTGATCCTGGGCGCCGCAGCACCTCGCCCCCAGTGCACGCGGACCGCGTCCGCCTGGAAGGCGAGCGCCGCCTCCTCCGCGGACGACGGCGCGCGGCGCCACTGCGGCTCGACGACGACGTCGCGCGTCCCGACGACCCAGCGCCACCGCCCGACGACGACGCCGTCGACCGCGACGGCGTGGATGAAGGACCCGAGCCGGTCGCCGAGGTCGACGCCGTCGGCCACGACGACCCCGCGCGTCTCGCCGGAGGACACGAACAGCTCGTCGTAGCTCTGCAGCAGGTCGACGACCGGTCGGGACGGGTCGCCGTCGGGCGCGAGCGCACCGACGAACGGCGCGGGGTCGAGCACGCGCTCCCCGGGGTCGGCGAGCCGCCAGAGCGTCAGCCCTTCGAGAGCCCCCGCCCCGGGCACCGCCACGACCTCGCCGTCGAGGAGGTCGAGCGCGCGCCGCACGTCGGTGAGCGTGAAGCCCGACCACTGCGCGACGTCCTTGACCGTCGCGTACGCGCGGCTCGCGAGGTAGCGGCGCAGCAGCTCGACGAGCGCGGCGTCCCGGTCGAACCGCTCGCCGAGCGGCCCGTAGCCGGGCGGGACGCGGTCGTCGAACGCGGCGTACGTCTGCTGCTTGCCGTCGAGGGGTCCGCTGACCAGCAGCCGGTCGAGCTCGGCGCGCATGAGCACGTAGCCGAGCGCGATGCCCTCCAGCGGGCGGCCGTGGGCGGCGAGCAGCGCGGCCAGCTCGCGGCGCGTGCGGGGGCGCTCCTGCACGGCCGCGACGACGAGGTCGGTCTCCGGCCCGTGCCCCGCGGTCCCCACCTGCCGGTACAGCGTCCCGTTCGCCTGGTGCACGCGGGGCGCGCTGAGCTCGAGGAGCCAGCGCGCGTCGTCGGGCCGGACGAGGTGCCACGTGGGCCGCAGCACGTGCGTGCGCAGCACCTCACCGCGGTCGCACGCGGCGACCGCCCCTGCCGCGCCCGGCCGCGCGTCCGGCCGCAGCCGCCGCGTGAGGCCCCACAGCGCGGGGTGGAACTCCTGGCCCTGCACCGCGACGAGATGCCCGACGGCGGTCGGCACGTCGGGCAGGTCGGGCGCGCGGAGCCGGTGCGCGGCGAGGCGCGCCGCGAGGACGCGACGTCCGTCGACGGCCTTGGCGCTCATGGCACCCACCCCGCTCCGGTCACGCCGGTCACCCGGCCCGGGTCACGAGGCCACCAGGTCCGCGGCGGCGACGTCGGTCCCCGTCACGGCCACGCGCACGCCCCCCTCGACCGCGGACACCGAGTCGAGCGCGACGCCGTCGGGCAGGTCGAGCGGGACGCGCAGGTCGGACAGCGCGCCCGAGAGCCCGGACGGCAGGTCGTCGACCGAGACCGTGCCGAGGCCGGTGCGGACCGCGACGACGTCGACCGCGAGCTCGGCCGGGCCGGACACGCGCGGCGTCACGTCGACCGTGATCGTGGTGCCCAGGACCTCGAAGCCCAGGGACAGCACGCCGCTGGTCGCCGCGACGTCGACGTCGAGACCGCTCTGCTCGGCGACGACCTGCTGCAACGACTCCGCCGCGATGACGCCCGACGCCGTCCCGGACGCGATCCGGTACGGCTCCGACGTGCTCACACCGTCGGCCTCGACCTGGAGGTCGGAGATCGCGTAGCCGCCGAACGACGCGGAGTCCGCGGAGCCCGTGACGTGCGTCAGCGACCCGCGCACGAGCTGCGTGAGGAACGGGAAGCCGGTGATGTCGATCTGGGCGCCGGACACGTCGTCGGCCTGCTGCTCGAACGCCGTGACCGCACCGCGCTCGGCGGCCCCCACCGCCACCCGGTCCGCCACGACGGCGACCGCCACCAGCACCACGAGCGTCACGAGCAGGCCCACCAGTCGCTTCATGCGCCCACCCTAGGTCCGCCGACCACGACCTTGCCGTCGTACTGACGCTCGTGGCGCCGGCAAGATCGTGCTCGACGCGGGGTGTCGTCGTGCTCGGCCCGGACGTAGATTCCGAGCATGACCTCTCCTCGGCACCCCTTCCGCATCGGCGTCCAGCTCCAGCCGCAGCACGCCGACTACGCCCAGATCCGCGACGCCGTGCTGCGCGCGGAGGACCTGGGCGTCGACGTCATCTTCAACTGGGACCACTTCTTCCCGCTCACGGGCGACCCCGACGGCAAGCACTTCGAGTGCTGGACCATGCTCGGGGCGTGGGCCGAGCAGACCGAGCGCGTCGAGATCGGCGCCCTCGTCACGTGCAACAGCTACCGCAACCCGGACCTCCTCGCCGACATGGCGCGGACGGTCGACCACATCAGCGGCGGTCGTCTGATCCTCGGGATCGGCGCGGGCTGGTTCGAGAAGGACTACGACCGGTTCGGGTACGAGTTCGGCACCGCGGGCGGGCGCATCGCCGACCTCGCCGACGCGCTCCCGCGCATCAAGGCCCGCTGGGCGGCGTCGAACCCCGCGCCGACCCGGGACATCCCGGTGCTCGTCGGCGGAGGCGGGGAGCGCAAGACGCTGCGCGTCGTCGCGGAGCACGCGGACGTCTGGCACTCGTTCGGCGACGCGGAGACGCTCGCGCGCAAGAGCGGGATCCTCGACGAGCACGGCGAGGCCGTGGGACGCGACACCGCCGCGCTCGTCGAGCGGTCGGTCGCCGTGTCCCGGCCGCCGGCGGAGTCCGCGGACGCGCTCGTCGCCGCGGGCGCGACCCTGTTCACCGTCGGCACGAGCGGGCCGGACTACGACCTGTCGCTCGTGGGCGAGTGGGTCGCCTGGCGCGACGCCCAGGACTGACCCCGGCGGGCGCTGCCCCAGGCGCCGACGCCGACGCCGACGCCGGCCACGGTGCCGAGCACGGGGTTGCCGTCGTTCTGACGCCCAGGACGACAGCAACCCCGTGCTCGGCGGGGCGGTGCGGTCAGAACAGGGCTCGCGCCAGGTTCGACAGGGCCGCGTGGACCTCCGAGCGCAGGCCGTCGTCGGCCGCGACGACCGCCACGCCGACGCCGACCACGACGATCAGGAGCCCTGCGCGCCACCACCACGGCGACCGGTGCACCGTCCGCCCTCCCGTCGTTCTCGTCCCCCGCGGTCAGTACGACAGCGTGCGCCAGGGCGACGACTCGGTGTCGAGCAGCCGTCGGACGGCGCGCTTGAAGTCGGGCAGGTCCTGGTCGACCGGGGTGCGGTTGCCCGCGGACCAGAACGCGCGCCCCGCGAGGAACCCGTCGCCGAACTGCTCCCACGACGCGTACGCGGGGCGCGACATCGCGACGGCCTCCTCGATCGCGGCCCACGCCCGCTCCGGGGTGACGAACCCGGCGTCGACCGCGAGGCGGCTGACGTGCACGACCCGCGCCGCGTCCCACGCCGCGATCGACGGCGGCAGCGGGTCGGCCAGCTCGCCGTGCCCGCCCATCTGCGCCGACGCGCTCCAGCCCTGGTAGAACGCGACCGCACGCTCGGGGTCGAGGCACCGCGCCGTCGCCTCCTGCCGTGCCTGGGCGACGTGCTGGTCCGCCGCGCCCTTCGCGTCGCGACGGCTCAGACGGCCCGAGTACAGCTCCTCGACCTTCGGCATCGCGATCGCGTAGTAGCCCCGGTGCCCCTGGGTGAGGAGGAACTCGTACGTGCGCTCGACGTCGTCCGCGCCCCGCACGTCCCACCCGGCCGCGAGCGGCTTCGCGGCCGTGCGCGCGTCGGCCTCCACGGTCAGCGCGTTGATCGGCAGCACGCCCTCGACGGCGTAGACCGCACCGAGCGCGAGCCCGCGCTGCTGCGCCGGCGTGAGCGGCGGGGCGTCCTCCTTCGCGTAGAGGTCCGCCGTCGTCGAGAACATCTCCTTGAGCTTGTCGAACAGCCCCACCGGTCGCTCCTTCGTCCCGCCGCGCCCCGCGCGGACCCTCGCACCGCGGACGTCGCGGCCTGCGGAGAGCCTGGCGACGCCGCGCGCCCGCGGCACGCATCCCGAACGATCCCGAACGGCCGGACGCTCGTCTGACCGCCCGGGCTCGTCGCCCGGCGGCCCCGCACGCCACGGTCACGTCGCCGGGCGAGCACGCCGCGCAGCGGCGGGTGGCCGTCGCTAGCCTGGCGCCGTGCCCCCCGACCCGCCGCCGTCCCCCGTGGGCGCAGGGTCGGTGGACGAGCTCGCCGCGCGGTTGCGCGCGCTGCGGGCGTGGGCCGGCGACCCCTCGTACACCGAGATCGCGCGGCGCGTCGGCGCGCTCCGCACCGCCCGGGGCGTCCCCGTCGCGGAGGCGCGCCCGGGGCGCGTCACCGTCTACGACGTCTTCCGGGCGGGCCGCTCCCGGCTCGACGTCGACCTGCTCGCGGACGTCGCGCACGTCCTCGGCGACCGCCGGCCCGCGGCGTGGCGTGCCGCGTACCGGACGGCGACCGTCCCCGCGGCCGCTCCGGAGCCCGCTCTCCCGCCGAGCGTCCGGCTGGGACCGATCGTGCCCGACGGGCCGCTCGTCGGTCGGGCCGACGAGGTTTCGCGGCTCGCGGCGGCGCTCACCGCCCCGCCCCAGGAGTCCTCGCGGGAGCGAACGCGCGTCGTGACGGTCACGGGCCTGCCCGGGTCGGGCACGACGAGCGTCGCGCTCGCCGCGGCCCGCGAGGTCCCGGCCGACGTCGTCGCGCTCGTCGACCTGCACGGGGAGGCGGACGGCCCGCGCCCGGCCGCCGTCGTGCTCGACGCGCTGCTCCAGGCGCTCGGCGCACCCCCGCCCGACGCGCAGGCGCGCGACCTGCCTGCGCTCGCCGCCGCGCTCGCGACCGCGCTCGACGGGCGCCGCGCGACGATCGTCCTCGACGACGTGACCGATCCCGCCCAGGCCGCCGACGTCGTCGGGCACCTGCCTGGCACCGCGCGCGTGGTGGTGGCGGCGCACCGCGTCGTCGGGCTGCCCGGGGAGGCCGCCACGACCCTCGCGCCCCTCGGCGCGGACGACGCCCGCGCGCTGCTCGCGGCGCGCGTCGGCCAGGACCGCACCGCCGCGGAGCCCGAGGCCACCGCCCGCCTCGTGCGCGCGTCCGGAGGGCTCCCTGCGGCGCTGGCGCAGATCGCCGACGACGTCCGCGCGCGACCCGGCTGGTCGCTCGCCGACCACGTCCGCCGGGTCGAGGACCTCCCGGGGCCGGCCCTCCACCCCGCGCTCGCCGCCGTGCACCGCCGTCTGCCCGCCGACCACGCCCGCGCCCTGCGCCTGCTCGCCCTCGTCCCGGTACCGCTCGACGCCGCCGAGGTCCCCGTGCTCCTCGGCGTCTCGACGAGCGAGAGCCGCGACGCGCTCGCCGCCCTGGGCCGCTGGCACCTCGTCGCGGCCGGGCCGCGCGGGGAGGTCGTCGTGCCCGACGCCGTGCGCACCCTCGCCGCCGACCTCGCCCGGACGGACGACCCGTTCTCGGCGCGGGCGTCCGCCGTCGGGCGGCTCGCCGCGCGCCTGCTCGACGACGCCCGGCCGGCCGTGCACGCGACGTCGCCCCACCACGACGCGGCCGGGCCGGGCGTCGGGACGAGCACAGAGACCGGCACAGCGGCGGGCACAGCGGCGGGCACAGCGGCGGGCGGAGGGGCGGGCGACGCGCATCCCGGCCGCACGGCGGACGCCGCCGTCGCGTGGCTCGACGCGCACCGCGCCCTGCTCGTCGCGACGTCGGCGCTCGCCGCGGAGCACGAGCTCGCCGACCCGGTGACCGACCTCTCCGCCCTGCTCGCGCCGTACCTCGACTCGGCGGGGCGCTGGAACGACGCGGTCGCGGTGCACACGGCGGCGGTCGAGCACGGGCGGCCCTCCGGGCGGTCCCAGGCCGGGCGCGACCTCGGGCGCGCGCTCGAGAGGCTCGGCCGGTACGACGAGGCGCTCGCCCAGCTCGTCCGCTCGCTCGAGCGCGGCGACGACCCCCGCCCCGGCCAGACGCTCAACCGCGTCGGCAACGTGTACAAGCGCCTCGGGCGGTTCGACGAGGCCGAGACCGCGTACCGCGACGCCGCCGCCGGGGCGCGGACCGCGGGCGACCCGGTGAGCGAGGGCCGCGCCGTCGGGAACCTCGCGGACGTGCACCGCATCCTCGGCCGGCACGACGACGCGCGCGCCGGCTACGACCGGGCGCTCACGCTGTCGCGGCGGGTGGGTGACGCCCTGAACGTCGCGATCGTGTCGAGCAACGCGGCGATCCTGTCGGAGGCGGAGGGCGCGCTCGACCGCGCGCTCGCGCTCCACCGCGACGCGCTCGCGAGCGCGGTCTCCCTGGGGGACGCGGGGCTGGCGACACGGGCACGGGTGCACGTGGGTCGGCTCCTCGCACGCTGCGACGCGGCGGGGGCCGGGGTCCTGGAGCTGCGTGCCGCGGTCGACGCGGCCGCCGGGCTCGGCGACCCCGACGCGGAGGCGGAGGCCCGCAGCGCCCTCGCGACCGCGCTGCTCGCCGCGGGCTCCGTCGCCGAGGCGGTGTACGTGGGCGAGGCCGCCGTCGACCTGGCGCGCCGCGTGCGCGCACGTCTCGTCGAGACGGAGGCGCTGAACGCGCTCGGGGAGGCCGTGCTCGCCGCGGGCGACGCCGCCCGCGCGGCGAGCCTGCACCATGCGGCCCAGGTGCGCGCCGTCGAGCTCGACGACGTCGCCGAGGAAGCCCGTGCGCGGCGCGGTCTCGCAGCCGCGAGGCACGGGCTCGGCGGCGGCGACGGCGACGGCGACGGCGACCGTGACCGTGACCGCGACCGCGACCGCGACCGCGAGCATGACGGCGAGGCGCGCGGCACCGGCTGAGACCGCTCCGTCGTCTCAGCATCCGATCGCGTACGGCGTCCGGGAACATGCGGGACCCCCTGCGGGGTTGCCGCTGTCATGGCCTCCACTCCCCCCGCGACCTCGGTGCCGACCGCGCCCGTCGCCGCCCCGTCGGGCACCGGCTCCACGAGCCTCGCCGCTCCCTCCCGACCCGGGCGCGTCAGCGCGGGGCTCGTCCTGCTGCTCTCCGCGCTCACCGCGATCGGGCCGCTGACGATCGACCTCTACCTCTCCGCGTTCCCGCGCATCGTCGACGAGCTCGGCACGACCGAGTCCCGCGTCCAGCTCACGCTCACCGCGACGCTCGCCGGCCTCGCCCTCGGGCAGCTCCTCATCGGGTCGGTCTCCGACGCGGTCGGGCGCCGCGCTCCCCTCCTGGTGTCGCTCGCGGTGTACGTCGCGGCGTCGGCCGGGATCGTCTTCGCCGGTTCGGTCGCCGCGCTCACGGGGCTCCGGTTCGTGCAGGGCCTCTCCGCAGCCGCCGGGATGGTGCTGTCCATGGCGATCGTGCGCGACTCGTTCGAGGGCTACCAGATCGGCAAGGTCATCGCGCGGCTCATGCTGGTCGTGGGCGTCGCGCCCATCCTCGCGCCGACCATCGGCGCGCAGTTCCTGCGGCTCGGGTCGTGGCGCGGCATGTTCGTCGCGCTCGCCGCCGTGGGCGCCGTGCTCTTCGTGCTCGTGCTCCTGCGGCTGCGCGAGACGCTGCCCGTCGAACGTCGCCGCAGCGGCGGGACCGTCGCCGCGCTGCGCTCGTACGGCTCGCTCCTCGGGGACTGGTCGTTCATCGGCCTCGCGCTCATCGCCGGCTCCTACATGGCCGCGATGTTCACGTACATCTCCGCGTCGACGTTCGTGTTCCAGGACTTCTACGGGATGTCCGCGCAGCAGTACGCGATCGTCTTCGGCGTGGGCGCGGTCTCCGTGACGGCGGGCAGCCAGATCAACGGCGCGCTCGTCGGGCGCGTCACGCCCGAGCGCATCCTCCAGGGTGCGGTCGCGGCCGGGTTCGTCCTCTCGGGCGGGCTGCTCGTCGCCGCGCTCGCCGGTGGCGGGCTCGCGTGGCTCGTCCCGCTCATCGTGCTCACGCTCGGCACCGCGGGCTTCGTCATGCCGTCCGTGCCGGCCATCGCGCTCGAGCGCAACGCGCACCGCGCCGGCAGCGCCGCGGCGCTCATCGGCGCGTTCCAGTTCGGCGTCGGGGCGGTCGTCGCGCCCGTGACGGGCCTGCTCGGCGGGTCTCCGCCGGTGACGATGGCCGCGGTGATGTTCGGCGTCGTCGTGGTCGCGGGCGCGGTGCTGCTCGGCCTGCGGCACACGTTCGGCGCGCCGCTCCCGGCCGACGCCGCGGGCTCCCTCGGCGCGCCCGACCCCGCAGTCGCCGTCCCCTCTCCGGCCACGGACCTCCCGGACGCGCCCGCCGAGGCCACCCTCCCGGCCGCCGGCGAGCCCGACGCCACGGCACTCGCCGGCGCGACGGCGCCGACGAACCGCCGGGCCTGACGGCCGACCACGCCCCTGCCGCCAGCCGAGCACGGGGTCCGCGACCGGATCGCTCGGACTCCGGTCGCGGACCCCGTGCTCGGCGGGCGGGGGCGCGGAGAGGTGGGGGCGCGGGCAGGATGGGCGGGTGACGCCCGACGACCCCGACTACCCGCTCGCGGCCCGGACGGCGCCGACGCTCGCGGCGCTGGACGCCCACCTCGTCGAGTGCCGGGCGTGCCCGCGACTCGTGGCGTGGCGCGAGCACGTCGCGGAGGTCAAGCGGGCGTCGTTCCGCGACGACGACTACTGGGCCCGCCCCGTCCCCGGGTTCGGCGACGAGCGCGCGGGGATCGTCGTCGTCGGGCTCGCGCCCGCCGCGCACGGGGCCAACCGCACCGGCCGCATGTTCACGGGCGACCGCAGCGGTGACTTCCTCTTCGCCGCCATGCACCGCACGGGCCTCGCCAACCAGGCGACCTCGGTCTCCGCCGACGACGACCTCCGCCTCACCGGGATCCGCGTCACCGCGCCGGTGCGGTGCGCGCCGCCGGACAACAAGCCGACCCCGGAAGAACGCCGCCGCTGCGGCCCGTACCTCGCGCGCGAGGTCGAGCTGCTGGGTTCCTCGGTGCGCGTCGCCGTCGTGCTGGGCGGGTTCGGGTGGCAGGCGCTGCTCTCGACGCTCGCCGAGCAGGGCTGGGCCGTGCCGCGTCCGCGGCCCCGGTTCGCGCACGGCGCGGAGGTGACGCTGCGACGGGCCGTCCCTCGCCCCAGCCCAGAGGCGTCGCTCCCCGGCCTCGTGCCCGACGGCGGCCCCCCGCACCCGGAGCAGACCCTCACCCTGCTCGGGTGCTTCCACGTGAGCCAGCAGAACACGTTCACCGGCCGGCTCACGCCGCAGATGCTCGACGACGTGCTGCTGCGAGCGCGCGAGCTCGCGGGCCTCGGCGCGCCGGCCTGACGTGCGCGGGCGCCACCGCGCACGGTGGCGAGCCGCCGGACGCTACGGGTCGCGCGCCCCGACCGCCGCTAGCGGGCGGCGGTGGCCGGGGACTGGCGGCGCGGTGCGTCGGCCCAGCGGCGGCGCTCCGCCACGCGCGGGGCGACGCGGCCGACGAGCCGGAGCTGCTCCCGGCGCGCGATGACCTCCATGCGCCGCAGCTCGCGCTCGAGCGGGGACGATGCTGCTGACATTGCTGCTCTCCTTCGACGGCTCCCGGACGACACCGCCGGTCGCGGTTGTTCCGGGACGGCGCGACGCCCGCGGACGTCGCTCTGCTCCCCGAGGAGAGAAGGATGCGGGGCGAGTTCGTGACATCCGGCCTCGGCCGGTCCGGACCCCGAGCCCCGAGCGCCGAGGCGCGAGCCGTGGGCCGTGGGCCGTGGGCCGTGGGCCGTGGGTAAGCCTCGCGGGAGCGCGCCCGCTACGCCGTCGGGCGGGCGGACTCCTCGTACTGCTCGACGAACTCCCCCGTCGGCGGGATCGGGGTGATGACGTCCACGATCACCCCGTTCGGGTCGGCCGTGATGAAGTGCCGCTGCCCGAACGCCTCGTCACGCAGCGAGCGCAGGATCGGCAGGCCGGCGGCGACGAGACGGGCGTGCACGGCGTCGACGTCCTCGACCTCGAGGTTGAGCAGGAGCCCGCCCGCACGACCTCGGCCGCTCTCCGGGATCGTCTCGTGATCGCCGTCGAGCACGGCGAGGTTCACCGACGGGTCGTGCGCGGACTGGAGGTGGACGTACCAGTCGCTCGTGAAGAGCGGCCGGAAGTCCAGGTGGTCGCGGTAGAACGCGACGGTCCCGGCGACGTCGCCGGTCATGAGCACCGGGTACCAGCTCGTGATGCGCACGGTCTTCTCCTCGCAGTCGGCGACCGCAGCGGTCGCAGAAACAAACAGGCTGTGTGTATTGAGGATGGCCTACAGTCTGTCGGTATGCAAGACCGCCGCCGGACCAACGCCGAACGCACCCACGCGACCCGTGCCGCCCTCGTCGCCGCCGCGCGCGACCTCTTCGTGCGCGCCGGCTACGCCGCGACCTCGACGCCGCAGATCGCCGCCGCCGCCAACGTCACCCGCGGCGCGCTGTACCACCACTACGCCGACAAGCAGGACCTCTTCCGCGCCGTCGCCGAGGCCGAGGCGGAGGCGGTCGCACGGGAGATCGAGGCGTGCACCGCCGCGCCGGACCCTGGCAAGGCAGCCCCGGAGCGATCGGACGCCCCGGACGCCCCGGACGCCCCGGACGCCCGCGCGATGCTCGTCGAGGGCGCGCGCGCCTACCTCGACGCGATGGGTGAACCCGGCCGGACGCGGCTCCTCCTCGTCGACGCGCCCGCCGTGCTCGGCCCCGCGGAGGCCGACGCGCTCGACGCCCGACACGCGCGCCGCACGCTGCGCGAAGGGCTCGGCGCGGCGCTCGGCGCCCACCCCAGCGGGGACAGCGCGAGCCACAGCCCGGACGAGCAGCGTCTCGACGCGCTGACGCTGCTGCTGTCCGCGGCGTTCGACCGCGCCGCCCTCGCGCTCGACGCGGGCGCGGCGCCCGGGCCCGTGCGCGCGGCCGTGACCGAGCTCGTCGACCGTGTGTGCGCACCGTCCCCGGAGCCTCGCCCTCGGTCCTGACGGACGGCACGGCCCCGTCAGGCGCGCACGGTGAGCGTGCTGCCGCCTCCGGGGAGGCGACGGACCTCGACGCGCTCGGCGACGGACTGCTTGAGCGCCTCGACGTGGGAGACGACGCCCACGACGCGCCCGCCCGCCCGGAGCCGGCCGAGCGCCGCGAGGACGGCCTCCAGCGTCTCGGGGTCCAGGCTGCCGAAGCCCTCGTCGACGAACAGCGTCCCGAGCTCGATGCCGCCCGCCTCGGCCGTGACGACGTCCGCGAGCCCGAGGGCGAGGCACAGCGACACGTAGAACGTCTCCCCGCCGGAGAGCGTGCGGGGATCACGCTCGCGCTCGGTCACGTGGTCGAGGACCTTCATCGCGAGGCCTCGCTTGTGCGCCCGCACGTCCTCGCGCGTCGCGCTGCGCACCAGCTCGTACCGGCCCGACGACATCTCGGCGAGGCGCTCGTTCGCCGCCGCGACCACGTCCTCGAACCGTTGCACGAGCACGAACGTCGCGAGCGAGAGCGCGTGCGCGTTGTCCCCCGTGCCCGACGCGAGCGCCGCCATGCGCGCGACCGGCCCCGCCGCGTCCCGTGCCACGGTCCAGCCGTCGACCGCCGCCCCGACGGCCTCGGCCGCCGTCCTGGCCGCCTCGGCCCGCCGGGCGACGAGCTCGTGCTGCCGCGCCGCGGCACCGGCCACGGCCTCTGCCTCGGCGACGGCGGCGCGCGCGGCCGCGACGTCGGCCCGCGCGGCCTCGGGCAGGTCGGCGAGCGCCGGGTCCGCGAGGCCGGTCGCCGTCGCGGTGCGCGCGGCGTCGTGCTCCGCGACGCGCCGGGCGAGCGCGTGCCGCTCGGCGTCGTCGAGCACGGCGGCGAGCGCCTCGGCCGCGTCCGCGAACCCCGACCGGGCGACGAGCGCGGCGACCTCGGCCGCGCGCTCCTCGGCCGACCGCTGTGCCGCGGCAACCGCGCTGCCGGCGTCCGCGAGGGCGTCGATCGTGCGCACCCGGTCCTCCAGCGCGGCCGCGAGGACGGCGACGGGGTTGCGCGCGCCGCCCTCGTCGGCGAGCGGGTCGGGAAGGTCCACGAGCTCCACGAGCGGACCGGCCGCGTCGAGCTCCGTGCGGATCTCGGCGCGGTCGCGCGCGAGCGCCGCCTCGACCTCCTCGAGCCGCGCGGTCGTGCCCGCGACCGCCTCGGCGAGCTCCGCCGCCCGGGCCTGCAGCGCGCGCGTCTGCGCGTCGAGCTCCTCGAGCTCCCGCTCGGCCTCGGCCCGCTCGTGCTCCGCGCCGCGCGCGGCGGCCACGAGCTCCTCCGCCTGCGCGACCTGCTCGGCGGCCGACTGCGGGGTCAGGCCGTCGGCGTCCCGACGGCGGGCCGCGCAGCGCTCGGCGAGCACCTCGGCACGGGCCGCGACGTCGCGCAGCAGGCGCTCGGCGTCCGCGCACTCCCGCTCGGCGCGCTCGACGTCCTCGGCCGTCGGGTGGTCCTCGGCGAGCGGCGCCGGGTGCGGGTGCTCGGCCCCACCGCACACGGGGCACGGCTCCCCTGCCGCGAGCCCCGCGGCCAGCTCTCCGGCGAGACCCGCGATGCGCGCGGACCGGAGCCGGGTCTCACGCTCCAGCGCCTCGTGCGCGCGAGCCGCGACCCGTGACCGCTCGGCGTGCGCGTCGGCCACCTCGGTCTCGAGCGCCGCCGCCTGGCGTGCCGCCTCCTCGACCGCACGGGCGCGGTCCGCGCGCTCGCGCAGCACCCCGAGCGCGCCCGCGGCCTCCGCGAGGGACGCGAGGCGCGCTCGCACCGCGTCCCGGCGCGTTGGGCGCCCGTCGAGCTCGGCCAGCACGCGACCGCGCTCCTCCGTCGCCCGCGCGATCTCCTTGCGGCCGTCGGCGAGCTCGCGCTCGCGCCCGGGCAGCGACTCGCCCACCGGGACGAGCCGCGTGACGCGCACGGCCGCCGTCGCGACGTCGGCACGCAGCGCCTCGAGCGTCGACGGGTCGGCGTCCGCGAGGACGGCGGGCGCCCCGGTGCGCGCGAGCGCGAGCCGGTCGAGCGCGGCGCGCAGGGTCTGCTCGGCCCGCGCGAGGCCCTGGGCCGCCGGGGCGACGACCGCGGCGCGCGCCGCCGCGTCCGCCCGACGGCGGTCCTCGGCCACCGCGGGCTCCGCCTCGTCGAGCCGGGCCGCCTCGAGCCGCAGCCGGGCACGCCGCTCGAGCGCGTCGTGGCGCGCGCGCTCACCCTCGAACTGCTCGCGCGCGGCGGCGAGCGTCGCGTCGGCACCCGCCGCGCGCTCCGCCAGCGCCGTGGCCTCGGCGTCGAGGCGCGCGACGTGCGCGACGGCGAGCGCGTGCACGCCCGGCACCGCCTCCGAGCCGGTCGGGGCCGGCGGCTCGTCCACCTCCGGCAGGACCGCCGCCTCCGCGGCCGGGACCGCGAACGAGACCGACGGCTCGTCCACCTCGAGCGCGACCGACGCCCCGGCGAGCGCCCGGGCGACGTCGTCCTCGTCGGCCCGCCGCAGCCGGTCGTCGTCGTCCGCGGCCTCGCGCAGCCGTCGTGCGTCGTCGGACGCGAGCCCGGCGGCTCCCGCGAACCGCTCCACCGCCCCCACGACGCCCTGCCGCGCGACGTCCGTGCGCGAGCGCGCCGCGCGCGCGAGCTCGGCCAGGCGCGCCGCCGCGCGCTGGTAGAGCTCCGTGCCGAACACCTTCTGCAGCAGCACGGCACGGTCCTCGGGCTTCGCGCGCAGGAACGTCGCGAACTCGCCCTGCGGCAGCACGACCGTCTGGACGAGCTGGCGCCGGTCGAGCCCGACGAGCCGGCGGATCTCGTCCCCCGCCTCGTCGAGCCGCGCGGAGAGGAGCTCCCCCGCGGCGTCCTCGACCGCGCCCGGTGCGTCGGTGGGTGGCACCTCCGCGAGCCGCCAGAGCCGGACGGAGGCCTGCTGGGTCGTGGTGCCGGTGCCGCGCTTCTTGGGCCGGCGGTACTCGGGCGTGCGCCGGACCCGGAACACCCCTGCCGGGACCTCGAGCACGAGGTCGACGTACGACTCGACGTCCGGTCCCGCGAACGCGGAGCGGAGGCGGTCGTCGCTCGCGGCGTCCGAGGCGACCTTCCCGTAGAGCGCGAACACGATCGCGTCGATGATCGTGGACTTGCCGGCGCCCGTCGGCCCCTCGAGGAGGTAGATCCCGGACGCGCCGAGCGCCGCGAGGTCGACGTGGTGACGGCCCGCGAACGGCCCGATCGCCTGGAAGGTGAGGGAGTGCAGGTGCATCAGGCGCTGCGCTCCTCGGCGAGGGCGAGCTCGAACGCCTCGCGCAGCACGACGACCTCGGCCTCGCTGGGCGCGTGCCCGGAGACGTGCTCGACGAAGTCGCGGGCGACGTCCAGCGGGTCGTGCCCCGGCCCGACGGCGGCCACGACCTCGCGCTCCGCGACGCGCGGGGGGCGGTGCGTCACCTGGAGCGCGTGCGGGAACCGGGACCGGACGCGGGCGTAGAGCTCGGCGGGCCGGACCGCGTCCGTCACCACGACGCGCAGCCAGTCGTCGACGTGCGGCTCGCCCGCCTCACCGAGCAGCTCGTCGAGCGATCCGGTCACCTCGGCGAGGCGGCGGGGCACAGGGGCGGGGACCAGCTCGACCGCCGCGTCCGCGTCCGTGCGGAGCCGACCGACGTCGACGAGCGCGGTGGACTTGCGCTGGTGCAGCTCCGAGAAGGAGAACGCGAGGGGCGAGCCCGAGTAGCGGGCGACGGTCGACACGCCGCCGACGTCCGGGACGGTGACGCGCTGCGGCCCGTGCAGGTGGCCGAGCGCCACGTAGTCCAGCCCGCGGCCCGCGAACGCGGCGGCCGGGACGGCGTCCACGCCGCCCACACGGATGTCGCGCTCGGAGTCCGACGCGAGCCCACCCACGACGAACGCGTGCCCGACGACGACCGCCCGCACCTCCGGGTCCGCGGCGCGGCGCCGCGCGAGGTCGGCGGCCACCCGGCGCAGGGCCGCCCCCATGACGGCCTCGTGGGACCGCGCGAGCGGACGCGGGCCACCCGTCGGGGCGCCGCCCACCCCCTCGGTGCCCGGAGCGTCCGGCGTGTCCGCGGCGTCCGCGAGGACGTGCCGGGCCGTGTCCGGGTCGAGGTACGGGAGCGCGTAGACGAGCAGCGGGGGGCCGTCGCCGCCCGCCGCACCCGGGCGCGGCCCCAGGACGACGGGAGCGCCGACGTCGGCCAGGCGCGCCCGCACGTGGACGCCCGGGCGCAGGAGACGGTCGCCGAACCCCAGCCGGACGGCGGAGTCGTGGTTGCCCGGCGTGACGACGACGTGCGCGTGCTCGGCGAGCCGCGTCACCGCCTCCGAGAGGAGGGAGACGGCGTCCACCGGCGGGATCGCGCGGTCGTAGACGTCGCCCGCGACGACGACCGCGTCGACCGCCTCGGAGCGGGTCAGCTCGACGAGGTGGTCGAGGTGCGCGGCCTGGTGCTCCAGCAGGTCGACCCCGTGCAGCGTGCGCCCGAGGTGCCAGTCGGAGGTGTGCAGGATGCGCATGCCCGCACCGTACCGGCCGGTTCCCACACCCCCGGGGACCCGGGGCGGCGGGCGGGCGCGCGGGTGTCAGACGGCGCTGACGACCTGGATCGGGCCGGTCGACGCGCCGCTGCGCTCGACGGGGATGCGCCCGCCCATGCCGATCATGTCGAGCAGCTCGACGATGCTCGGGGACGGGTCCCGCAGCACGACCTCGCGGCCGTCCTCCTCGCCCAGCATGTAGAGCTGGATGATGAACGCGATGCCCGAGGAGTCGATGAAGGTGACGTCGGCGACGTCCACGACGACGCGTCCGCGGGTGTCGAGCACGTACGACATGGCCTCGCTCGCACGGTCGCGCAGCGCCGCGTCGACCTCTCCCCACATCGTCACGACCACGCCGCCGTCCGCCGGGGCGTAGACGATCCCGCTCGTCCGGTCGATCGCGCTGCCTGTGTCCACGGTTCCCGCTTCTCTCGAGTCGTCCTGCCTGCTGTCGGCCGCCCCTCCGGACAACGTCCGGGGGAGGTGACCTGTTCCCTGCGCACCTCATCGGCTCCGTCCGGCCGCTCGCCGTCGCCGTCGGGCGGCTGCTCGGACCGGCGACCGTGACCGGAGCACCCCAGAGTCTGCACCCGGCGCGGGGCGCACACCAGCCCGCGCGGCGGTCGTTCGCGACCTTCCTCCGAACCCACACAACCCGGACGGCGCGGGCGGCCGCGCGCACCTCCGCGTGCCCGCGCGCACCGCGAGCGCACGCGCCCCGGACGCCGTCGCGGGGCTCGCCGCAGGGCTCGCCGCGGGGCTCGCCGCGGGACCGGCTACAGCGGGTCCGTGACGTCGGCGACCTGGGCCCCGAGGGCCGCCACGAGGGCCTGCCCGTCGACCGTCGCGGCCACGCCGTGCTCGCCCGCCCCGATCGAGACGAGGTGGTCCCCGCCGCCCGGGGCCTCCGGGGCGGCCAGGTCGCCCGCGACGTCCACCTCGTCCTCGCCGCGCACGGCGACCACGCGCACGTCCGCCACGACGGGCCACGCGTGCGTGGCGCCGAACGGCGTGATCGTGCCGCGCTCGTACCCCGTGACGTCGCGCGCGACCTCCTTGTCCGGCATGGACAGGCGCGACACCCCGAGCAGCGCGCGCAGCTTGGGCCACGAGATCTGCCGGTCGCCCGGGACGAGCACGAACAGGTAGTCGTCCTCCGCGCGCCGCACCACGATCGTCTTGAGGACGCGCGCCGGGTCCACGCCGCGCGCGGCGGCCGCCTCCTCCAGCGACCCCACCCGGCCGTGCCGGGTGAGGGTGAAGTCGATGCCCGACGCCTCCAGCGCCGCCACGGCGCGCTCGCTGCTCATGAGAACCGACCCTAGCCCTCGCCCCCGACGCACGGGCTGCCGTAGCGGGACCGCCGCCCGTCGGACGTCGTCTCAGACGTCGTCGAACTCCGTCACGACGGTGCGCCAGTACTCCGCGCCGTCGCGCGTGCGGTGCACGAGGCCCGCGTCGACCATCGCGCGCCGCAGCGACACGGGGTCCGCCGCGCGCGCCGCGAGCCGCCTGGTCAGGGTGAGCTCGGTGACGGGGTCCTCCAGCGGGAGCACCTGCGCCGCGAGGTACCGCACGACGAGCTCGCGGTCGCGCAGCCGCTTCGGCATGCGCAGCAGGCGTCCGTCCGTGAGGAAGCGGTCGGGCCCCGTGGGGCGCGGCGTGGGGACGGTCGTGAGCAGCTCCGCGAACCGCTCGGGCGCCGCCCGCAGGAACCCCGTCTCCTCCCGCACGACGACGCCCGCGGCCAGGAGCGGCGCGAGCCGACGGCGCTCGTCGGCCGACAGCACGGCCTCCGCGGGGCCCTCGCGCACGACGCGCGCGAGCACCTCGAGGCGCCCCGCGTCGGCGAGCGACGCGACCACCTGCTTCCACGCGTTGTCGGGCACCGGGGCACCCGTCCGGTCTTCGTCCACCGCCCGACCCTACGCACGCCGCGCCGCGCGCGGCCACCGCGTTCCCGGGACCCCTCGCGTCCCCGGCGCCCCGCCTCGCGCCGGGACCCCGCGGGCGTGGCGGGGACGTCAGTCGAGGTGCACGGCGTCGCCCTGCCAGCGACGCCGCAGCCACCGGTCGTGCGACGCCACGACCACGGCGCCCGGCCACTCCGCCACGGCCTCCATGAGCTCGCCCGCGAGCGTGAGCGAGACGTGGTTCGTCGGCTCGTCGAGGAGCAGCACGTCGGGCGCCTGCGTGACGAGCATCGCGAGCACCACGCGCCGGCGCTGCCCCACGGAGAGCTCCGCGAGCCGCCGCCCCAGGTCGCACGGCGCGAGGAGGCCGTGCGCGTCCACGGCCGCGTCGCGCGCGTCCGCCGGGTCCACGCCCTGCGCGAGGGCGAGCAGCTCGCGCGGGGTGCGGTCGTCGTCGTGCAGGTGCACGTCCTGCTCGAGCAGCCCCACCCGGACCCCGCGCGCCCGGCCCACGGTGCCGGCGTCGGGCACGAGGTCGCCCGCGAGCACGTGCAGCAGCGTGGACTTCCCGGCGCCGTTGGCCCCGGTGACGAGGAGCCGGCTGCCCCGGGCGACCTCGACCGACGGGACGCCCGACGCCGCCATGTCGAGCCGGTCCGGCCGCTCGCCCGGGGCGGCCCCGGGCTCGCCGCGCCCGGGCCGGTGCACGACGACGCCCCGCGCCCAGGCGACCACGTCGCCGCCGCCCGGGGCGACGCCGGTCCCCCCGCTCGGCGGCGCGAAGCGCAGGGGCGGGGGCGGCTTGCGCACCTGGTCGCGCTCGAGCGCGTCGAGCCGCTGCTGCGCGTTGCGCACGCGTCGCGCGACCTGGCCCTGCACCCGCTCGCCCTTGAAGTCGTAGAGGATCTTCGCCTGGTTGCCCCGCTCACGGTTCTTCGCGACGTCCCGCGCCGTCACCGCGACGCCGCGCCGCAGCTCCGCGAGCTCGGCCTGCTCCGCCTCGAAGCGCTGCTCCCAGCGCTCGCGCTCGACGCGCTTGGCCTCGAGGTAGTCGCCGTACGTGCCGCCGTAGAGGGTCCCCGCTCCCGCGGTGCGCGCCGCGTCGCCCGCGCCTCGGAGCGGCTCCGCGACCGGGTCGAGGTCCAGGATCTCGGTGCACACCTCGTCGAGGAACACGCGGTCGTGGCTCGCGAGCACGACGGCGCCCGGGAGGGCCCGCAGCGCCGCGGCGAGGAACTCCGCCGCGGCGTCGTCGAGGTGGTTCGTCGGCTCGTCGAGCAGCATCGCGCCGGGCTGGCGCACGAGGAGGGCGGCGAGGCCGAGCCGGGTGCGCTGGCCGCCGGACAGGGACCCGACCTCGCGGCCGGCGACCCCGTCGACGTCGAGCCCGAGACCCGCGAGCGTGCGCGCGGCCCGCGCGTCGGCGTCCCAGACGTCGGCGAGCTCGGCCCGCGCGAGGGCGCGCGCGTACGCCTCCTCGGCACCGGGGACGGGTTCGCCTCCCGGGTCGCCGGCGAGGGCGAGCGCCGCCTCCTCGAGCTCGCGCTCGATCCCGCGCACGCGCACGAGCGCGTCGTCGACGACCGCGCGGACCGTCGTCGTCGGCGGGTACGGGAACTCCTGGTGCAGGAACCCGAGGTCCGCGGGCCGGCTGACCGTGCCGTTGTCGGGCGCGAGCGCGCCCGCGAGCACCCGCAGGAGCGTGGACTTGCCGACGCCGTTCTCGCCGACGAGGCCCGTGCGGTGGCCGGGGTCGACGGCGAGGTCGACGCCGCGCAGGACGGCGCGGCCCGCGAAGGACACGCGGACGTCGGACGCGCGCAGGACAGGGGTGGGACGTGCCATGGGTGATCACCTACCAGGTGCCCGGGTGGCGCGCGCTCGCCGCGGACGGCGGCGGGGGCCACGGCGACGGGCTCGACGGGACGGAGCGGCCGGGGCAGGTGAGGATCACATCGCGCCCGACGCTACGCCGCCGGGACTGGAGACGCACGGCTTTTTCGGCGCCGTCACGGGACCGGTCCCGTGGCGGCGCCGAGCCGAGCACCACCGCGGCTCCGCCCCAGGCCCGACGGCGTCCCTCGCCTCAGGGAGCGGTCGGCTCCGTACCGGGGGCCGCCGGGGCCTGGGTCGGCGCGGTCGTGGGCTCGGGCGCCGGGTCCGTCGGCTCGGGCGACGGCTCGGGCTCGGTCGGCTCCGGCTCCGGCTCCGGGTCCGGCGCCGGGCCGGACGAGACGACGATCGCGACCGTGCTCCCCGGAGCGACCTGGGTGCCGGAGCCCGGCGCGACGGAGAGCACCGTCCCGGCTGCGGCGGGGTCGGTCTTCGTCGTGACGCTGACCTTGAGCCCGGCACCCTTGAGCGCTGCCTCGACCGCGGCCTGCTGCTTGCCGACGAGGTTCGCCGGGACGGCGACGGTCGTGGGCGGCGGCGGGTCCGTGGGCTTCGTCGGCGGGGGTTCCGTGGGCGTGGGCGTGGGCGCCGGTGCCGGTGGCTGCGGCGCGGGCGGGGTCGTCGGCTTCGGTGCGGGCGCGCTCGGTCCCGTCGGCTTCTGCGGCGTGGACGGCGCGCTGCCCTCGGCAGGCGTGTACCGCGTCGGCATCTTGCCCGCCGCGAAGAACTCGAAGTGCCACGGCTCCGGCTTGGACCCGTTGGGCCGCGCCCACGCGGGGTTGTCCCAGCCGTAGTCCGGGCCGTGCGTGCGGAGCCAGACGTACTCGAGCGACGTCCCCGACGGCACGTTCCCGCCGACGTCGATCGCGAGGCCCCACCCGTGCTGCGACGTGCCGGGCACGGCCGCGAGGTACGGCTTCACCGCCTTGAGGCGCACCTGCTCGTCGTACGGGCGGTACGCGTCGGTGATCTTCAGCGCGTACCCGAACTCCTTCTCGAACTCCGCGGCGAGGGCCTCGAGCTGCTCCGCGGCGTCGCAGCGCAGGGTCTTGCCCGGCGCGAAGTCGAGCGCGCACAGCGCCTCCGGCGGGATGCGGCCGTTCTGGTACTGCGCCGTCGAGCCGGCGTACCGTTCGACGACCTCGGCGAGCCGCTCCGCGAGGGTCGTGCCCGCGAGCGCCGTCGCCCCGGCGGCCGGGACGACGCCGACCGGCACGAGGTCGGTGCCGAGCAGCTCGGCGAGCGTCGTCGCGGAGGCGAGGACGTCCTCGAGCGTCACGTCACCGTGCGCGTGGTCGTCGTCCTCGGCGTGGTCGCCGTCACCGCTGTCAGCCGAGCCGTCGGCCGGGTCCTGAGACCCGTCCAGATCGCCGGGGGCGACCCCGTCGGGCGCGGGCACCTCGTCCTCCGGCAGCGTCCGGTCGCCGGGTGCTCCCGCGTCGCCCGGGGACCCTGCGCCGCCGGGGGCGGACGGGTCCACGGGCGTGCCCGCGCCGGGTGCCGGGCTCGGCGTGCCGCCGGGGCTCGGGGTCTCGTCCGGCGAAGGGCTGGTGGACGCGCTCGGGGACGGGCTGCTCGTCGGGCTCGGCGAGGGCGCGGTCCGCTCCGCCGCGGTGCGCACGGCGTCCGCCGTGACGTCCCCGGAGGCGTCGACCGTCGCGGGCTGCTGCGCCGGGCCGTCGGTCGGGGGGTCCTGGGCCTCGCCGTCCGGGCGCGTCGTGGTGTCGTCGGCGCCTGTGCCCGTGCCCGTGCCGGCGCCCGGGCCTGTACCGGCGCCCGGGCCGAGCGGCTCCGGGAGCTCGGGGACCTGCGCGTCGTCGAGCGACTCGTCCAGGTCGAGGTCGCCGTCGGGCACGAGCGGAGCCGGGACGCGGCGGGCCGCGTCCTGCTGCGCGAGATAGGTGGCGAGGAGCATGCCGAGCTCGGCGCGGGCCTGCTCGACGGGCGGGGAGACGTGGCCGTCGTCGAGCGCGTTGGCCGTCGCGAGGACCTCGATCGCGCCGTCGAGCTGCTGGTCCTCGTCGAGGCCCGCCCCGAGGGTGCTCGAGAGCGCCGCGACCTGGGTCGCCGTGGCCGCCTCCTGCGCGAAGAACGACGCGCCCGGGCGCGGCTGGACGCTGCCGGAGAGGGCCGCGGCGAGCGTGATGGCGAGCGCCGAGGAGATGAGGACGTGCGAGACGGCGCGTGCGCGCCGTCCGAACGACTCCGGGCCCACCGCGCCGGCGGCGGGCGCGGGCTCGGGCGTCACGGGCGCGTCGTCCGCGCCCTCGTGCTCCGCCGTGGTGCTCACCGCTCACTCCCGTGCTTCGTGCCCTGCCACGGACCTGCGGTCCCGCACGCCGGATGTGCGCGTCGTCGCGCCCGACGTCACGGCTGCGCGCGCCCACGATCGGTGTGCTGCACGCCACAGTGCCCTCGTTCGCCTACCGTACACCGCCTCCACGAGGCTCTCACCCCCGTCTCATGTTCGCGGTGGACAATCGCCCCATGAGCTCACCGACACGTCACCGCAGGTCAACGTCTCGCGCGCTCGCGCTCGGGGCGGCCGTCGCCGCGACCGTCGCGCTGGGCGGGTGCGCCGAGGACGGCTCGGTGAGCGTGCCGGAATTCACCCTGACGGGCGACGGGGTCCAGCAGTTCCTCGACGACGCGCGGTCCCAGGTCGAGACGATCGGCGAGGACGTCCGGTCGCTCACCGACGACCTGGGCACCCTCCCGGACGACACGCGCGCCCGCGCCGAGGAGGCCGTCGCGTCCGCGCAGGAGGCCGCCGACGAGGCCCGCGCCGCGGCGGACGCGGCGGCGTCCGCCACGGACGAGACGCGCGCCCAGGCCGAGCAGCGCCTGGCCGACGCCGAGGCCGCGCTCGACGACGCGTCCACCGAGCTGGGCGACGTCGCCGACTCGCTCTCCGGCGCCGACGCCGCGGTGCGCGACGGGATCGAGAGCCTGCGCACCCGGGTCGACGAGCTCCGCACCGACCTCGAGGACGCCTCGGGCTCCTGACCGGGCGGGCCACGCGCGGGCTGACCGCGCCCGGTATCCCCGGGCCCTCGTCCGCACCGGGGACCTAGGTCCCCGGGCCCGGCGACCTTTGCCTGACGTCCACCCTTCCTTCACAGGGGTTTGCTTGGTCTCAGGAGCCCGACCGCACCGGACGGGTCGATGAGAGGGGACAGTGATGAAGGGGACGATCGAGCGGAACGCCAACGCGCCGCTCCCTACGGTCGAAGGCACCGAGCCGGAGACCCTCAGCCTCGCGGAGCGCGCCACGCGGCCCACCCAGGTGGTCCTCGGCGTCCTGCGGATCACGATCGGGTTCTACTTCCTCTGGGCCTTCCTCGACAAGACGTTCGGGCTCGGGTTCGCCACCCCCGCCGAGCGGTCGTGGCTCAACGGGAACAGCCCGACCACCGGCTTCCTGTCGAACCTCGAGGGCACGTTCTCGGGCTTCTTCAGCGGCCTCGCAGGGAACGCGTTCATCGACGTGCTCTTCATGGTCGGCCTGCTCGGCATCGGGCTCGCCCTGATCCTGGGCATCGGGATGCGGATCGCCGCGGTGAGCGGCACGCTCCTGCTCCTGCTCATGTACCTGGCCGAGCTCCCGCTCGTGACCAACCCGATCATCGACGACCACATCACCATGTCGCTCACGATCATCGCTCTCACCCTCCTCGGGGCGGGCAGCGTGCTCGGGCTCGGCAAGACGTGGAAGAAGATCCCGTTCGTCCAGCGCAACGCCTGGCTGGTCTGACGGTTCGACCGCCCGCCGTGTGCGGCGGGCCACGGGGCGACCGATACCGCGCGACGATCTGAGGCCGTCGCTGCAGGGAGTCGCTCCCGGGGGAAGAGGGGCGTGCGGGCGGTGGGGAGACCACCCGCACGTCCCGCCCTCTGCGCCCGGCAGGGCGACCGACAGCTCGACGGAGCCGGTCGCCCGCCGGGCGCCTTTCTGCGTGCGGCCCGGCGTCAGCCGAAGCGGGCCAGCAGCTCCGCCGCCTGGGCGTCTCCCTGGGCGGCGGCCTCGCGCCACAGGGCCATCGCCTCGGCCACACGGCCCGCGCGGAGGCGGAGCACCCCGAGGCTCGTGCGCGCGGTCGGCTCGCCGGCGAGCGCCGCCTGCTCGAGCAGGTCCTCGGCGTCGGGCCCGCGCCCCGCGCGCACGTAGAGGTCCGCGAGCGTCGCGGCGACGCGCGCCTCGCCCGTCCCGGCCCACCCCTCGAGCAGCGCGACGGCGTCGTCCGGGCTCAGGGCGCCGCTGCGCACGAGCTCGACCGCCGCCTCCCAGCTCTCGCCCGACGTCGCCGCGAGGATGCCGTCGGCGGCGTCGCGCTCCCCCAGCTCGGCGAGCACCTGGGCGAGCCGCACGGCCGCGCCCTCGACGCCCTGCGCCAGCTCGTACCAGCGGCGGGCCGCATGCAGGTCCCCGCGCTCCGACGCGACCTGCGCCGCCATGAACGCCCCCAGCGCGTCGCCCGCGAGACCGGCGAGCTCGAAGCAGCGGAACGCCTCCGCGGCGTCGCCCGCCTCGTGGTGCGCGACGCCCAGCCGGTACACCGCCCCGGGCACGCCCTGCTCGACGGCCGCCTCGTAGAACGGGACCGCGGCAGCCGGGCTGCCGAGCGCGCGCAGGTCGTCCGCGATCGCGACGAGCTCGGCCGGGTCGTCGGGGTGCAGGTGCCCGACGGCGGACCGCAGGTCGGCGAGCGCCGCGGCCTCGGCGGGCGCTCCGGAGCGCGGGGCGACGTCCGCGCCCTGGTCGGTGGTCGGCATGCGGCACCGCGTCCCTTCGGCCCCCTGCGTCGACGGCTCGGTGGTCCGGACCTGCGCGACGGCGACGTGCGGCCGGCGGCAGGACGGCGTCGGACGTCCCGAGATGTGGACGCACCGTAGCGCGGCGGTGTCGCCCACGTCACACCCCCGGGGTGGACCGGGTGCCTCCTGACCGCCGGCGTCTGGGAGACTGCATCGGGTGAGCGGAACGACCGACCTGCCGGGCAGCGCCGGGCAACGTGTGCTGGACGCCGTCGTGGCGGTGACGAGCGACCTCGACCTGCCGCAGGTGCTGCGGCGGATCGTCGACGCGGCGATGGAGCTCACGGGAGCGCGGTACGGCGCGCTCGGGGTGCTCGACGCGTCGGGGCGCGAGCGTCTCGCGCAGTTCATCCCCCTCGGCCTCTCGGACGACGAGGTCGCCGCGATCGACCACTGGCCGCACGGCGAGGGGCTGCTGGGCGAGCTCATCGACCACCCGGCGCCCATCCGCGTCCCGGAGATCGCCGAGGACGTCCGCTCGGCGGGGTTCCCCGAGGGCCACCCGCCCATGCACACGTTCCTCGGCGTCCCGGTCCGGGTGCGCGACACGGTGTTCGGCAACCTCTACCTCACCGACAAGCAGGTCCCCGGGGGCGGGTGCGAGGAGTTCTCCCCGGAGGACGAGGCGGCCGTGATCGCGCTCGCCGCCGCCGCGGGCGTCGCGATCGAGAACGCGCGGCTCTACGGCCGCGCGAAGCAGGTGGGCGTCCTGGAGGACCGCGACCGCATCGCGCGCGACCTGCACGACGTCGTCATCCAGCGCCTCTTCGCGTCGGCGATGACGCTCATGAGCGTGCAGCCGCTCGTCAGCGACCCGGACGCGCGCACGCGCATCGAGGAGACCGTCTCCGACCTCGACGAGACGATCCGGCAGATCCGCTCCACCATCTTCGCGCTGCACACGGCCACGGACCCGGACGCGCCCTCGATCGAGGACCGGTTCCGGGCGCAGGCCGAGGCGGCGACGACCGTCCTCGGGTTCGCGCCCGAGGTCGACGTCGAGGTGGCGTCCGAGGGGTCCGGCGCGGGCGTGACCGACGGCGGCCCGAGCCTGCCGGCCGAGGTCGCCGACCAGCTCGTCGTCGTGCTCGGCGAGGCCCTGACCAACGTCGCCCGGCACGCGCGGGCGAGCCGCGTCGTCGTGCACCTGGCCGTGACCGCGCACGAGGCGCGCCTCACGGTCACCGACGACGGCGTGGGCATCCAGCCCGGCGGCCGGCGCTCCGGCCTGCGGAACATGCAGGCGCGCGCCGCAGCGCTCGGCGGGTCGAGCACCGCGACCGCCCTGCCCGACGGCGGCACCCGCCTCGAGTGGTGGGTGCCGCTCGGTTGAGCGTCAGCGCAGTATCCGCCGCCCCGTGACGATGCGCGGCACGACCTTGATGACGCGGTCGCGCGTGCCGGGCACGAACGTCACGAGCGGGAGCGCGAGCAGCCGCGCGCGCTCCACCGGCTCCGTCACCTCGAACGTGCGGCCGACGAGCACGACGGACCACCCGGAGCGGGCGTCGGCGTCGAACGAGTCGACCTCGAACGCGACGACGGCGCGGCTGGCGGCCACCGCGAGCTTCGAGCCCTCCGCGGTCCGGAACACGACGTCCGGGCCGTCGAGCACGAAGTTCACCGGCTGGATCGCCGGCAGCGCGTGGTCGGTGTAGACGATCCTGCCCACGGGGACGGTCGCGAGGAGCGCGTAGCTCTCCTCCGGCGTGAGCTCCGCGAGCCCTGCCGAGGCGCGCGGGCGCTCGGCCGTCGCGAGCCCCCCGCTCCCCACCGGTGCCCCTGTCCCGGTCCGCTCGACTGTGTCCATCTCCACATCGTCGCGCCGCGGTGTCAGATCCGGGAGTGCCGAAGGTCCCGACGCCGCGCGGTCGCCCGGTCCGCGGGCTTCGGTCCCCGGTCCGTGCGCGGGCGAGCCCTCGGGCCCCGCCCCGTCCTGCGGGCCGGGCCCGTCAGGGACGCTGCGCCGGGCCACCGTGCTGCCGGTCCCCGGCCGCGCCGCCCGCTCCCGGGGCGCCCTGGCGGGACGACTCCTCCTGGCGCATCTCGGTCGCGAGGACCGCGACCTGCGTGCGGCGCTGCAGGCCGAGCGTCGCGAGGACGTGCGAGACGTAGTTCTTGACCGTCTTCTCCGCGAGGTAGAGGCGCTTGCCGATCTCGCGGTTCGTCAGACCCTCGCCGATGAGCGCGACGATCTGGCGCTCCTGCTGCGACAGGCCCTCGAGGCGGTCCGGCGTCTCGTCCGCGGCGTGGCGCAGGCGCTCCAGGACGCGCGCGGTGCTGGCCGGGTCGAGGAGCGACCCGCCCGCCGCGACCGTGCGGACCGCGCCGACGAGGTCGGACCCGTGGATCTGCTTGAGCACGTACCCCGACGCTCCGGCGAGGACGGCCTGGAACAGCGCCTCGTCGTCGGCGAAGGAGGTGAGCATGAGGCAGCCGACCTCGGGCAGCTCGGAGCGCACCTCGCGGCACACCTCGACGCCCGAGCCGTCGGGCAGGCGCACGTCGAGGATCGCGACGTCGGGGCGCGTCGCCTTGATGCGGGCGAGCGCGGAGGCGGCGGTGCCGGCCTCGCCGACGACGGTGATGTCACCGGCGGCCTCGAGGAGAGCGGCGACGCCGCGGCGGACCACCTCGTGGTCGTCGAGCAGGAACACGCGGATCGGGTGGGGAGAGCCCATGCCCTCAACGTAGCCGGTCGGAAGGCGATTCTCGCGCGCGCGAGCCCGTCGTGCCGCAGGTGCGGGACCTTCGTCCCGGTGCGTCGTGCCGTGCGACCCGCGCGTCCGGGGCGGTCGCCGGGTGCGGCCGACCGCCCGTAGGAGGTATCCAGGAGGTGTGGCAGGTGGCGGGACGACCGCCACGAAGGGGATCGAGGACCGAGGTGGTCATGGTGAGCGGATCGACGCAGCAGGTCGTGCTGGTCGGTGTGGACGGCAGCACGACGAGCGGCAAGGCCCTGGACTGGGCGGTGCACGAGGCGGCCTGTCGGGGCGCCGAGCTGCGCGTGCTGCACGTCGCGTACGTGCCGGTCGTCGCGACGCCGTTCGTCGGCGGCGCGTACTACCCGAGCGTCGAGGAGCTCGGCGAGATCGCCGGCCCCATCCTCTCGGCCGCCGCGGAGCGCGCCGCGCGCGTGGACGCGTCGGTGCCCGTGCGGACGCTGCTGCGCTCCGGCCCGCCCTCGGAGGCCCTGCTCGACGAGGCCAAGGACGCCGACCTCGTCGTCGTGGGGTCGCGCGGGCTCGGGTCCGTCGGGTCGATGTTCTTCGGGTCCGTCGGGACCCGGCTCGCCGCCCGTGCGCCCGTGCCGGTCGTGGTCGTGCCGCCGTCCGTCGAGCACGTCGAGCGCACCACCGACGTCGTGGTCGGCGTCGACGGGTCCGTGCACGGCGACGCCGCGCTCCGGTTCGCCCTCGACGAGGCCGCGCGCACCCGCTCCCGCGTCGTCGCGGTGTGCGCCTGGCGGATGCCCACCGGACCGCTGTGGGAGGAGAACCCCGCGTTCTACACCGCCGCCGAGCGCGACGCGCGCGCCGAGGCGTCGCGCACCGTCGAGGCCGCCCTCGGGCGCGTGCGCACCGCGGAGCACGACGACGTCCTCGTCGAGACGTTCGTCGTCGACCGCGAGCCGTCCGTCGCCCTCCGGGAGGCCGCGGCGGGGGCCGCGCTGACCGTCGTCGGGTCGCGCGGCCGCGGCGACCTGCGCGGCATGCTCCTCGGCTCCGTGAGCCAGGAGGTGCTGCACCACGCGACGCACCCCGTCGCCGTCGTCCACGCGGCGCGGGACTAGGGCCGCGCGCGGGGCGGGGCGGCCGTCGGGCCGCTAGCGTCGGGACCGTGAGCGACGACGCACAGCCCCTCCCGCACGACCCGTCGTGGCCCCGGGCGGGCGACTGGCCCGGGCCGACGGGCGACGCCGTCGACGTCGCGCTGCTCGGCGTCCCCGCCTGGCGCACGTCGCTCTCGCCGACCGGCGCGCACGCGACGCCGGCCGCGGTGCGCGCCGCGCTGCGCCGGTTCAGCCCCGCGCTCGTCCCCGACCGCCCCCTGCCCGACGGCGGCCCCGCCGCCCGCGTGCGACCCGTCGCCGCCGTCGACGCTCGAGGCCTCGGCGGGCGGGCCGGTCCCGTCGACCTGGCGGGGCTCACGTTCGCCGACCTCGGCGACGTCGACGAGCCCGACGGCGCGGAGGGCGAGGCCCGGACGCGCGCGGCCGTCCGCGCCGCGCTGGAGCACGCACGGCTGCTCGTCGCGCTGGGCGGCGACAACTCCGTGACCGTCGCGACCGCGCTCGGCGCGTGGGGGGACGACCTCGCCACCGCCGGTCTCGTGACGCTCGACGCCCACCACGACCTGCGCGACGGCGTGTCCAACGGGTCCCCGGTGCGGCGGCTGGTCGAGGCGGGGCTCGACCCGCGGCGGGTCGTGCAGGTCGGCATCGCGGACTTCGCGAACTCCGCCGAGTACGCACGCTGCGCCGTCGAGCTGGGGATCACGGTCGTGCATGTCGACGAGCTGCGCCGGCGCGGCCCGGAGGACGTCATGCGTGCGGCCATGGAGGTAGCGGGCGCCGCGGGCGGCCCGGTGCACCTCGACGTCGACGTCGACGTGTGCGACCGCTCCGTCGCCCCGGGCTGCCCCGCGAGCGTCCCCGGCGGGATCGCGGCGTGGGAGCTGCGCGCCCTCGTGCGGGCCGCGGCGCTCGACGACCGGCTCCGCTCCGCCGACGTCGTCGAGGTCGACGCGACCGCCGACGCCCCCGACGGCCGCACCGTCCGCCTCGCCGCGCTCTGCGTCCTCGAGCTCGCCGCCGGCGTCGCCCTCCGCGAGGTAGAGCGTCCGGTCGCGACGTAGAACGCTCCGAGCCCTATCGCGTGACCGGAGGCTCTATCTCGGCGGGAGGCGGACGGCGTCCTTCCAGACCGCCGAGACGAGCGGGACGCCGGGGCGGTAGGCGAGGTGGGTGCGGCTCGGGGCGTCGAGCAGGACGACGTCGGCCCGGGCGCCGGGGGCGAGGTGCCCGACGTCGTCCCGCCGCAGCGCGAGCGCACCGCCCGCGGTCGCGGACCACACGGCCTCGGCGACGGTCATCCGCATCTCGCGGACGGCGAGCGCGACGCACAGCGGCATCGACGACGTGTAGCTCGACCCGGGGTTGCAGTCGCTCGCGAGCGCGACGACGGCGCCCGCGTCGAGCAGCCGTCGCGCGTCGGGGTAGGGCTGGCGCGTGGAGAACTCGACGCCCGGGAGCAGGGTCGCGACGGTGCCGGGGGCGCCGCTCGACCGGGCCCCGCCGCCGGTCCACGAGCCCGCGAGCGCCGCGACGTCGTCGTCGGTGAGGTGCGTGCAGTGGTCCACCGCGGCGGCGCCCAGCCCGACGGCGAGGCGCACCCCCTCCCCCGGCCCGAGCTGGTTCGCGTGCACGCGCACGCCGAGCCCGGCGGCGGCCCCTGCCTCGAGGACGCGGCGCGACTGCTCGGGCGTGAACGCGCCGGTCTCGCAGAACACGTCGACCCACCGGGCGTGCGGCGCGCACGCGGCGAGCATCTCCCCGCACACGAGGTCGAGGTACGCGTCGGCCCGGCCCGCGTACTCCACCGGCACGACGTGCGCGCCGAGGAACGTCACCTCGGGCGTCGCCTCGCGCGCGAGCCGCACGGACCGCTCCTCGTCCGCGACGGTGAGGCCGTAGCCGCTCTTCACCTCGACCGTGGTCGTGCCCTGCCGGGCCGCCTCGTCGAGGTGCCGGGCGAGCCCGGAGCGGAGGACGTCGTCGGACGCGGCGCGCGTCGCGGCGACGGTCGACCGGATGCCGCCCGCCTCGTACGGGCGCCCGGCCATGCGCGCCTCGAACTCGGCGGCGCGGTCGCCCGCGAACACGAGGTGGGTGTGCGAGTCGACGAACCCCGGGAGCACCGCGCGCCCGCCCGCGTCGACCGTCACGTCCGGCTCCCGTCCGTCCAGCGCGTGCCCGACGGCGTCCCGCGCCTCCCGGGCCGGACCCGCCCAGGCGACCCGGCCGCCGTCGAGCAGCACGACGGCGTCCGTCACCAGGCCGGTCTGGTCGCCGTCGCGCGTGCCGGGGCCGCCCGGGACGTTGGTCGTCAGCTCGCCGATGCCGGTGAGGAGCGTCGACCCGGGCGCCGAGGGGCCGCCTGTCGCGCGGCGCCCCGTCACGTCGTCTCCCGCGTCGGGACGCGCAGCCCGCCGCGCTCGGCCGCGGCGACCGCGTCGTCGTAGCCGGCGTCGACGTGGCGCAGCACCCCGAGGCCCGGGTCGTTCGACAGCACGCGCGCGAGCTTCGCCGCGGCGAGCGGCGTGCCGTCCGCGACGGACACCTGGCCCGCGTGGATCGAGCGGCCCATGCCCACGCCGCCGCCGTGGTGGATCGAGACCCACGTCGCGCCCGACGACGCGGCCGTGAGCGCGTTGAGCAGCGGCCAGTCGGCGATCGCGTCGGAGCCGTCGGCCATGGCCTCGGTCTCGCGGTACGGGGACGCGACCGACCCGGCGTCGAGGTGGTCGCGGCCGATGACGACCGGCGCGCGCACCGCGCCCGACGCCACGAGGTCGTTGAACGCGAGGCCCGCGCGGTCGCGCTCGCCGTGCCCGAGCCAGCAGATGCGTGCGGGCAGGCCCTGGAACGCGACCCGCTCCTGCGCGGCGCGGATCCAGCGGTGGAGGTGTTCGTCGTCGAACAGGTCGAGGACGGCGGCGTCGGTCGCGGCGATGTCGCGCGGGTCGCCCGAGAGCGCGGCCCACCGGAACGGGCCCTTGCCCTGCGCGAACAGCGGCCGGATGTACGCGGGCACGAACCCGGGGACGTCGAACGCCCGGTCGTAGCCGCCGCGGCGCGCCTCGTCGCGGATCGAGTTGCCGTAGTCGAACACCTCCGCACCGGCGTCGAGGAACCCGACCATCCCCTCGACGTGCCGGGCCATGGACTCGCGCGCACGGTCGGTGAGCTCGTCGGGCTTCGCGGCGGCGTAGTCGGCCCAGTCCGCGAGGTCGACCCCGACCGGCAGGTACGACAGCGGGTCGTGAGCCGACGTCTGGTCCGTGACGACGTCGACCTCGACCCCGCGCCGCAACAGCTCCGGCACGACCGTCGCACTGTTCCCCTCGACCCCCACCGAGAGCGCCCGGTGCTCGCGCCGCGCGTCCTCGACGAGCCGGACCGCGGCGTCGAGGTCGTCCGCGACCAGGTCGAGGTACCGCTCCCGGACGCGCCGGTCGAGGCGCGACCGGTCGACGTCGACCACGAGGCACGCCCCGCCGTTGAGCGTCACCGCGAGCGGCTGCGCGCCGCCCATGCCGCCGCACCCGCCGGTGAGGGTCAGCGTCCCGGCGAGCGTCCCGCCGAACCGCTTCGCGGCGACCGCGGCGAGCGTCTCGTACGTGCCCTGGAGGATGCCCTGCGCGCCGATGTAGATCCACGACCCCGCCGTCATCTGCCCGTACATCGTCAGGCCCATCGCCTCGAGCCGCCGGAACTCGGGCCACGTCGCCCAGTCCCCCACGAGGTTCGAGCTCGCGAGCAGCACGCGCGGCGCCCACTCGTGCGTCCGCAGCACCCCGACCGGCTTGCCCGACTGCACGAGGAGCGTCTCGTCGTCCGCGAGCGTCGTGAGGGTGCGGACGATCGCGTGGTAGCTCGGCCAGTCGCGCGCCGCCCGGCCGGTGCCGCCGTAGACGACGAGGTCGTCGGGCCGCTCCGCGACCTCCGGGTCGAGGTTGTTCATGAGCATCCGCAGCGGCGCCTCGGTCTGCCACGACCGCGCGGTGAGGGTCGTGCCCCGCGGGGCGCGGACGGGGACGGGCGTGCCGAGGCGGTGGGTCGGCTCGTGGGCCATGGTCGTCTCGCTCCTTCGGGTCGGGTGGGTCTCAGGCCAGGTGCCCGACGGCGGCGCTCGCCGCCGCGGTCACAGCGCCCGTCGCGACGAGGTGGGTCACGGCCTCGATCTCGGGCGCGAGGTAGCGGTCCGGTCCGGGTCCCGCGGCGACCGTGCGCACGAGGTCGCGCACGGCACCCGTCCCCCGCGCCGGGTGCAGGGACGCGGCGTCGCAGCGCAGGTCGAGCGCGCGCGTCGCGGTGAGCAGCTCGATCGCGAGGACGCGGCCCAGCCCGTCGACGGCGCGGCGGAGCGTGCGCGCCCCGGCCCACCCCATGGACACGTGGTCCTCCTGCATGGCCGACGACGGGATCGAGTCGACGCTCGACGGCACCGCGAGCCGCTTGAGCTCCGAGACGATCCCCGCCGCCGTGTACTGCGCGATCATCAGGCCGGAGTCGACGCCCGGGTCGTCGGCGAGGAACGGCGGCAGGCCCTCGTTCCGGGCCTTGTCGAGGAACCGGTCCGTGCGGCGCTCGCTCATGCTCGCGACGTCGGCCGCGGCGATCGCGAGGAAGTCGAGCACGTACGCGACCGGGGCCCCGTGGAAGTTGCCGTTCGACTCCACGCGCCCGTCCACCGTGACGACCGGGTTGTCGATCGCCGCCGCGAGCTCCCGGCGCGCGACGGCGGCCGCGTGGTCGAGCGTGTCGCGCGCGGCGCCGTGCACCTGGGGCGCGCACCGCAGCGAGTACGCGTCCTGGACGCGCGTGCACGCGGGCCGGCCGTCGGCGTCGAGCGTGCGGTGGCTCGCGACGACGGGCGAGCCGTCGAGCAGCGCGCGCAGGTTCGCGGCCGACGCCGCCTGGCCGGGGTGCGGGCGCATCGCCACGAGGTCCGCCGCGAACGGCGCGTCCGAGCCGAGCAGCGCCTCGACGCTCGCCGCCGCCGCGACGTCGGCCGTCGTGAGCAGGGACCGCAGGTCGTGCAGCGCGAGCGCGAGCATGCCGAGCATGCCGTCCGTGCCGTTGATGAGCGCGAGGCCCTCCTTCTCGCGCAGCGCGAGCGGCACGATCCCGGCCGCGGCGAGCGCGTCGGCGGCGGGCACGAGGGCTCCCGTCGCGTCCCGGACCTCGCCCTCGCCGAGCGCGGCGAGCGCCACGTGCGCGAGGGGCGCCAGGTCGCCCGAGCAGCCGAGCGAGCCGAACTCGCGCACCACGGGCGTGAGGCCGGCGTCGAGCATCGCGGCGTACGTGTGCGCGACGACGGGGCGCGCCCCGGTCCGCCCGGTCGCCAGGGTCGCGAGCCGCAGGAGCTGCAGCGCCCGCACGACCTCGCGCTCGACCTCCGGCCCCGACCCCGCCGCGTGCGACCGCACGAGGCTGAGCTGGAGCTGCGCGCGCCGCTCGACCGGGATGTGCCGCCGCGCGAGCGCGCCGAACCCGGTCGAGACGCCGTAGTGCGGACGGTCGTCGCCCGCGAGCCCTTCCACGACGGCGCGGCTCGCCGCCATCGCCTCGACCGCCGCGTCGGCGAGCCGGACCCGCGCGCCGTGCCGCGCGACGTCGACCACGTCGTCGATCGTCAGCGGGCCGTCGCCCACGACGACGACGCGCGCGGCGCGGGCGGGGTCGGAGACGGCCGGGGAGTGCGTCGTCGCTGCCATGCCCCCAGGACACACCGCGCCCCGACGCGCCGGGAGCCCGCCGCGACAGGTTCAGTCTGGCATCCCAGACACAACGCCCTGCTCCGTCCCGGACCGCGAGATACCGCCCCCCACCACCAGGCCACCCCGGCGAGCCGAGCAGGCGATCGTGGCGCGTCAGCTGCCCGGGACGCGCCACGATCGCCTGTTCGGCACCGGGCGGGGTGGGAGGGGGGTGGGAGGGACGGGCGGTGGCAGTGGTCAGGCGTTCACGTAGGCCGCGAGGTGCTCGCCCGTGAGCGTGGAGCGGGCCGCCACGAGGTCGGCCGGGGTGCCCTCGAAGACGACGCGACCGCCGTCGTGCCCGGCGCCGGGGCCGAGGTCGATGATCCAGTCCGCGTGCGCCATGACCGCCTGGTGGTGCTCGATGACGATGACGGACTTGCCCGCGTCGACGATCCGGTCGAGGAGCCCGAGGAGGTTCTGCACGTCGGCGAGGTGGAGGCCGGTCGTCGGCTCGTCGAGCACGATGACGCCGCCCTTGTCGCCCAGGTGGGTCGCGAGCTTGAGGCGCTGGCGCTCGCCGCCGGACAGCGTCGTGAGCGGCTGGCCGAGGCTCACGTACCCGAGGCCGACGTCGTCGAGGCGCTCGAGGATCGCCGCGGCGGCCGGCACCTTGCCCTCGCCGGACGAGAAGAACGCGCGCGCCTTCGCGACCGGGAGGTCGAGCACGTCGGCGATGTTCAGCCCGCCGAGCGTGTAGTCGAGCACCGCGGCCTGGAACCGGCGGCCGCCGCAGTCCTCGCACGGGGTCGAGACGGTCTCCATGAAGCCGAGCTCGGTGTAGATGACGCCCGCGCCCTTGCACTCGGGGCACGCGCCCTCGGAGTTCGCGCTGAACAGTGCGGGCTTGACGCCGTTGGCCTTGGCGAACGCCTTGCGGATCGGCTCCAGCAGGCCCGTGTACGTCGCGGGGTTGCTGCGGCGCGACCCCCGCACCGCGCTCTGGTCGATCGTCACGACGCCCTCGCGCCGCGACACCGACCCCTCGACGAGCGAGCTCTTCCCCGACCCGGCCACCCCGGTCAGCACGACGAGCACCCCGAGCGGGATGTCGACGTCCACGTCCTGCAGGTTGTGCGCGTCCGCGCCGCGGATCTCCAGCGCGCCCGACGGCGAGCGCACCTCCTCCTTGAGCGTCGCGCGGTCGTCGAGGTGGCGGCCGGTGACGGTGTCGCTCGCGCGCAGCCCGTCGACCGTGCCCTCGAACGTCACCCGGCCGCCGGCCGTGCCCGCACCCGGGCCGAGGTCGACGACGTGGTCCGCGACGACGATCGTCTCCGGCTTGTGCTCGACGACGAGGACGGTGTTGCCCTTGTCGCGCAGCTGGAGCAGGAGGCCGTTCATGCGGTCGATGTCGTGCGGGTGCAGGCCGATGGTCGGCTCGTCGAACACGTACGTGACGTCGGTGAGCGACGACCCGAGGTGGCGCAGCATCTTGATCCGCTGCGACTCGCCGCCCGACAGCGTGCCCGACGGCCGGTCGAGGCTGAGGTAGCCCAGCCCGAGCTCGACGAACGACGCGAGGTTCTCGCCGAGGGCGTTGACGACGGGCGCCATGTGCGGGTCGTCGAGGTCGCGGATCCACGCGGCGAGGTCGGTGATCTGCATCGCGCACAGGTCGGCGATGTTGACGCCGCGGATCTTCGAGGAGCGCGCCGACTCCGACAGGCGCGTGCCGCCGCACTCGGGGCACGGTGCGAACGTCGCCGCACGCTCGACGAACGCACGGACGTGCGGCTGGAGCGAGTCGACGTCCTTGGAGAACATCGACTTCTGGATCTTGGGGATGAGCCCCTCGTAGGTGACGTTGATCCCCATCGCCTTGATCTTGGTGGGCTCCTTGTAGAGGAAGTCCTCGAGCTGCTGCTCCGTGAACTCCCGGATCGGCCGATCGGCCGGGAAGAACCCCGACTCGGCGAACCCGCGCACCATCCACCCGTCGGCCGTGTACCCCGGGACCTTGATCGCGCCGTCGAGCAGGGACTTCGAGTCGTCGAAGATCTCGGTGAGGTCGAGGTCCGAGACCGCGCCGCGTCCCTCGCACCGCGGGCACATGCCGCCGTGGTAGATCGCGTTGCGGACGATCGTCTTCTCCCCGGTGGCCGACGTCATGATGCCGCTCGCCTTGCGCGCGGGGATGTTGAAGGAGAACGCCGTGGGCGGCCCCACCTGCGGCTCGCCGAACCGGCTGAACAGCACCCGCAGGATGGCGTTCGCGTCGGTCACCGTGCCCACCGTGGACCGCGGGTTGGCGCCCAGGCGCTCCTGGTCCACGACGATCGCCGTCGTGAGCCCCTCGAGGACGTCGACGTCGGGGCGGTCCAGCGTGGGCATGAAGCCCTGGAGGAACGCCGGGTACGTCTCGTTGATGAGGCGCTGCGACTCGGCCGCGACGGTGTCGAACACGAGCGAGCTCTTGCCCGACCCGGAGACGCCCGTGAACACCGTGAGGCGCCGCTTGGGGATCTCGACGCTCACGTCCTGGAGGTTGTTCGCCCGCGCCCCCTGGACCCGGATGACGTCGTGCGCGTCGGGGTCCTGGCGCTCCGAGGTCGACGTTCCCGTCGTCGTGGCCGTGCTCATGCGTGTCTCCTCGTCGTCGAGCCTCGTCGCGCGGTCGGGCGACCGGTCGACGGCGCCGACCGCCCGCTCCCGGCAGCCCGGGGAGAGTCTGCCGGAGAGCCGGACGGTCGGCGCGTGGATGGGTGCGGTGCGTGGACGTCCCGGGGGTGAGGACCGGCCGCGCGGTCGGGACTCATCGCGTCGTGCACGACGGCGGCGCGACACCGGGCGGTCAGGGCGGGCCCGCGGCGTGCGGAGGTCAGGAGCGCTGCTGGATGCGGATCTCGTTGCCCGCCGGGTCGCGGAACGCGCAGTCGCGCACGCCGTAGGGCTGGTCGATCGGCTCCTGCACGACCTCCGCCCCCGCGGCCTCGATCCGGGCGAACGTCTCGTCGACGTCGGGCGTCGCGAGGTTGACGCCGAAGTACGCGCCCTTGGCCACGATGTCCAGGAGGGCGCGCTTGTCGTCGTCGTTGAGGCCCGGCGTCGCGGCCGGCGGGTGCAGCACGATCGCGGTGTCCGGCTGGTCGGCCGGGCCCACGGTGATCCACCGCATCCCCTCGTAGCCGACGTCGTTGCGGACCTCGAAGCCGAGCACGTCGCGGTAGAACGCGAGCGACGCGTCGGGGTCGGTCTGGGGCAGGAAGCTGGAGTTGATGGTGAGGTTCATGAGAACGACGCTAGGACCGTCGTCCGGCCTGCGCTTCTCGATTCCTGACCGGTCGCGTGACCCGCCGCGCGACGCACGCCGGCATCCCGTCCAGCCGCTCCGTGCCGGGGACGGCGCCCGCGTCGGTGCCCGTCGTGGTCTCCGGCGAAGCGCCCGGCGATGTGCCCGGCGCAGCGCCGCGCGCGGTGCCCGCCACCGCGGCCGCCCGCGACTCCGCGGCAGCCGGGGACCCGGCGTCGGACTCGGCCGCACGCCGTCGGTACACGCTCGGCGGCACGCCGACGAGCTCGGTGAAGCGCGTGCTGAACGTCCCCAGGGACGAGCACCCCACCGCGAAGCACACGTCCGTGACGCTCAGGTCCCCGCGGCGCAGCAGCGCCTTGGCGCGCTCGATGCGCCGCGTCATGAGGTACGCGTACACCGACTCCCCGTAGGCGGCCTTGAACTCGCGGCTCAGGTGCCCGGCGGACACGTGCACGCCGGACGCGAGCGCCGTGACGTCGAGCGGCTGCGCGTACTCGCGGTCGATCCGGTCGCGCACGCGCCGCAGGCGCGCGAGGTCGCGCAGGCGCTGGTCGTCGGGCGTCGTCGTCACGCCTCGATCGTGCCACGGGCCTACCGTGGCCTCCATGCCGAGCGACGTCCCCGCCGCGCGCCAGGCCGTGCGCGTGCTCACGTTCCTCGCCGCGCAGGCGGGCCCGTCGCCCGCGGCCGCCGTCGCGCAGGGACTCGGGCTGCCGCGCTCGACCGTCTACCACCTGCTGTCCGTCCTCGTCGACGAGGGCTTCGTGACGCACCTGCCCGAGGAGCACCGGTACGGGCTCGGGACGGCCTCGCTCGCCCTCGGGTCGGCCTACGCGCGGCAGGCGCCGCTCGCGCGGCTCGCCCGGCCCGTCGTCGCGCGCCTCGTCGAGTCGACGGGCGAGAGCGCGCACCTCGCCGTGCTGAACGGGCGCGAGGTCCTCTACCTCGTCGAGCAGCGCGCGCCGCGCCGCCCCACGCTCGTGACCGACGTCGACGTCCGCCTCCCCGCGCACCTCACCGCGAGCGGGCGTGCCGTCCTCGCCGGGCTCCCCGCGGCGCAGGTCCGCGCCCTCTTCCCCGGCGCCGCGGCGTTCGCCGACCGCACCGGCGTCGGGCCGCAGTCCCTCGGCGCCCTGCGCGAGGTGCTGCGCGGCGTCCGACGGCGCGGCTGGGCCGAGGAGGACGGCGAGGTCACCCCGGGCCTCGCGTCCGTCGCGCACGCGGCCGTCGACCACACCGGCCTCCCCGTCGCCGGCATCGCCCTCACCTTCTGGTCCGACGACGCCCCGCCCGCCCGCCGCGCGGAGCTCGCCGCCGCCGTCGGGCACGCCGCCGCCGAGGTCAGCCGCCGCCTGGGCGCCCGGGCCACGCCGACCCGCCCGACCTCCCCGACCGCCCCGACCGCGCCGAGGTAGAGCTCTGGTCTGCCGAGGTAGAGCCCTGGTCACTTCCCTCGCTGAACCAGGGCTCTACCTCGCGGGACCTGGGCTCTACCTCGCGGCACCTGGGCTCTACCTCGGCGGACCGGGGGGAAGCGGCGTTGCGTGCGGCCGGCGTGCCGACTAGATTTTTCGGTATGCCGAACTTTTTGACGCGGATGTCCGTATCCCGTGCTGCCGCAGCCGTCGCGGTGCTCGCCGCTGCGACGCTGAGCGGCTGCTCGAGCGCCACGGACGCGGGGGCGACCGCGCCAGACGACGGCCGGCCCGTCGTGCTCACGACGTTCACCGTGCTCGCCGACATGGCGGAGAACGTGGCGGGCGACCACCTGCGCGTCGAGTCGATCACCAAGGTCGGGGCGGAGATCCACGGCTACGAGCCGACGCCCGGCGACGTCCGCAGGGCCGCGGACGCCGACCTGATCCTCGACAACGGCATGGGGCTCGAGGCGTGGTTCGGGCGGTTCGTCGACGGGCTGGACGTGCCGCACGTCGTCGTCAGCGAGGGCATCGAGCCCATCGCGCTCGGCGACGACACCGCCGAGGAGTACCGGGGCAAGGAGAACCCGCACGCCTGGATGTCGCCCGTGAACGCGCAGGTCTACGTGCAGAACATGGCCGACGCGTTCGCGGAGCTCGACCCGGCCCACGCCGACGACTACGCGGCGAACGCCGCGGCCTACTCGGCCGAGCTCGCCGCCGTGCACGACGAGCTCACGACGGCGCTCGACGCGCTGCCCGAGGGCCACCGCGCGCTCGTCACGTGCGAGGGCGCGTTCCCGTACCTCGCGCGCGACGCCGGGATGTCCGAGAAGTACCTGTGGGCGGTCAACGCCGAGCAGCAGGCGACGCCGCAGTCGGTCGTCGGCGCCATCGAGTTCGTCGAGCAGCACGACGTCCCGGCCGTGTTCTGCGAGTCCACCGTCTCCGACGACGCGATGCGGCAGGTCGCGCGCGAGTCCGGTGCCGCGTTCGGCGGGACGCTCTACGTCGACTCCCTCTCCGCGCCCGACGGCCCGGTGCCGACCTACCTCGACCTCCTGCGGCACGACACCGAGACGATCGTCGCGGGCCTGACCGGCACCAGCGCGGACGGTGACGCGTGAGCGCGGGCGGCCGGACGCCGTCGGGCACGCCCGCGATCGACGTGCGCGCCCTCACCGTCCACTACGGCGACGTCCTCGCGCTCGACGGCGCGACCCTCGCCCTGGGGTCCTCGCACGGGCCGGGGACGGTGTGCGGGCTCGTCGGCATGAACGGCTCGGGCAAGTCGACGCTGTTCAAGGCGGTGATGGGCATGGTCCGGCCGGACCGCGGCACCGTCCTGGTCGACGGCGCACCCCCCGCGCGCGCCCGGCGCGCCCAGGCGGTGGGGTACGTGCCGCAGAGCGAGGACGTCGACTGGGCGTTCCCGCTGAGCGTGCGCGACGTCGTCATGACGGGCCGCTACGGCTACCAGGGCTTCACGCGGCGCACGCGGCCCGCCGACCGCGACGCCGTCGCGCACGCGCTGGAGCGGGTCGAGCTCACCGACCTGGCCGACCGGCAGATCGGCGCGCTCTCGGGCGGGCAGCGCAAGCGCGCGTTCGTCGCCCGGGGGCTCGCGCAGGGTGCGACGATCCTCCTGCTCGACGAGCCGTTCGCCGGCGTGGACAAGCGCACGGAGGCGACGATCACCGCGCTGCTGCGCGAGCTCGCGGCCGGCGGGGCGACCGTCCTCGTCTCGACGCACGACCTGCACGCGCTGCCCGAGCTCGCCGACGAGGCGGTGCTGCTCCACCGCCGCGTCCTCCTGCACTCGACGCCCGCGGAGGTCCTGCGGCCCGAGAACCTCGCGCTCGCGTTCGGCGTGGAGGTGGCCCCGTGACCGACCTCCTCGCCACCCTCCTGGAGCCCCTGTCGTTCGAGTTCCTGCGCACCGCGCTCGCCGTCACGGTGACCGCCGGGATCGTGTGCGGCGTGCTGTCGTGCTGGCTCGTGCTCGTGGGCTGGTCCCTCATGGGCGACGCCGTCTCGCACGCCGTGCTGCCGGGCGTCGTGCTCGCGTACGTGGTGGGGGCGCCGTTCGCGCTCGGCGCGCTCGTCTTCGGGCTGCTCGCCGTGCTGCTCATCGGCGCGGTGCGCGACACGTCGCGCGTCAAGGAGGACGCCGCGATCGGGGTCGTGTTCACGACGCTGTTCGCGCTCGGGCTCGTCCTCATCTCCGTGACGCCGAGCCAGACGGACCTCAACCACATCCTCTTCGGCAACCTGCTCGGGGTGTCGCGCGCGGACCTGCTCCAGGTGCTGGCGCTGGGTGCGGTGACGCTCGCGGTCGTCGTGCTCAAGCGGCGCGACCTCACGCTCTACGCGTTCGACCCCACGCACGCGCACGCGATCGGCCTCTCGCCCCGACGGCTCGGCGCTCTGCTGCTCGGCCTGCTCGCGCTGACGGTCGTCGTCGCGCTCCAGGCCGTCGGCGTGGTCCTCGTGGTCGCGCTGCTCATCACGCCCGGCGCGACGGCGTACCTCCTCACCGACCGCTTCTCGCGGATGCTGTGGATCTCGCCGCTCGTCGCGGCGGTGTGCGGGGTCGTGGGCATCTACGTCAGCTACTACCTCGACACGGCGTCGGGCGGGACGGTCGTCGTCGCGCTGGGCGTGGCGTTCGCGCTCGCCTACCTGTTCAGCCCGCGGCACGGGCTCGTCGGGACGCGGGTCGCGGCGGCCCGACGCCGTCGGCTCGCGCGCGTCTGAGAGGCCGCGTCCGGCGGCCCGGACCCGGCCCGGACCGCCGGACCACGTCTCCTGCGTGCGCTGTGTGCGAAATCTCCATGAATTCGCCCTCGATTCCCTGGTGCTTCTCAGGTTCGCCCGGGAGACTTGTGGCCATGTCAGCGAGGACGAGCGAGCCCACGACGCCGCAGCGCACGCGTACGTCTGCCCGGTTCGCCGCGGCGAGCCTGCTCGCGCTGTCCATGATGCTGCCGATGTGCTCGACGGCGAGCGCCGCCGAGGTCCAGCAGCTCATCGCCGACGCGCAGGTCCAGACGGAGACCATCGGGAACGACCTCGACCGCGTGCACGCCCAGCTCCCCGCCCTGCACCCCGTGCTCCGCAACGACGTGCTCGACGCCGTGGAGTCGGTCCAGGCGGCGACGGACGAGGCCCGCTCCGCGCTCGAGCGCGCGACCGACGACGACGAGGCGGCCGACGGTCGCGCGGCCGTCGCGCTCGCCGACGCCCAGGTCGCGCTCGACGCGGCGTCCGCCCAGCTCCGCCACGTGACGGACCTCGCGCACGACGCGGGCGAGGGCGTGGCCGTCGCGCTGGAGCGCCTGCAGGCGCACATCGACGCGCTGCGCGGCGAGACGAGCCGCGCGGGGGCCTGAGTCCCGATCACGAGGTCGACCCGCGCGGTCGGGATCGACCCTCGGAGGGCCGCCGTCGCGGCTCACGGGCCGATCTCAGGGGGTCGCGGGGCGCCGTCGCCGCGCGGTCCCCGACCGCCCTTCCTACGATGGCGAGATGCCTCGTGTCACCGGGATCGTCAAGCCGCACGAGGCGCTCCCCGGCGTCGCCCGCCTCGACCGCGCGGTGAACCGCTGGACGAACCGCCGCGCGCTGGGGCCCGCCGCCGACACCGCGCTCTCGCGGCTCTCGACGTGGGCCGACCACAGCGTGCTGTGGGCCGGGGCCGCCGTCGGGATCGCCGCCACCGGGCGGCGCGGGCGCGACGCCGCCCTGCGCGGCTACGGCTCGCTGCTCGTGTCGAGCGTCCTCGCGAACGTCGTCGGCAAGACCGTGTTCGGGGGCGTCCGCCCGTCGCTCGACGGCCTCCCGCTGTGGCGTCGCGTGGCGGACCCGCCGACGTCGCCCTCGTTCCCCTCGGGTCACTCGGCGTCGGCCGCCGCGTTCGTCACGGGCGTCGCGATCGAGTGGCCGACGGTCGGGCTGGCGCTCACGCCGCTCGCCGGGCTCGTCCTGTACTCGCGCCTGCACACGGGCTCGCACTGGTTCTCGGACGTCGCCGCGGGCGCGGCGCTGGGCGTCGGAGTGGCGCTCGCCGGGCGCGTGCTCGTCCCCGGGCGCGCCGAGCAGCGCCCCGACGTCCCGGCCGGCCCCCGCGCGGACGTCCCCGCGCTCGACGACGGCGCCGGCCTCTTCGTCGTCGTCAACCCGGCGGCGGGCTCCGGCCGGCTGATCAAGGAGGACCCGCTCGCGGCGGTCCGCGACGGGCTCTCGCGCGCCGACGTCCACGTCCTCACCGAGGGCGACGACCTCCGTCGCCTGTACGACGACGCCGCCGCGCAGGGCGCCCGCGCGTTCGGCATCAGCGGCGGCGACGGCACGGTGTCGACCGCGGCCGCGGCGGCGCGCGCGCACGACCTCCCGCTCGCCGTGCTCCCCGGCGGCACCCTCAACCACTTCGCGCGCGCGGCCGACCTCACGTCGATGCGCGCGACGATCGAGGCGGTCCGCACCGGTTCGGGCGTGACGATCGACGTCGCGGACCTCGAGGTCGACGGGGTCGAGAGGCCGCCCCGCACGGTGCTCAACACGTTCTCGGCCGGCGTCTACCCGGAGCTCGTCACCGAGCGCGAGAAGCACGAGCACCGGCTGGGCAAGTGGCCGGCCGCCGTCCTCGCAGCGGCACGCGTGCTGCGGCGCGCGCACCGCGTGCGCATGACCGTCGACGGGCACGAGGGCGAGTACTGGTCGCTGTTCGCCGGCGTGAACCGCTACTACCCGCAGAGCCTCGCGCCGGTCGAGCGGCACCGCCTCGACGACGGCGTGCTCGACGTCCGCACGGCCCGGGCCGAGCGGCGCGCGAGCCGGCTGCGCACGTTCCTCGAGGTCGCCGCGGGCGACGCGGGGACGCGCGTCGCGCGGCGCGTGCCCGGGGTGCGCGGGCACCTCGTGGTGGACGCGACGTCGGTCCCGGCGCTCGAGCTCCGCTTCCCCGCGCGCGGCGCGGTCGTGGGCCCCGACGGTGAGGCCGTCACGACGCGCCGCGATCCCGACACCGAGCACGGGCACCCCGGGTCGCCGCCCGTGGTGCTCGCGCACGACGGCGAGACGCTCTCCCTCGACGACGTCGCACCCGACGGGCCGGTCACGGTGCGTCTCACCATGCGACGCGGTGCGCTGCGCCTCTACGCCCCGAGCGACCCGACGGCGGGTTGATCCGTCCGCTGTGTCCGGTATGCCTCTCTTTCACGGCAGCCGGGGAGAACTCCCCCTGTTCAGGCACATGCGCGATGCCCCACAATGAGCCCCGCAGTCGCGCGGACGGCACCCCGTCCGCGCCCCGTCCGGACTCGACCACGTCGGCCCCACCAGAAAGCAGAAGAACCATGGCCCAGCAGTACCCCGCCGCTCCGCAGGCCCCCGCCGGCTACTCGGCCCCGATCGAGGACCCGGGCAAGACCCTCGGCATCGTCGGCTTCGTCCTCGCGTTCGTCTTCGCGGTCGCGGGCATCGTCGTCAGCGCGATCGCGCGCAAGAAGAGCAAGGAGGCGGGCTTCGACAACCAGCTCGCCAAGTGGGGCCTCATCCTCAGCATCGTCTTCACCGTGCTCTGGGTGATCGGCGTCATCATCTACGTCGCTGCCATCGCGGCGCTCGTCGCGAGCGGCGACGTCGCGACGTACTGACGTCCCGCCGGTCCGCCGGCGCGGCACCGACGGCCGTCGTCCCACCCGGGGCGGCGGCCGTCGTCGTCCCCGCCGGGGCCGCTCGCGCACGGGTCGCGGAAGATCCGCGGGCCGGGCACGGTTGAGACGGCGCACGACCGCGCCGCCGGTGAGAGCACCGGTCCCCCGACGGTCGCCCGACCGCAGGAGCAGATCATGACCGACGAGACGACCTCCCCGATCCCCGCCGAGCGCGCGACAGCCGCACCGGACCCCGCGACGGTCGAGCTCGGGCTCGACACCTTCGGCGACGTGACCGCCGGGCCGGACGGCGTGCTGCTCAGCGGGGCGCGCACGATCCGCGACGTCGTCGAGGAGGCGGAGCTCGCGGACCAGGTCGGCGTCGACTTCTTCGGCGTCGGGGAGCACCACCGCGCGGACTTCGCCATCAGCGCTCCCGAGGTGGTGCTCGCCGGGATCGCGACGCGGACGTCGCGGATCCGCCTCGGCTCCGCGGTGACCGTGCTCAGCTCCGACGACCCGGTGCGCGTCTTCGAGCGGTTCTCGACGCTCGACGCGCTGTCCGGCGGGCGTGCGGAGGTCATCCTCGGGCGCGGGTCGTTCATCGAGTCGTTCCCGCTGTTCGGCTACGACCTCGCCGACTACGGGGTGCTGTTCGAGGAGAAGCTCGACCTGTTCGTCCACCTGCTCGACGAGGGCCCGGTCACCTGGTCGGGCACGACGCGCGCCGGGCTCGCCGACCAGGAGGTCTGGCCCAAGACCGAGAGCGGGCGCCTGCGCACGTGGGTCGGGGTCGGCGGCTCGCCCGAGTCGGTCGTGCGGACCGCGCGGCACGGGCTGGGCCTCATGCTCGCGATCATCGGCGGCGAGCCCGAGCGGTTCCGTCCCTACGTGGACCTCTACCACCGCGCGGTGGACGAGCTCGGCACGCCCGTGCTGCCGATCGGCGTGCACTCGCCGGGCCACGTCGCCGCGACCGACGAGCAGGCCCAGGAGGAGGTCTACGAGCACTTCGCGGCGATGAACAACCGCATCGGGCGCGAGCGCGGCTGGCCCGCCTACCACCGCGGACGGTTCGCCCACGACGTGCGCGACGGCTCGCTCTACGTCGGCTCGCCCGAGACCGTGGCCCGCAAGATCGCCCGCACCGTCCGCCTCCTCGGCGCGGGCCGGTTCGACCTCAAGTACTCGACCGGCACGCTCCCCCACTCGACGATGCTGCGCAGCATCGAGCTCTACGGCACCCAGGTGATCCCGCGCGTCCGCGAGCTCCTCGCGGAGAGCTGACCCCCACCGGCCCGACCGCTGCGCGGCCCAGCCCCTCGCCGAACACGATGTTGCTGTCGCCATCGGGGCGAGAACGACAGCAACGTCGTGTTCGGCTGAGGGGAGGCTCGTGCTCGACGTCGGCGGGTCGGCGCGTCGGCGCCTCAGCCGCGGCCGGCGGCGCGCAGCGCGGCGGCCTCGAGGTCCGGCGGGAGCCCGACGGCGGGGCGGTCCGTGCGCTGCGGCGTCGCCTCTCCCGCGGCGTCGAGGGCGCGGAGCCACGCCCAGGTGTCGCGCACCGTCTCGCGCACGTCGCGCGGGCGCAGGCCGAGCGCCGCCGCGCGCGACGTGTCGGAACCGTGCAGCGCGTCGTGCAGCTCGCCCGGCGGCAGCCAGATCGGGAGCTGGGTCCACGGCTCGATCCCGGCCTCGAGGACGACCTCCGGGTCGACCCACACGAGCTCGGCGGGCGGGTCGCCTGCCGCCGCCGCGTCGGCGGCGGTCGCGTCGACGCACGCCGCGAGCAGCTCGCCCATGGTCGTGTGCCCGGGCGCGCTGACGACGTCGACCGGCCCGGAGGCGCCCGCGAGCGCCGCGTCGAGCGCGAACGCGGCGAGGTCGCGCGCGTCGACGTACTGCAGCGGCAGGTCGGCGGGCCCAGGGGCGAGCACCGGGCCGCCACGGGCGACGCGCCGCAGCCACCACGGCAGGCGGCCCACGTTCTCGCGCGGCCCGAGGATCAGGCCCGCGCGCAGCAGGATCGCCCGGTCGCCGAGCGCGTCGGTCACGGCGATCTCGGCGCCGCGCTTGGCGCGCGCGTAGTCGTCGGACGTCGTGTCGTCCGGGTCGCCGTCGACGAGCTCCGACGTCTCGTCGGCTCCGCGCGGCCGCGGGAACGGGTACACCGAGCGCGACGACACGTAGACGTACCGGTCGTCACCGGGCACCCGGCCGGCGAGGAGCCGGGCCGCGTCGCGCGCCGCCGTCGGCGCCCAGGACCACGTGTCGACGACGACGTCCCACTTCTGCGGGACGTCGTCCGCGAGCAACGCGTCCAGGCCGTCGGGCCGGGTGCGGTCGCCCACGAGCTGCCGGACGCCGTCGGGCACGGGCGTGGTGCCGCGGTTGAGGACGGTGACGTCCCAGCCGCGGGCGAGGGCGTCGTCGACGACGGCGCGCCCCACGAAGTCGGAGCCGCCGAGCACGAGGAGTCGGGTCATGCGCCCACTGTGGCGCGCCGTCGGCCCGCTTGCAGCCCGTTACGCCGCCCGCAGACGTCCGCCGAAGATCTCGGGACACCCGAGAGCCTTCCGCTGCACGTGCTGGCCAGACATCCTGACCCGCACGACCCGACCCGAGGGGCTTGGGGTCAGTCGGGGTCGGTCGGGTCCAGGGGTGCCTCGGGGTCGAGGTTGACGACGCCGCGGCGCCAGTAGCCGTGGACGGCGAGCTGGTCGGGCCGCGCCCCGGAGCCGCGCAGCGCGCGGCGGACCGCGACGAGGTCGGTCGCCTCGCCCGCGGCGAACACGTACTCGTCGGCGTCGAGCGGGCCGAGCGCGCGGACGGCCTCGGCGAGCTGCCCCGGCCCGTCGGTGCGGTAGAGGAGCTCGGTCGTCGCGCGCCCGAGCTCGTCCTCGACGAACGCCTCGTCGACGTCGTCGCCGATCTCCACGATCGCGGTCACCGGCACGTCGGCCCCGACCGCCTCCACCCAGCGCGCGAGCGCCGGCAGGCCCGTCTCGTCCCCGACGAGCAGGAGCCGCCCGACGCCGTCCGGCACGGCGCGGCTCGTCGTCGGGCCGGCGAGCACGACCTCGCCGCCCACCGTCGCCCGTGCCGCCCAGGCCGACGCCGGCCCGCCCTCGCCGGTGGGCGGCGCGCCCGGGTCGGTACCGCCGTGGAGCACCCAGTCGACGTCGACCTCGGCGGCCCCGTCGACGGTCCGCGTCGCCCGGACGGTCAGCTCGCGGGAGATCGAGACGACGCCCGTCGGGCGCTGGAGGGCGCCGTCGTCCGTGAGCGTCGGGGCGTGCAGGACGCCGGTGGCCGGGTCCGGGAGGAACACCTTGACGTGGTCGTCGGGGCCCGGGACGCGCAACGTCGCGAGCGAGGCCTCGCTCGGCCGTCCGTCGTCGGGCGTGGCCGGGACGGCGTCGCGGAACGTGATGCGGCGCAGCGCGCCGGACGCCTCCCGGACGGCGTGGACGCGGACGCGACGCGGGACGAGGTCGAGGCGGGTCACGGGTCGGGAGAACACCGCCCCATTCTGCGCCGAGCACGACGTCGCCGTCGTCATCCGGCCGATGACGACGGCGACGTCGTGGTCGAGCGCTCGGTACCCCGTTCTCGACGGTCGCGGGCGTCAGGCGAAGAAGACCCGGAGGTCGGCGACGACGTCGAGCGGCACCTCGAGCGCCGCGTAGTGACCACCGCGCGGGTGCTCGGACCAGTGCTCGATCCGGGCGTTGTCGCGCTCGGCGAACGCGCGGATCGTCTGGAAGTCGTCGGCGAAGACGGCGACGCCGATCCGGCCCTGGCTCACGACCGGCTCCGCACCGGAGCGCTGCTCCGCGTAGTGGTAGCGCACGGCGGTCGGGTAGGAGTTGGTCAGCCAGTAGAGCGTCGCCTGGGCGAGCACCTGGTCGGCGCTCACGAGGCTCGTCCCGTTGCCGAAGCTCTCGAACAGCTCGTGGTAGGCGAGGACGGCGACGGGCGAGTCGGCGAGGCCCGCGGCCATCGTCTGCGGCCGCGACGCGTTCATCGTGTTGTACGCGCCCACGGACTGGAACCACTGGAGGTGCCCGAGCGCGGCGAGCTCCTTCTCTCCGAAGCCGTCCATCTCGCCGGGAGCGCCGGACGGGAAGGAGAAGAGCTGGAGCACGTGGGCGCCGAGGAAGCCCTCGGGGTCGAGGACCGCGAGCTCGCGGCCGACCATCGCGCCGCCGTCGCTCCCGTGGATCCCGTAGGAGGCGTAGCCGAGGTCGCGCATGAGCACGTCGTAGGCGCGGGCGACGCGCGCCATCGTCCAGTCCGTGTCCCCGACGACCGGGGTGGAGAAGCCGAAGCCCGGCATGGACGGGATCACGAGGTGGAACGCGTCCTCGGGTCGGCCGCCGTGCGCGACGGGGTCGACGAGCGGGTCGATCATGTCGAGGAAGTCGAGGAACGAGCCCGGGTAGGTGTGCGCGAGCAGCAGCGGCGTCGCGTCGTCGTGCCGCGAGCGCACGTGGAGGTAGTGGATCGGCTGGCCGTCGATCTGGGTGCGGAAGCCCGGGTACGCGTTGACCCGGTCCTCGACGGCCCTCCAGTCGAACGCGGTCCAGCGCCCGACCATGTCGCGCAGGTAGGACTCGGGCGTCCCGTAGTCCCAGGAGTCGCCGGGAGCGGCGGGCGCGAACCGGGTCCGCTCGAGCCGGGACCGGAGGTCGTCGAGGTCGGCCTGCGGGACGGCGACGGAGAACGGGCGGTGCTCGAGGGACGGGGAGAGGTGCGACGCGGTCATGGTGGTCTCCTCGGTCGGGCGGGGCCTCGTGCCCTGCTCTGGTGTCGACTCTAGGGAGGGTTCAGGAACACTTCCTTCCGTTATTCTGACCGTGCTCGGAGGAGTTCTCCCGTCGTCCGGCGACCCCAGGAGGGACCCGTGGCCTCCACCTCGGCCCGTATGCTCGCGATGCTCGGCCTTCTTCAGTCGCGCCCCGACTGGTCGGGCGCCGAGCTCGCCGAACGCCTGGACGTCAGCGACCGCACGGTCCGCAACGACGTCGCCCGGCTGCGCGAGCTCGGCTACCCCGTCGACGCCGTGCGCGGCCCGGGCGGCCGCTACCGGCTCGGCGCCGGGGCCCGGCTCCCCCCGCTCCTGCTCGACGACCCCGAGGCCGTCGCGGTCGCCGTCGGGCTGCGGGCCGCGACCGGCACCGCCGGCTTCGAGGAGTCCGGGGCCTCCGCGCTCGCGAAGCTGGAGCAGGTCATGCCGGACCGCCTGCGCCGTCGGCTCGCCGCGCTGCGGTCCGCGAGCGCCGCCGGCCCCGCGAACACGGACTCGAACGTCGAGGACCCGGTCGTCGACCCGGACACCCTGACCGCCCTGGCGGACGCCGTGCGCGACCACCAGGGCCTGCGCTGCTTCTACCGCGACGAGCCGCTCGAGCTGGAGCCGTACCGCCTCGTCGCGTGGCAGCGCCGCTGGTTCCTCGTGGCCCGCGACCCGACGACGGGCGCGTGGGCTCCGTACCGTGTCGACTGGCTCGTGCTGCGCGTGCCGGGCGGGCGGCGGTTCGCGCCGGTGGACTTCCCCGGAGACCTGACCGAGCTCGTCGTCCGGGAGGTCGCGCGCGCGGGTTGGGCCGTGCACGCCCGGATCGTCGTGGACGCGCCCGCCGACGAGGTGCTGCGGCGCATCAACCCGACGGTCGGCACGGTCGAGCCGCTCGCCGACGACCGCTGCGTCCTCGTCACCGGCGGCGACAGCGTCGAGGTCGTCGCGGTGTGGGTCGGGATGCTGGGCCTCGACTTCCACGTGACAGAACCGCAGGCTCTCGTCGACCACGTGCGCACCCTGGCGACCCGCTACGCCCGCGCAACCCCGCCGTGACCCACCCCGCCCCCACCCGGTCGCCGTCGAGCACGGGGCTGGCGACCTCTTCTCGACGAATACCGTCGCTGATCCCGTGCTCGGCGCCGGTCGAGGGCGACGGTCAGGACAGAGCCGGGTCCCAGGGGTCGACGACGGCCACGCCGGTACCGGCGAAGTCGCGGACGTTGCGCGTCGCGAGCGTCGCGTCGTGCACACGGCTGATCGCGGCGATCTGCGCGTCGGCCAGGCTCATCGGCCGGCCCGCTCGCTCGCGGAGCGCGAGGAGCGTGCCCCCGACGCGCGCGGCGTCGGCGTCGTACGGGAGCACCCGGCCCGAGAAGGTCGTGGTGACGTGCTCCTCGACGAGCGCGGCGAGGCGGTCGCGGCGCTGCCCTTCGGGCAGCCGCGCCACCCCGTGGACGATCTCGCCGACGGTGACCGCGGTGATCGACAGCACCTCCGGAGCCTGCGCGTCGAGCCAGCGGAGCACGCGAGCCTCGGGCACCGGGCGGATCACCTCGGACAGCACGTTCGTGTCGAGGACGATCACGTGTCCGCGGTCTCCCGGTCCGGCGTGCCCGGTTCGTCGGAGAGGTCGACGACCCGGCCGTGCTCCGAGCGCGCGGGAAGGTCGAGCCCGACCGCCAGCCCGGCGTCCGCGAACGACCTGTGGATGAAGGTGCCCAGCCCCCGTTCCAGCCCGCTCGGCGCCGTCACCGCGGACGTGAGGATCTCGCGCACCTCCGCCTCCATGGACCGCCCGTGCTCCGCCGCCCGCACCCGCAGTCGTTCGCGCACGTCGTCGTCGAGCCCTCGGATCGTCAGCGTCGCCACCTGGACCACCTCCCACGCACGACGCTAGCAAAGTGACAGCACGGTCCGCCAGGGTCGGCTCCTCCTCGAGAGCAATGGAGTTGCGAGAGGTTGAGAGAATGGACCGTCGTGAGTACCGAGCCCGCAGCGAACCAGCCTGACGCGCGCCCTCCCCAGCGGGACGGCGCCGCCGAGGGCACCCCGCGCGAGGGCCGCCGACGCCGCGGGAACCGCCGCGGTCGCGGCCGGGGCGAGCGCGCGGCGTCGGGCACCTCGACGACCACGTCGCCGACGCGGCGCGGGCGCGGCGAGCGGACGACGTCGGGCCCGCGGCAGGTGAGCCGGGCGCAGCTCGAGCGGGCCGCGCAGGCGCGCGAGAGCGTGACGGTCCCGCCCATCACGTACCCCGAGCAGCTCCCGGTCAGCGCCCGACGCGCGGACATCGCCGCCGCGATCCGGGACCACCAGGTCGTCATCGTCGCGGGCGAGACGGGCTCCGGGAAGACGACGCAGCTCCCCAAGATCGCGCTCGAGCTCGGCCGTGGCCGCACGGGTCAGGTCGGGCACACGCAGCCCCGCCGCATCGCCGCGCGCACGGTCGCCGAGCGCATCGCGGAGGAGCTCGGCACGGAGCTGGGGGGCGTCGTCGGATACCAGGTGCGCTTCACCGACACCTCCAGCGAGGACACGCTCGTCAAGGTCATGACGGACGGCATCCTGCTCGCGCAGATCCAGCGCGACCCGGAGCTCCTCGCCTACGACACGATCATCGTCGACGAGGCGCACGAGCGGTCGCTCAACATCGACTTCCTGCTCGGCTACCTCGCGCGGCTCCTGCCGCGCCGCCCCGACCTCACGCTGATCATCACGTCGGCGACGATCGACTCCGCGCGCTTCGCGCAGCACTTCTCCCCCGCGCACCTCGCCCAGCTCGGCGGCGCGCCGGAGTACGTGGTCGACGCGCTGCCCGACGCCGCGCCCGTCGTCGAGGTGTCCGGCCGCACCTACCCGGTCGAGATCCGGTACCGGCCGCTGTCCCCCGACGTCGACCCCGGCTCCGGCTCCGGGAAGGCGAAGGCTCGCGCCGGCGCCGAGGAGAAGGACCTCGTGACCGGCATCGTCGACGCGTGCGACGAGCTCATGCGCGAGGGGCCGGGCGACATCCTCGTGTTCCTCTCCGGCGAGCGCGAGATCCACGACGCCGCCGACGCGCTCACCGGGCACCTCAAGGACCGCGTCACCGACCCGAAGCACCCGCAGCGCGTCGAGATCCTGCCGCTGTACGCGCGGCTGTCGTCCGCCGAGCAGCACCGCGTGTTCCAGGCGCACTCCTCGCGGCGCATCGTGCTCGCGACGAACGTCGCCGAGACGTCGCTCACGGTGCCGGGCATCCACTACGTCGTCGACCCCGGCACGGCCCGCATCTCGCGCTACTCCAAGGCGACGAAGGTCCAGCGCCTGCCCATCGAGCCCGTCTCGCAGGCGAGCGCGAACCAGCGCTCCGGCCGCTCCGGCCGTGTCGCCGACGGCATCGCGGTGCGCCTCTACTCCGAGGACGACTTCCTCTCCCGGCCCGAGTTCACCGAGCCGGAGATCCTGCGCACCTCCCTCGCGTCGGTGCTGCTCCAGATGATCTCCGTCGGCGTCGTCGAGACCCCCGACGAGGTCGCGCGCTTCCCGTTCGTCGAGCCCCCGGACACCCGCGCCGTGCGCGACGGCGTCCAGCTCCTCACCGAGCTCGGTGCCCTCGCCACGTCCGACGGCGTCACCCGCCTCACCGAGGTCGGGCGCGTGCTCGCGCAGCTCCCCATGGACCCGCGCCTCGCCCGCATGATCTGGGAGGGCTCGAGGCTCGGCGTCGCGCGCGAGGTCGCGATCATCGCCGCCGTCATGTCGATCCAGGACCCGCGCGAGCGCCCCGCCGAGGTCCGCGCCCAGGCCGACCAGGCGCACGCGCGCTTCACCGACCCGCACTCCGACTTCCTCACCTACCTCAACGTCTGGGAGTACGTCCGCGAGCAGCAGCACGAGCTCTCGTCGTCGGCCTTCCGCCGCCTGTGCAAGGCCGAGTACCTCAACTTCCTGCGCATCCGCGAGTGGCAGGACGTCGTCGCCCAGCTCCGCGAGATGTCCAAGCCCCTCGGCATCGACATGTCGTACAAGCCGCGCGCACGCGGCGCGGCCGGTGACGACGCGCGGCGACGTGCAGGCCGAGCGGTGGGGGCGGCGTCGGATGCGAGAGAGCGTCAAGCCGCGCTCGTGAACTCCCGGCCGGACGACCATGGCGACGGCGCGGCAGCTCCGAGCACCGACGCCGTCCCCACCGCGGACGCAACCCCCGACGCCCAGGCCTACAAGCGCGCCTGGGACGGCGACACGATCCACAAGGCGCTGCTGTCCGGCCTGCTGTCCCAGATCGGGATGCAGGACACGGGCGAGGTGAAGGCGTCGTCGGTCGCGCACCTCAAGGGCGAGGCCCGCGCCAAGGCGCTGCGGCGCGCGCAGAAGCAGGCCCGCAACGAGTACACCGGCGCGCGCGGCGCGCGGTTCGCGATCTTCCCCGGCTCGCCGCTCAGCAAGAAGCCGCCGGCGTGGATCATGGCGGGCGAGCTCGTCGAGACGTCGCGGCTGTGGGCGCGCGACGTCGCCCGGATCCAGCCCGAGTGGGCCGAGGACCTCGCCGGCGACCTCGCGCGGCGCACGTACTCCGAGCCGCACTGGTCGACCAAGCGCGGCGCGGCGATCGCCACCGAGAAGGTGCTGCTGTACGGCGTGCCGATCGTCGCGGACCGCAAGGTCCTGTACGCGAAGGTCGACCCCGAGGCCGCGCGCGAGATGTTCGTGCGGCACGCGCTCGTGCAGGGCGAGTGGACGACGCACCACCGGTTCTTCCACGACAACCGGAAGCTGCTCGCCGAGGCGGAGGAGCTGGAGGCGCGCTCGCGCCAGCGCGGGCTCGTCGTCGACGACGACGTGCTGTTCGACTTCTACGACGACCGCGTGCCCGACGACGTCGTCTCCGCCGCGCACTTCGACCGCTGGTGGAAGACGGCGCAGCGCCGCGACCCCGACCTGCTCACCTTCACGCTCGAACAGCTCGTGCCCGACGCCGAGCAGGTCGACACGTCGCAGTTCCCGGAGACCTGGCCCCAGGGCGAGCTCACGCTCCCGCTCACCTACCAGTTCCAGCCCGGGACCGAGGCCGACGGCGTGACCGTGCACGTCCCGATCTCCGTGCTCAACCGCGTCGTCCCCGACGGGTTCGACTGGATGGTGCCCGGACTCCTCGACGAGCTCGCCACCGCGACGATCCGCTCCCTGCCCAAGCCGGTCCGCGTCCAGCTCGTGCCGGCGCCGGACGTCGCGCGCGACGTCGTCGCCTGGCTCCGCGAGCACACGCCCGCCTGGGAGGACATGGCCCGCGCGGGCGACATGGCCGAGCCGTTCCACGTCGCGTTCACGCGCGCCGTGCGGGCGCTGCGCGACGTCGTCATCCCCGACGACGCGTGGGGCCCCGAGCAGGAGGCACGCCTGCCCGCGCACCTGCGCATGACGTTCCGGGTCGAGGACACCCGAGGCCGCGGCGGCTCCGTCGTGCTCGACGAGTCCAAGGACCTCCTCGCGCTCCAGCGCCGTCTCGCCGCCCAGAACCAGGCCGCGGTCCGCGCGGCGGTCAAGGGCGCGGTGGGTGCGGCGCTGCGCGAGGCTGCCGCAGCGTCCGGATCGGAGCTCGCGGGGTCGGGTTCGGCGGCGGAGGGGGTGTCGATGCCCGGGCTACCCTCCGCATCCGACGCCACCTCCGCGTCCGGCTCACCCGGGGCCGAGGGACGGACCACGGCGCCCGACGGCGGGTGGTCGGCCCCGGCCACCGGCTCGCCGGAGCGACATGGAGAGCGCGCTGCGAGCCCGACCACGAGCGTGCTCGTCACCGAGCAGAGCGGGCTCACCACGTGGCCCGACGGGCTGCCGAACGGCGAGCTGCCCGCGACGGTGTCGACCGACCTCGGGGGTGGGGTCGTGGTGCGCGGGTACCCGGCGGTCGTCGAGGAGCAGGACGCGAAGGGGAAGCCGGTCGTCGCGCTGCGCGTGCTGGCCGACGCGACCGCTCAGGCACGCGAGCACGCGCGGGGCGTGCGGCGGCTGCTGCTGGCCGAGACGGCGCTCCAGACGGGGCGCATCACGAGCCGGTGGAACGGGACGCAGTCCCTCACGTTGGCCGCCGGCCCGTACCGGAACACGGACGCGCTCGTCGCGGACCTGCAGCTCGCCGCGGTGATCGCGCTGACGAGCGGAGGCAGCGGGCCCTACGGCGCGCAGCCGGACGCCGCGACGATCCGCGACGCCCAGGCCTACGCGGCCGCGCGCACGTTCGTCCGCGCGCACCTGGAGGAGCACGTGCACCAGGTGGTCGGGCACGTGGTCGCCGCCCTCACCGCGTCACGGAACCTCGACGCGGAGATCCGCGCGTCGAACAGCCTCGCGCTGCTCAACACGCTCACGGACCTGCGCGACCAGGCGGCGGGCCTGATCCACGACGGCTTCGTCTCGCAGACCCCGCCGCGGCGCCTGCCGCACCTCACGCGCTACCTGCGGGCGGCGTCGTACCGGCTGGAGAAGGCGCAGTCGAACCCGAACCGCGACGCCGAGCTCGCGTGGCGCGTGCACGACGTCGAGGACGCGTACCAGCGCGCCCGCGCCGCCTCCGCGCAGGGCCCGGCCGACCCGGTCCGCGCCGCCGACCTGGCCGAGGTCCGGTGGCTCATCGAGGAGCTGCGCGTGTCGCTGTTCGCGCAGCAGCTCGGCACCGACGGCCCGGTGAGCGAGAAGCGCATCCGCAAGCTCCTCGCGCCCGACGGCTGGTGACGGCTCGATCGCCGGTACGGGCCTCGGCGAGCAGACGGAGGGGCAGGCTAGAGCCTGGGGAAGTCGCGTAGCTCTCGCCGAGGTCGGCGCCGTCGCACACGTCAGAGGATCGACCAGGCTCACCACGACGCTGAGGGCGTCGGACACGTCGTCGTCGAGCTGCCACACGACGTCGTCGTACCCGGCCATCAGCTCCGGGACGAGTGCCCGGAGAGCCGCCCCGGCAGGAGTCTGTGCGCTCACGACGGACAGTGCACCGGAGTGCCGGGGCCCCCGCTACGGCACGCGGCCGCCTGCAGCCGGCGCTGCCGGCCGCCACTCCTCGACACCGCGGTCAGCACGACGCGTAGACGTAGCCCGGGTCGTCCGGGCCGACGAGGTCGCGGTCGCGCAGCACGGTGAGCGGGGCGCGGTCGTCACGGGCGCAGACGTCGTCGAAGGTCAGGCCCGCGTCGGCGAGCGCGTCGGGGTACTCGACCTGGAGCACGTGGTCGCCGTAGACGTCGGTGTACGCGGCGCACTCGTCGAAGACGGCGCACTCCTCGGTGACGGCGAGGTCGAAGCCGAGGTCGTCGTGCGCGACGGACGCGATCTCCGCCGCGTTCTTCTGCGCGACGGCGAGCCCGGCGTCGTGCGCGAGGTCGACGTACGCGCGGGCGAGGGCGTGGGCGCCGTCCGCGTCGATGGCGTCGAACCGCGTCCAGGTGTCGAGGTTGTCGAGCTCGACGGCGTCGAAGCCGGCGTCGGCGCAGCCCGTGACGACGGGCCCGAGGATCGCGAGGATGCCCTCGCGCTGCTCGGGGGTGGACGGGTCGAGGACGTGCTCGTCGGGCCAGTCGGGGTCGACGACGAGCGTCCCGTCCGCGTCGTGCAGCAGCAGCTCCTCGTGGTCGTCGAGCCACCGGTCGGTCTCTCCCGGCTGGGTCTGGAACCCGTTGACGTAGCAGACCGAGTACGCGCCGGGCAGGGGCTCGGCGGTCGCGTCCCGCACGACGACGTCCGGCCGCACGGGCCCGTCCCCCGCGTCGACCTCGTCGTACGCGACGCCGAGCTGGTAGTCGAGCACGCCGTCGGTGGGCGGCAGGGCGGGCGTCTCCGCCTGCCCAGAGGCCGCGGGCGCCGGGGTCGCGGGGGCGGTGCACGACCCGGTCCCGAGCGCGACGACGCCCACGGCGACCGCCACCACGGCCCGGTGCGCGCGCCGTCGGGCAGCAGGCCCTCGCGCTCTCGCTCGCCGCACCGCCGCTCCCCCGCCCTCGTCACCCGGCCTCCCCGACGGTGGCCGCTGTGCCGACCGTACGCGACCGGCGTGCGCACCGTCACAGCTGCGAGGGCGACAAAGGCCGCTGCGATGACTTGGAATAAGACCCATCGACCACACCCGTCGCCGTTCTCGGCGACTCGGCTGCAAGGGGCACACCATGACACGAGTCGTCGTCAGCGGGTACGGGGCGGTGACCCCGGTCGGGCGCTCCGCCCCCGAGACGTGGGACGCGCTGCTGCGCGGGGAGCCGGGCGTGCGGGCGATCGACGACGAGTGGGCGGCCGACCTGCCCGTGCGCATCGCCGCGCGCGTCGACGACGCCTTCGCCGAGGGGCTCTCCGTCCGGGAGCGACGTCGTACCGACCGGGCGGAGCAGCTCACGCTCGTCGCGGGCCGGGAGGCGTGGGCGTCCGCCGGGTCGCCCGACGTCGACCCGACGCGCCTCGCCGTCGTCGTCGGCTCCGCGAACGGCGGGATCGCGACGACGCTCGACCAGTCGCGCGTCCTGCACGAGCAGGGCCACCGGCGCGTCTCCCCGCACACCGTCACGATGCTCATGGCCAACGGGCCGGCCGCGTGGCTGTCGATCGACCTCGGCGCCAAGGCCGGTGCGCGCGCCCCGATCAGCGCGTGCGCGGCGGGCTCGGAGGCGATCACGATGGGTCGCGAGATGATCCTCGCCGGCTCGGCGGACGTCGTCGTGTGCGGGGGCGTCGAGGCGGGCGTCCAGCCGTTCTCGCTCGCGGCCTTCGCCGCGGCCCGCGCCATGTCGACGCGCAACGACGAGCCGGAGCGCGCGTCCCGGCCGTTCGACGTGGATCGGGACGGCTTCGTCATGGGTGAGGGCTCGACGCTCCTCGTGCTCGAGCGCGAGGACCACGCCCGGGCCCGCGGGGCGGTCGTGCACGGCGTCGTCTCGGGTGCGGCGCTGACGTCGGACGCGTACGACATCGTCGGCGGCGACCCCGAGAACCAGGCCCGCACCATCACGATGGCGCTGCGGTCGGCGGGCCTCGCCCCCGAGGACGTGGGGCTCGTCCACGCGCACGCGACGGCGACCCCCGTCGGGGACGTCAACGAGGCGGACGCGCTGCGCGCGGCACTCGGGATGCCGCCGCCCGTCACGAGCACGAAGGGCGCGACGGGCCACCTCCTCGGCGCGTCGGGCGCGCTGGGCGTCCTCGTCGCGCTCCTCGCCCTGCGCGACGGGCGCGTCCCGCCCACGCTCAACGTCGACACCCTCGACCCCGCGATCGACCTCGACGTCGTCCGGGAGGCGGCCACGACGTCGGCCCGCCACGCGCTCGTCGACGCGTTCGGGTTCGGCGGGCACAGCTCGAGCGTCGTGGTCTCGCGCGACTGACCCTGGCCCCCGGCACGATGGGGAGATGGACCTCGACGCACGCCTCGCCGACATCACGACGCTCGACGTCGACGCGATCGTCAACGCCGCGAACTCGTCGCTCCTGGGCGGCGGCGGGGTGGACGGCGCGATCCACGCCGCGGCCGGGCCGCGGCTCCTGGAGGAGTGTCGCCGGCTCCGGCGCACGACCCTCCCCGACGGCCTGCCCGTGGGCGACGCCGTCGCCACCGACGCCTACGACCTCCCCGCCCGCTGGGTCGTGCACACCGTCGGGCCGAACCGCTACCGCGGCGAGACGGACCCCGCGCTCCTCGCGTCGTGCTTCGCCCGCTCGCTCGACGTCGCGGACGACCTCGACGCCTCGACCGTCGCCTTCCCCGCGATCAGCGCGGGCGCGTACGGCTGGGACGTCGACGAGGTCGCGCGCGTGGCGGTGGACGCCGTCCGCGGCTGGTCCGCACCCGACCCGTTCGACGAGACCTCGGGACCGACGGCGGGCCGGGACCCGGACGCCTCGCGGACCGGGCCAGGCGTCGCGGCGGTGACGTTCGCCCTCGCGACGCCGCGCGCGCTCGCGGCGTTCCAGGCCGCCCTCGCCCGCTGAGCCCCCGACCCTCGGGGTCGCCGCCCCGAGGATCAGGGTCGGGTCGGGGGACCACCGGATACCCGCGAGGTCGGGCCGCGCCTACCGTCGAGGTATGAGCACCTCAGACGCCTCCGCAGCCCCGTACCGCCCGACGCTGTCCCGTCCGCGCCACGGCCGGATGATCGCGGGCGTGTGCGCCGGGATCGCCCGCCGGTTCGGCTGGGACCCGACCGTCGTGCGCATCGTCGCCGCGGTCTCGATCCTGCTCCCGGGCCCCCAGGTCATCGCGTACCTGGTCCTGTGGGCCCTCATGCCGAACGACCGCGACTGACCCGTCCCGCTGCCGCACCGGGCAGCGGGACGGGCTCCCCTAGCTGTACTGACCCGCTGCGTTGTTGACGCGGTCGATGGGGCGAATGCCGCCGATGCCAAGGTGGGGTCGGTTCATGTTGTAGTGCTCGAGCCATCGG